>NZ_BBCJ01000004.1 GCF_001311985.1 Geotalea toluenoxydans JCM 15764
CCGCGTCAGCAAAACCGCCAATTTCTGCAGTGTACTTAGGAAACGGTTCTTCTTCAACAACAACAATGTGGTTGGTCTGATGCAATGGCTAGAAAGTGTACTTAGGAAACGGTTCTTCTTCAACAACAACACAGTCTCTAAGCTTGTAGCAAACCCTTGTTAGTGTACTTAGGAAACGGTTCTTCTTCAACAACAACTGTGTAAACAGAGAGCGGCAAATATAACAAGTGTACTTAGGAAACGGTTCTTCTTCAACAACAACAGGGTGATCTGATGCCCACTCAAAATTTCCAGTGTACTTAGGAAACGGTTCTTCTTCAACAACAACCCCTGTGGAGGCGTCCCAGGCCGGAATCCTAGTGTACTTAGGAAACGGTTCTTCTTCAACAACAACCCAACAAGATCAAGGCCGAGAGAAAGGAGAAAGTGTACTTAGGAAACGGTTCTTCTTCAACAACAACGAACTGAAGACCAGGCCGCAGCTTAACTACAGTGTACTTAGGAAACGGTTCTTCTTCAACAACAACTTGGCGCCGTTGTCCCAGTAGGCGGTCCAGAGTGTACTTAGGAAACGGTTCTTCTTCAACAACAACGGTCTCGGCGAGCTTTTCGTACTCCGCCAGAGTGTACTTAGGAAACGGTTCTTCTTCAACAACAACTGAATGTACGATACATCAACCAATGAGGGAAGTGTACTTAGGAAACGGTTCTTCTTCAACAACAACGGCGTAGATGGCGGCGGTGGACTTGCCCCAAGTGTACTTAGGAAACGGTTCTTCTTCAACAACAACCATGGGGCTTGGTGACCGCATTAGTGGCAAAGTGTACTTAGGAAACGGTTCTTCTTCAACAACAACTATGAAACCGGAACTGAAACCCCTTGATATAGTGTACTTAGGAAACGGTTCTTCTTCAACAACAACTTGTTGGCGTTGCGGACAGTTTGTTTTCAAGTGTACTTAGGAAACGGTTCTTCTTCAACAACAACACCTAACGAAAACTCAATCAATGCCGGAGCAGTGTACTTAGGAAACGGTTCTTCTTCAACAACAACGCTGCAATTACGCCATGCCTGATCTTCACCAGTGTACTTAGGAAACGGTTCTTATTCAACAACAACCATGAACGACCGCAACTGAACGCAGGTGTAAAAAAGCCGCCCCATTTACAGGGCGGCCTTTTTCTGTCTTTGGTCCGTTTATCTGGACTGGTAGCCGATTCGTACCGCACCCCAGTGCCTGTTGTCGATGATGATGGGGGCCGACATGTCGTTCATGATCTCGCCGGTATCCCGCATGTAAGTCTGCAGGATGAAGGGCTCTGTGTTCTGTGCTCCCCTGATGCCGGTGCGGTCGTCAAAGATTCTCTTGGTTCTGTTGGCGGTTTTGTCTGTCTCCGGATTGCCGGTGAGAGGCTTGGTGTAGCGCAGATTATGGGTCGGGCAATAGCCATGATCATCGACACAAATGGCAAAGTTGATATCCTCGCTGTCTGCCAGTAGTCGTTCCTGGATCGGAGAGATGGCCTGATCGAAAAAACTGTCGAAGCGGGTGGTAAACTTCTGGGGAGAGGCGCCGGGAATCGGCTTGTAATTACGATCGAAAAGATCTGAAATGGAAAGCCTGTTTTCGGCGATAGCCTTTTCCAGTGCTGCCACCACCTCATCCCGCAACCGGCAGGCATAACCCTTCATGGCGTCGTGATGGTTTCCCACGTTGAACTTGCCCACGGTAGTAAAGATATTTTCCGCCACCTCGGTGAGCTCGTTAAATGCTGCCCTGCTTTTTTGCATCTGCCCGTAAACCTCGGCAGCCGAGGACGACACATTATGGATGCTGGAGGCGATCTCGTTGACCGTCGCACTCTGTTCTTCCGTGGCCGACGCTATCTGGTTGATCATATCCGACGATTCGGAGGCGGAGAGGAGGATTTTTTCCAGACAATCCTTCGCTGCCAGCGATTTGTCCACCCCTTCCTCGACCCGCTGTTTTTCCTCAATAATTGAGGCTGCGGCATCCCGGCTTTCGCTCTGGATATCGGCGATGATCTTGGCAATTTCCTTGGTGGAAGCAGCAGTCTTTGCCGACAGATTCTTCACCTCATCGGCAACCACGGCAAATCCCCTGCCGTGCTCTCCGGCGCGTGCCGCCTCTATGGCAGCATTGAGTGCAAGCAGGTTGGTCTGGTCTGCTATGTCCTCAATGAGCACGATAATTTCGCCAATTTTCTTCGACGAGGTTTCCAGTTTCATAACAGTTCCCAGGGTTGCCGTCACATTTTCGTTGACCATCCTGATGCTGCTGCATGCTTCATCGACCACGGTCATTCCGTCGCTTGCCGCGGCATCGACCTGGGCTGAAAGCTCTGCCGCCCGATGGGTGTTACCGGCGACCACATTAAGGGTGGCCGCCATCTCTTCTGTGGCCACGGCAACTGACATGGCCTGCTCTTTCTGGGCGCTTGAGGCTGCTCGGTGCCTATAGTATCCCTGGAGACCATGCAGATGGAGACGGAAATGTTTCCTGCCTGTACATAAAGGGAAGCGATAATATCTCGCAGTTTCGAGATCAGATGGTTGATCTCCTCTGCCAGTGAGCCGATTTCATCCTGGGAGCGGATGGATATCTCCTTGGTCAGGTCCCCCTCGCCGCGGGCAATGACCCGCAGTTTATCGGCGAATTCAATAAGGTCTTTGATGATCGTCTTTTTGAAGAATAAATAGAGGGTGATGAGCATGGTCAGGAAGAAAAATATGCCGGCAGCAGTCAGCATCCAGGTAAGCTTGAGGGCACTGTTGAACCCTTCTTCAAGGGAGGTGGTGAGGACGATGGCCCCCAGGAATTTGGGCTCCGCATCATGGCACTGCTTGCACCGTTCCTCGTTGGGCACGGGCACCACAGATCTAAGGGTGTGAATGCCGTTTTCCTTCTGCTTCAGCTCCAGTGTTTTGCCGCTGGCCAAGGCAGCAACAACATCCTTATTGGCTGGTACTTCCAATTGTTCGGACTCTTTACCGTCGCCATTGAAGATTCGCATATCAAGGGCGAATTTTTTCTCCTTTATTTTGCTAAGGAAGCCCTCCACAGCCTTGGATTCCCCTTTCATCATGTACTCATCGATATTGTGGATGATAAACGCCGCCATGTTGCGGCTGTTTTTCATCTGCAGGTCCATGGTGGCTGAGTACTCAAGCCATAGGGCCAGTATGCCCATGGCGGCAAAGCCGACGAAAAGGGTAAGACCGATAATTCCGAGAATTTTGTGCAGGAGCTTTTTCTTGGGCATAATTCCTCGCAGAGCCGCAGCCATTTTAAGTATTTGTAGAGAGTTATCGGCGGCGCCATGGGAATCTTGAGAATAAAACGCAGTTTAATTAGGAGGGGTATAAGCTGCAGATTTGTGGGAATTGGTGCTGCAGAAGGTTTGTTGCAGATTGCCAGGATGTTGAAAATTATTGGGCAGTCGACCCCGCGAACTTCCTTCCCTTGAATGAAAGAAGGGTGCAATGATCTTGATGTGGACTCTTACGGCAGTAAGCCTAGCATTGGAGGCCTTCCTGGTCAGCCATAGTAGTCTTCCATCAGATCGTTTACCCTCTTCCCCGGCCCGTCGAAGGGGAGCTTCTGTCTGCGGACCGGGTCCCGGTCAAGGCGTGTCCAGCCATCGGACCGGCAGAAGGCGAAGATTTCCCCGTTTTTGATCAGGTGGCTCAGTGAAGAAGAATTTACAATATCGACGCTGCCGTCGCGATAGATGACATTGATCAGCATGGTAGATCTCCAGGGGGGGCAAGAATTAAATTGATCTAACATTTTAGAGTATACTAAATTTCCGTCAAATATCTGCCGACTTCAGTAATAAATAAAATATCCTCCCATTCTTTCGGTGATGCTAAATTCACTTCAGTTTTGCGGGGTTGTGCCGAAATAAACCATTAGAATTAACTACAGCATGGACCGGTTTGCCGTGTTGTGCTGAGAAAATCCAATAGGAGGAAAACAAATTGAAAAAGCTATCATTTGTTGCGGCCATGGTTATGTTGAGTGTGGCTCCGGCGTTCAGCGCCGAGTACCGCGAAATTCAGGACAACTCTTTCCTCATCGAAGAAGCATACAACCAAGAGGACGGGGTAATCCAACACATTTTCACCTACCAGCACATGAAGGGTGACAGCTCGTTGTTTACCTTCACTCAAGAATGGCCGGTGCCGAAACAGGATCATCAGCTTTCATACACCATCCCGGTCGAGAGGATCAGGGGGGGCGGACAAGACGACACAGGATTTGGAGATGTGGCGATCAATTACCGCTATCAGGCAGTTCTGAAGGAAGGCATCGCCTTTGCGCCCCGCTTCTCTCTCATCCTTCCCACCGGTGATGAGAAGAAGGGACTGGGAACCGGCACAGTTGGTTATCAGTCAACTTTCCACTGAGCGTGAAACTTGCCGAACGGTGGGTTACCCACTACAACATGGGCATTACCTTTACCCCTGACAGCAAGGATGCAGCAGGAGCCAAGGCCGACACGGTTGCGACTAACTACGGCGCAAGCGCAATTTTCTAGCCTCGAAAAATCTGAACCTGATGCTCGAAATAGTAGGAGGTACAGAACAGACCGTGCAGGGAAAAGGGGTAACCGCCGATGAACACTCACTACTCGTAAGCCCCGGGTTTCGGTATGCAATCGACATCGGCAAACTGCAGATTGTGCCGGGCGTTGCGTTTCCCATTGGTTTCGGTCCTTCCAAAGGAGAATATGGCGCATTCGCCTATCTTTCATTTGAGCATTCATTGTTCTGATAAATTAGTCGATACGAGTGGCAAAGCCTGTCAGGCACTATTTTTTACAGGCTTTGCCACTCTCGCATTTTACTGCTTGACACAGACGCTGCAAAAATTTAATCTCTTGCAATAGCTACTCATTAAAAGGGTTGAGGTCGTAAACACGCTTGAATTCGAAATTCAGAAAAATCACTGCATTAACCCTGATAATGGTAATGGCCTGTCTTTCCATCAATACCGTATTTTCTGTTGCCCATGAAATTGAGGAAGCAGGGTTTTCCACCCCCCACAAAATCTCAATAGGATTTTTGCACGTCGAAACTTCCGGTCACTGCCCGGTTTGTCCACCTGACGACCATCCCAGCACCGACCATGACCATTTCAGTTGCGACCATCACACCTACGTTTCTCTGGCAGCCCAAACCGCTTATCGTCTTCCCTTACCCCATGAACTTCCTCACCTCAATTTAGAATCTTTTCAATTCATCCCCGAAGTATTTCTGGCTATAGATACTCCCCCGCATAACCTCGCCTGAAGGCTGACACGCTACACATGCGCCTAAAACGACACTCTTCCTGAGGTCGTTCTGCGTCCAGTCCATAATTCTCGAAATACTACAACTTAATTCCCCGTAATTGTGTCAGTGGGCCTGGCTTTGGCCAGAATTACAAAGGCATTTCTGCATGCGTATTACCTTGCTGTTGGCTGAGGTAATTCAATGATGCTGATATTGGCACAGTTACGTGGTTGGATTCAGGACAAGTCATACCTTAGCGCAACCAGGGAGGAACAATTGAAACAGAGTGTAATGAAGCGACTAACGTCTGTCGTCGCAATGGCGGCAGTAATTTGTGCAGCAACGGCGCCACTTCGGGCAGAGGAATATGCCATTAATCTACAGGAAATCATCACCATTGCCAGGGAGCACAACGGGGAACTGAAAGCGCTCCGCCAAGAGTTGGGAATCGGCGACGCAGGCAAAATCAAGGCCGGCTCCATCCCAATCCTGTTTTGGATCTGGAAGGCGCCACCGGCGCCCTTACCGGCAGTTCGTCCGAAAACCGTCTGGGCATCGGCGTATCCCAGGAATTCTTGTTCGGTGGTAAACGTGAGAAGCGGCTGGCCGTGGCTGACTCCGAACTTGTACGGTTCGGGAACCGGATCAAGGATGCGGAACGTCTGCTGCTGCTGGAGGTGAAGACCGGGTTCTACAATCTTCTTCTAGTGGAAAGCCGTCTTGAGCTGGCACAAAAGTCCCAGGAACTGAACAAAGAATTGTTGCAGATTGCCAAAGAACGGCTGGCCGCCGGTGATGTTGCGGAACTGGATGTAAACCTGGCCAGGGTCGAAACCGCCCGCAGTGAAGGACGAAAAATCGAGGCGGAGCGCGAACTCGTGCCGGCCCGGCAGCAACTACTCTCGCTTATGGGGACGCCTGCCTTGACGGACTTGAAGATTACCGGCAATCCGGAGACGAAGCCGTCCACTGAAAATCCTGCAGAATTCAAGGCTATGGCCCTGCAAAATCGCCCTGACCTGGGAGCTGCTGAAGCGGAAAAGAACAAAGGTGAAGCTGAACTCTCCCTGGCTAAGGCCGAACGGGTGCCGAATGTGACGGCTGGAGTCGGTTTCAGCTGGGAAAGGTCGGAGACTTCCTTGGGAGGCCTCCAGGAGCAAGATACCGACTATCTGATCGGTCTGAAGCTCTCTGTCCCCCTTCAATTTTTTGACCGAAACCAGGCAGGCGTAAGAGAAGCCCAGGCCAGAAAAAGCAGTGCTGAAACACGCCAAGCGTTCGTCAGGCAGGGCATTGAGAGGGAGGTAGAAGCTGCCCACGCGCGTCTCGCCTCTGCGGAAAAATCTTTGAATATCTATGCCGAGGAAATTATCCCACAACTCACTGAGAACCTGAAACTGGTCCAGGAGCGTATCGCCTTGGTGAAGTAGGGATTCTTGCAGTGATCGAGGAACAGAAGAATTTTATCGAGGTAAATGACGGCTATCTTACAGCACTCTACAGCTGGAACACGGCGGTCGCAAAACTGGAGGCCGCGGTGGGAGTCGAATTACAGAAAGTGGACGGAGGAAATAAATGAGCATCTACAAAACTGCCATGAAATATATGGGTATAGTACTGGTCCTGCTGTTCACACTGTCAGGCTGTAATCACAAGGAACATGCGCCCGCCGCTGCTGCCGGAGACGAAGCCGAACCAATCAAGGTAACCGCCTATTCCGCCAAGAGCGAACTTTTTATGGAATATGATCCGCCGGTGGCCGGAGAAAAGACGGGCTTTCTGATCCATCTCACCAGACTTGCCGATTTCAAGCCGGTAACTGAAGGGGGACTGAAAATGGTATTCACTCCATCTGCCGGCGAACCGGTAACCTTCACCATGCCGGCCCCGACCCGCGCCGGTATTTACAAGGCTGAGGCGACCCTTGCCAATCCCGGGAAATATTCGCTCAAACTGATCACTGACGGGAAGGGATTCGCCGACGAAATCACGGTATCTGAAGTACAGGTATTGAACAAGGGTGAGAAACCGGCAGAAGGACATGCAGGCGGTAAGGGAGCAATTGCCTATTTGAAGGAACAACAGTGGTCGTGGACTTCATGGTAACCCAGCCGGTCAAGAAAGATCTGGGCAGCTTCGTTACCACGACCGGGGAGCTGGTGCCGGTGTCGAACGCCGAAGCAACGGTTGCCGCACCTTTGGCTGGCATTGTCTCGACTACCAAACAATTGCCGTTCATTGGGAAAAAAGTTGCAAAAGGTGAAGTCGTCGCCCTGATCGATCCTCCGATCAGGCCGGATGGCGGCATCGGCCAGTTGGGAGCGGCCTATGCCGAAGCAAAAAACCGGGTTGCACTTGCGCAAAAGGAGTACGACCGGGCCAAGCGACTCCATGACGCTAAAATAGCCCCGCTGAAAAGAGTGGAGGAAGCGGAGCTGGCACTTTCCAGTGCGAAGTCGGCCCTTGAGCCTCTTGAAAAATCCATGGGAAGTGTCAAGGGAGAAGGAAGTGGTCGGATTGCGGTGCGTGCACCGGTGAGCGGCACGGTGGTCGAGGTGACTGCCGGGGCCGGCAAAGGGGTTGAGGCGGGACAACCAATCCTGCGTATTGTCAATACCGGCACTCTCTGGCTCAAAGCAAATCTTCCCGCGAGCGAGATCGCCACAGCCGGCAAATCGCTCAATGCCACTTTCACCGTTGCCGGCTTGACTGATGAATTCAAACCGTCGCGTCTGGTGTCGGTCGGCGACATGCTCGATCCCCAGACCAGAACCCTGCCGGTACTGTTTGAAGTGCCCAATCAATCAGGGCGCCTCAAGGTAGGATTGTTTGCCAATGTTGCCATTCGGACCGGCTCTGTTGCCGGCGCGCTGGCCGTGCCCAAGGATGCTCTGATTGAAGACGAGGCCCGCTGGTTCGTCTTTATCCAGCCGTCGGGGGAGGCCTTTGATCGACGGGAGGTAAAGGTCGGCGTCGAAGATGGCGGATTTGTCCAGATAACCTCAGGTCTCAAGGGTGATGAGCGGGTAGTGACCCGTGGCGCCTATTACGTCAAACAAGCCGAGTCTGCTGCCAAGGGTGGCGCAGACCAGGGCCATGCCCACTAGATCCGGATTGAAGCCCCGATGACAATTTTTGTAGGGGCAACCCCAGTGGTTGCCCAATCAGGGCGGCCACATGGGGCCGCCCCTACAGATCGGTGTAATCCTGATTTCAGAGACAAACAAGGAGATACATTCATGCTCGATAAAGTAATCCGCCTGGCCCTGGAGAACCGGCTGATCGTCGTTGTGGCGTCACTGCTGGTGCTGCTGGTCGGGACCTATATAACCATGAAGATGCCGGTGGATGTCCTGCCGGATCTGACCGCGCCGACGGTTACCATCATCACCGAGGCCCATGGCATGGCCACGGAAGAGGTGGAGTCGGTCGTCACCTATCCGATTGAAAGTGCCGTCAACGGCTCCAGCGGCGTGCGCCGGGTCCGTTCTTATACGGTAGCCGGTCTCTCCACCGTCTGGGTCGAGTTCACCTGGGGAACTGATATATACAAGGCGCGCCAGGTGGTCAATGAAAAGCTGCAATCACTGGCCGGTGTTCTGCCTGCTGATGCGATTCCCCAACTGGCCCCGATCTCCTCAATCATGGGGGAGATCATGCACGTGGCCCTTGTCAGCGACAAGCATAACACCATGGAATTGAAAGAAACCGCTGACTTCGTTATCCGCAAGCGACTTCTGGCGGTACCGGGGGTCTCGCAGGTTTCCAATATCGGCGGTGACACCCGCCAGTATCAGGCCGAACTTGATCCGCAACGTCTGCAAGCCTTCGGCGTCACAGTGGGGCAAGTAATTACGGCGCTCAAGGGAGCTAATGAAAACTTTGCCGCCGGTGTTATGAAGAAGACCGGCCAGGAATACATGATTCGTGGCGTGGGCAGAGTCCGCACCACAGCCGATCTGGAGCAGGTTGTAGTGGCTGCCAGGGGCGGTGTGCCGGTTCTGGTTCGGGATGTGGCGCGGGTTGTCATTGGCCCGGCTTTCAGGTATGGGGACGCTTCGGCCAACGGCAAACCCGGGGTGGTGATCTCGATTCAGAAGCATCCTACCGCAAATACCCTTGAACTGACCAAGCGCCTGGAAGGGAAACTCGCTGAGTTGCAGAAAAGTCTGCCTGCCGGTATGAAGCTGGAGACCGACATATTCCGCCAGTCAGATTTCATCGAGAGGGCCATAGACAACATCAAGAAAGTTTTGACCGAGGGGGCGCTGCTGGTCATCGTCATCCTTTTCCTTTTCCTGGGCAATGTGCGGACCACCCTCATCTCTATCACCGCCATGCCATTGTCGCTGCTGTTTGCCATCTTTGCCCTGCGGATTTTCGACATCTCCATTAACACCATGACTCTTGGGGGAATGGCCATCGCCATCGGGGTCATTGTCGACGATGCCATCATCGATGTGGAAAACGTTTTTCGGCGTTTGCAGGAAAATCGCCTGAAACCGGAAAGCACACGATCCCCGTCGCGCATGGTGATTTTCGAGGCGTCGAAAGAGATCCGTGCATCCATTGTCAATGCGACCATGATCATTCTTATGGTATTCATGCCCCTCTTCTTTCTCACGGGCGTTGAGGGTCGGCTGTTGCGGCCGCTCGGAATATCCTACATGGTTTCAATCGGCGCGTCGCTGATTGTCGCCCTGACGGTGACCCCGGCCCTCTGCTCCTACCTGTTGCCACGGGCCAAATGCCTGGAGCGGGAGGAAGAAAGTGCCGCAGTTCGCTGGTTGCAGCGCCTCTATCGCCCCATGCTCAACCTGGCAATCAGCCGGCCTAAACTCGTGATTGCAGGATCAGTGGTGGCCTTTGCTTGGCAATGATTCCCTTGTCCATGACAGGCCGCTCCTTTCTCCCCGCATTTAACGAAGGGGCGCTGACGGTGGTTGTCGTTACGTCGGCGGGAACCTCATTGGAACAGTCGGCGGCCATTGCTCTGGAGGTGGAAAAAAAGCTGCTGGCACACCCTAACATCAAGAAAACGGCCCGCAGAACAGGTCGGGGTGATATGGATGAGCACGGCAAGGCGGCAAGCATGACGGAGATCGAGGCCAAGCTCGATATGAAGGACCGCAAACTTGGCGATGTCATGGCGGAAGTGCGCAAATCAATGGCCGGAATGCCTGCTACCATTACCTTCGGCCAGCCTATCGGCCACCGGATCGACCATATGCTGTCCGGCACCATGGCTAACCTCGCCATTAAGGTCTATGGTCCCGAGCTGTACCGGTTGCGGATTACAGCGGAAGAAATCAGGGGCGCCATTGCCGATGTTCCGGGCCTGGCGGATCTGTCGGTTGAACAGCAGAAGGACATCCCCCAGGTCCGGATCATTCCGGACCGGGTCCAGATGGCTCGGTATGATCTCACCATGTCTGGTGTTGCGGAGGCAATGGAGGCTGCCACCGCCGGCATGGCCGTGACCCGTACCCTGGAAGGAGATCGAGGGTTCGACGTAGTGGTGAAGTTTCCAGATACGGCTCGTGATAGTACCGGTTCCATCGAAAACGTCATGATCGACACCCCGACCGGGGTCAAGATTCCCCTGTCCACCGTAGCTCGGGTCGTTTCCGCCAAGGGGCCGAATACCATCACCAGGGAGAACGCTCAACGCAAGATTGTCGTTCAGGCAAACGTGGCAGGACGTGATCTGCGCAGTGTTTTTGAGGATGTCCGCAGCAACATCGAGCAGAAGGTCAAGCTCCCGGAGATACTACGTGGAGTACGGCGGACAGTTTGAGAGCGAGGCAGAGGCAACCAGGACAATCGGCCTGCTGAGTATCGTTTCGCTGCTCTTCATAATCCTGATCCTCTATATTGAATTCCGTTGTTTCAGAGATGCGTTTCTGGTCATGGTCAACCTGCCGCTTGCCTTTATCGGCGGCATAATAGCCGTCTATTTCACCTCAAGGGTCATCAGTGTCGCTTCGCTGGTGGGATTTATCACCCTGTTCGGCATAGCAACACGAAATGGCATTCTGCTGATTTCCCACTACAAACACCTGATGGAACAAGATGGGAAAACCTTGCAAGAAGCAGTGCTGCAGGGCTCTATGGAGCGTCTCAGACCGGTCATAATGACCGCACTGGCAGCCGGTCTGGCACTGGTGCCATTTGCCATTGCCGCCGACAAGCCGGGCAACGAGATCCTTTCGCCGCTGGCCATCGTAATTCTGGGGGGGCTGCTCAGCTCGACCGTGCTGAATATGGTGGTACTGCCCTCGCTCTATCTGAAGTTCGGAAAAGAGCAACAGAAGTAATGTCTGTGCCCCTCTCCCCATCGCGGGGGAGGGGCACACCGGTAATAACGGTTGACAGCTCGATTATTACAAGGAGACCCACAGTATGAAAACTGTGTTGCATTTTGCATGCATGATCATGATTGCAAGTTTACTGATCAGCGGATGTGCAAACAGCCGGGGGCTAATTGCGAAGGCATCGATTGGAAGTAAACAGGATGTCTTTACTGACGTGCTTGGTAAGGAGGTCCCGTTGGGTAAAGCTATTGCGGATATCAAATTTTCCGTCAAAAGTATTTCTTCACGGTTCCTGTGGTTTTACAACAAGCATAACGACCCTCCATTTACCGTTCATCTGAATATTGATGGTCAGGCAACGGTGCTTGAGACTGAGCCGGTCTTGGAAGAAATATCACCAATTGATTCCAACGTGCCGGAAAGTGGGACGGGCTGGAGATATCAATTCAGTAAGCAGATTGCCCTAGCTCCGGGCAAACACCAGCTTAGGATTGTGCTTCCAGTTGATGATGTAATTGTGGAGCAAGAAATTGTTCTGCGGGATGGTTTAAATAGGATCAACCTGAAACCCTTATACAAGAAGAGATTACTTCGTCCATATAAAGGTGAAAGTTTTACTGCTGGTGTAAAGTCGGTTGAGGTGGTGGTTCATTAGATTGAATAATTTCGATAACTACTCTGAAAATTCCGCACAGGGTCCATCAACGGACCCTGTGCGGCAGCAGGATTGAGATCTGTTTCAAAATGCCCAGAAGGGTCCCTCACCTAGATTGGTCCCTTTTCCTTCGATACCGATGAAGACATCCCTGCCCAGGAAGAAAGGGAAGCCCCAGTCGAAGATGTTGCCATGTGAGGGGCCGCCGATATTATTGAAAACCCTGTTTCCTGTGGCGGTGAGATTGAGGAAATTGCCGACCCGGAACGGGACCTCTGCCGTCGGGACGCCGGCCGCCGCAATGACCGTGGCGGAAAGGGGCAGTTCCTCTGGCGGACAGTACCAGGCGGCAAAGGGGGAAGGGCACGGGGGAAGCGACGGCTGGGCCGGCTGGGGGAAAAAGAGGCCATTGGAGCCGCTGTCGATGAAGCTGCCGTTTGAGACTCCATTGAAGACGGTGGTTATCTCCCCGAACTGGTTGACGGCAAAGGTCTTAACTGCCGTCGGTGTATTGTTTGGTTGAGTGCCGAGGCCGAAGATGAGACTGCCGTCTACCGAAGGCGCCCCTGTTGCGGAAACGGCTGGAAATCGGACGAGTATGCCGTTGTTGTCCTGGGGGAGGAAGGCGACCGGATTCTTCACCTGGTCGCAACGGCCACGGTAGTACCGACGCAGGAAGTGCCGTTGCAGGAAAAATACATGCCGTTGGCGGCAGCGTTGGCGCATCTGCTTCCGCAGTCCTGTGGGAACAGCCCGACCCCGAGTATGCCGTTGAACCCGGCTGTAGCCGGATCGGGATCGGCATCGAGCAGGCGGTGGAACGTGTGCCAAAGGAGGTATCAAAGACATGGATCGGGATGTTGATTGCCGGCTCGTTGCCGAGGGTGACGCTGGCCATGCGGATGGGACCCCACTCTGAGGTGCCGTCGGCAAATTGAATGCATTCGGCCAATGCACCGAGGCGCCTGGTGCGGCGGGCAATTCGAGCCCCAAGGGCTGCTTGAAAAGACGCAAGCCGAAACTTCCCGTATCCAGCAGGATATCGTTGATGGTTGTACAGGTGGTAGTGCCGGGGATGCAGACCGTAACGGCGACGCACGGTTTATTGGGATAGGAGTTGGCCGAACAGAGCGAGCCGTTGACGGTGACCGGCATGACATTGCGCTCGGCGACCCCGGCTACCCCGGCCGCGGAGGTTACAGTGAGAGTGGTCGAGCCTTGGACGTCGCCGGATGTTGCGGTAATGGCCGTAGACCCGGCAGCGACTGCTGTGGCAAGACCGGCGTTGCTTATTGTTGCCACAGCCGCATCTGCGGATGACCATGCGGCCGCAGAAGTGAGATCCTGGGACGTGCGTCGGAAAAGGTGCCGGTAGCTGAGAACTGCTGGGTCTGTCCCGTACTCAGGGAATGCGCCGATGGTGTGACGGCGATGGAGAGGAGAGCTTTCGGCGCTAGTGCTGCGTTGCTGTTTCCGCTGTCGCCGCAGCCACCCATGGCCAGAGCGAGAATAAGCATCAGCATGGAGCGAAAGAGCAGGTTATCGGATCTCATTGATGGTCACCCCCGCCGGCAACAGATCAGGTGCATAGGCGCGTCCCTGCAGGTTCCGCATGTGGCCCCATTTTTCGACGATGACCCTGCTGGAGGTTACCTGCAGGCTTCGGCGCCCCGGTTTGCGGGGAACCTTTTTCAAGGCCTGCTGATATTCAGAGGCGTAGGACCCGAGGAGATGGGTAAGATCGGGATGGACCAAGCCATTCCAGGCAACGGCAAAAACAATTCCGTCAGGTGAGACGTATTCCCGCACCGAAGTGGCTTCCGACTGTATCTCCTGTACCTCAAAGCCGTCGCCGGCTGACTTGGCAATCCGCAAGCCCCCGAGAGACTCTTTATCCGATGCAATGGAAGTGGCTGGTTCCCCCAAAACAGCATTTGCCGGCTGAACAGCGAAGAACTGCGCAGCCAGGAAAACAATTCCTCCCAAGAAAAAAAAGTGACTGGGCATGATAATCGTCCTCCGGTTGTCATGTGTGGGGCTGTTGCCCTTAACCTCAGCCGATCAACCGCGCCAGTCTCTGCCGCTGTTTCTCCAGCTTGACCTGCCCCCTTTCTATGGCTGCCAAAAGCTCTTTTTTCGATTCCGGAGCCAAGTCCACTTCACTGCTGAGGATACTGGACGCCTTTTCGCCGATGGTGTCGGCCAGCTCGGAAACATTGTCGGCAAACTCATGGACGACCTTGTCCGTTTTACTGCCGACGGTTCTCGCCATGCGGACAATATCCTTGCGGGTATCCTTTCCTGTCTTGGGAGCGAGCAACAAGGCCAACCCGGCGCCTACAATACCGCCACCGACGAGCATCAGAGCATCTGCCATGGTATCTTTCTGTGCCATAATTGTGTCTCCTTTTTATTTATAAATTTTAATTTTAACTATAGCATAAAAATAGACGGCGCAAATGAAATGGGAAGAAAAGGTGGTTTCCCCTGCTCATTGACGTTCAATTCCCTATGGAATAGGGGGACAGAGGGGAGTGGATATTTGGCAGAATTGGTTATAATTATTAAGGATAATTAAAGGAGCCACTGATGACCAAAATCCTCATCGACAACCCACTGTTGCTCCTTTTCCTCGTGGCTGGAATCGGCTATCCACTGGGGCGGATAAAAATACGCGGCAGCAGCTTCGGAGTGGCGGCAGTGCTTTTCGTCGGCCTGGCCTTTGGTTCCCTCGATCCCGCCATGAAACTGCCGGAAGTCATTTACATGCTGGGATTGAGCCTGTTCATCTACGCCATCGGCCTGAGCGGCGGCCCCACCTTCATGGCGTCATTCAAGCGTCAGGGGCTTCGCTACAACCTGCTGGTGATCGGTGTTCTGACGGTCTGTGCCGCAGTGGCGGCGGTGGCAGGCAAGCTACTGCACCTTAAGTCGACGATCGCAGCAGGGATGTTTGCCGGAAGCCTGACCAGCACGCCGGCCCTGGCGGCTATTCTCGATACGCTGAAGCACAACTACTCGGGCAGCGGCCTTGAAGATCTTCTGGCCGAGCCGGTTGTCGCTACTCCATCACCTATCCCATGGGAGTCATCGGCACCGTCCTTGCCATCGGCCTGGCACAGCGCCTGTGGCGGATCAATTTCGCCGGCGAGGCCAAGCAGCTGCGCGATCTGGGCGCACCCACCGAGCCGTTGCGAAATTTCACCATCCGCGTGACCCGGGCTCCCGTCTGTTGCGCCAAGCCATTGGAGGATCTGCGCCGGGAGCAGGGGTGGGACGTGATCTTCGGACGGGTGAAACGGGCCGGCCAGTTTCAATTGGCAACCATGGAAGAAAAGCTGGCCATAGGAGACCTGATCACCGTGGTCGGCTCTTCCGGGGAGATAGAGCGGGCCGCCGCCTACCTGGGGGAAAAGAGCGTGGAAGAGATCGATCTGGACCGAAGCGAGTTCGATTTTCGCCGTATATTCGTCTCCAGCCCGGAGGTGGCAGGGCGCCGCCTCAAGGACCTCAACCTCCGCAAGAGGTTCGGCGCGGTCATCACCAGGGTTCGGCGCGGCGATGACGACTTTCTGCCCAATGGCGATCTGGTGCTGGAACTGGGGGACCGGGTCAGGGTGGTGACCCACCACGACAACATGAAGGCGGTGTCAAGATACCTGGGGGATTCGTATCGCGCTGTCAGCGAGGTGGATATCCTCACCTTCAGCGGTGGACTGGCCCTGGGGCTCCTGCTGGGCATTCTGCCGATCCCGCTTCCCGGCGGCATCACCTTCAAGTTCGGTTTTGCCGGGGGGCCGCTGGTGGTGGCGCTGATCCTGGGCACCATTGGCCACAGCGGAAAGATGGTCTGGAACCTTCCCTACAGCGCCAACATGACCCTGCGTCAGATAGGCATGGTGCTCTTTCTGGCCGGCATCGGCACCCGCGCCGGGTACAGTTTTCTCTCTACCTTTACCAAGGGCGGTGGCATTCTGATCTTCGGTACCGGCATCATCCTCACCTGTCTTGCTTCACTGGCAGCGCTCTGGATCGCTACCGCCTGCTGAAGATTCCCATGACCCTTCTCATCGGCATTATTGCAGGAATGCAGACCCAGACCGCCGTTCTCGGCTATGCCCTGGATCAGACCCGCAATGATCTGCCCAATATCGGTTTTGCATCGGTCTATCCGGCGGCGACCATCTACAAGATTATTTGCGTTCAGGTGCTGCTGGCAATGCTGGAGTGAACAGGCTGTTGTAAAACTACTGCGAGGGTGGTCTGCGGCGTTGCTGTCTCGCCCGGTTCCGGTCATTTTGCCAGGATTTTTGCCAATTCCAACAAACGCAAGTCAAGATCTTTTTTGTTCTCGACGACCACGTCCAGCGGCGTGGCGGTGATTTCTCCCTTAATCATCCCCATCAGGACCCCCTTGTTGCCTTTCTCCAGATTTTCGGTGGCGGCTGCACCGAGCTGGGTGCCGAGGATGCGGTCGAATGAGCCGGGAGATCCGCCGCGTTGCACATGGCCGAGCTTGGTAACCCTGAGCTCGAAACCGAGCCGTTCCCGATGGATCTGAAAGTACTGGGCCATGCCGTCGGCGTTGTTCTGTGCACCTTCGGCGACAACGATAATGGCATGGGCCTTGCCGTTGTCATAGGCAGCTCGCAGATCGGCAGCAACAACCTCCGGGTCGGTCTTCTGTTCGGGAATCATGATCGCCTCGGCGCCGCCGGCAATGCCTGCCATCAATGCCAGGTATCCGCATTTGCGCCCCATGACCTCAAGAAGAAAGGCCCGATGGTGGGAGGAGGCGGTAACCTTGAGCCGGTCGATTGCTTCAAGTGCCACATCCATGGCGGTCTGGACGCCGATGGTAATGTCCGAACCGTAGAGATCGTTGTCGATGGTCGAGGCGACTCCCACCACCGGGAACCCCATCCGGGACAGCTCATAGGCGCCGGTCTGGGAGCCGTTGCCGCCAATGACGATCAGGCCGCCGATTCCCTGCTGCTCCATCTGGGTCAAGGCTTTCCGGCGACCTTCCTCGGTCTCGAATTCGCGGCAGCGGGCGCTACCGAGCATTGTACCACCCTTCTGGATGATGCCCCCCACATCCCGCGCGCCCAATGGCATTATCTCGCCGCTGATCAAGCCGGCATAGCCGTTATGAACGCCAAACATCTCCCAACCCTTGTCAAGTCCTGTCCTGACGATGGCACGAATGGCGGCGTTCATGCCAGGGGCGTCGCCGCCGCTGGTGAGTACGGCAATACGTTTCATGGTTCCCTCCACACGGTTGATTTTCAGTAATTTTATATCAGAATCGGGATAAGCATAGGTGTGGCAGCAAGATTTTTCGCCGGCCTTTCTGCGAATGTGAGCGAGCATTAGCCGGAAAACCTTACCTGGAGGAACGGGATGAATTCAAGATCTGTCAGCATCGGGCATATATTGCCCATCATTGTCATGGCCATGGCTCTGACCGGCTGTAATCCGGTACGAGACTACGAGGCGGCAAAACTACTGGTGGATATTGCCGCCGGAGCAAAGGAAGCCCCAAGTGGGGATGCAGCCGAGCCACGGCGTTTGGCAAGGAATTTTCAAGTAAAAGGGGTACGTTATCATGCCGACCTGTATCTTGCCGGCCAAAAGCCGCTGGCGGCGATGCTGCTGCTTCCGGGGGCTGCGGAGAAAGGCAAGGACGACCCGCGACTGCAGGCTTTGGCCATGAGCATGGCCCGTGCACGTTTTGCCGTGCTGGTGCCGGACCTGCAGGGATTCCGTTCGCTGCAGATCGGTTCCAGGGACATTGAAGATGTGACGCGGTGTTTTTATTGGCTGGCCACGCAGCAGGATTTGGCGCCAAACGGGCGTGCCGGTCTTTGTGGCATCAGCTATGCCTGCGGACCGGCCGTACTCGCGGCACTCGATCCTCTCATTGCCCAACGGACACGATTCATCATGACCATCGGCGGTTATTACGACCTGGTCCGGGTGCTCACCTTCTTTACCACCGGCTATTTCGAAAAGGCTGGTGTGTGGCAGTACCGGGAACCAAATCACTACGGCAAGTGGGTTTTTGTCCTGAGCAATATCAGCCGGCTGAGTTCAAAGGAGGACCAGCAGCTCTTTAAACGTATGGTTGCCCGCAAATTGGGCGATACCCACGCCATCATCGACGACCTGGCAGATGGGCTGTCACCTGAGGGGCGAGATTTCTTCAATTTCATCGAGAACAGGGACCGGACCAGGGTGACGGCCCTCATCGGTCGGTTGCCGCTCTCCATCCGCCAGGAGATCACACGGCTGAATATCGCCGGTTACGACATGGGCCGCCTGAAGGCGCAGATGATCATCCTTCACGGCTATGATGATGATATCATTCCCTATACGGAGAGCGTCGCCCTTGCCGAGAATATCCCTCGCAGCCAGGGAAGCCTTTATCTGGTCCAAGGCCTGATGCATGTCAATTTAAAACCACGTATTAGCGATATTGTTAAGCTGTGGAGAGCGCTGTCACGGCTTTTGCGGGTATCAAGGCAATAAGAGAAAAAATAATAAAAAATCGTTTTGACAGGCAGTTAGTTTTATGTTAATAAGCTGCTTAAATTAAAGGAACAAACATGTTTTGTATTTTAAAATAAAGAAAACAAGCCATGCTGTCGTCGTTCTGAACCCAGCAACACAAGCTTCCGCCAAACTAATCTTCCACAGCTTTCTCTGGAGGTACTGGTGCTCGATGTTGCCCTTCAGTTTCTCACAGACGAGATCAACGCGTACAGTCTAACCACTGACCGCACAGGCTTTACCAAGGTCAAGCTGGGACCTGTAGTCAATGGGAAGGGTGAGTATGCCATTGACAGCGATACGATTGGCCTCAGCATTGTCAATATTGAAGAGGAGCGAGTGCTAAAGTCTCAGACTCTGGAACACAGGCTGGTAGGTGATCAGCATGTTGTTCTGGAGCCGGAACTGAAGTTGAATATCTATCTCCTGTTTGCCGCGAACTACACTGTTTATGATGTCGCTTTAAAAGCCATTTCCCACATAATCTCCTTTTTTCAGTCCCGTCCTTCCTTTACTTCCGAACAATACCCTGCACTTGACAGACAAATAGCAAAGCTGAGCGTAGAGCTGCAATCCCCCAACTATGAGCAGCTCAACCAGATATGGGGATTCATCGGCGCCAAACAGCTCCCTTCCGTCCTGTATAAGGTCAGGATGATAACTATCCAGGATGGGGCGGTAAAAACCGTGAAGCTCCTGTTACGAAAATACAGGGAGATACGAACAGTCAATGATTACTACCTTCAGAACTCTTTTTACGGTAGCGATATCACATGGTTACTACACAAAGAGCTGCAACGACATCGATTTTGTACTGCTTGGAGATACACGGGAGCTCCTGAGAAACGCGAGGGTGCTCTCCAGGGTGAAAAACGGTGTCCTGTACTTCCTTCAGGAGGTGGACGCTGAAAACAATCCTCTCTTCTCCCTGGCAGGCGCGACGGTAAGGTTTCGGCTCGAGTTGCTCAACCCGTATTTCATGAATTTCACAAATATCAATGTTTCCCCAAAGCGGGTCCTCTACTACCGTAACGGTACCCTCCCAGAGAGATTCGAGAGTGCAAGTGAGGTAGCAGTCACCACGGACCTTCTTTCCCATACGATTATTAGCAAGGTTCGACCTTTGAGTTTGGTTTTGCGGGATGATAGCGGCCATATTCTGGCTGAGGAGATGGCCGCCAATGCGGAGTTTCGCGAGGCCCGGTTCACATTGAACGGGTATTCCGGCCGTAGTTTTATGGTTGATGAAGGAGCTCCCGACTCGGAAACAATGACCTGGTATTACCGTGATGCCGAGATGCTGCAGGCTGGTGGGCTCGCAATTGTCGAAGTAGCGATAGACGACTCTTTTTACCAGTCCAAAGATGCCCCCATGCAGCTGAACCTCCCGTTCGAGAGGAAGGAAGAGTTCCTCGAATATTTCGTGGTGGCGAAGGGATACTCAGAAGAAGAGCTGGATCAGGTGAAGGTCGAGGAGAAAGGGCAGGGTAACGGCAACAACGGAGATTCGAAGACATCTTTCGAAAGGGTATCACCCGAAGAAATGCCACCAGGGTACAAGGGACTCGGCGGCATGGAGGCGAGGGTTGCCTTGTTCAGATCGGAAAAACCGGTACCGAGGGCTGAAGCAGGAACGAGAAAAATGCAGTTGCTCAGGAATGACGAAACGCTCATCAAGTCGCTGCCGCTACCTGCGGCGGACAAGCCCGACGGAAGATCGTCATCCACATATCGAAAGGATAAGGAACCGATTATGAGACCATTGAGAACACCGGATGTTTACGTGGAGGAGATTTCGTTGTTTCCGCCGTCGGTGGCCGAAGTCGAGACTGCTGTCCCTGCATTCGTGGGGTACACCGCAAGAGCGACGAAGATCACCGACAAGGATCTAAGCATGGTACCGACGAAGATAAAGTCGTTGCCCGACTTCGAGATGTACTTCGGAGGTGCTCCGGCCGTAGTTCCAAAGGAAGTCAATCTCGACGAAGCTACAACTTTGTCAGCGCCAACTTCGAGAGCAGAAACTTCTACCTTTACGACAGCCTGCGGCTTTTCTTCGATAACGGGGGGGGAAATGCTACATCGTTTCCGTCGGAAACTATGAAGAGGATGTGAGCAAAGAGAAGCTGATAGCGGGGGTTCGGGAACTCAAGAAGTACGACGAACCGACGATGCTACTGTTCCCCGATGCCGCCTCCCTTGATGCCGGAGCTCTCGGAGAGGTGCAGCAGCAGGCGCTCATGCAGTGCGGGGACCTGATGGACCGGGTCGGGATATTCGAAACTCGCCTTGACGACCCGAACGGAACCTTATTCCGCGACAAGATAGGGATAAACAACCTGAAATACGGCGCCGCCTATACTCCCTGGCTCAACATCAGTGTGAGCAAGAATATCCCGTACGCCAATGTCAGGGATGCCATTTATGTCGGAGGGACGAAAACTTCCATCGAGCAACTCACGACCGACAAGGGGATAAGGGACCTTGTCAAGCTGGTCGAAACGGCGCTTGAAGACATATCGACGGTAGATGCTGAGATGAAAGACCTGCTCGGCACTTCCAAGAGCATCAACCAAGGGTATCAGGATCTGGTGGCCGCATACAAGGACAACAAGGGGCTCGGCAAGATGGGGATATCTTCGAGTTCATCTTCAGTATCCCTGGTTTAACCGAAAAACTTCTCGACGCGACCTCCGGGGTGAAGGGAGAGAGACTCAGGAAGGATATAAAGGATGCGATAGAGGGGCGGCTCAAGAAGGCATACGAGGAGCTGATAGCGAACGAAAAGGAGCTCGACGAATCCGTCGCCAGCGATGAGTACATTGCCAGCTGGGGCGTAGATCCCGATCCTGCAGCAATCGAATGGGGAGGGATCTTTTCCTCTTCCGCACCGGGCAAGTCGTCGATCATCCCCGGTGTGGCAACGACCGACGAGGCGAAGTGCGATGCGATCTTTCCGAACGTGGCAAAGAACTTCGCAATTATCCGCGAGACGGTAATGGGCATCGTCATGAGTGCTTCTAATTACGCCAGCACCTATGAAACATCCCTCTATGAGAGCTTTCCCCTATACCGGAAGATCCTCAAGGGGATCAACGAAACGGCAACCACTGTTCCTCCGAGCGGAGCGATTGCCGGGGTGTGTGCCGCCGTGGACAACGCCAGGGGGGTCTGGAAAGCTCCGGCCAATGTGAGCCTCGCCGGTGTCGTCGGTCCCGTCTACCAGTTCGATGCCGACGAGACCGACAACCTGAATATTGACACGAATGCCGGCAAATCGATCAATGCCATCAGGGCGTTCTCCGGAAAAGGGACGCTGGTCTGGGGAGCCCGCACCCTTGCCGGTAACGACAACGAATGGCGTTACATCTCGGTCAGAAGGTTTTTCAACATGGTGGAGGAGTCGGTGAAGAAATCCACCTATTGGGCAGTGTTCGAGCCGAATGATGCTAACACCTGGGTGAAGGTGCGGGGCATGATCGAGAACTACCTCATGCAGAAATGGCGTGATGGAGCACTTGCCGGGGCGACCCCCAAGGAGGCATTTTTCGTCAGGTGCGGCCTGGGGACGACAATGAACTCCCAGGACATACTTGAAGGGCGGATGAACGTGGAAATCGGCATGGCTGTCGTCCGCCCGGCCGAGTTCATCGTACTCAAGTTTTCCCACAAGCTGCAGACGTCATAGCCTGGGACATCGATCGATAATGATTTTCCTAATCCAATAGAAAAGGAATCAAGACCATGGCCATTACAGCAGATTATCCGCTTCCAGTATTTCATTTCAGGGTCGAATGGGGGGGCAAGCGCATAGGCTTTTCGGAAGTCACCGGCCTCACCCAGGAGAACCAGGCGATCGAGTATCGTGATGGGTCGTTTCCCGAGTACTCGTCAATCAAGATGCCGGGGCTCCGAAAATTCAGCAACATCACCCTGAAGCGGGGGGTCGTGAAGAGCGACAACGATTTTTTTGCCTGGCTCAGCACTGTCAAGCTCAACACCGTCGAGCGGCGGGACCTTGCCATCAGCCTTCTGAACGAGAACCATGACCCGGTCATGGTCTGGAAGGTCCATAAGGCGTTCCCGGTGAAGGTCGAGGGGCCGCAGCTCAAGGCAAGCGGCAACGAGGTGGCGATCGAGTCGATCGAAATAGCTCACGAAGGGCTAGAGGTGCAAAACGACTGATGGCGAACTATTATCCCCCCGTTGCCTTTCACTTCAAGGTCGAGGTCCTCGGGCTTCCGTCCAACGATAACGATGTCCGGTTCACCGAGGTGACGGGACTGTCGATGGAAATGGCAACCGAAGAGGTGCCAGAGGGGGAGAGAACCGCTTCGTGCAGAAGTTCCCGATACGGGCGAGGTATCCCGAGCTGGTGTTGAAGCGCGGCCTCCTCGTCAATTCGGAAATAACGGAGTGGGTACGGCGGTGCATCGAGGATCTGGACATCGAGCCGAAGAGCGTGGACATCAAGCTGCTGAATGAACAACACCAGCCACTCCTTACCTGGCACCTGGTCGGCGCGTATCCGACCAAATGGTCGCTGGGCGACCTCAATGCCTCGAACAGCGCCGTTTCCATCGAGTCGCTCCAGCTTTACTACCAGCGTTTCACCATGGATAAATCATAGCATGCCGGTCATAGTCGATGAAGTTGTCATTTCCGTAGAGGTAACCAACGATGCTTCAGGGGGGAGCGCCGCTCCCCCCTCATCCACCGAAGATAAACAGTCGGTTGTGAATGAGTGCGTGGAGCGCGTGCTTGAGATTCTTGCACGGAAAGGGGAGCGTTAGCCGATGGCGGACATGGGAGCTCTTGAAAAACTGCTGATTCTGGCCTTCCGCGAGCCCGATTATTCCGATTCCCCCTGTGGAACATTCGAGTCCTTTCTGAATCCGAACGAGATCACGCTTTCGTATGAGATGGAGTACGACAGCGCCCAGGCGCCGGTACCACCAATAGTAGAATGAACTTCAAGAAGGCGAAGCGGGGGATATGTCGCTGACCTTTTTCATCGACGGCACTGGGGCCAACGGGAAAAAGATCGATGTCCAGCAGAAAATAGAGGAGTTCCAGATAGTCACCGGCTATGACGGGACAATACATCGTCCGCATTACCTTAAGGTAGTGTGGGGTAAGCTGCAGGTGAAGAGGTGCGTACTCAAGAGCGCCTCCATCGCCTATAAGATGTTCCAGCCGAGCGGTATTCCTTTGAGGGCGATCATTACCGCCACCTTTACCGATAATTCGGATGACCGCACCCGTCAAGCCATGGCGCGGGACGAGTCTCCCGACCTGACACACGTGCGTGTCGTGCGGGTGGCCGACAACCTTCCATTAATGTGCAACGAAATATACGGTGATCCAGGTTACTACCTTCAGGTAGCCGTGGTGAACGGCCTCGACAACTTCCGGAAACTTGTTCCCGGAACTAAGGTGTTCTTTCCGCCGTTGGAGAAATAGCCATTCCTGCACAGAGAACGTTACCCATTTCAGCCACCCACCGCGAGTTCACCATAAAGGTGGACGGTACGGCGGTGAACCGCGAGCACCATCTCCTCGGGTTGTCCATAACGAAGATGGTGAACCGGCTGTCATCTGCGCAACTCGTATACCTGGACGGCTCCGCCTCGTCCGGTAAGTTCCCCCTGGCCGATGATAGTCTCTTCCTGCCTGGCGGGGAGGTTGAAATCGTTGCAGGCAGTGGCAGCGATGAAGTATCTCTTTTTAATGGAACAGTGGTACGACAGAGTATCAAAATCCGCGACCGCAGCTCCTCGCAGCTCGTGGTCGAGTGCCGGCACCAGGCCAGCAAGATGACCATCGGACGGAAAAGCGCCTATTTTTTCGACCAGACCGACAGTGACATTATCACAGCCCTTCTTGACGCCGCTTCTGTCGATGCCGACGTGGAGTCCACATCGGTCACCCACAAGCAACAGGTGCAGTATGATTCCACTGACTGGGATTTTATTGTCTCCCGGGCAGATGCATGTGGTAGAGCGGTCTTCGCGAACGACAAAAAAGTGAAGGTCGCAACGCCGAAGCTCGATGGGACGTCGGTCTGCACGCTGCTGTACGGGGCCACCATCTTGGAGATGGATGCCGAGATGGATTCGCGGTTCCAATATCCTGCGGTGAAGAGCTTTACCTGGGACCCGGCCCAGCAGGCAATCTCCGAAAAGGATGCCACCGATCCGGGGCAACTTGCTCCGGGGGATGTTTCCACCGATGATCTCGCAGCTGTTGCAGGGCTCGACCACTACCGGCTGCAATCTGCCGCGGTTACCGAGGAAGAGGCGCAGGCATGGCCGATGCGCAGTGGCTGAAATCGAAGCTGAGCAAGGTAAGCGGGCGGATAAAGTGCGAGGGAATCGGAAGTGTGAACCCCGGGGACACGGTAGAGGTCGACGGTGTCGGAGGGCGTTTCAGCGGTAAAGTCTTCGTCACAGGAGTTCGGCACGATTTCGATACGGTGCAGGGGTGGAAGACACATATCCAATTCGGAAGCATGGAAAAATGGTTTGCTGAGGAGCAGCCGGTCTCGGCTCCGAAGGCAGCTGCGCTTCTGCCGGCGGTAAGCGGCCTGCAGATCGGCGTAGTGGTGTCCAACGAAGACCCGGACGGAGAACACCGCGTGCGTGTCAGGATGCCGCTGGTAAATGCTGAAGAAGACGGCACCTGGGCGCGGGTCGCCGCATTGGATGCCGGAAGCGAACGCGGCTTCTTTTTCAGGCCCGAGGTGGATGACGAGGTGGTCCTCGGTTTCCTGAATGATGACCCGCGGCAGGCGGTGATCCTGGGCATGCTGCACAGCAGCGCAAAAGCCGCACCGCTGCAGGGTTCCGACGATAACCATGAAAAGGTCTACCAGAGTCGCTCCAAGATGAAGCTCTACTTCAATGACGAAAAAAAGTCATGCAGTTCGAGACCCCCGGAGGGAACTCGATCACTTTGAGCGAGGAAGACAAGGCGATAAAAATCTCCGACCAGAACGGCAACAAGATCGAAATGACCCAGGACGGCATCACCATGGAAAGCAGCAAGGCGATCACCCTGAAAGCGGGGACCGAGGTGAAGCTGGAATCGGGCACCTCCTTCGCTGCCAAGGCGGGATCGGAGATGAAGCTGGAATCAGGCACCTCCTTCGCCGCCAAGGCGGGAACGGAGATGAAGATCGAATCGGGAACCTCCCTCGGAGCCAAGGGGGGGACCGAACTGAAGCTGGAAGGCGCCGCAGGAGCCGAGCTTTCCAGCAGCGCCGTGACCAAGGTCAAGGGGAGCCTTTTGAAGCTCAATTGAGGAGGACCTATGCCTGCAGCCGCACGAGTCGGCGACACTACCACCCACGGCGGAACCATCACCGGTCCCGGAAGCCCGACTGTCCTTATCGGCGGAAAGCCGGCGGCGGTTGCTGGAGACATGCATATATGTGTCCTTCCGCCACAGACACATCTCAAGAGCAGTGCCTTTCCCTCGGGAAGCACAACGGTGCTCATCGGCAACAAGCCGGCCCTAAGGACGACCGACGCCTGTCTCTGCGGCGCAAAGGCGGCAGTGGGAGAGCCGACGGTCCAGATCGGATGAACCGGAGGAGATATGGGAGATCCTAAGGAGAGCATAACCTCGTTCCTCGGAAGCGGATGGAGCTTCCCCCCCTCGTTCTCTGCTGCCGCAGGGAGGGTAAACATGAGCTCAGAGGAAAAGGACATCGAGGAAAGCCTGAGAATTCTTTTGGGAACCACTGCAGGAGAGCGTTTTCTCAACCCAAAGTATGGTCTTGACATGCGTCAGCTGCTTTTCGAGCCGATGAGCGAGACGATGAAGACCTACATAGCCGACGGAATCCGTATCGGCATACTCATCTACGAGGCTCGCATCAACCTCATTTCCGTCGTGCTTGATACGAGCGCCCAATATCAAGGGGTGATCGCCGTCAACCTGGAGTACGAAATCCGTGCCACGAACTCGCGCTACAACCTTGTTTATCCCTTTTATCTGGCCGAGGGGGGAGAGCGCGGGGAACAATCGACAGTTCACGAGGGGAAGCCGGCGTGAGCGTCGGGACCGGAAGAGCAGATGCCCGATAAAGAAACCACCCCTCACTCGATGGATTCGCCGGGCCAGGACCGGCGCAGCCGTCTCGCCGAAGAACTCTCGGTGCACTTTGCCGACATCGACGAACGGAGTCCTCGTGATTTCCTACTCCAAGCAAAAAAGCTGGCGGAGGTGATGGATTTCTACGATATGGATCCCTCCGTTCCTTCGGGAAACTGGAGCCGGTTTTTCGACTGTGACGAGAAAGAAGCGGATCTCCTGCCCGGATCAGATTCGGGGGATATGGAGCCCCACCTGGCGCTCTTTTTTTCATTCCTCAAGCTTTACGAGATACCGAAAGAGGTATTGAATCGCTTTACCGGCCGCCATCTGGATTTTTACTACCAGGATGTCCTCCGTTTCCAGAAAAAATCTCCCCAATGGGACAAGGCGCATCTTCTGCTTGAGCTGAAAAAGAATATGCCTGCCACGGAGATAGGGCCTGGACACTCCTTTTCAGCAGGGAAGGATGCAAAGGGGGTGGAGCGTCTTTATGTCCCTTCACGAAATACGGTCATCAATGCCGCGAAAGTAGCGTCGTTGAAGGGGGTCCACCTCGGAAGTGACGGGATCGTGAGACGCGCCACGGTTGCGAATTCTTCGAACGGTGTGGGAGGGGAATTTAAAGGGCCGGAGCCGAAATGGCACCCCTTCGGCACAGACCGCTGGCCCGAAGCAGAAATAGGGTTCGCCCTATCCGCTCCGGTGCTGCGGATGAAGGAGGGGAGTCGCCGCATTATCATGAAGTTAAGCCTGACCGGAGGGGAGAATCTGAAAGGGAACATTTCCCTCGCCGAGATCTTCGAAGTCCGCTTGACTGGCGAAAAAGGGTGGATCTCCGTAAATGTTCGCGAAATTGCCTGCAGCGGCAGTGAGCTGGAATTGGACATCGGGATTCCGGCTACGGAACAGGCAGTGGTGGACTGCGATGGGAAACTCCATCAATTTTCCTGCGTTCCCCCGGCGCCGGTCATTCAGGTGCTCCTGAAGCAGAAGGATAGCCCCCAATATGGCAAACTTGCAGGGATAAAGGTGGAAGAGGCGGAGATCTTCGTGGAAGTGGGTCGCAGGTGTCTCAGGAAAAGGAAGCCCCAGTCCGGCTCCGCACCATTCATGTTGAGACGGACCTGGGTGCGGCGGATCCCAAAAAACCCTTTCTTCCCTTCGGCCCGCAGCCCACGTCCGGGTCGAAATTTACCGTGGTGTCTCCCGAAGCGGCAGAAAAAACGGTGACTTCCCTCGATCTGCAAATCAAATGGAAGGGGGCGCCGGATAATCTGGTCGAACACTATAAAGCCTATGATGAGAGTGGCTTGAAGAACAACAGTTACTTTACCGCTCGAATTACTGCATCTGACAATTCCGGCATCGCCAGTGAGGTCGAGAGCGCTGCGCCTCTTTTTGAGGGAAACGCAACTGCCTTGAAGGATTTTGCCATCGGCAAGGCCGGACCGGCAACATTCTCGCTCAAACAGGATTTCCTGCACTCCCAATATTTAAACAAATATGTCATAGCCACAATGGCCTTGGCGCAGACGGCGCAGGCTGTGGCTCCGCCGCCGCCTGTGGCTCCGCCGCAGGGGCTGGATGTCGTAGATCAGGTAGAACAGCCGCAGCTTCCGAACGAACCTTACACGCCAGCCATCGAGGAAATCACCCTCTCCTATACCGCCACTTCCGGCACGGTTGTAATCTCTTCAATTAAAGAAGATGCCTACAAGAATGAAGAAATCCAATTTTTTCACCTGTCATGTTTTGGCACCAACAGAGAGCACAGTTATCTCAGGAACGTGGGCGGTTTAAAAGACGCGCAGCTAAAGGTGCCGCTTTTGCCGGAATATTCAAACGAAGGGGAGCTGTACATCGGCTTCTCCAGCCTCCGGGGTGGAGACAGTGTAAATGTGCTTTTTCAGGTTGCCGAAGGGAGCAACAACCCGGAGTCCGGTTCCCCCAGCCCGAAGTGGTCCGTTCTGTGTAACAACTACTGGAAACCTCTGGGGCTGACGGAGGTGCTGCTCGACTCTACCAACAATTTTCGCCGGAGCGGGACCATCACTTTTGTGATCCCGTCGGAGGCCAGCCTTGCCAATACCATCCTCCCCTCGGACCTTCTCTGGATCAGGGGAACAGTGGGCAAGGATTCCGATGGGGTCTGCCAGATGGTAGAGGTGGCGGCGAATGCGGTCGAAGTGACCTTCAGGGACAACGGTAACGATCTCTCCCATCTTGCCGCTCCGCTTCCTTCGGGAACCATTGCCAGGCTGAAAACGCCGATAGCCACGGTAAAAGGGGTCATGCAGCCCTTTGCCACATTCGGCGGCGCCCCGGAAGAGGGGGATGGCGACTTCCATGCCCGTGTTGCCGAGCGGCTACGACACAAGAACCGCTGCATCACCGCGTGGGACTATGAGCGGGTCGTGCTGGAAGCCTTTCCGAATATCCATATGGCCAGATGCATTCCCCATGCAAGTAAGGATTCATGGCTCGCTCCGGGAAACGTTCTCATAGTGGTGGTTCCGGACCTGAGAAACAGGAATGCCGCCGATCCGCTGGAGCCGAAGGTGGATACCGATACCCTCGACCGCATTGCCTCAGATCTCCGCGCAAGAACCTCATCTCAGGTCAATATTCATGTCAAAAGCCCGGCTTATCAGAAGCTGGAGCTCGATTTCAAGGTGAAGTTCAAGGAAGGTTTTGAATTCAATTACTACAGCAAGGACCTGAACGCGAAGTTGAAGGAGTTTCTTTCGCCCTGGGCTTTCGAAACGGGGTCTTCAATCATCGACGGTCGGGAGCTCTCCTTCGGCGGCAGAATATACAAATCGGTCATCCTCGATTTCATCGAAGAGGTGGAGTACGTGGATTTCGTCACCGACTTCATGATGTACACCTACACCGAAGGCAAAACCATGGACGACATGGACGAAGCGCGTCCCGAACGCCCCGACGCAATACTGGTCTCCGTCCCTCTCCATACCATCAGCGAGGTCCCCTGAAATGTTCTCTCCTGTGACCATACCGAAACGAAAACCGGGAGAAGAGTTCGATCATCGCCATCTTTTCGAGATCGGGCTTCAGCATGTGCAGCGCCTCTCACACCGGATCTGGACGGACTACAACATCCATGACCCCGGTATTACCATCCTCGAATTACTTGCCTACGCCCTTACCGATCTTTCCTACCGTGCATCCCTTCCGGTCAAGGATCTGCTGGCGGCGCCCGCTGATAACGAGAAGAACATGCAGGGGCAGTTTTTCACCGCCAGGACTATTCTGCCGAACAGACCTCTCACCCTGCTCGATTACCGTAAGCTGCTGATTGATCTGAAAGGGGTGAGGAACGCATGGCTTGAGAAATGTCCCGTCACCTACTATGCGGACATTGCAGCAGGTGAACTCTCCCATTCCAGACCGGCCCATCATGGGAGAGAGGTGGCGGTGCAGGGTCTCTACAATGTAATCGTGGATTTCGAATCAAACGATCCGCAAGAACAGAAGGAAGCAGAGGAGTTGGTCAGAAAAACGCTTCATGGGAACAGAAACCTTTGTGAGGATTTCGTCTCCATAATGAAGGTTGAGACGGAAGAGTTCAATCTCTGCTGCGAAATCGAAGTTGCCCCCGACACTTCCGATGCTGGGCTGATCGAAGTCGCGGCAAAAATCCTCTTCATGGTCGAACAGTACTTCGACCCGCCGGTCAGAAACTACTCTTTAAGCGAGATGCTGGAAAAGAAAAAGCCTGACGGCAGTCGGTTCAGGGTTGACGAGTTATTCGAAGGGCCAAGGCTTGATTGTGGTTTCATTGACGATTACGAGCTTGCCAAAGGGGCTCTGCGGGAAGAGATTCGTCTCTCCGACATCATCAGCATTGTAATGGACGTCGATGCTGTCCGGGCGGTTCAGGAAATACTGGTCAACAGGGTCCGGAAGGGGAAGGTCGAGCCGGCGAGAAACAAGTGGGTTCTTAAGGTGAGTCAGGGAAGAAAACCGGTTCTCGGAAAAAATCGCATTGTTTTTAACCGCCGCGGGGTGCGGGTAGCTCCATCCGAGGATGCCGTACGTGCAAGACTTGCTGAGCTTCGAAAAGGGGCGATCTTGCTGGTGGAGACGAAGCGGGAAGAGGATCTGGATGTTCCACTGGGAATTTTCAGAAACCCTTCAACGTACTATTCGTTTCAGAACCACTTTCCCCAGATCTACGGGATCAGCGAATACGGACTCGGCAGCCAGGCCGATGACAGAAGGAAGGCATCGGCGATGCAGCTGAAGGGTTACCTCCTGTTTTTCGACCAGCTGATGGCGGACTATCTTGCACAGCTGGGCCGGGTCCGCGAGCTTTTTTCGAACAAGCCCCATGTCCGGACAACTTATTTTCACCAGGTTGTTGACTCGTTTGCACAGCACGAGCGCCTCTACTCCATAAAAAGAACCATTAAGAAAACAGCCTCCGGCGAAGAGGACAAGAAAGAGAAAATAAGGAAGATAGTCGCTTTTGTTTGTGGGACAACAGCGGACGAAGGTGCGGTCCGCGATGCGGAGAAGGCAGCTGCACGTTTCGTAAGAGGTGGCACGGGTGAAGAGGACCACCTTCAGCGTCTCATGAATATTGCCCTCCAGAGCAGATTCGAGGATGAGGGCGTTAACATCGACAGGAGAAGCCGTTTTCTCGACCATCTCATCGCGCGCTTTGCAGAGCGTTTCACCGAATTCGCACATCTCATGTATTCCGATTTCGGAGCGAGCAGCCTCTCCATTCTCAGGTATAAATGTGAATTCCTGAAGGATTACCCAAGGATAAGCAGTGACAGGGGGCTTGCCTACAACTACACGTTAAGCCATCCACGATCCCGGTGGGACAGCAAAAATATTTCCGGATTCGAGAGACGCGTGGCACGGCTTCTTGGCATTCGCAATTTTACCCGCAGGAATCTTGCCGAAAGCATTCCATACGATATCTACCCGGAAATCGACGCCACCCCTGGAGACGAGTTCCGTTTCCGAATTCGCAGGAGTGCAACGAAGGGAATACTGCTCAGCAGCAGCAGGAATTTCGGGACCGAGGAGAAGGCACGGCAGGAGATGATGCATGCGGCGCATTTTGCTCAGATCCCCTCTGCCTATGTGCGCAGCATCACCACCGACGGCAAGCACTGCTTCAAGATCGTCGACGAGCACAGGAAAGTGGTTGCAGTCAGGAAACAATCGTTTGGCAGGAAAGAGGAAATGGAACAGGCCATTGACGAATTGATTGACATCATGACTGCCAATTATGGTGGAGAAGGAATGTATGTGGTCGAGAATATCCTTCTGCGTCCCCAGGATGGAAGCGATGATCCTTTCCTTCGAATAAACCGGTCATCAGCCGGTGACGATGTTGCATCCCTCGATCCCTACTCGTACCGGCTCCACGTGATCCTGCCGGCGTACGGGCGCCGCTTCGGCGACATGCATTTCAGGCGCTATGCCGAACAGGTAATCAGGCAGGAGACCCCGGCGCACATACTGCCGAAAATCTGCTGGATCAGCCGCGAGGATATGGAGCTTTTGCAGGAAGTCTATCAGGACTGGGTAGGCGTTAAATCGGGTGCGGATGAATCGGACCGAAGAAGCAAGCTATTCAGGTTCTTCTGTACCCTGTTTGCCGTCAAGAACATCTATCCGACTGCAACCCTGACCGGTTGTGCAAAAGGGGCACGCGAAGGGAAATTCATTTTAGATCAGACGAGTCTCGGCAAAAAGAGCGGATAAGGATGTCACATGTCAAATTACATCAGCGAATGGCTTGTTCTCGGACCAATTTTCAATGTGAAACACCAGTCGTTCTCTCACCACGCCGGAGACGGGCACCCCACGGCAAAACAGATCATAAACGATATCGTTTCACCCTTTGGCGGTATCCGCCCGCTGGACATCACCAGGTCACTGTGCGTCTCACCCCAAGAGGGTGATACGGTTCATTACCGCAGCAGTTTTTATGACATGAACTGCACCTGGCAGCGCGCATCTTTCCATGTCAATGACTGGGAGAATCCCCATGATACGGGGGATGACATCCGTCGGCTCCATGACTTATCGAACACCTCCCTGCACGACTTTTCCGACAAGCACCACTGTCTGGCATTTTTTCTTGTCTATATCCATTCACCAGACACCCGGCACACAGAACTTTTGGTCAGAAACGACGACTCGCTCAGGGTGTGGCTGAACGGTGAGGAGATCGATGAGCTGAAATTCGCGGGCGAGATGGAAGTGGATGTGGCGGAGAGGTCGGCGGAGGTGTGTCTCTGCAAGGGGACGAATGTTTTGCTGGCCGCCGTTGCGGAAACCCATTACGAATGGGGATTTTCGGCCAGATTTGCGAACGATGAAGGTCTGGAGTTTACGACTGTGAAGCCTGCCGAGGAGCCGTTCCATCCCCCGGGTCGCGATGCGGTGCAGTCGCTGAAGCATATATCGGAGATGTACAGCATTTTCGAGAAGGGGCAGGTGCTCACACACGACCAGTTGAACAGCATAGCCGAATACCTGGATGACCAGACACGCCTGACACGGGTGAACCTGATCGGTGTCGGCATTCTCTGCGGGTTCGACATCTCCCTCGAAAAGACCCGCATCAAGATCGGCAAGGGGGTCGGGGTGACGACCGATGGCGACTTGGTCGTCTTCTCCGCCCCGCGCATCTTCGAGTGGTTCACCCTATTCGATGAAAGCCGGCCGCGCTACGCTCCATTCTACGGCGGCGATACGGAAAAGGGGAAGCTGATCGAACTCTACGAGCTGTTGGACGAGAGGCCGTATTGCGAAGAAGACGCCACCCCGCTTGCCAAACTCCCCAATTTTCAGAAAATGGCGGTCATCCTCTATGTGGAGAGCTACATCACCGACAAGGACATTTGTTCCGCCACCGACTGCGACAACCTGGGGCAGGAACGGGTCAACCAGGTCAAGGTGCTGCTTGCCAACCGTGAGCAGGCGGCCTCTCTTACGATCCAACGGAGGACCCAAGAGCCGCTTCCGAAGATTCTAGCCGACCGTCCGGTTTTAAGCCCGCTGCCATTTCTTCTTGCAGGGGAGGCTGGAACAGGACTTTGGTACAAGATGCTGCATGACACTTACTGGGAAGCCTGCGAAAAGAACTGGGCCAAGTTCGACAAGTTCTGCGAATCTTTGCCCCAACTTTGCCAACCTATCGCCTTGTTCATAGAAGGTCCTTTGGAAGGTTTCTTAACAAATTGGAAAGAAATTCTGATGGGGATCCGCGACGGGTTTAAACCGGAGAAGAGTCCGGAACAGTTGAAGGCCATCGGTTTAAGTCAGGAGAAGTACCCATTGGACATTCAGTACTACCACGATTTTCTTAAAGATCTTCTGGAGTGCTGCAACATGCTGGGAGAGGCAGCAGTTGTAGCAAGTGCCGTGTGTGCTCCCGACTACAACCTGTTTCCAAAGCACCTGCTGGCAGGCATAACCAGCGGTAATACGGATCGTCTTCGTACCTCCTTTCAACCGGCGGTTTGTTCCAAGGCCAAGCAGACTCTTGAGACCGCTCTTCAGCTCCTTGAAAAAATAAACAGTATGATTCGGAGTTTCAAGATCCCAGTCGTCGACTGGGTAGCAGTGACCCCGACTGGCAGGCACGGAGATTGGCTGCTGAATGAGGGGCAGACTCCTTATTACTATTCCAAAGTTGTTAGCAGTCGCCCGGGAACCGCGGTGCTTGCAGAAGCCCCTGTCTTGCAGAGGCCGTATAAATGGGAAAGGGTTATACACAAACCTGACCCGGATCTTCTTGCCAAGTTGGAACGTGACCGCGAGTCGATGCAACACGCGGCCAACGAAAAAATTGAAAATTTAGAGAAAATTGAAATGACGGGGCTATTCGAGAAGGAAGCGACGCGGCAGGAGCCGTTAAAAGTTTCCCTCTGCGACAATTCCTTTTTCAGGATAGAAGGGCATCTTGGTCAGGATGTGGCGGTGGTCATGAGACGTCTCTTGACCCTTATCCTGTGCTACAACCTCCCCTTTGCCGTGCTGCCGGTTACTCTCAAAAACGAAATGTGGGAACCGAAAAGCAGGGAGAATGCCGTTGCTATGGCGGGTGAACGACTTGTCAAGATGATCGGCGATGCCAAGGTCGATGACAGTATCGAGATCGAGAAGCTGACGCAGGTTATAGACCAGATATACACGGAACTGCTTAGGGCAAAACTCAATTTCGACTCCGATCAATGGCGGGACTTCTGGATAATTTTCGACAGTATTAATTTTGCACGTGCAAGCGGTTTCAAAAAGGTCGCAGCCGAAGAGGCCAAGGAACTGTTAAGTGTCGGCCTCAGGTTTTTCCGTCGATTGACTCAAGCGCTGGGGGACAGAATGCCATTTAGAGCTCTCTTTTCCCGGGATCCCGGATTACAACACTGCGGCGGAGTGTCGCGCGGCGGCACCTTTGTCATCGTCGATTACGAAGGGACTGTCGTAGCGGATTTTATGCTGTCCGATTATATTTCCATGACACGTTACCTAAAGACAGAAGCTTTAACTGTTGTGATAGATCAGAGAGTTACCGACGCGGCGAAGGCTGCCGGGAGACATAAACAGGTTGCCATAAAGAAGGCTGGTGTAAGAAAGACTGTGAAGGATGCGCCAAAGCCCGATGTGCCCTCTTCCCCTGCGACCCCTGTGGATAAAGAAAATCCGCCACAGGGGTAAAGGATGGACGTTTAAATGCCGACATCAGCCCCTCACCGTATTCGCAAGCAGCAATGGATAGTCCGCACAGGGACTGCCGCCGAGGCGTTCGCGCTACGGAAGTACTTGCGGGAGCAGGGGGAAGAGATTCTCTTGCCGGTCCTGCAACAAGCGTTCGACGAAGCGGCGGAAGGGGCTCATCCACTGCGGATACCGAAGATCGAGGTGAACCTGAAAATCAATGCAAAGGGGGAATGGAAGGACCTGCTTCCCCATCTGATCCTGCAGCAGGTTCGGGAGCAACTTCGCTCTCATCTTCTCCACAGGCCGAGAACTGCGGCTAAAGGTTCAGATGCGGGAATATCGCCCGGCGGGGTGAGTGCTTTTGATGGTCTCCTTCACTACCTTGAGACCGGATATCTGCCATGGGAAGAATCGGGTGTCCCTCAGTCGAAAGCGGCGGCCGCACTTCGCGCCAGCTGTCGGGATCGGTGGGCCGACCTGTTCAGCTTCATCGGGAGCAACAGGCTTGAAGCTTTCCAATTTTTTCGCCTCCTGCAGATTGTTGGGGAGGAGAATATTTATCGTCTTGCAGCGGAACTGCCGGGGGGGAAGGCAAGAGGGGGAGGGAGTGTCTCGGCCGGCGAAGTTCTGAAACTGCTCCTGGACGGCAAGGGATTCCATTTGAGCAGCCACACGCGATTGAGGATCGGGGCGGCTGTTTTGGCGAAATGTGCGGCAGAGCCTGCCGGAGACATCATTGAGGAGCTGTGTATCGCGGTTGAAGGCACTATCGTGTCGCAGCAAGAGGCGGAGACGGTCGAGCGCTTCATCTCACGGCTACGAGTGGGTGTTTCCCGGAACGCTCCTCCTGGGATTGGTAACCCGGCCAATGCCGTCAAACACCCTTCGTCCGTCGATCCCACGGTAGGGGAAACTGCAGCAACGGTAACCGGGACTCGGCGACGCGGTTCTTTCTCCATGGAGAGACAGGGGGAGAGAGGCGCAAATGACAGCAGCCGGGAGACAGCTGTACCGGGTGCCGGCACAGAACGTCCCGGATCATTTAACGCAGGCAAGCGCCGGGAATCGTTGAAAAAGGAAACTGGGCTAACGAGAGAAAAACCGGGAACAGAGGCCACGCGGAACGTTAGGGGAAGCCTTCTTTCTGCCGTCCCCCTTGAAGATGTTGAAGATCATGCAGCAAAAGCACAGTCTGTACCGCGTTCTCAGAGTCTCTGGACCCCCACTGGAGCGGGTGATGCGTCGGCTGTCCGGCGGGAGAAGGAGGAATCCTTTTCTGCCGGTGAGATTCCGGAGGTTTCGCCGGGAGGGGAAGAGGTCTTCTCGACAGGTGCTCTAATTCGTGCCGACAATACGTTCAGGTTGGATCTTTTCCCCTTGTCGGTGGGGCAGGCAGGATTGATCCTGCTTCATCCGTTTCTCCCCCGCTTCTTTGATGCCACCGGAATTGCCACTTCGGAAAAAGTGCTCCTGCCGTCCGAGCGGGCGCGTGCGGCCGCCCTCCTGCATTTTTGCGCGACGGGGAGCGACGAGGTGTACGAATTTGAACTCGCCCTGACGAAGATACTGCTCGGACTGGATCCCGAGGCTCCGCTGCCGGTGTGCGAGGGGCTTCTCGCTCAAAAAGAGCGGGATGAATCGGCAGCGCTGCTTCGCGCGGTGGTATCCCACTGGAGTGCCTTGAAAAACACCTCCATCGAGGGGTTCCGCTCCGCCTTCTTGCAGCGCCGGGGGCTTTTGCGAAAGGAGGAGTACGGTTGGAGACTGAATGTGGAGCGCCGGCCTTTCGACCTTCTCCTTGAGCATCTGCCGTGGAGCATGGGGATCGTGAAACTGCCATGGATGAAAATACCGGTATACGTGGAATGGTAGCCGCCTCCGCCGAAAACGCACAGGATCTCGCCGCCGAACTTTCCTGGTTTGCCGATGTCCTCGATGCCCGCATCCGGCTCTATTTCAACAAGGACGCCGCCTTGGGCTCGATTTTAGAGATTGCTCCCCCTGATATCTCCACCAGCAATTCTTGCTATGGAGAATTCGTGCGGCATTACGATCTTTCATTTAACGAGCGGCTGGTGCTTGTGCTCGCACTCATACCACATCTCCGTCCCCAACTCCTCGACGTCCTGTGGAGCAAAAACGAAACCACCGAGCGTGGATTTACCGAATTCGGGGGATTGCACGGGAACACGCATGGAGGATTCATTCCCTCCGGGGAGACTGCGGCCTTCATATTGGCGGGAGACGACCTGGGGACGCGATTTGAAGTGGTGAGGCTCTTCGCCGGCGACCATTTTTTTGCACGTCACAACATCCTGCATCTGTCCCCCACCTCCACATTGGAGCCGGTGCTGAGCGGCCCACTCATCATCTCTCGCGAGCATCTTCAGTGGTTTACAACCGGTGAAGAGCGGAAACCCGCCTATAATTCGGATTTTCCGGCACGTCTGATCGAGACGCAGCTCGAATGGGACGATCTCATTCTACCGCCTGCTACGATGGAGCAGATTGAAGAGATCAGGAATTGGATTCTTCACGGACAGCGGTTGCTGGAGGAGTGGGAGATGAATAAGAAGCTCCAGCCGGGCTTTATCACTCTTTTTCACGGCCCCCCAGGCACCGGAAAGACTCTATCTGCATCATTGCTGGGGAAAAGGTGTGGCCGCGATGTTTACCGAATCGACCTGAGCATGATCGTATCGAAGTACATCGGCGAGACCGAAAAGAATATGGCGAAAGTTTTCGACATGGCCGAGCACAAGAGGTGGATTCTTTTTTTCGATGAGGCTGATGCCCTTTTCGGAAAGAGGACGCGCGTCGACGATTCCCATGACAGGTATGCGAACCAGGAGGTAAGCTTTCTTCTGCAACGGATAGAGGAGTTTGCCGGCGTGGTCATCCTGGCCTCCAACTTGAGGACCAATATGGATGACGCTTTTGTGAGACGCTTCCAGTCGATCATCCATTTCTCCATTCCGAAACCGTCCGAACGCCTGCGGATCTGGCGGAATGCCTTTTCACCCAAGGCGGAGTTGGAGGAGAGGATGGACCTGGAGAGGATAGCGGAGAAGTACGAGTTGACGGGGGGGACGATAATGAACGTCGTTCGTTTCGCATCCCTGAAGGCAGTGAGTAAAGACAGCACAACAATACTTCTTGACGATGTGGAAGAGGGGATCCGCAGGGAATTATACAAGGAGGGCAGGGCTATCTGATGCAGACGGCTAAGCACGCGAAGACGATAACTAAGCCGGCAGCGAATCAATCTGCCGCTTCGATCAAGGGGGTGCAGCGGAAGACCTCCCATGCCACGGCGCCCTTTTCTGTGCAGACCTCTGCGCTCAAGATCTCCTCCCCCCACGACAGGACCGAGCAGGAAGCCGACATGACCGCAAAGAAGGTCGCCCGGATGCCGCTTCCGCTCTCTCCGGTAACGACCAGGCCCAGCGACGGCATTTCAAGGATGACCTCTCCCTATCTAAGTAAATTTGCCGATTCAGGAATTCTCAGGAAGGAGAAAAAGGAAGAAGAGAAAGAAAAGATCCAGCGCAAGGGGACGGGGGAAGGAAACCTGTCGCCGAGCGTTGCTGACGGTATCTCCGGCAGTATGTCGGGAGGAAAGCCTCTTCCCCACGGCGTGCGCAGCTTCATGGAACCGAGGTTTCGTGCAGATTTCTCGAATGTGCGGATCCACACCGGTGAAAGTTCCGCGAAGCTAAACAGGCAGTTGAACGCGCAGGCCTTTACCGTCGGAAATCACGTATTCTTCGGCAAAGATCGTTTCAGGCCCGAGAGTGGCGATGGAAAAGAGCTGATCGCCCACGAGCTCACTCACACGGTACAGCAGGGAGGAACCCTCCAGCGGAGCGGAGATCCAACTATTTCCCAGACCTCTCCGCCAATGGTGCAGCGCCTGTTCGGAGTTCCAAGCCCGCTGAACTACATCGCCGAAAAGGCGGCGATCATACCGGGCTTCAGAATGTTCACCATCATCCTCGGCGTCAACCCGATCAACATGAGCAGAGTCGACCGAAGCCCGGCCAACATCCTCCGCGCCGTCGTAGAGTTCACGCCGGGAGGCTTCCTCATCACCCAGGCGCTCGACAACCACGGCATCTTCGACAAGGTCGGGAGGTGGGTCGAGCAGCAAATCTCCGCTCTGGGAATGAGTGGCTCGGCAATAAAGCAGGCTGTCATGACATTCATCGACTCCCTCGGCATGAGAGATCTCGCGGACCTGGGAGGTGCATGGGACAGGGCGAAACGGATATTCACCGAGCCGATCGACAGGATCGTCGGCTTTGCCAAGGGGCTCGTCAGCGGCATCCTGAAATTCATCAGGGAGGCGATCCTGCGTCCGTTGGCGAAGCTGGCCGAGGGGACGCGGGGATATGACCTGCTGAAAGCGATACTGGGGCAGGACCCGGTGACCGGAGAACCGGTGCCGCGCAATGCTGAGACGCTCATCGGCGGCTTCATGAAGCTGATAGGTCAGGAAGAGGTGTGGCAGAATCTGAAGAAGGCAAACGCCGTGGCGCGCGCCTGGGCCTGGTTCCAGGGGGCGGTTGCCTCGCTGGTCGGCTTCGTCAGGCAGATCCCTGCACTTTTTATGAAAACCCTCCAGTCACTGGAGTTGGCTGACATTGTCCTTGTTCCCCGTGCATTCGTGAAGGTTGCAGGTGTTTTCGGCGACTTCGTCGGCAAGTTCGTCACCTGGGCCGGGAATGCTGTCTGGAACTTGCTGGAGATCATCTTCGAAGTGGTTGCGCCGGCTGCCATTCCCTACCTGAAAAAAGGGATCGAGGTATTCCGGACGATTCTGAAGGACCCGATCCGGTTTGTCGGGAACCTCGTCAAGGCGGGGATCCAGGGATTCAGGCAGTTCTCGGCCAACATAGGCACGCACCTCAAGACGAGCCTTCTCCAGTGGCTTACCGGAGCACTCGCTGGTGCCGCCATCTACATTCCGCAGTCGTTCGACATGAAGGAGATCATCAAGTTCATTCTCTCCGTTCTGGGGCTTACCTGGCAGAACATCCGGCAGAAGCTGGTGCGTGCCGTCGGGGAGACGGTGGTAAAGACCATGGAAACCGGTTTCGACATCGTTGTCACGCTGGTTAAGGAAGGCCCTGCGGCCGCCTGGGAGAAGATAAAGGAGCAACTTTCCAATCTGAAGGAGATCGTCCTGGAGGAGATCCGCAATTTCGTTATCGTGAAGGTGGTGGAGAGTGCCATCACCAAGCTCGTCACGAGCCTGAACCCGGCGGGGGCAATCATCCAGCAATCATCGCCATCTACAACACCATCATGTTCTTCATCGAACGGATCAAGCAGATTACCCAGGTGGCGAAATCCTTCCTCGATTCCATTGCCGCCATTGCATCGGGAGCGATTGCCGCAGCGGCAAACCGGGTCGAGCAGACCATGGCGGGGCTCCTTACCATGGTGATCAGCTTTCTTGCCCGCTTGGTCGGTCTCGGCAAGGTGACCGACATAACCACAGGCATCATGAACAAGGTCCGTGCCCCCATTGACAAAGCGCTGGAGAAGGTAGTGGAGTGGATTGTCGCCGGGGCGAAGAAGTTGTGGAAAACAGCCAAGGATGCAGGAGGCGCTATAGTAGGTTGGTGGAAAAGGAAAAGCTCTTTCAGAACGCCGAAAGGGGCGAAGCACGAGTTCTTCTTCAAGGGAACGGAGGCGAAACCGCGCCCATGGGTCGCAAGTGAAGACCCGACGGAGGTGCAGGCGAGGATCAACCGGTGGAAAGCGGATGCCGGGAGTGCCGATGCGACCACTGCAATGAAGGGGGCGAAACCGAAACTCGACGAAGCAGGGAAACTCGACGCCATTCTGCAAAAGGCGGCTCAGGAAAACAAAGAGAAACCGAAGGACGCACCTGCGAAGCTGGAGACATTGCTCGCGGAACTGCTGGATATATTCGAAACCACAATTGCTGGGTCTGCCGAGCCTGTCAAAGTGGGAGATGTCGAAGTAAAGCCGGTGATTACTTACCGTACTGGAAGCGTGAGGATCGGCAACAAGTCTTCCGTTGCCGGTTACCACATGACATATGAGTATCTTGCTCCTAACCACGGACAGGGGACAAGCCCGAAGGATTCGGAGCAGGCGGAAGTTTTCTCCATCCTTCCGACTGTCGGTAAGGTCGGCAAGGGACGCTCGGGAGGGGAGACGTATATCAAGGGACACCTGCTCAACGACAATGTTGGCGGTCCCGGGATCGCGAAGAACCTCTTTCCCATCACCACCCAGGCGAATTCTGATCACAAGACGATGGTTGAAACGCACGTGAAGAACCTGGTGAACAAAGCTGGCTGCCTCGCTTTCTATGAGGTGAAGGTGATAGAAAAACCGGCCGAGCCGCTTATCGGCCACGTCAATGATGCCGGTGAGCAGATGTACAAGATCGACGCGCGACTGGAGCTTTCGTCGATACCTATACGCTCCATGATAAAAAACGCCTTGAGAGGCGGCGGAAGGACCCGAAAAAATTCACAATCAATTCTACCTACAGGGCGGGGTCGACTCCCAGGGAGGAGTCGAAGAAAAAGGCGGAGGAGCGCAGGGCCGCGAAATCCGAATTCGAGAAAGATGCTGACGATGCAGCGAAGATGAAGAAGTTCGATCCTTCGAAGGTGATATGGAGCGAGTCATATTATGAGAGAAGAAAAAAATAGAAGACTGAAGTAGCTCAGCCGATTCTTTCTAAGTCCGACAGACTCCTGGCGCCATCCGGAAACTCCGATGAGACATTAACAGCTTCCTGCAAAAAAATGCTGTTTCCCTTCCCTACCTGTTAAATTACCTATTTACCTTGGTCCCCCCCATCCTTCCCTATTCGCTAAAGCTAAAGAAATTCAGCAGCTAAGCGACTCTGGTTCCAGTCAGCAATGCAAAATGAAAAAACTCAATTCTGGCATTAATCCTGCTTAACAAGAACCTGTTTAATTCCGCTATACATATAATCAAAGTAATTATTGCGACTTAATAAACTCATTAGAAATAGGGCCTGCTTTTAATGAGTCGTGAACTAACTGCATTTGCGAAAGATTCAGCTTTTTTACGGGGTTTGCTTAGCCCTGCGTCAAATGCGATTTGCGGGTAAAGGGAGATAAACCATATGAGACACGATAAAGTGGGAAGTGTTGCTGCAACAGGCAGCAAGACCCAGGCAAGCGTCATGACAATGGTCGTGGCCTTACTGATCATTGGTTTTTTTATAGCAGACCCGCTTTTCCCGACGGCTGCAAGTGCCGATGCACTCAAATTGATCCATAACAGTACCAACACTGCTTCGGGTAAATACGGAACTTGGGGTAGCGAGTATACTTGTGCTACCTGTCACAATAGAAAAGCGGGAAAGAACATCAAGTACGTCAATTATTCTATTGCCACTCCCACAGGTAAAAGAAGAGTCATCTTCGACCGCTATACCACAACGTCCAATGGAATAACCGGTGTTTTCGGAAATGACGAGCGGACTGATTATAAGGATGGCTCCCGCAATGTCTGCGAGGTATGCCATCACAGGACCCTCTACACAATTACAGCGCCAGCAAGCTATCCAATATTGTACATGCGGAACATGGACCGAAAGGGAGCAGTAACAGGAGAGATTGTAACGGATGCCATCAGCACAGCACAGGCTACAAGGCCCCTCAGGTCGGTGAGTGTACATCCTGTCACGGGATACCACCAACCAGCCCGGCAACCATGGTGTACGGCAGTAACACCCTTGGTCTCAATCCCCCCGCCGATGCCGGTGCTCACTACCGCCACCGCAACATTGAGCAAATGGAGTGCTATACCTGCCATAACAATTACGGTCATGGCATTCTCAATGGCAATGACATGATCGAGATGGGTTTCCGCATCGACAGGAAGACCTGGAAAGGATTTTCCGGTATCTCTACGGTAATGACCGGAACCTATACCGGCACCATCGGTCCTCCGTTCACTAACAATTTTGCAGTTGCTCCGGGAAATCCCGGTACCACGCTTTTGCGCGAAGCAGGGGTGAACAGCTGCAGTATCTACTGCCATGGTGATGGTTGGGCGGTAGATGCCGGGAAAGCTGATCCATACAAGGGAGCTATTTCCTGGACCCATGGCCCCCTTGGCGGCACTCAGCGCTCCTGTGATGCCGCGGCATGCCACGGTACAACTCCAGCCAACCCGCCGAACCCGGTCCCACCCGGTGCACACAAAAGGCATGTTGGAGATCTGGAGATGGCCTGCACCAGGTGCCACGACGATTATGTGAGCCCCCATATGATAAATGGGCGGGTGGCATGGAATCTGTCGGAACAGGGATCATCCGCCACCTATAAGGGCTACAAGCGGTTTTCCACGGCGACGCTCCCCGGCGTAGCCCCTTACGGTAATTGCAACAACATCTATTGCCACAGTAATGTTCAGCCCAACGGTGGGGTTGGCGAACCTGACAGCTACAAGACTGTCACCTGGGGGATTACGACTGTTCTTGCATGCGACGGTTGCCATGGCGGCAAGCAGGGTGACGGAACAATAATCAGCAGCGGTGCCCACACCAGCCACATTGGCAATTATGCTTACGACTGCGCCACCTGCCACAATGGTTATGGCGGCGACGGTACCCTGATGACCCATCTCGACGACAACATCCAGGTGGTGTTCAACGCATACAGCGGCGCCTATAACCAAATGCCGGCCAATGCACCCGGCAACGGCTACGGCAGCTGCTCGGCGAACTACTGCCATTCGGATGCAAAGGGGAATAAAAAAAGCGTCGGCTGGGGTGAAGCTGGTCCTCTGGCATGTGACGCCTGCCACAAGGCTGCCCAGACTGGTAACGCTGTCAACACCGGCAAACATACGGCCCATGTGGACAATGTCGGCTTCCTGGGCTCCAATTATGGCTGCGTTGTTTGCCATGCCAATACCGTCCTTAACAATTTCACCATCGGTGATGTGGGCAGCACGTCAACAAATATGCGGAGTATTCGGGGGCCAGGGCGGGTCGTTACAACAGCTCAACGGGGGCATGCTCTGTTTCCTACTGCCACAGTGATGGAAAAGGCGGTTCCCCCGCCGTTACGGTTTCCTGGAAAGACGGCTCGGTAATCAATGACTGCAAGGGGTGTCACGGGGTGTCTGCAGGAGGAACATTTGTCAGTGCTGCAGGTGAGCCCAACTATGCAAACACCGGTGCGGATACGACGTTTGCCAACAGCCATGACCGTCACATGGGTGGCATCGGCCTGAGTACCTGTGTTTATTGCCACAATGATACGGTATCCACTATCGGCCTGAAGGTGGGGACTCCACCTGAACGGGATGAAAAATATTGCCCCTGGCGGCGGCAAGACCTTCACCTATCTGGGAGACCGCACCTGTGCCAATATCAGCTGCCATGGTGGGCCGGCACAGGCAAAGTGGGGCCAGAAATTCGCCGCAGACTGCACCGGCTGCCATGGCAACAACGCCATAAGCTTCACTCCGATCAGTTCAGGCAAACATAAGCTTCACATGAATAACCCGACCTTCCTGGGCAAGAACTTTGCCTGTGCCGCCTGCCATCCTTGACCGTCAATCCTGACGACCGAAGCATCGCCGATAGCGCTGTTCACGGCAACGGCTTCAAGAATTACACTGGTACCCTGGCCGGTAGCAGGAGCAGTTACACGACGGCAACCGGTGTCTGCTCGGCCAGTTACTGCCATACTGATGGCAAGGGGGGTACGAACAAGACTTTCACCAGCCTGAACGGCTGGAAATCCAGTGCAACAACATTGGGGTGCCTGGGTTGCCACGGCAACAGCAGTCCGGCGGACTTCACTTCCGGCTATGGGGAACCCAACTACGCCAGTACCGGTGCCGGAACCCTGCGCGCCAACGATCATAAGAATCACGTGGATAATGGAAGATTAAGCTGCGCTTCCTGTCATGGCGGTACAGTCGATGCGGGCGGTGCGATTTTCTCCGGCAACTCCACACACATTCTCAATCGCCAGATTGATGTCCAGGCAGGTAACGGCAAGAGCTTCGGCTACGAAGAGGGAACCAAGACCTGCAGCAACATCAGCTGTCACGGCGGAAAAGGGTCTTTCAGCAAAATCTGGGGCGCGCCTGTCACTGAAGATTGCACCGGCTGCCATGGCAACAACCATTTGAGCTTTGCACCAATCAGTTCCGGCAGTCATAAGTCCCATATCAACAATGCCGCTACAATCGGTACCTATTACAACTGCACCGAGTGCCACGCCAAAACGATCAATGCTGATGAACGCTCCTTTGCCGATGGGACAAAACATGGCAATGGCTTCATCGACTACTCCGGTGCCCGGGCCGGAGGCAGTGCCTCTTACAATTCCGTGCAAGGCAACTGTTCCAATACCTACTGCCATACCGACGGAAAAGGGAAGGCGAACGTTGCCTTTAGCTCCGTCAACGGCTGGAACTCAAAAACCATCTACAGTAACTGCATCGGTTGCCACGGAAACGATTCGGCTCCCGATTTCGCCAGCACCGCCGGCGAACCGAACTATGCAAGCCAGACTGCCGGCACTTTGCGCGCCAACAGCCACAAGGTGCACGTGGGCGCCGGGGCGGCAGGGACCTGCTACTACTGCCATGCGGATGTGGTTGGTGTCGCCGGTTCCACCGTCAACACCAGGCATACCAACAGCTACATCAGCTATTCGACCTCCGGTATCTCCGGCAAGACATTTAATCGCGGTGTTGGCAGGACCTGCTCCAACATCGCCTGCCACGGTTCCGGAACCAACACCGCCACCTGGGGAGGAAGTCTCGGCTGTACCGGTTGCCATGGTGGCAATGCCGGCGCTGCACCCAGCGACATCAAGACCGGCCGGCATACTTCCCACGTGAATAATCCGGATATCGGCGGCAATTTTGCCTGTGCCGAGTGCCATGCACCGATCGTAGCCGATGATACAACCTTAAGTGACCGAACCAGGCATGCCGATGGCTTCGTCAACTACTCGGGTAGCATGGCAGGCAAGAACACTGCGGCGTGTAACACAGCCTATTGCCATAGCAATGGCAAGGCTATGCCTGGAAGTGCTGTCGGTTGGTCCACCGGCGCAACCTTCGTTAATTGCGTGGGCTGCCATGGTACGGCAACCGGTACGGGAACCTTCGTCAGCCAGGCCGGTGAGCCGAACTACGCCAACACCGGTACGGCAGGTTCTGCCACCTCCAACAACCATCAGACCCATACAAATAATCTGACCCTTAAAGGAGCAGCCAGCTGCGAAATATGCCATGTGAGTACGGTTACTGCTGCCGGCACTCAGATCAAGGCCAATTCCCTGCATCTTGACCGATCCATTGATGTCTATTTTGATACGGCACAGGCAGGTTCAGCCACCTATGACAAGATCAGCCGCACCTGCAGCAATACCGCTTGTCATGGCTCCCCTGCACCCAAATGGGGCGATACTGCCAGCGTCAGCTGCAAGACCTGTCATGCCAACCTCATGTCATCGGGTGCCCATGCAGCGCATGTTGGTATCGACCTTTGGAACACCAACTTTGCCACCATGTATAACTATACCTCCAGCAACTCGGCCGGCGCCATATACCGCTATGCTGCGCCAACTGCCATCCGGCAGTTGCGACCGGCAACCACCGCAACGGCACCTATGGTGATATGGACCTGTCCAGCAACGCATTGGGAATCGGCGCCCTGAGGAAGTTGAACAAGCAAATTCTCACTGCCGGTGCGGGATATACCAAGGATGGCACAACAACCTTTACCTGTGACCTGGTCTATTGCCACAGTGACGGCAGGAATACCGTCAATCCGGCTTACAGGAAATCGCCAAACTGGTACGGCGGAGCTTTTACCGGTAACAAGTGTGCCATGTGCCACGACAATCCACCGCTTTACGAAGGCCAGTCCCATTATGTGGCCCAGTCGAGCATGGGTAAGGAAAGCGGCCACATGATCGGCATTCACTATCGCAACAACTCCAAAGGGAACAATAGAAACGGCTTCCTCGGCTATTCCTCCAGCGGCAGCACGGCCCATGGAAACAGTGCAGTGTCAACTACCATCAGCTGTAATACATGTCACAGCGGCATCGTCGGCAGTACAAAGGTTGATACCTACGCCATGGCAGGCACTTCAAGCATCTTCAATTGCGGTTCCTGCCACAAGGCAGACAGCAGAACGCCACTGCAAGCTGGTGAGATCACCGATGCAGCCCTCCACGTGAACGGCGCCAAGAATGTCGCCTTTGCACCGATCGACTTCAAGACCAAAGCCCAATTGTCAGTTGCTGCCAATGCCCTCGGCTGGACGCGCAACGGCGACTACAAGGCTGATAACTCGTATGATTACGCAGACCTGCGTGTCTCTGCCTGGGATGCCCAAACAAAGACATGCCTTACTGCCTGCCATGTCAACCAGCCCAACATTACCTGGGGAGCACAGTTGCAATGTGTCAGCTGCCATGTCAACCAGTGAGGAGGGAGGGCGCATGAAAGCAATGACTATCGGGACAAAAGGTGAAATGACGATGAAGATGATTCGACAGAATCTGAATAATGATCACTTGAGCTTGAAAAGGGCGTGGTGCCTTGCAGTTGCCATCGTCGGTCTTCTTTTTGCTTCAGTTATCAGTGTCCAGGCAGCTGACCTTCTTCACAACAGTGCCGATACAGCATCGACAAAATGGCAGGCAGAGGGGGGGTGGGGTGTTGCCGGGGGGAAATATGGTAAATTTGATTGTGCACCTGCCACGAGCCTGATGCTGACAACCTGAAAAACATCCGCAAGACAATCACTACACCCAACGGCCAAAATTGGCCAAACGGCGCGCCATCAGTAAATGTGGCATTTCTCAATTCCACCAGCATGGGTTATGACAAAGACGGGCACGCCATTTCCAGCCGTATTTGCGAGATCTGCCATAGTGCGAACCAGTTTCATAACTTCAACACGTCCAACAATAGTGGCGGCCTGGCCCATCCTACACCCCAGGCGGTCTGCACTTCCTGTCACAAGCATAATACCGGCTTTAAGGCAGCCTGCGGCGGCTGCCACGGAAATCCGCCCACTGCAGCGGTTCTTGGCGGCGATTACGGCTTGATCGGTAAACCTCGACCGTCCAATGCCATGCCCTCCGGGCAGGTTGGCGCCCATGCAACACACACCCAGACCCGCAACATGGTTTGCGATACCTGTCACTACATCAACAACGGCACCATCAAGATGCCCAACCTGAGCAACACCATCGATATTGGCTTCTATGGTTTCGGCGGCAAGGTAACCAGCGGTACCTACACTCCATATTCTTCCAGCAATCGCGGCTATCGCATCGCCTCCGGCACCGCCAATACGACTATCGCCTCTGTGGTCACCAATTATCCGGCTGCCAACAAATGCGCTAATGTTTACTGCCATGGCGGTGGTGTCAAGGTGGGCTCTACCAGGTCAAGGCGCCTCTCACGGGTGGGACCAATACGATCCCCAAATGGGATTCAAGCTCTCAGAATGCCTGTGGCAGCTGTCACGGCATCAATGCCGCCAGTCCACCGACAATGGGGAGCCATATGAAGCATGTGGCGCCGGTCTGGTCGGCAGAAAGCGGCAACTGTGACCTTTGTCATCCGGCCATAGATATGTCCCACGTGCAAGGGAGTTTGCGCTGGGAAATGAAGGTAAGCGACCCCCGTGTTGGAGCCAATGCAGCGTACAAAGGTCTCTGGAAAGGTGCTACCGGCGATATGGCCCCCAGTGACAACTACGGCCAGTGTACCAATGTTGCCTGCCATACGGACGGCAAAGGACAACCGCCAAGGCTGAATGCAACCTGGGGCAGCAGCACATTCAACGCTGATTGTGCCGGCTGTCATGGCGGCAATGCCGACAGTGCAGCACCCATTGTCTCAGACATGCATGGGCAGCACATCAACCAGCTTTCAGTCAACGGTGTGAATTTCGGCTGTGCCGAATGTCACGCCCAGACCGTCACTGCTGACAGGACCATCGGCACGCCCGGCAATCACCTGAACCAGCTGGTCAACTACTCGGGGGCCAGGGCCGGCAAGAACAAGGCTGCCTGCAATGTTGCCTACTGCCACAGCGATGGCAAGGGGGGCGCAGGCATGGCGGTGAATTGGGCAGGTGGGACACCGATTGGCAACTGTGTCGGCTGTCATGGCTCGGCAATCCCTGCCGACTTTGCTTCAGTCTATGGGGAACCTAACTATGCCTCTACCGGTGAAGGCCAAACGAGGGCAAACAGTCATAAAAAGCATGTGGCTGGGGGAAGCGGGAGCTGTGTATATTGCCATACTGGTACGGTTACCGGAACAGGGACACTGACCGGCGCCGCTCATCTGGACAAAACCATCCAGGTGGCCCCGGGTGGTGGAGAGAGTTTCGCCTATCCGGGCGGCAAGACCTGCTCGACCATTTCCTGCCATGGCTCAGGATCCCCCAATGCGGTCTGGGGCGCTACCTTTGCCACAGAGTGTACCGGTTGTCACGGCGGCAACGCGGCCATAGCTCCCAGCGATATCAAGACTGGCAAGCATGCCCAGCATGTCAATAATGCAGGAGTAAACGGAACCAATTTCGGCTGTGCCGAGTGTCATGCCCAAACGGTGAGCGGCGACCGTACAATCAGCAATTCGACATTGCATCCCAACAAGTTGGTGAACTACTCCGGTGCCGGAGCAGGCAAGAATGCTGCTTCATGTAATACGGCCTACTGCCACACCGACGGCAAAGGGGGCTCAGGCATTGCAGTGAACTGGGCAACGGGGCCGGCCATAGATAACTGCACAGGTTGCCACGGTGCAGCTATTCCGGCTGCTTCGCCAGTATCTACGGTGAGCCTAACTATACGAGTACCGGCAGTGGGCTCGATCTTGCCAACAGCCACATGAAGCATGTCGGTACCTCCGGTTCTTCTACATGTGTTTATTGCCATGGGGGGACGGTGGCTGTGGATGGCAAACTTTCTGGAGCCAATCACATTGACAGGTTCATTCAGGTCGCACCGGGTGGGGGAAAAACCTTTCTATATCCAGGATCGAAAACTTGTTCAAATATCAGTTGTCATGGGACAGGCTCGCCCGACGCGTCTGGGGTGCGACCATGCCGTCTGATTGTACCGGCTGCATGGTGGCAATAGGGATGCAGCCCCCGGCGATATCAAAACCGGTAGCCATACCCAGCACATCAATCAGGCTGCACTCAATGGTGTTGACTATGGTTGCGCCGAATGTCATGCCCAGACCGTTGCCGGTGACCGCTTGGTTATCGACCAGGGTATCCATGGGAATCTGCTGGTCAACTACTCCGGAGCCAGGGCCGGGAAGAATGCAGCTGCCTGTAATACTTCGTACTGCCACAGTGACGGCAAGAGAAGCGCCGGCATGGTGGTTAGCTGGACAGGGGGAACCCCAATCACCAACTGCGTTGGTTGCCACGGTGTAGCCAGTCCTGCAGCCTTTACCAGCGTCGCCGGTGAACCTAATTACGCCAATGAAGGGCTCGGCCTCTTTAAGGCAAACAGCCACGCCACCCATACGCAAAAGCTTAAAATTTCCGGCGTCAGCGTCACCGGCGCCGCCAGTTGCGAGATCTGCCACATTGATACGGTCACCACGGCAGGGACGGCAATCCTTTCGAACGCCAATCACCTCAATGGCAGTGTAAATGTAAAATTAGATACGGCCAAGGCAGGTCTGACCGCCGATTACAACTATTCCACCAGGACCTGCAGCACCATCAGTTGCCATGGCGGCGGCAGTCCCCGCTGGGGGGATGCAGCCAGTGCCGGGTGTAATGCCTGCCACGCAAACCTTAGCGGGGCGCATGCTGCCCACATTGGCAACCTGATCAGCGCGGGGATGATTTCCTTCTATAATTTCACTGCAAACCGATCGACGGGCAGTTTCTACCGCTACGGCTGCGGCAACTGCCACCCTGCCGCAGACGACACCACCCATCGCAACAATGTGGTTGAGATCATCCTGAGGAAAAACAAGCCAGGGGCAAGCTATCTGGTTTCCCTCAACAACCTGATCACCACTGATACGGGAGGGTTTACAAAAACAGCAGCAGATAACTTTACCTGTGAAACAGTCTACTGCCACTCAAATGGTCGTACTACCGGCACAGCAGAAGTACCGGTTGCGGGTGATTATCGTCAGACTCCCAACTGGTACGGTACCTTCACCGGCAACAGGTGTGCCATGTGCCATGACAATCCTCCACGATATGCGGGCCAGTCCCATTATGTAGCAGAATCAAGCTTGGGTGACAATGGGGTCCGACCATTCGCTGAAACCGGGCACATGACCGGCATCCACTACATGAACACCTATGTGGGCAACAACAAAAACGGCTATCTCGGCTATTCCTCCAGTGGCAACATGGCCCATGGCAACTCAGCCCTGGCGACGACCATATCCTGTTACACCTGTCACAGCGGCATTGTCAGCAGCACAAAAATCGATACCTATGCCATGTACGACACCAGCAGTGATTTCCGCTGTGCCACATGCCACAAGCCCGGCAGCAGAACACCGCTCCAGGCAGGCGAGATAACCGATACTGCACTGCACATAAATGGCGCCAAAGAAGTAAGATTCGCTCCCATAACCATTAAGACCAAGGCCCAGTTGGCCAACGTTGCCAATGCTTTAGGTTGGTCACGCAGCGGCGGCTACAAGACCGATACCTCATACGATAGTGCCGACCTGAGTGTTGCCACCTGGAATGCCCAGAGCAAAACATGCCTCACCGCGTGCCACGTCAATCAACCGGGCATTACCTGGGGGGCGCAGCTTAAGTGTGTGAGTTGTCACGCGAACCAGTAAGGGGAAGGCACATGATCAATAACGGCATAAAGGGATTTTTCATAAAAGGTGAAGATGCGATGATAATACAGACGGTAATGGCTACTCCGGGGAGAATTTCAAAAGGGTTGGCACTGCTGGCGATTGCCTGGGCGATATGCTTGATCCCTTTACCATCGGGTGCCGTTGATCTTATGCATAACAGCGAGGGAACCGGCTCGACAAAATGGGCCGCCCAAGGAGGATGGGGGGTAACAAGCGGTAAATACGGGAAATTCGAATGTTCCACCTGCCATGAGCCGAATAAAAAGCCCAACATTAAGAACGTCCGCCGCGTCTTAACTACGCAGAACGGCGAAAACTGGCCCAATGGCTCCCCTTCGGTGGGCATATCCTTCAGCAACGTAACCAGCATGGGCGAGGATGCCGGTGGCCATGCAACTTCCAGCCGCATCTGCGAAGCCTGTCACAGCCAAAATAAATTTCATAATGCAGATACCGCAAACAATATCGCCAATGGCGGCAACCTCAGTCATCCTACCCCAAAAGCCATTTGTACCACATGCCACAAGCACAACACCGGCTTCAAGGCCGCCTGCGGCGGCTGTCACGGCAATCCCCCTTCCGAGGCGGTGCTGGGTGGGGATACGGGCTCATTGGTACACCCCGAGCTTCCAATGCCCTTGTTTCCGGACAGGCCGGCGCCCATGTTACCCATACCGAGACCAGGGGCATGGTATGTGATACCTGCCACTATATAAGCAACGGCACCATCAGGATGCCCAACCTGAGCAACAGCCTCGATATCGGGTTCTATGGTTTTGGCGGCAAGGTAACCAGCGGCGCCTATGTTCCCTATTCTTCCGTTGACCGTGGCTACCCTGTTTCTTCTGGCACTCCAAACACAACGATAGCAGCGGTGGTTACCGATCATGCCGTTGCCAACATCTGCTCCAATGTATACTGCCACGGGGGTGGTGTGAAAGTTGGTGCAGTGCAGGTGAAAGTTCCGTTAACGGGCGGGGCAAACCAGTCGCCGCGCTGGGACGCAGCAAGTCAGAATCAGTGCGGCAGCTGCCACGGAACTACACCGACCACGCCGCCCACCATGGGAAGCCATGTCAGGCACTCTGGTTCTACCGGTTACAGCTTCTCCTGTGATCTCTGTCATCCGGCTATCGATGTTTCCCATGTACAGGGGAATGTGCGCTGGGCAATGAAAACGACGGACCCTCTGGTAGGATCATCAGCCGGGTACCAGGCGGCCGGTTCCTTGACTCCGGCAGCTGCAGGTTCCACTGGTGATATGGCGCCAAGCGCGGCCTATGGAGAATGTTCCAATCTTTACTGTCACAGCGACGGAAAAGGACAACCACCTCGACAGAACCCGACCTGGGGCGACAGCAGTTACTCAACCGGCTGTGTAAATTGCCACGGTAACAATGCGGATGCGGTTTCAACCATTACCAGCAATGGTCACAAAGCCCACGTCGACAACACCAGTGCCCGTTTTAACGGTTTCAATTTCCGTTGTCAGGAATGTCATAATTCGACGGTGAATTCCTCCGACACCGGGCTGATTTCCATTTCCCTTCATGTCAATCGCGCAGCCGATGTGAACTGGGGCCCCGATGCCGCGTATGTGCCAACCGGGGGGACCAGTGTCCTTCCCTACGATCCTGCCCAGACATGTACGGTGTACTGCCATTCCAACGGCAAGGGAAGGTATAAAGCCCCTCCCCAGACATGGAAGACCATCGGTGACAACCAGCAGGGGGTAATCGAGTGCAATTACTGTCATAACGGTTTGGCAGGAATCCAGAATCAGATGAGCTCCGGGCGGCACCTGAACCATATCAATGGCGGCCCCCTGCCGCATCGACCCATCTCATGCAATTGGTGCCACTCGAATACGGTGGCATCTAACGGTCAATCGGTATACAACGGTACGGATGTCAAGCACATCAACCGCACCATCGATGTGTCGTTCATAAAAATGGCAAACTTCTCCGGTAGCTACAGTACTTCCACTCATGTCTGTTCCAACACCTACTGCCATACCAACAATGCCACCACCTCCACCCGCGACTGGGATACGGTAACCCTCAATACCTGCGGTAACTGTCATGAGGCCAACAACACGACCACGACCTCAGCCACCCTTTCTGCGGCCCACCGCAAGCATTACAATACGAGCACCCGCCCGGCAAATACCACGGAGGATGGCTGGACGAATGTAAATCGCTCAGTTTCAACCAACGTCTTCATGTGTGGGGTATGTCATCCTGGCAGCCCGACCACCAGCCATCTGAGCGGGCCGCCGGCAGGCGTTACCAATGGCTCGGTGGCCGAGGTCGCCTTGCGCCTGCCGTTTACACCTCCTGTGGGGGCAACTAGACTGGAGACAGTGACGCGTGGCACCGGCGTAAATTACGATGGCCGTGGCTATGGCTATTCCACCGGGACCACCTGTGATACCTACTGCCACTCCGATGGGCGTGGCAACCCGGGGAAACGCAACAGCACATCGACGCCAAGACTGGAGTGGACTACTTCGACAGGGGTCGTCTGCGGCAACTGTCACAACCAGTATGGTGATGCCAACCCCACCTGGTCCGGTTCCCACTCTAAGCACCTTTCAGGCTCCCGTAGTGCCAATGCCACCTGTAACGCCTGCCATGCAGCGACCGCATCCGGCAATACTACTCTTATTGCCAACAGACGCGACAGGCATCCCAATGGCTTCCGCAATGTTACCGGCAACAGCATCGCCGGGGCAATTCGCTGGGACAGTAGTGCCAACAGTGCACCAATGTCTACTGCCATTTCAATAAACCGGTTACCTGGGGAGCTCGCTGTCGGGGGGGTGCGCCGGTTGTCATGGTTACAATGCAGCCTCAGCCGATCCGATTGCCACCAAAGGTCATACTGCCCATGTGAACAATACCAGCAGCAGTTTTAGCGGTTTCAACTTCAAGTGCAACGAGTGCCATGCCTCGACGGTAAATGCCTTTGATAATGTCACCGCTTTTTCGCTTCACGCAAACAGGGTGAACAACGTGGCATGGGGGCCTAAATCGACCGGCGGGTTGGCCTACGCCGCCAACGGCTGTACCCAGATCTACTGCCACTCCAACGGGGCAGGTGTCTACAAGGCGCCTCCTACAACCTGGAACAACATCGCTGCCGGTCAGCAGGGGACCATCGAGTGCAATTACTGTCACAACGGCCTGGCTGGCGTTCAAAGGCAGATGAGCTCGGGGCGGCACCTGAACCACATAAGTTCCGGGCCCTTGCCGCACAAGCCGGTTACCTGCAACTGGTGCCACGTGAATACGGTCGCTGCCAATGGCCGGTCTGTCTTCAACGGCACCGACGTCAGGCACATCAACCGTGTGATTGACATAAACTTCATCAAGATGGCCAATTTCTCAGGCAGCTTTGCTTCTACCCACGTCTGCTCCAATACTTACTGCCACGGCAACAATTCCACGACCCAAAGTCGGGACTGGGACACCTCTACAATCAACACCTGCGGCAACTGCCACGAGGCCAATAACACCACTACATCAACAGCCACACTTTCACCCGCCCACCGAAAGCATTACAACCGCTCGACCCGCCCGTCCAGTACAACCGAACAAGGATGGACCAATGTCAATCTTTCCAGCAGCACCAACGTCTTCATGTGTGGCGTATGCCATCCCGCAGTCCGACCGAAAGCCATCTCAATGGGCCTCCTGCCGGCGTGACAAACGGTTCTGTTGCTGAAGTTATCATGCGCCCACCGTTCAACAACATTCCTTCAGGGGCAGGCAGGCCGGAGGTGGTCTACCGCGGCACAGGCTTGATCTATGACGGCCGCGGATATGGGTATTCAACCGGCACTTCCTGCGACACCTACTGCCACTCGGACGGACGAGGCGGCCTGGGCAAACGTAACTATGCGAATACTCTGGATCTGGTCCAGTCCCCCATGACCAGCGTGCTACGCTGGACCGGCAGAGCCGCCGCCTGTGGGGATTGCCATAACAAGGCAGCCGATGATCCGAATTCCCAGCACACCACCTGGTCAAAGCCCCACAACAAGCATGCCAACACCTATGGCAATGGTGGTACCATCGGCAGCAACAATACCTCCACAAACAACACCCTGGTAACCTGTGCCGCCTGTCACGCGTCTACGACAACCAGCAATACAGCTCTTCTTTCCGGCAGTCGTGCCAAGCATCCCAATGGTTTCCGCAATATCTCCGCCAGCAGTACGGTCGGCTCTGCAGCTTTCCGTTGGGATGCCGGAAATAATCAGTGTAAAAACGGTTACTGCCACAGCCGGGCCTATTCTTTCACCGATTACTCAACTCCCTGGATCAAATGGGATACGGTACAGGCGAACGTTCATTGCGGCAGCTGTCATACGGCCTATCCGACAGGGCCTGATTACCAGAACGGTTACAAGGGTAAAGCCAATAGCCATCCCAAGCATGCGGTCTTCTGGGGTTTTACCTGCGACTGGTGCCACAACGGCACGGTCGGCAGTGGCGGCAATACCATTTCCAGCGTGAGAAACCATGTAAACAAGAATTACAATGTCGTTGCCAACGGCACGAAAACATTTATCGGCTTGCCGAATACCTTTACCCCCACGTCTGCAAACCCTCCGACGACCAAAACCAGCTGTAGTAATGTCAATTGCCATGGCGGCAATGCTTCAAGGGTATTCACCTGGGGCGGCACCAACAAGTGCGGCGATTGTCACTTTGCCACTGCCGATACCGTCAATTACGCCTTCAAAAACAGCACCATGCGAAGATTGCCCGGGCGGAATGGAACTGGTCTGGTCATGGAAAACAATCCGGCAGCTACGATGTTACCGGGGCAACCTTTGCCGGATTCTCATCGGCTGCAGCCACGGCTGGTGGGGCAGGCGATCCATGCCTGTACTGCCACGAATACAACAGTGTCAGCCATGGGGATACAAATAACCCCTTGCGCCTGCGCAATTTCAATCATCCCACCTGGGGCAAGAACGGCGTCTGTCTGGTCTGCCACGCCTCCGTCGGTGCGACTGGCGTTATTCCGGGAACCGGCTACACAACAAAGACGGCAAGTCGCAAGGTGAATAAATATCACTTCGGCAGCAAGCATTCCACATCACTCAATGGCGGCCAGTTCTGCTGGGATTGCATGATTCCCACGGGGACCGTACCAGTACCAACAGTGGTCCCATTGCCATGGTCCACCTGAAGCCGTCAGTGACTTCCGAGGTCGCCACAGGGGTGCCGGTCACATTCACCTCACAGAATGTGGTCTTCACGGCCAAGGCGGCTGCATCCAACTGGGCCAAGACAAGTGCTCCGTTTAACGGCATCTGCAACGTATGTCATACCTACAAAGTCGATGATCCAAACAAGATGGTCCATTATACCGCCACCAGTTCCGATAGCCACAGATCGACGACCCTCTGTACCCAGTGCCACACCCACAGTCCCGACACCACTTACGACGGATTTGCCTACAAGGGGGAGCCGAAGGTTTGTGACGGATGCCATGGCGGCAACAACAACGGCAATCTTTCGGTCGGCACTACCGTCGGCCATGCCGTCCACTATAACCAGGCAACGGTCTTCAACAACCTGACCGGCAGCAACAAGACAACCGCCACGGCCTTCGGTTTTGCCTGCAAGAACTGCCATCCCACCAGCCTTCACAACGAAGAGGACGGCAGGGCAGATATTGTGGCAGGCGCCAATTACACCTATGGCGGCACCACCTCTACCGATGCGGCCGGCTATACCTACACCACCGGGGGCACCTGTGCCACCAACCAGTGCCATCAGGATGGTCGCGGCGGTGCGGCCCGTACACCTAGCGTTACCTGGACCGCAGCCAAGTCAAGCAACAACTGCGGCATCTGCCACGGCAATCCTCCCCTTTACGGCATCTCGTCGTCGGCCCACCGGGGTCAGACCCCGACTACCTCCTGCAACGGCTGTCACAACAACGTTTCTGCGACAGGGACCATATTGAATTTCCTCCTGCACTTGAATGGCAGCATCGAGGGGCCTGGCTGCGTGTCCTGTCACAGCAAGCCGATCACCCGCAGCAAAGGAAGACCTGGCAAACAGCTTTCCCAGATCACCGGCACAGGGGGTGAGTTTGGCCTGGCCTGGGGTCACAAGAAGTCCACTCGCGGTGCGGTGACCGACGCCGACTGTATCGTCTGTCACCTGGAGGGGTCCTACGCGACCGGCAAACGTTCGACCTATCATCAGGACGGCAACATCGATCTCCGCGACCCGGACGGCTCGGATGAGACGCCGATTACCAACATGTCGGGAGCAGGCTGGACCTTCCAGCGCTTCTCCACTTCCTATGCCGCCGGTACGCGTACCACCAGCGGCCATAATGCCAATACCATCGACAACATCATCACCCAGAAGTTCTGCCTCAAGTGCCACGACAGCAACGGGGCAAGCAATACCACGGCCCGCTCCGGAACCGGCGCGACACGTTATATGCCCTTTGGCGGGGTTTCGCTGGGCAGCAACTATAGCCCCACTAACGGTGCCTCTACCCAGGACGGCCTGATTAACGTCTTCAGACAGTTCTCGACTGCCAATTCGTCGAAACACCCGGTCAGAGGGCCGCGTAAGGCGGGTTATCCTACCAACGCCCGTCTGGCTCAGCCATACAACAACTTTACCAGAACGGCTGGAACCATAGCCAACAGCGTCGTCATGAACTGCTTCGATTGTCACAACAAGCCGACTCCGCCGTTGACCCTGAGGACGGTTGCGGCCCACGGCGCCGATGCCACCAACTACCTGCGGGGGGTGCCTACCATTCCCAGCACCGCCAGCAGTCCAAGCGCCAGCAACAACGTTACCTTGTGCAAGGTCTGTCATACGGGCTACGCTCCAGGCGGCACGACCAGTCACCACGGTACCGGCTCGGCCTATCGGCGAATACCAACAGCGGGATGGTTTCCTATATCCAGTACGGGTGCAATATGTGCCATTCCAGCGGCTATTCTACCGCAGTCCTCAGACCGGTACGCGCACAGGATGTGCACGGGGTTAACGTGCTGCCGACAAGCGGCTTGCAGAAATCGGTACGTTGGGCGGGCAATTCAACCGGTTCACCGTCACGTGTCGATGCAAGGCCGTATGCATTCATACGGAACACGCAGGTAATGAGCGATCATAGTCCGAAGACCATATCGGGAAGCACCTATACGCCGAACTGCAACATGGCCAGCGGCAGTCCGATCAACTGCAACCAAAGTGTTAAGTCTTATAGTGTTGGCGGTACTTACTAAAAAATGGCTGGATTAGCGGCCTTAAAGCGTCCACTTCGGAAAGGAGAGCAGGGAATGAATAAAAGATACGTACCACCCAGGATAACAGGCAGTGCAGTCATCCACCCCTGCTGAGGGAGAAGGAAAAAGGGTGAGGCCGGAAGGTCTCACCCTTTTCTTTAGGCATGTCTGATGGCTATTGAAACTATTTGCCGTAACCCGCCTTTTATCCTGTCCCGTCCGGCCGCTTGGTTGTGCATTTGTCCTGGTATCAGTTCATTGCCTCATTCCCGGCAATTTCATGCCGACCGAACAACTTTGTGAAAGGGCTTGAAAAACGCCGGAAACAGCTCTATATTTAGAGCTGAATAAGGAGGTAGTATGCACATCGATACCATTTACGCTGATCTTTCTGTTAGCATGTCGGAATTCAAAAAAAATCCTGCCCAGGTACTGCGTACCGCGGGCGAAAAGCCAGTAGCTATCCTTAACCACAACCGTCCGGCATTTTACATGGTAACACCAAAGATTTTCGAGGCTCTTGTCGAAGCCCTTGCAGACCGGGAATTGACGGAGCTTGTTCGCCACCGGCTTGCACAAAAAGATCAGGCGGTCGAGGTCGATATTGACACCGTCTGAAGCCGGCAAGGGGAAAAACAAATATTCCCTCAAGTTTGTGCCCGAAGCACTTAAGGAATGGCAGGCTCTTGACGGCAGCATAAAAGAACCTCTGCGCAAGGCGCTGAAAAAACGTCTGGAACAACCACACGTGCCAGGTGCGGAGCTTCATGGCAACCTGCGTGGCTGCTACAAGATAAAATTACGTAAGCAAGGGTACCGCTTGGTCTATATCGTCGAGGATGACGTTCTTGTCGTTCTCGTGTTGGCCATCGACCGCAGGGAAGATCTGGCTGCATACCATGCCGCAATGGTCAGACTTCTTGAAAAATGATGTGCCTCATCTTAAGTAATGTGCAGAGTACCTATACCAGCAATCACTTCACCCCCACACCCCTCACACAGCTCCACCCCGATATCCAACCGGCATCCGCAACCGGCGCAGGCGTTGTCCCATTCGGGATGCCCCGCTTCTGCTGCGCGTTTCTTTCCCTCCAGCCGCCTCACTTCCGCTTCCATTTCCTCGTTATACTGATTTTCGAACATTGCTTAACCTTCCTGACAGCACGAGCATGCTTTGCTGCCTTGCCGTTTCTGCCACCACATGGAGGCGCCGCAGAGGACGACGGTCAGGAGGGCGATGAGCCATTTGGGAATTGCCAGGGTGCCGGCACCGAAGATGCCGGCGTAGACGGCCAGCATTGGTGAGCCGCAGCAGCCGGTGAGGAAACAACCGGCCGCGGCCAGACCGGCGGTCAGCACGTGCCGCCAGCCGCCCCTGCTGCCGAGAATGCCGAGCGACAGGCCCAGAAGCGCTGGAACGACCAGACGGAAAAGGCGGCACCGAAGGCATAGGCAAAGCCGAGAAAGATATCGCCGTTGGCGAGGTAACCAGAAAGGCTCGGGGCCGGGCCGCAGCCCGGCTCCTTTATTTTGAGCAGATAGATGATATGGATGGCAAAAACAATGGCAAAGACGGCAGGCGACAGGCAGCGTTTCATGGTTTCAGAAAACCTCCTTGGTTCCAGTTATTGATCCTCACAGCGCCGGAAACGGGGCACCTCTTTCCCGTCGATGGTGACGGTATCGACAAACCGGGAGATGGGACGAATCCAGAGGGAATAATCGCCATAGAGGCAGCGGTAGACCACGAAGGGCTCTTCGGTCTCACTGTCCCTGCGATGCCGATCACTTCGTAATAGTTGCCCTTGTAGTGCCGGAACCGGCCGGGCGTTATTTGGGTGGTTTTATCGGGTGCCATTTGTTTACCTGGTAAAGAAGATAACAGCTTTTTTCAGCAGCTCGAAAAGATCATCAGTATCATTGCCATCATAGTTTCTGAAGCCGCCATACTCGCTGAATTCTCCGCCGGCTGACGTTATGGAACGTTGCTTCAGCAGTTCCCGCTCGGCTTCCGCCTCTTGCCTTTTCCGCTCTTCCTGACGCTCCTGGTCGAGCAGTTTTCCGCCTGCCTTCATCCATTCGGCCAGATGCCGCAGCTCACCGCCGTCGAGCCAGACGCCGTGGTCTTTGCAGACATCGACGACGACTCCGCTCTTGGCCCCGAAGTTGACCCGGTTCATCATCTTGCTGCAGATGGGGCACTTGAGTAGGTAATAGCGTAGTCTTCGGCTCTTCTGGTTGCATTGATGGCATTCAGCCTGCTTCGGTCGATGGCAAAGACATTGGTTACCGTGGCCTGGAGAAGCGCTTCCAGTTCCCCCGGATCAAAGAACAGCCCCAGGCACTCATCGCATCTTTCGACGAGGAATTTCCCTTCCACCTTTAGGTCAATGGTCTTGAGCCTTACGTTGCATCGCGGACAGATCCGCTCCGACTCCGGTTCGTTGGTCGTGTAGTAGTTGATCCCTTTGAGATCGATATCGTTGCGGCTGCCGCAGTATTCGCACCTTATGGAGCCAGAGGGGAGGGGGGCGGAACAGTTGGAACAGTTGGCCATGCTGTGTTTTCTCCCTTTATTCGAACAGAGGTGGCGGGGTTGATTTCATTTCGCCGGCAAACTCGGGAAATAATTCAGCTGGCTGCCACTTGTCCATCCCCTCTTTCCACATCAGGGTTTCCCTGGTGATGGAGCCCTTTCTTATGTAAGCGATGATGGCATCCCTATCGAATGGTCCGGCTTGTTTACCATTTTTCCCCACGTAGTACTTGCAGCTCTCTGCTTCAGGAAGGGGGGGCGGGACAGTCTGCGCCGCTGCCTGGGGAGCGGCGACTGCCTTTCCCATCTGGTTGGCCATGGCAAAGCCCATCCCCATGCCGATGCCTGCCGAAGCGTCGCCGCCGGGGTTCTGTGCTGCAGCTTCCATGGCATTGGCCGTCTGGAAGCGGGTATAATCGTCCAGATTGCCGATGATGCCCATGCTGCTCTTTTTATCCAGCGCCTCCTCAACCTCTGGCGGCAGGGAAATGTTCTCTACCAGGAGTTTGGTCACTTCCAGCCCGTATTCATTGAATTCGGGAGCAATCTTTTCCGTGAGATAAAGTGAGAGTTCATTGTACCTGGCGGCCAGATCAAGAACAGGTATGCGGTGCTCACCTATCATGTCCGAGAATCTTGTCACGATCAGGTTTCGCAGCTGGTCCGACACATCGTTGAGGGTGAAATGCCCGCTGGTGCCGACAATCTCCCTGATGAATTTTGCCGGATCGCTGGACCGGATCACATAGGTGCCGTAGGCCCTGAGTCGTACCGGGCCGAATTCGGGGTCCCGGAGCATGATCGGATTTTTGGTGCCCCATTTCAGGTTGGTAAAGCTTCTGGTGTTGACGAAATAGATTTCCGCCTTGAATGGGCTTTGAAAGCCGTATTTCCAGCCCCTCAGGGTGCTCAGCACGGGCAGGTTTTGTGTTTCCAGCCGATACTGTCCAGGCATGAATACATCGGCAATCTCTCCCCTGTCGACGAAAACCGCCGCCTGGGCCTGCCTGACCACCAGCTGAGCCCCATACTTGATCTCGTTCTCATAGCGAGGGTGTCTCCAGACCATGGTGTCGCTTGAATCGTCGGTCCACTCGATAATATCGATAAATTCCGCTTTAGCTTTTTCCCACAGAGTCATTGTGTATCCCCCCTATTACTGGTTTGTCGGCTGATCAGAAAAACCTGCTGCTTCTGCTCCACTTCTCTGAACATGGCATTTACCTTCCCATCAGGATCTAATCAGGCTACATCATCAGATTAATGAATTCAATTGAAATATCAGGATATATCCGTCCCCTTCTTTTCTCCATTTCTGGCAAAATTCAGGCTGCAGAAATCGCAAATAAAGGATATCCCTTGGCCGAGACGGGAGTATAATTAATGCAGGTGGGGATGTAAATCCCCGGAAATGATGACAATGGGCAAGGAGGTGTGCCATGACAGGACTGGAAGCTGTAAAAGCAGTGAAGGAACGGCGTACCGAAAAAGATCGGTTCGTAAGGTGGTGGCGCAAAGAGGAGGATTTCCTCGACTACGACCTGATTGAACGCTTCGAAGCCGAGAGCTCAGGCACCGAGGAAATCGGCGGCCTTGACTTGTTGAGCATGGAGGACATGTGGTCGGTGGTGAAAAAGGTCGGTGGCACGCGGGTTAATCTGGTGCACGATACCGGGGGCGACCGGATCAAATGGGCTCACAAGGGCAAAGAGGATGTCTGCAGTTTCACCCCGGAAAATCTGCTGACCATATTGGATGCCGAAACTCGGGGCAACCCGGTCGACTCATGATCGGCAATTCCAGGGAAAGACACTGTGGCCAGGGCATGCGACAATACCCTGGCCTTTCTTTTTTCAAAAGGGGATTGTTGCTGACTCGGCAAAGTTTCCCACGAGCAGAAGGAAACTTCTTTGTCAGTGTTCAGCGTATTTGCCGATCCGGGGAGAAATTCGGCCTGCTTTGATGCAGGCTACCAACTCTTCGATCCTTCCTATCTGGCAGTCAAACTGTACCGGATAGAATTCGCTGAAGTCGATTCTGTGAATATCGGAACCGCTGCTGGCCCGGTATTTCCATCGCTGCCAGTCCGAAACGGCTCGGTAATTTTCCTCTTCGGTGTGGTGAGGATTGACAATTTCTATGGCGTCGAAATCTGTATTCATAAGCTCCACAGCGGTGGGAAGATGGCCGTAACGGTAAGGATGGGCCCAGACCAGTGCCACATTCGGATGGTCTTTCCTCAGTGCGGCAAGGGACATGCCATGGGGGATGGATCTGGCAGCTCCATAGACGAGCACGTCACCATAATCGGCTGTAAGTACCTCCTGGCCTGACAGGATCATGAAGTTGCCTGGCAAGCGGCTTTCTCTTTTCAATTCTGCAAGTTCCTCTTTCGGCCACATATAATGGTGATCGGTGATGACCAGGCCGTCGCTCCCCCTGTGCCTGACAGCGGCAGCGAGCTCCATGGCTGGTACCTGCTGCAGGGGGAATGTTCCTTAGTGTGACAATGAAGCTCAATTATCATGGTCACCTCTGGACAGGCTGACAAACAAGGTGGCTACGGCTGGAATCCAATACCCGCTTCAGACAGCTGCCGTAGTGCAACCTCACTCCAGCCCCGGTTCGCAGCAGGACTGGAGGGGCTTGGGTGGAGGATTTTAGTCACATTTACCGGCAGCCCCTGTAAAGCGGTTTCTGCCTGAATTGCAGCAAAATTACCAACTCCGACAACATATTCAGGTTTGAGATATTCGATCATATGGCGAAGTGCCCCGTTGCAGGTATCCTCAAGCGCATGACGTTCCACAGTCGGAAGCTTGTCCGGGGTCAGGTTGGTCCCTTGGGCATCTAGAAAGAGCAGCGGACAATAGTTAAGGACCAGGTAATCCTTGAAAAACTGCGCAGGTGTCTCAAAGCGCTCACGGATCATGCCCCATAGACGCTTGCCGCTCACCTCACTGCGGGGGCAGTTCAGTCCCTGGACCGGCTTTTTGGGGTGTTCAAGACCTGGCCTTTCTACAGGTTCGACTATTCTCAGCCAGTCCCGCACCACCGCCACCTCGCCAAACGGCACCCCGGTCTGGGTCATGCCCCACGGCCCGGGATTCATCCCAATCAGCACCGCTTTCTTTCCTGTTCCTCCATAGCGGTTCAGGTACTCCCTGTGTGGCCGCCAGGCATAACGCAACGGGTTGTACACATGGGCAACCGGACAGGAGAATTCCAGCCGGTCAAGCTTTTCTGCCAGAGCTTCGCTTATGCTTAAAAGATCCATTATCGATAAATACCTTTCAGGGGGCGACAGCTGATTCTGCCCTTGATAATTTTACCATATTTCCCCGGCCGCTATTGTCGCATCACCGATTTGAATAGCCCATCCATTCGTCATAAACGGTGCTTGAGACTTACCTTCAGGGCATGTTATGGTATCACAAGAAGATAAAAGAATCAGCTTAGGAGGCGTGAATGAAGGCGGCAGTTTTGACTTTAAGCGACAAGGCGCCCGCGGAGAACGTGAAGACGGCAGTGGACCGGCGCTGCAGAACTGGTTGGCGGAACATGGGGTAGCCGTTGTTAAAAGCGCCATTGTTGCCGATGAGCATGACGAAATTGTGACCATATTGAAGGAATGGGCGGACAGCGGTGGGGTTGACCTGATTCTGACCACGGGAGGAACAGGCGTTTCGCCACGGGATGTGACTCCCGAAGCAACCATGGCCGTTTTGGATAGGGTCATACCCGGTTTTGGTGAGGTAATGCGGGCAAGGAGCCTGGAAAAGACGCCGCATGCCATGATTTCGCGAGCCATAGCCGGCATCCGGGGCAAGAGCCTGATCATCAATCTGCCCGGCAGCCCGAAAGGGGCGGTGGAGAATATTGACGCTGTTTGGCCGGCAGTACCGCATGCTGTGGAAAAAATCCAGGGTAGTACCAGGGATTGCGCCGCCCCCCCCAGGTGACGGTCAGATCAGGGATGATGGCCGTGGAGCCGGAGCTGGGATGCAGCTGGGCAAGTTTATCTGGAATCCCAGTTCCTGTAGTGTTTCGGCCAGCTCTCTGGCATCCAGAGGCTTGTTAAGGTAGCCTTTAACCCTGAGGGTCCGGCAACGGTTAACATCCTTATCATCTTTGGAAGAGGTGACAATAATAACAGGGATGTCCTTGGTCCTTTCATCAGCTCTGATTGCCAGCAGGCATTGCAGGCCATCTATCTTGGGCAGCTTGAGGTCAAGCAGAATGAAGCTGGGTTTCACCTTGACGGAAAGGCCATCGGCATCGACAGCTGAAAATAAATAATCAAGGGCTTCTGCTCCGTCACGGGTCACTACCACGTTACGGATATTGCATTTCTTGAGGGCCCTCAAGGTAAGAAGTTCATCGTCAGGATTATCTTCAACCACCATAACATGATGCTCGTACATTAAAACCTCCGTTGTCAGATTCGAGTAGGTTATTACGGAATAGTTCCTTGTGGGGGCACCTCCCAAGTATGCCGATCTACTAACCTTTTGATATAATTAGCTGAAGTACCTTTTATAACACTAAGTTCGCATTTGTCAATGAATTGATTATAATTATTTTCCCAATTCTATTTTAAAGATCGACATTTCCTTGCTCAGGACCCCTATCTGCTGGGAAAGACCCGCGGCAACGCCATCCATTACTCTGGTGGCATCCACTGTCGTTTTCGTGGACTCGGCGATATCTTCAATTGCCTGAACGATACGACAACTGCTTTCCGCCTGCATTCCGCACGCTTTTTTGATGTTTTCTATCATAGAGGAGATACCCTCAGTAGAGCGGACAATAAGACTACTTGAGCTGCTTTGTTCCTGAGATGATGATTTAACCTGGCTGGTCAGGGTTTTCATGCGCTCTGCGGCAGACATGATCAGCTCGCTCCCCTTGCCCTGCTCCCTGGTGGCCTTGGCAATCTGCTTGACCATGTCGGCAACACGGTCCATTGCCCCGCTGATTTCTTGGCTCCCTTGGGACTGTTCCACCGTCGTCCGTGCGATCTGGTTTACCTGTTCCGTAGCCATCTGGCTCCAGAGACGATTTTTTCCAGCATTTCACCAGAACGCTGGGAAAGCTTCTCGCCTTCACCGATGCGCTGCTCAGCAAGGTTGAATGCCTTTACAGCCCGCTGGGTCTCTTCCTGAACCCCTTTGATGATATCCGTGATCTCCCTGGTGGAATTGCCGGTACGCTGGGCAAGTTCTTTTATCTCTCCGGCAACGACGGCAAATCCCTTGCCGTGCTCACCGGCCTGGGCAGCGATGATCGAAGCATTGAGAGCCAGCAGGTTGGTCTGTTCGGCGATTTCGTCTATCACCTGGATAATTTTGCCGATGTTGCCCGCCCGCATTGCTAGATTCTCTATGGATTCAAAGGAGGTCCGGGAAGCGCGGCGGATTTCTTCGATCCCGGAAATGGTCGCCTCCACCGATGCACGCCCCGATTCGGCATCGTTGCGCACCTCTTCGGAAATGGCCGCCGTATTCAGGGCATTTCTTTCCACCTGTTTGATGGAGTCTCCCATTTCCGTCACCAGCTTGGCCGTAGTCGTGGAATCGGACATGAGACTGTTGACGCTGCGGCCAATCTCCTTCTCAGCAGATGCCATTTCTATGATGGAGCTGCTTACCTCTTCGACCGCCTCAAAAAGCGCCTCCACATGCTTTGCCACCTCTTCGATGCTGGCCGACATCTCCAGGATGGATGACGCATTTTCCGCCGAGGATCTGGAAAGGCTTTCCACTCCCTGCGCAACGTCATTTATGGATTGATTAATCTCCTGGACGGCAATGGTAGTCCCTTTGACCCCTTGGGACTGAACTTCGGCGACGGTGACCCCACGCCTGGAAACTTCCTTGATATCCACCGCCATCCTGCTCAGTTCGTGGATGGTAATCTTAACCCTTCCAGCCATCCCCGACAGATTTTGTAGCATGACATTGAAGCTGCTGCCGAGAATTCCGAGCTCGTCCCCTGAATCCACCTGCACCCTGGCGGTCAGGTCCCCGTCTGCCCCACGGTTCATGGCATCGGCTATGATATGTACCCTTTTGACCATTTTTCGGGCGGCCAGCATCAGGAACACAGTCAGCGCAACCAGGGCATTCACGGAGAAAGCAACGCCGGCAAGAATGGCATATATATGAGAAGCTGAAGCTGACCGACCCATCTTCATGCTGATATAAATACCGGACAACGAAGCAACAAAACCGCAAATCAGTGAAAAACGGATAAAGCTGGAGCCGAACCTGAGATTTCTAGCCATATTGTTTTCCTTGACAAACATAAATATGAAACTCATTGCATATTAGATGAAGCATTGGGAGCCCGCAAGGGGAAAATAGCAAAAAAAGAACAGGGTTCTATTATTTTGCATTAAAGCTTTCAACAGGTTGGCTGTTAACCTTTGCGCAGCACGCGCTTATCTCCAACACGGATGGTCAGCTTTTCCTGATCAAAATACTCCAGAAGGGGGATCATGAATTTCCGGGAAAGACCGGTAAGTTCCCTGAACTCAGGTGGGGCGATTTCCCCCTTGTCCTTGAGATAAGCAGTCAACTTTTCCCGTATTGTCACAATGGGATCAGGCGCGTAAAAAACATCACCTTTGATTTTCACCGCCTTATGATCCCGCACCAGGAGATTCAGAAGCTCGAGCACCTGTTTCTCTGTGCATTTGCAGTCATTGCATAATTCTTTTATGGTGGGAGGCTCCATTGCACCCTTCTGCAGGGCAGCCGCAATCTTTGCCTGGATGGCGGCCTGATCGATGGTAGCCTCCCCCTTGCGCCCCGGCAGCCTGATAATATCCCTCTCCGAGACCGCCTTTCCTTCCTTCTCAAGGGCAGCCAGGATCGGGCCGAAGAAACGGGGGTCACTGCGCCTGGGTATGCGAGACTTGAGTTCTTCCTTGTTGATGCCGTCTTTCATGGGATTGTCGCGGAGATAGGTCTGCAGTTCCTCCATCAACTTCGCCTTCAGCCCTTCAAAGGCAGCTTTGCCGAGAAAAATCCTGGGTTCGCGTACCACCTGCAGCACCTCTCCAGAGGTAAGAAGGGTTGCCAGAGCTGCATCGATTCTTTTTACCGACATGCCGGTACGGTTGATGATTTCATTGAGAGGGAGGCCTGACAGGAGGCTGGCGGCGACCATCATCCTGACCTTATCCGCCTCGTTGCCCGCTTCAATGGCCTCAAGGAGTGCAATGGCCTCTTCGGAACGCCGGCGACGGCGAGGTGGATCCGGATCGAGGATGCTACCACCCCCAAGGGTAGCCTGGGGCGAATAGGTTCGCAGGACGAATGGGTCACCGGGAAGAAGCAGTACCGGATTAGCAAGACGCAGCTGTGCACAGGCGGTATCTCCCGGTTTGAGCGTGTCCCGATCCAGAAGAATGACCTGTGCCGGCACCTCATAGGTGGCCGAATGGAGACGCAGGGTGGCACGGTGCTTCAGCTCTCTCGGTGCCGTACTCAGGTAGTTGAGGCGTACGTCCACGACCCGGGTCGGCCGGTACAGGCCTTTGGGCACCACCACGTCACCCCGCAAAACCTGGTCATGGTCCACCCCCTGCAGGTTGACGGCAAGCCTTTGACCGGCCAGACCACGGTCGGTTTTTGCGCCATGGGCCTGGATGCCGCGGACTCTGCATTCGCGACCGGCCGGCAGCAATTCAACCTCATCCCCAACCTGGACCTCACCGGAAAGGAGCGTTCCGGTGACAACCGTTCCAAAGCCGGTCACGGTGAAAACCCGGTCTACCGGCAGGCGAAAGGGGCCATCATGCCGTTTCTCCTCCACCTCCAGTGCCAGCCGTGCCAGCTCCCCCTTCAGCTCATCAAGTCCTGCACCGGTGCGCGAGGAAACCGGGACTATGGCGCTTCTTCCAGGAAGCTGCCGGACAGGTATTCCCGCACCTCTTCCGTCACCAGACCAAGCCATTCGCTGTCCACCATATCGGTCTTGGTCAGGGCCACCAGCCCCTTCTTCACCCCGAGAAGCTGGCAGATCTCCAGATGCTCCCTGGTCTGGGGCATAATCCCCTCATCGGCGGCAATGACCAGCATCACCAGGTCCATGCCGCGACCCCGGCCACCATGGCCCTGACAAACCGTTCGTGACCCGGTACATCGACGATGCCGAACTGTATCCCTTCCGGCAGTTCCAGATGGGCAAAGCCAAGCTCGATGGTTATGCCCCGCGCCTTCTCTTCCTTGAGCCGGTCGGTGTCGATGCCGGTCAAAGCCTTGACCAGCGAGGTCTTACCATGGTCGATGTGTCCTGCAGTACCGAGAATGAGATGTTTCATGATTTAGGTTCCATGATCATAATTTGGTTTTGGCGCTGGTTTTGAAACCTCACTTCTTGTTTGATTTGCTGGATGACGTAGATCTTTTATTGGCGCGCACCCGGTAGAGGCGCTCGGTGAAGCCGCCTTCGGTTTCAAAGGCGGTTGCCTGGGCTGCAATCTGCTTGTCCAGCAGGCTGCACGCCACTGCCAGCAAGGTCAGGGCGGCGTTTGCGGCGATTTCAGCATAAGAGCTTGTGGACGACGTGGACTGTATGGACGAAGTGGACAAATCAGCTTTTGGTCCATGTAGTCCACTGTTTTGTCCACGAGGTCCATGGTTTGCGCTTTTTTGTTCCTTCACCCAGGTCGACACCTCATCCACCGTTTTGCAACGTCGGGCAATCAGCCCGGCTCTGCGGGGATCTTGCCGGTCCCAAAGCGGCAGACCGCGTTGCCGCAGGAAATCCTCATAGTCCAGTTTCAGCTCTTCAAGACTCGCTCTGGCAACGTTCGTCAGCTTGAGTTCTGTTTTCTTTGATGTTCCTGAAGCCTGGCTTCCTTCGGCGATATTTTGAACGCCGGACCTTGCCGCCTGCACCATCTGGTCATTGGTACGACTGAACCTGGAAATATATCGTGCACAGAAACGGACGGTCAGGTCATAGACCAGCTGCGCCACCTGAAAACTCTTCAGGCTGCGGTAGCCGCCATGCTTCAGGATAAGCTGTTCGTCTGCCATGTGTAAAGCCTTTACATGAATTGATTGAGTGATACGTAATCCTTGATGTACTCGGGGATGCGACCGCGCCATTCCTGGGGCACCCCCTTGAAGTCGGCCATGCCGAAGGTCGGGTTGACATTCAGTCGAGTAAATCAATTGTTTAACCAAGCTCAATCCTTGAACTGCAGCTGGTGCAGCCGGTAATAGAGCCCCTTGGCTGCCATCAGCTCCTGGTGGCGGCCCTCTTCAATTTTCTCTCCCCGATGGATGACGGCGATCCGGTCTGCATCCTTGATGGTCGAAAGGCGGTGGGCCACCACCAGTGAGGTGCGCCCGGAGAGGAGTCCTTTCAGGCCTGTTTCTATCAGACGTTCCGCTTCGCTGTCAACACTGGCGGTGGCCTCGTCAAGGATCAGGATCTCCGGATCAAAGGCAACGGCCCGGGCAAAAGAAATCAGCTGGCGCTCGCCCGCGGAAAAATTAACCCCGCGCTCCCGTACTTCCTCGTCAAAGCCCTTTGGCAGCTTGCGGATAAATCGATCGGCGCCGACCACCGCCGCTGCCTGCTCCATGCGTGCCTCTGCAGCAGGATCGCCAAGGGTGATGTTGTAGGCAATGGTGCCGGTGAACAGGTAGGGATCCTGGAGCACTATGCCGATCTTGCGCCGCAGGGTGGCCAAGGGCAGGGTGCTTATATCAGTGCCATTAATTCTTATGGAGCCACGATTGATCTCGTAAAGCCTGGACAACAGGCGCGTGATTGTCGTCTTGCCGCCGCCGCTCTCTCCGACTAACGCCACCTTTTCCCCCCGCCTGAGCTGCAGAGTGAAGTCCTTGAGAACATAGTCGTCCCCCTGGTAGGCAAACCAGACATTTTGGAAATGGATGAACGGTTGGCCCTTCCCCTTCCCCCCTCCCATGAAGGGAGGGGGAGTTTCAGAAGCAGAATTCTGATTTAAGGCACCCTCTTCCCTTGTGGGAGACGGTGAAACCTCCTTCTCCGCATCCAGCAACAGAAAAATCCGTTCCAGGGCCGCCATCGCCCCCTGCATGACAGAATACTTGGCCGACAAGTCGCGGATGGGGGAGAAGAATTTCTCGATATACTGAATGAAGGCCACCAAAGCACCGAAGGTCAGGGTGCCGCGGCCGATCTCCCCCCCTCCATACCAGATGATCAGGCCGACCGCCACGGCAGAAATCGCCTCTACCCCGGCGAAAAGGGAGGCATCCCAGGTGATTACCGGCAGATTGGCGTCCCGGTATTCCCTGTTGAGGCGGCGGAATTCTTCCTGCTCGCCACGCTGGCGGTTGAAAAGTTGCACGATTGCCATGCCGCCGATACTTTCGGCAAGAAAGGTGTTGAGGTTGGCCAGCCGGGCCCTGACCTGGCGAAAGGCGGTGCGCATCCGGTTGCGGAAGGTGAAGGCGACCCAGACCAGTACCGGCAGCACGGAAAAGGTGACCAACGACAGGCGAAGGTTCATCCAGAGCATGATGCCGATGATGCCCGCCAGAACCAGGATGTCGCCGACAATTGTAATGATGCCCGCAGCAAACATTTCCCCCAGGGCCTCCACATCGCTGGTCAGCCGGGTAACCAGACTTCCCGCCGGGGTCCGGTCAAAAAAACGGGTGGAGAGCCGCTGGACGTGGCTGAATAACTCAATGCGCAGGTTGAACATGATCCGCTGCCCCAGGTACTGGAGCAGGTAAACCTGGATAAAGGTGAATGCGGCCTCGGCAATAATCAGCCCCAGATATGAGGCGGCGATGACCGGGAGCCCCTCCATCTTGCCGGCGACGATGTGATTATCGATGGCCACTTTCAGGAGCCATGGCTGGGCTAGCCTGCAGGCAGCCACCAGAGGCAGCACGATCAGCGTTCCTGCCACCAGCCGCCGGTATGGCAAAAGATAGCGCAGAAACCGCCCCATCAGCTTTCGATCATAGCTTTGCCGACTATTTCGTCTTCATAGATGCCGCCGAAGTGCATCAATACCCCTCTATTTCCATGCGCAGCAGCTGCTCGCGGTGGATGGCCGCATATCGCCCCTGTAATGCCAGGAGTTCTTCATGGCTTCCCTGCTCGATGATGCGCCCTTCATCCATGACCAGGATCAGGTTGCATTTCCGCAGGGCCGAAAGACGGTGGGAGACGATGATAACCGTCCGCTCGCCATAGTAATCCGCCAGGTTGGCCAGTATTTCCTCCTCGGTGCGGGCATCCACAGCCGACAGTGGATCGTCCAGGATGAGGATTGCCGGATTCTTCAGCAGCGCCCGGGCGATGGCGGTACGCTGTTTCTGCCCGCCGGAAAGGGTTACCCCCCGCTCCCCGACCAGCGTTTCATAGCTGTCGGGAAAGCGCAGAACGTCCGGGGCAATCCCTGCCAACCGCGCGCTGTTCTCCATCTCCTCCCTGGTTGCCCCTTCCTTGCCATAGGCGATGTTGGCGCCGATAGTCCGGGAGAAGAGAAAACTTTCCTGGGGAACGAAACCGATGGCCTCACGTAACTGCTTGAGCGGAATGTGGTTGATGTCGGTGCCGTCAATGAAGATCTTGCCGTCGGCCACCGGATAAAGGCGCGGTAGCAGCCGCACCAGTGAGGACTTGCCGCTCCCGATGGGGCCGACAATGCCCAGGCGCATGCCTTTATTAATATGGAGGCTGATATGGGAGAGGGCTGGAGAGAGGGAATTGTCATTATAGCTGAAGGAAAGATCCCTTATTTCGATGTTGCCGGTAATTGTCACCGGTGTCGGCTGCGCCGGTTCCCTGACGGTCTCCTTTGCCTCCAGCACCTCGTTTAGCCGTGACATGGAGCCGCTCCACGCTGCAGCAGGTTGAGAATCCAGGCCAGCATCAGAGTCGGCCAGACCAGCATTGCCAGGTAGCCGTTGAAAGCGACGAAGTCTCCCAAAGTCAGTTCCCCGGAGATGACCCGCTGCCGCCGACAAAAAGCACGATCAACGTCCCCATGGCGCCACTGGCGGCCATGATCGGTATCATGGCGCCTCGAATCCTGGCCATGCCCATGTTGCTTTCCAGATAGCTGCTGCTGATTTCTGCAAATGAGCCGGTTTCAGCATCTTCCCGGCAGTATGACTTGATTACCGTGGCAGCAGAAACGTTTTCTTCCACCTTACTTGTCAGTCGCGACAGATCCTCCTGAACAGTCTGGGCTCGCGTGAACATGGAGGCACTCATACGCTTGACGATGAAAATGGTCAGAGGAAACGGGATGATGGCACAGAGCGTCAGGTGGATGCTGATATGCCCCATCAGGGAGAGGGCCGCTACATAGACGATGGCGGTATTGATGACATTAAGCATGCCGAAACCAAGAAGCATGCGGACATTGGTCAGGTCGTTGGCAAAGCGGGACATGATGTCGCCGGTACGCTCACGGGAAAAATAGGGCAGATCCAGAGTGAGGAGCTTTGCATAGAGGTCTTCGCGGATCATGTATCGATGCGGCGGCCGGCGTGGAGGAGGGTAGTCCTGGAAAAAATGCGGATCACCCCCTGGAGCAGGGCCGAAACCATGATCAGCAGCGCATACCAGGCGGGGCTGTGCATGGATGTTCCCTGTTTGCCCAGGCTGTCGATGGCCAGTTTAAGCAGCCACGGAATGAGCAGAGCAAAGCCGTTGGTGCCGAAAAGCCAGAATAACCCTGTAAAATAAGCACCGCGGCAGGTTGCTACATAACGGTATAGTCTGGAAAGCTCGCTGATACAGACCTCGGAAGATGAAAAATAGTGGAAGGGTTCATTTTTATTCTTTTTTACTCCGGCTGTCAAAATGAGTTTCAAGCCGAAACAGATGCAGTTGCTATTTCCCAGGCCCATGAACTATACTCGAAGCTCCTGATCCGCCTGATTGCTGTCGATAGCGGACGCTGTTTTATTTTTATCAAGGCCATCATGCCATTAATGTTGACAAAGCGCTTTCCAGTATGTTATTCAATTTTTACCTAAATTAAATTTTATAAGCTAACTAGTTATTTTATAAGGCTCTTGCCTGTCGAATATTTTAACTTTGCTAAAAATGCTCTCTTTTAAAAAACGATTTGAAAGATAAAAAGAGGTGGAGCGGTGAAACGCAAAAAAATGCTCCTTTCCAACGAAACCATGAACATCGGTTTCGTCAATAAAGTCGAGGCCCTCTCCGGCACCTCGGTCCGCCGTTGTTTCCAGTGCGGTAAATGCTCGGCCGGATGCCCCATGGCCAGCTTCATGGAACATCCCCCCAACCGGGTGGTTCGCCTGCTTCAGCTGGGCCAGTGGGAGCGGATACTGGCCGGGCGTTCCATCTGGTACTGCGCATCCTGTGAGACCTGTGCCACCCGCTGTCCCAACAAAGTCAATCTGGCAGCCATCATGGATGCCCTGCGCAAGCTTTCGTGGGATGCTGACGGACCCTCAAAGGAAAGCTTCGTTCAGCTGGCCAACCGGCTCTTCATCGATAACATCCGTACCTATGGCCGCCAGTACGAGATGCGCCTTGGCGCCGTCTTCAATGTCAAGAGCGGCCAGTTCATGAAGGACCTGCTGCTCGGCCCCAAGCTCCTTTCCCGGGGCAAGCTGAAAATGTTCCACTCCAAGAACAGGAATATCAGTGAAATAGAAAATATCTTCAGTCGCATCGAAGAGATGCGGAAAAAAGGGGAGGCGCCGTGACCCCCGGTAAAAAGATTCTCAGTTACGCCTATTATCCCGGCTGTTCCCTCCATGCCTCGGCCAAGGAATATGATATCTCCACTCGCGGTGTCTGCAAGGCGCTGAAGATCGGACTGGAGGAAGTGCCAGACTGGTTCTGCTGCGGCGCGACTCCGGCCCACAACGTGGATGAACTGCTCTCCCTCTCCCTGTGTGCCAAGAATCTTTCTCTGGCCGAAGGGGTAAAGGGGGACTTGGCCGTCGCCTGTGCCGCTTGTTTTTCGCGGCTCAAGACCACCCAGCATCATCTGAGGCACAACGATATCCAGCGCAAACAGGTGGAAAAGGCCATTGCCGCCCCGGCGCCTATGGAGAAGAAGGTCAAACACCTGCTGGAGATCCTGGCCAGAGATTTTGGACTGGATAAACTTGAACAGGCTGTAACCAAACCATTGAACGGCCTCAAGGTCGCCTGCTACTACGGTTGCCTGCTGACCCGTCCTCCTGAGGTGCCGGAACTGGATGACTGTGAAGCCCCGAGCATCATGGAAAACGTCCTGGCTGCTCTTGGAGCCGAACCTGTCTCCTGGTCGCACCGTCTCGAATGCTGCGGCGCCAACTTCACCCTGTCGCGACCCGGCGTTGTCCTGCAGCTTTCAAATGCCATACTTGCCTCGGCCAAGGCTGCAGGCGCCGACTGCGTCATGGTCGCCTGCCCGCTTTGCCATGGTAACCTGGACATCCGTCAGAAGGAGATCGAGGAAGGCTATAAGGTCCAGTATGGCATGCCCGTCTTTTATATCACCCAGATGGTGGGGCTGGCGGTCGGTGTATCCGCCAGCCGCCTGGGCCTGGAAAGCATGATGGTCAATCCGCAGCCGCTTTTGAAGGAAAAGAATCTGCTGTAGGGGCAGGCCCGTGTGACTGCCTGAACGGTCGACCACATGGGCAGGGCGACCACACAGGGTCGCCCCTACGAGGAACGTGTAAATGTCAAGAATCGGCGTATTCATTTGTCACTGTGGAGAGAACATCTCCCGAACTATAGACGTGGAGCGGGTTGCAGCTTATGCAGGCAGGCTGCCAGGTGTTGCCTGCGCCACCGAATATAAGTATATGTGCTCCGATCCGGGGCAGAACCTGCTGAAAAAGGCCGTGGCCGAGCACAAGCTCACCGGCATCGTAGTTGCGGCTTGCAGTCCGCGCATGCATGAGAAGACCTTCCGCAAGGCGGCCCAGGCAGCTGGCCTCAACCCGTTCATGTGCGACATGGCCAACATCCGCGAGCATTGCTCGTGGGTTCATGAGGACCGGGAAGAAGCGACGGCCAAGGCGAGCGATATCGTCAGGTTGATGGTGGAACGGGTCAGGCGTGGAAAAAACCTTGAGCCGATCACCGTCCCCGTGACCAAGCGGTCGCTGGTCATCGGTGGCGGCATTGCCGGCATCCAGGCTGCTCTGGACATCGCCGACGCCGGACACCAGGTGGTGCTCGTGGAGCGGGAACCCTCCATCGGCGGCCATATGGCACAGCTTTCCGAGACCTTTCCCACCCTTGACTGTTCCCAATGCATCATGACCCCAAAGATGGTCGATGCCGCCAATCATCCCAACATCAAGCTCTACACCTGGTCGGAGATCGAAAGCATCGACGGCTATATCGGCAACTTCTCCGTCACCATCCGCAGGAAGGCCCGCTCGGTTGATGAGGATGCGTGCACCGGCTGCGGTATCTGCATGGCCAAATGCCCGCAGAAGAAAATCCCCAACAAATTCGACCAGAACCTGGGCCTGCGCTCTGCCATTTATGTCCCCTTTCCCCAGGCGGTACCCAATACGCCGGTCATTGACCGGGAAAACTGCCTCAAGTTCAGGACCGGTAAATGCGGCCTCTGCGCCAAAGTATGCGGACCTCAGGCCATAGATTTCGAACAGCAGGACCAGCTTGTAACGGAGCCGGTCGGCGCCATCGTCGTTGCCACCGGTTTCGACCTCTACTCCATCGACAGGAAGCCTGAGGGAAGCCCCATCGAGGGTTACGGCGAATTTGGTTATGGCGCCATCCCCGATGTCATCGACGGTTTGACCTTCGAGCGCTTAGCCTCGGCCTCCGGCCCTACCGGAGGCAAAATCCTCCGTCCTTCAGACGGCAAGGAGCCGAAACAGGTGGTGTTTATCCAGTGCGTTGGCAGCAGGGCCAGGGAAAAGGGCATTTCCTACTGCTCCAAGATCTGCTGCATGTACACCGCCAAGCATACCATGCTTTACCACCACAAGGTTCACGACGGCCAGGCTTACGTCTTCTACATGGATGCCCGCACCCCCGGCAAGAGCTATGACGAGTTTTGGCGGCGGGCGGTGGAGGAAGAGGAGGCGGTCTATATACGCGGCATGGTTTCCCGGCTCTACCAGAAGGGGGACAAGGTGGTGGTTATGGGGAGCGATACCCTGGTGGGGGTCCAGGTGGAAATCGAGGCCGACCTGGTGGTATTGGCGACGGCAGTCCAGGCCCAGCCTGGCGCTGACAGCCTGGCCCAGAAGCTTGGTATCTCATACGACAAATACAACTTCTATTCGGAAGCCCATGCGAAACTCAGGCCGGTGGAGTGCGCCACGGCCGGCATCTATCTGGCCGGAGCCTGCCAGGGGCCGAAGGATATACCCGATACGGTGAGCCAGCCTCGGCAGCAGCGGCCAAGGTGATGACTCTCTTCGCCAAGGATCAGCTGGAGCGGGAGCCGATTGTGGCCCGGGTCAACGAGAAAAATTGTGTCGGCTGTTTTACTGTAAAAAGTCTGCCTTATGGCGCCATTGAAGAAAAGGAAATCAGGGACCGCCAGGGGAACCTGATAAGGGTCGTCGCCTATGTTAATCCCGGCGTCTGCGGCGGCTGCGGCACCTGCCAGGCCACCTGTCCGTCCAAATCGGTCGAGCTGGATGGCTACACGGATGAGCAGATCGTAGCGATGATAGAGGCACTGTAAGAAGAAGCAATCCACCACTAAGACACTAAGAGCACTAAGGAAGGCGAAAGACGCAAAAACAAGAGACTCGATTGCTTTAGCGTTGCCCCCAAAGATCTTGGTTTTCTTAGCGTCCTTAGTGCCTTAGTGGTTAAAGGTTTTAAGATCGCCATTGTCGAGGCGTTGTAAGAAAAACAGGATCCACCACGAAGGCACGAAGAGCACGAAGGAAGGCGAAAGACGTAAAAACAAGAGACTCGGTTGCCTTAGCGTTGCCCCCAAAGATCTTGGTTTTCTTAGCGTCCTTAGTGTCTTAGTGTTTAAAGGTTTTAAGATCACCATTGTCGAGGCAGTGTAAGAAAACAGGATCCACCACGAAGGCACGAAGAGCACGAAGGAAGGCGAAAGACGGAACAAAAAGCTGGATAGATCCTAGGCTTGGCTTTACACCTAAAAGTTTTTGATTTCTTCGTGTCCTTCGTGTCTTCGTGGTGAAAGGTTTTAATCATGCAACCAGAAAAACAACATCACGACTTCGAACCAAAAATCGTCGCTTTTGTCTGCACCTGGTGCACCTATGCCGGGGCCGACCTGGCTGGGACCAGCCGCCTGCAGTATCCGGCCAACGTGCGCGTCCTCAAATTCCCCTGCACCGGCCGCATCGATCCGGTCTTCATCTTGAAGGCCTTTCAGAAGGGAGCAGATGGCGTGCTCGTCTCCGGCTGCCATCCCGGCGACTGCCACTACATGGCCGGTAACTTTCACGCCCGCCGCCGCTTTGCCGCCTTCCGAAAACTGTTGGAGTTCGTTGGCGTCGATCTGAACCGCCTCCAGTTCTCCTGGGTTTCCGCCGCCGAAGGGGGGAAATGGGTGGAGGTGGTCACCGAGCTCACCGAGCGGGTCCGCACCATGGGACCCATGACCCAGTTCAAGGAGTTGGAACTGGAAGAACACTGGTCGGGAAAGCTGGATACTCCGGAATTGAAAGAGGCGTATGGCAGCATCTAAGCTGGAAAGACTCGCACTGAAGGTTATACATGAACAATACGGCAGAAAAAATCGTAGCAACCCCCTCCATCGATACCACCGGGTACGCCGCCACCAGCGAAACCATCCGGAAGGAAGCGGCCAAACTGCTTGCCGACGGCAGCGTCACCGCCGTCATCGGCTACAAGGCCGGCCGCCGGGCCGGCACCGCAATCCCCTATATCATTACCGATCCGGCTAAGGCCAGTGAACTTATCTTCTCGCCGGCTTGCGTCAACAACCTGGCCCTTTACCTGACCAAGGCCAAGAAAGAGATCCGCCGAGCCGGCAAGATAGCCATCGTCGCCAAGGGATGCGATATGCGGGCACTGGCAGGCTCTTGGGTGAATCACAGCTCAAGAGGGAGGATCTCTATATCATTGGCGTCGCCTGCGCCGGGGTAAAAGGGAACGGACCTGCGAACAGTGAGCAGCTTACCGCCGGAAACATTTCCCGCAAGTGTCGCGAGTGCCCCGTCCATACACCCGAAGGGGCTGATCTCATTGTGGGAACAATCCCTGACCTTCCGGAACTGACCCCGCTGGAGGGCGAAGAACTGGCACGGCTGGAGGCGATGACCCCTGGGGCGCGCTGGGCCTTCTGGAAAGAGCACTTTTCCCGCTGCATCCGTTGCCTTGCCTGCCGCCAGGTCTGCCCTTTCTGCTACTGCGAGCAGTGCATGTGCGACCGTAACCGCCCACAGGCAGTGGAGACAACGCCGCGTCCGGCAGGGAACACAGCCTGGCACATCGTCCGTGCCATGCACCTGGCAGGACGCTGCGCGGGTTGTGCAGAATGCGAACGGGCCTGCCCCATGGATATTCCCTTGAACCTCCTTAACCGTAAAATGGCCAAGGAGCTGAAGGCACTCTATGACTTCGAGGCTGGGCTCACTCCAGTGGAGAAGGGGCCGCTAGCAGAATACAAAGATAATGACGACCAGAGTTTCATCAAATAATTTAGTAAGGGCGGCTCTCCGTGGCCGCCCATCATCAGGGCAACCACAGGGGGTTGCCCCTACAGGAAACAAAATGCAGAAAACGATCACTGACCAGAACCTCTGTATCCTTATCGACATCCTCATCAAAGAGGGGACACGCGTTGTTGCGCCCAGGCAGAACGGCAGCATAACCCTTTACGAGCCGCTTGACAGTGGCGAGCAACTGGCCCTTGGCACTCTGCCACGACGCTCGGCCAAGGAGACCTTCTTCCCCCTCTGCGAAACCATCCTCACCTATGAGAAAAACTGCGATGGAGTAAAGGTGGCAGATGTGGATGTGGCGGCTTTTACCGAGACCGTTCTTGTTGGGGCGCGCCCTGCGATGCTGCTGCACCTTCCATTCTCGATGCCGTTTTCTCCTGGGATTACAACGACGAGTTTTTCCTTGAGCGTCGCCGTAAGACCACCATCATCGGGTTGGCCTGTGCCACTGCCGACGACGCATGTTTCTGTACGGCTGTAGGACTCTCTCCCCAGGACAGCAAAGGTCGGATCTTTTTCTTACCCCCTTGACCGAAGGAGGCTATGCCTGTGATGGTTTCACGGAAAAGGGGAAGGCTTTTCTGGGTCGATATGCATCGCTTTTCGATGAGCAGGGTGAAACAAAGCCGCTGCCTGTGTCGGAACCTGTGGCAGCTCGCCTGGATTTGGCCAAGATCAAGACCTGGCTCACAGAAAACTTTGAAAGCCCTCTCTGGCAGGAGATCGCCGACCGCTGTGCCGGCTGCGGCGCCTGTGCCTTTCTCTGCCCGGTCTGCCACTGCTTCGATATTGTTGATGAGGGGACCGATGCCAAGGGAGCGCGGCGGAAGAGCTGGGATGCCTGCGGCTTCGGCAAGTTCACCAACCACGCCTCAGGCCACAATCCCCGCGATATCCAGAACAAGCGCTACCGAAACCGGATCATGCACAAGTTCAAGTACTACGGTGACAAGTTTGGTCAGACCCTCTGTACTGGTTGCGGCAGATGCATCCGGCATTGCCCCGTGGGGATCGATATCAAGGCGGTCCTGGAGAAGATTCAAAAACAATAAATCCACCACGAAGACACGAAGAGCACAAAGGAAAGATGAAAGACACAATTCAGGACAATCAGGATCAAAGGCAAAAACAGTTTGGCATATGCTTTTGTCCTGAGATGATTTACTTAGTGTCCTTCGTGGCTTCGTGGTGAAAAGGCATCTTATGTGCGATCACAATAAAAATATCTATAAACCGCATCTCGCTACCATCGAATCGATCATCGATGAAACCCCGGACGTGCGTACCTTGCGGCTGGTGTTCCAGGACGAGCAGGTAAGGGATACATTTTCATTCCGCGCCGGCCAGTTTGCCGAGTACTCCGCCTTCGGTGCAGGCGAGTCCACCTTCTGCATTGCCTCTTCGCCCACCAGAAAAGGCTATATCGAGTGCTGCTTCCGGGCAACCGGCCGGGTGACCGAGGCACTGCGCAGGTTGGAGGTGGGTGAGACCATCGGCGTGCGAGGACCCTACGGCAATTCCTTTCCCATTGAATCCTTCTTCGGCAAAAACCTGGTCTTCGTTGCCGGAGGCATCGCGCTCCCCCCCTTGCGCACGGTGATCTGGAATTGCCTGGACTGGCGTGACAAGTTCGGCGACATCACCATCGTCTATGGTGCCCGCACCGAGGCCGATCTTGTCTATAAGCAGGAATTGCAGGATTGGCAGGAGCGGGGGGACGTGAAGCTGGTGAAGACGGTGGATCCGGGGGGAAATGGCCCTGAATGGGACGCAAGGTCGGCTTTGTGCCCACCATCCTGGAAGAGGCCGCCCCTGCCGCAGAAAACACGATCGGCCTGGTCTGTGGCCCGCCGATTATGATCAAATTTACCCTGCCGGTGCTGGAAAAGCTGGGCTTCAAGGATGACGCCATTTATACGACCTTGGAAAATCGTATGAAATGCGGACTGGGGAAATGCGGCCGCTGCAATGTGGGCAATGTCTACGTCTGCAAGGATGGACCAGTATTCACTGCTGCCCAGGTCAAGGCCATGCCCCAGGAGTTCTGAGGCTGGTGACTCAGAGTTTGTTGGAGGGGTTTGGGTCCGGGAAGTTTCCGGACCCTTTTTTTACAGGTTACGGTTACCGATGTCTGGCTTTCTCCTTATACCTGCAGTAGATAAAAAAACGGCCAGGGCTGATGTTTACTTCCTGACCGTCTGAAAACATCATCGACAGATGTTCCTTCTTCACATGTTGATGCCGGTAACTATCTGCAACTGCCGGTTTGCCGGATCCTCTTTCTTCTCGCCTGCATAAAGGCCACGAATCTTGCACAGCATGTCGAGGCCCATCATCCTGGTCGTCCAGTCGGGTTTTTCCACTCCTTCAACATACTTGACCGCCTGACAGATTTCCTGGACCATCTGCACCACATAGTCGTCGTTCATTCCATGGGCATCCAGCTTTGTCATGATGCCCTTCACCGCTCTGTTGGAGATCTGATTAGCAGGCGGTTGCCCATCGACAGATGTTACCACCTCGGGTACGCGGGTAGCAGACATCGCCTCTGCAGCTGCTTTCGCGGGCTCAGGGTCTTGTTTGTGCCGTTCGACAAAGGTGGCAAAGGCATCGTATTCAGACTCCGGCTTACCTGCCATGGCGGGCTCTTTGGAAAAAGCATCCGCCAAACCTTCGGCACCTTGAGTTTCAGTTTCGTATATTTCTGTCGCGTCATCAAAACTGCCATTGTCAGTTATTTCGACGACAACATCCCCTTGTCCATCGGTGTCTTTGACCGGCTTTGCTGCAGTTTCCGCTGCAAACCTTGAGAAAAAAGGCCCGCCGCTGCCCATGAGCGGGCTTTGCCTTTTGGCCCTTTCCGGAGCTGCATCGTTGAACATGGAAGCATCAAATCCGGTAGTGCCGCCTGATTTAGCCTGTGCCTGAACGGGTTCTCCCTGGGCCAGTCGGTCGGCTGTCCCAGGTGGGGAGGCAGATGTGGTCACAACAGGCTCTTTTTTCAAGACAAATGCGTGTGAGCAAACTGAGCAGCGGGCTTTGATGCCCGTATCGGGTATTTTTGCGTCATCAACCTGAAACTTGCTGTTGCACTTTTCGCAATAAACGATCATCCACGTTCTCCTGAAAAACAACTAATCCCTGCCGCCTCAATCACTTATATTCGAACTATTTTTATAGCAGAAGGGGGACAAGAGTGTCAAATATTCCATCTTTACAGCAATGGATGGCCATCTGAGAGACCTGAAGCTTACTTTACCGTTGCAGGGATGAAACGGTCATGTGGGAAATCCTCCATGGCCGCACGTGCTCTGCCCCAACCGGCAGCTATCTTTTCTGCAGATGTTCCATAACCTCGTTGCTGCTCCTCTCGGCTGCCGCCACACAGTCATTGAGACCGATGCCTCGGTAGCTGTTGCCGGTAAGCAAAAGCCCCTGGTGATTCCGTCCGGCATCCAGCAAGGCCTGCAGCCTTTTGCCGTGCCCGACGGTGTACTGGGGGATTGCTTTTTCGTGGCGGAAGATCCTGACAAAATCTGGTGGCGCAGCTATTCCCATGATGGTCTTCAGGTTGTCACATACCCTGCGTTGCACCTCCTCATCGGATAGCTTGATGTACTCGGGAAAACAGGCTCCGCCCATCATGCTTCGCAGCAGCACCCTGCCTTGGGGCGCCCTGTTCTCGAAGATGCTGGAATCCCAAAGGGTACCGAGGATATTCATTCCTTCTCCCTTGGGAATCAGATAGCCGAACCCGTTCAGGTCATGGCTGATCTTATCCTGCTCATAACCGAAGCAGACAACGCTCATCGTTGCATAGGGGATCTGACCAAGGATGCCGGTCATGGCACTGTCCAGTCCTTCCAGCATCTTCCCCGTAGCGTAGGCCGGGGTCGCCAGCACGACCACGTCGGCATCAAGATCCCTGCTGGCTGTCTCGACCCGGTACGGTACCGAGCTTCCCTTGCAGATCCTGACAACCTCTTCACCGACAGAGAGCATTTCGCAACCCAGCTGGCCGCGGATGATTTCGGTCAAGGTCTGGAGACCATCACGGAACGAGGTGAGAATGCCGCCCGGCCCTGCCGCACTTGCCACCGCTTTACCTTCGGCAAGTTCCTGTTTTTTCTTTTTCGCCAGCTTGACCATGGCCATGACCAGTCCGCCGTATTCACGTTCCAGTTCGGCAATCCTCGGGAAGCAGGACTGCAGGGACATGGTCTCAGGATCACCGGCAAAAATGCCGGAAACCATGGGCGCTATCAGCTTGCGTAGCGCTTCGTCACCAAGTCGGCGTCGGCCGAAGGCAGCCAATGTCTCGTCCACTCCATCAGGCGCTTTGGTGATTAAGGGGGTGGGTTCCAATGCGAGGCGCAACTTTCCGGGCCAGGAGATAAGCTTGCTTTTGAAGAAAGAGGGACCGTTCTCAGGCAGTTGGTGCAAAACGCCTTCAGAGTAGATGAAACGTTTTCTTGCATTATCATTGCTGCGCAGAAGCTGCGAATCAGCCTGCAGGTCCCGGCACAGGTCCAGAGTCTGGGGCTTGTTGTCGAGAAAACCGTTGGCCCCATTCGCAGAGATAACCATCTGCTTTAATGCTCCTGATCTTTCCACCGACCCGCTCTTCTTTCTCCAAAAGGGCTATTTCCAGTTCCATCCCGGCGTTTTTTGCCTTCTCCCGCAGGAGCCAGGCTGTTGCAAGACCGGAAATGCCGCCGCCTACAATTATCGCTTTTTTCATTTTGTGCTCTCCCTGTTGGGCTTTATGGGGCTGGAACAGCTGAATACTAAGCCCTTCTAACCTTTCTTGTCAAGGCATACGCTGGTGTTACAATGGTTGACATAAGAACTTTGCGCCATTACATTGGCTGTTCCGAATTGAAATTGAATATATGGCGAAAGGACATTCATGGCAACCACCGACTATTATCAGGTGCTTGGGTTGAAAAAAGGGGCATCTGCCGACGAGATCAAGAAAGCTTACCGAAAGCTGGCCGTCAAATATCACCCGGACAAAAACCCTGGCAATAAGGAGGCTGAGGAAAAATTCAAGGAGATAAACGAAGCCTATGCGGTTCTCTCCGATCCCCAAAAAAAGGCACAGTACGACCAGTTCGGCGATACCGGCTTTCACCAGCGCTTCTCCCAGGAGGATATTTTCCGCGGTTTCGATGTGGGGGACCTTTTCAAGGACAAAGGCTTCGGCACCGACGACATATTTTCCCGCATCTTCGGCGGCGGTTTTGGTGGCTTCCAACAGGGGGGTGGTCGGTTCGCCCAGAGACCCCACAAGGGTGACGACTTCTCCATGGAAGCGAACGTGTCCTTTCGCGAAGCGTTCAGCGGCTGTGAAAAACGCATTGCCTACATGAAGGACGGCCAGCGGGAGGAGCTTTCGGTAAAGATCCCTGCCGGCATTGAAAACGGTGCCAAGCTGAGGCTGCAGGGTAAGGGGGGCAGTGGCATCCATGGCGGGCCTAACGGCGACCTTTATCTTACGGTGAAAGTCGGAGGAGATCCGGTACTGCAGCGGGAAGGTGATGACATCGTCGTCTCCCAGGAGGTGAGGTTCACGGAAGCGGCCTTGGGTGCCTCCCTGGATGTGCCGACCATGGATGGGACCAAGAGGATCAAGATCCCGGCAGGCATCCAGCCGGGCACGAAGATCCGGCTGAAGGGGCTTGGATTCCCGCGCCTGGCAGTCCGGACGCGGTGATCTCTTCGTCAGGGTCGGGGTAAAGGTGCCGGAACAGCTGACCGGACCACAACGGCAGTTGCTGGAAGAACTGTCGAAGAAAGGCTTGTAAAACTACTGCAAATGCTAACTACCTGGAATGCAGCGCCTTTTGTCACTGCTTTATTTCAATGGCGGCCTCTTTGCGAAGATCGTTGACCCACTGGTTGAATCGCTCTTCCGATTTCTTTTTATAGAGAAGATCTTCGATTTCCGCCTTTACCTCTTCAAAGGGCCGCGGTTTGCCTTTGCTGCGTTCTTCCAGCTTGATGATATGGAAACCGGCGGCAGTCTTGACCGGATCGCTGACCTCTCCGGGTTTCATGCCGCTGACTGCGGCTTCGATCTCCCCTATCATGTCCCCTTTTTTAAAGGTACCAAGGTCTCCGCCATCCTTTTTTGCCGCAGGGTCGTCCGAGAACTGCCTGGCCAGCTCGGCGAAATCCTTGCCGCTCCGAGCCTCCTGCAAAACCTGCGTTGCCGTCGTCATTACCTTTGCCGCTTCACTCTCCGGCGCATTTTTGTCGACCTTGAAGAAGATGTGGCGGGCGCGGAAGAACTCTTCCTCGCCGTAACGGTTGTGATTGGCTTCGTAATATTCCCTGATTTCACGCTCCCCAACCTGAATCTTTGAGCGCACTTCCTGGCTCATCAGCCTCAGGCGCTCAAGTTGTTCCCTGAGTTGGGTCTTGTACTGTTCAAAAGAAAGTCCTTGTCCTGCAAGGGCAGCGACTAAAGCTTCCTGCGTCAGGTTGTTCTGTTTCTTTACATCCTCAATGGACTGTCTCAGTTCCTCTTCGGGAACCTTGATATCCAGCTCTTTGATCTTTTGCTCAACCAGCTTTTTGTCTATCAGGCGGTCAAGTGCAATTTTGCCTAATGCAGCCTTGTCCGGAGTCTCGGCAGTTTCTTTTTTCTCCATCTCCTTGATTATCTGGCCAGTCTCTTTCTGCACTTCAAGGGTGGTAATGATATCGTCGTTGACAATGGCGGCAACTGCAGTGATCAGCTCCCCTTTCGCAGCTGCGGGATAAATGAAGAGGACACCGACGGCAAAATAAAGCAAGAACTTGTTCATAATGGCTTCCATGGGCTCGGGTTAGTGCAAAAAAGCGGCCGGACGAAACGCCCGGCCGCAGTTCCAAAAGTAAAAAGGGTGGTTATTTCTTGTCCGGTGCTGGCGGCTGCGCGTTAGATTTATCTGCAGGTTTTTCACCGTCCAGTGTCTTGAGTGCATCTTCTTTCACCGTGACCTTGGCGCCCTTTTTCAGATCTTCCTTTAGCTTCTTGAACACTTCCTGCTGTTTCTCGGGAAGGATGGCCGCTTTAATCTGCTCTTTCACCTCATCCAAAGGTCTGACCCCTGCAGGACGTTTTCCCGTGAGCTTGATGATGTGGTAACCGTACTTGGTCTGGACTATGCCAGAGGTTGCACCTTCCTTGAGGCTGAAACTACGTTCTCGAATTCGGGGAGCATGGACCCTTGCCGAACCAGCCCAGGTCTCCTCCTTTTGCAGCGGCTGCATCGATGGATTGTTTTTTCGCCAACTCTTCGAAGTTGCCCCCTGCCTTGAGCTGCTTGAGGATTTCCTGCGCCTCGGGCTCGGTTTTCACCAGAATGTGGCTCGCCCTTACCTGTTCGCCAGTGCGGAACTTTTCCTTGTTCTTATTGTAAAAATCCTGAAGCTCAGCGTCGCCTATATTTGCCTGCTCCTCGACTTTTTTCTTCAGGAATGCCTCAACGATAATCCGGTTTTTCAACTCTTCCAGCTTGTCGGCCACAGCCTGACTCTTGTCGATACCATCCTTCTTCGCCTGCTGGAGAATGAGCTCCCGGACCACCATGGTATCGAGCAGCTCCTTCTTGCCTTCACTGTTTCTGCCATTGGCTTCAGGTATGGGGGAAGCGCTTCCACCTCTTTATTGAAATCACTGCCGGTAATGGTCGAGCCATTGACCTCTGCCAAGACCGGCCCGGATTTCTTTTCTTCCTTGGCTCCGGTACCTGTTTGCCCCTTGCAGCCGAAAACTGCGGTAAAGCAGAGTGCGACAAAGAATAGCTTTCCAGTTTGTCTGTAGTTCACGCCATGACTCCTTAGATTATATTAATATTTTCTCAGTCTTTTATAAGTAGCACATCACCCTAGGGTTTTCAAGAGATTTCCCGCCTCCTTGAGTACGCCATCAAAGGAGGTGTCGGCAAGTTCGGCGCAAAGACGGAAATCGGGGGTAAACTGGTATTTTTTCGGTTGTTGACGGATCAAGCCAATGATGGTGTCTGGTGAAACGGGAGTCTTCTGGTGGAAGGAGAGAACCAGCTTTTTGCCGTCGAATTCTATCTCCTTGACCAGCATTGCCTTCAGCGCTACCCGCAGCTTCATGACCTCAACCAGATAGAGGGCCGCCAGCGGCAGTTTGCCGAAGCGATCGACAAGCTCGCCCATTATCTCCGCCACATCCTCCTCTGAAGTTGCCTGGGTAAGGCGTTTGTAGATGATCAGCCGCTGGTTCGGTTCTCGGACATAATCCTCGGGGATAAACGCCGGAATACGCAGCTTGATCTCCGGCTCCACCCGTTCCGCAAGCTCTTCACCCTTCAACTGTCTGATTGCTTCTTCCAGCAACTCGGTATAGAGCTCGAAACCTACCGCAGCAATATCGCCAGATTGACGTGCACCCAGCAAATCACCGGTACCCCTGATCTCGAGATCGTGGGTCGCAATGCGGAATCCGGCTCCCAGCTCGGTCAGCTCCTGAATGATCTTCAGCCGCTCCCTGGCATCTGCCGATATGGCACCCTCGCCGGGTATGAGCAGGTAAGCGTAGGCGCGCTGCTTGGAGCGCCCGACCCTGCCGCGCAGCTGGTAGAGCTGAGAAAGCCCGAAGGTGTCGGCCCGGTTGACGATGAGGGTATTGGCAGTGGGAATGTCCAGGCCGGATTCGATGATGGTCGTACAAAGCAGCAGGTTGCTTTCCCCATGCATGAACGAAAGCATCACCCTTTCCAGCTCCTTCTCCTCCATCTGTCCATGCCCGACGGCTATCTTCGCTTCGGGGACGATCCTTTGCAGGTGCTCCGCCATGGCGCCGATGGTCTGTACCCGGTTGTGGACGAAAAAAATCTGTCCCCCCCGGCGCAATTCCCTGAGCACCGCCTCGCGGATCAAATCATCGGAAGTGCGGGCAACGAAGGTTTTAATGGCAAGCCGATCCACCGGAGGGGTATCGATGATGGAAAGGTCCCTGATGCCCATCAGCGACATGTAAAGTGTCCGGGGAATAGGGGTGGCGGTCAGGGTCATGATGTCGACCACCGCCCGGTATTTCTTCAGCCTCTCCTTGTGGGTCACCCCGAAACGCTGCTCCTCGTCGATGATGAGTAGCCCCAGGTCCTTGAATACGATGTCCTTCTGCAGGAGACGATGGGTGCCGATAACAACGTCCACCGTCCCGTTTTTCACCCCCTCGATGATCTCCTTCTGCTCCTTGGGGGTGCGGAAGCGGGAGAGCATTTCCACCTTCACCGGGTATGATTTCAGACGCGCAGAAAAGGTTTCCATGTGCTGCTGGGCGAGAATGGTCGTCGGAACCAACACAGCCACCTGTTTGCCGTCCATGACTGCCTTGAAGGCGCCACGCAGAGCAACCTCGGTCTTGCCATAGCCAACATCGCCGCAAATCAGCCGGTCCATTGGCTTCTTGCTCTCCATGTCGAGCAACACGTCCTCGATTGCCGCCTGCTGGTCAGGGGTTTCCTCATAGGCGAAGGCCGCCTCGAATTCCTGGTAAAGCTCATCGGGAGGCGAAAAGGCGTGACCTTCTTCCACCTGGCGTGCTGCATATATCTTCAACAGCTCGCCGGCCATTTCCTGGATGGCTGCCCGGGCTTTGGCCTTGGTTTTCTCCCAGCCGGCCCCACCCAGCTTGTCCACATGGGGTTCAACTCCCTCGGCCCCCACGTAACGCTGCACCAGGTTGATCCGGTCCACCGGCAGGTAAAGCTTGTCGGCTCCGGCGTATTCCAGGAGCAGGAAATCACCTTCCATGCCGGAAAAGGTGAGATGCTGCAGTCCCCGGTAGATGCCGACACCGAAATCGATGTGCACCATGTAATCGCCGGGCTTCAGTTCGGCCAGGGAAGTAAGAAGCTGCTTCCTTCTCGCCTCGGAAACGCCACGGCGTTTGATCCTGACGCCGAAGATCTCCTCCTCGGCAATAACTGCCAACTGGTCTTCATCTAGCTGGAATCCCCGTGAGATATCCCCGACCATGATGCGCAACTGGCTGTCGGAACGCCCCAACTCACCGGGAAAATCCCGTTCCGAGAGAGCCAGCGGCAGATTGTAATGGGAAAGCATCTCATAAAGGCGCTGGGCCTGATTGCGCTGGTGGCAAACCATGAGCACATGTTTTTGTTCGGCCTGCCGGGCAAGAAGCTTTTCCACCAGGGGTTTCAGCACTCCTTCACCCTCGGCCGTAACATCCAGCTTGAAGCAGCTGTTGTCCTGCACCTGAAGTCGGATGGTCTGACCGGCGTCCCTGCCGCCGGCTATCTCCAGGAAGGGGATGGATAGCGCCGCCCCCGGTCAAGGTAGCTGCCAAGCTGCTCTTGATCCAGAAAGAGATCATTTCTCTCACAGACAATGCTGTCCCTTTCCAATGATTTACGTTCACCATCCGCAAGTTCTTCGGCAAAACCATTCTCCGCTGCTGCCATGGCTGCAGGGTCGTAGATGACCTTGAGGAAATCTTCACCGCAGTAGTCAAAAAGGTTTTCCAGGTCAGGGTGGAACAGGGGTTGAAGGTACTCGACCCCGGGGGGGTAGATGGCGCTCTGCAGCTGCTCCAGTAGTTCACGACGTCTGGTAGCAGGTATCTCAAGGGCGTCGCACCTTCTTTTCAGCCGGGGTGCAAAAGCTGTCAGGACTTCTTCGGAGATGACCACCTCGCGTGAAGGGAGAAGGATCAACTCCTGCAACGGCTGCAGGGAGCGCTGGGTAACCGGGTCAAAGGTGCGGATGGTGTCGACGAAATCGCCGAAGAACTCGATACGGACCGGTGTCGGCAGGTCCGGGGGGAAGATATCCAGTATTCCTCCCCGGATGGAAAACCCACCCCGATCCTCCACCAGCGGCACGTGAGAGTAGCCTAACTTGACCAGTTTCTCAAGCAGCAGATCCCGCTCCGCCTCTTCACCGGCGACGATATACTGGGAAATTTGACCAAGGGTTTTTCGCGGCAGGACCTTCTGCATCAGTGCGGGCAGGGGAACAATCACAGCGCCGGCCCTGCCGTCCATCATGCGGAACAAGACGTTGAGCCTCTGCCCTACGATATCGCCATGGGGAGAGGCCGTGTCGAACGGGGTCGTATCCCAGGGGGGGAAATAGAGAACCCGCTCATCGCTGCCGGAATAAAAGCGCATCTCCCGGTACAGCTCCTCTGCTGTGTCGGTGTCAGGTGTGATTATGAAAAGAAGCCGAGAGTGCTCATCCCACAGGCGGGAAAGAATGTAGGCGGGAGCAGAGCCTTTCAGTCCGGCAAGGGAGACACTGGCATCGTCTGGTGCAATGGCGGCGACAATTTTTTTTTGGCTGGAGATAAAAGCGGTCATGGCAACGGTTGCAGCAATTGGAATAAACGGCATTGAACCTGAAAAGCATAACAAAAAAGCAGTTGTTTAGCCACAATTATGGCAAGAGCAGCTTGCTGCGCTCTTTTTCCGGCCGGACATTATTCCTTAAAGAAAAAAGGTCCATCGCCGAAAAGTTTTTTAAGCCGCCAAAAGCACCTGACTCTGGTGCTTGGCACGACAACATCCATACGGGATTATAATAATGACAGATGAGACAAATGTTTATGGAACAGTGTTGACTTACTTTTCCAATGAATTTACGACTATCAAGGAACGTCTGAAAACCGGGCAGTTTGAAAACTATCGGGAGCGGGTGGTTGTCAGTCAACTGATATCCGAGGCAATCAATCTGCTGGCGCCATACGTGCGCAGCGATGCCCGTACCCGCATACTGGTAAGAAACGGAGAGACGCTGAAAAAGGATCTTCTTTCGGTTCGTGATCTCATCACCAGGAAATCATCCCCTCGCCCTGAAAATCCCTCCCTGCTCAAGGCCCTTCTGGACAAAAAACAGTAACTGCCGCTTGAACCAGCGTTGACAAAATCCGCTAAAGTGTATAAAGAGGGGTGCCCTTTGGCATTGCCGTACGTCATTGCAAGGAAAACTGATTCATGCAGATGCCTTTCAGTGTTCATCCCAGCCTTGCCTCAAAAGTTGCAGAAGAACGTCTCGCCCACCTGCTGGTGCCGGGGAAGATCGAAGATCATGACCTTGACCTACGCATTTCCCGACTTGACCGTTTATTTCACTGCTATGCCACGAGCATTACCCATGGCCTGTGGGTGCCGGGACTGGTCATAACCCATGAAATGCAGGCCTTTGCCGAGCTCCTGTTTCCTCTTGATCGAATAATTCCCGTATTCAATCGATTTTTTGCCAAGCAACCTTATTCACACCGTTCCTTGGTGCTTCGGCCATTCACAGCGCTCCCAGCTGGCCCGATGCCTTGCATGAGCTTCAATCTCTCGTGACAAGTGCCAACCCTGCCGAGCTGCTGCGCAGCCTCCTCGCCGACGAGAAAAAGAGGCGCCATTTCTTCTTTCTCAATTTTCTGCCGCCACGATACGGGGGCGGTTTTAACCGTTATCCGAAGCAGTTGGACTTCCTGAAGGACTGGCTCAGGGAAAACAGGCGCAGATTCAACGATGGGATTAACTGCCTTGATGCTGCCTGCGGCTGCGGTGAAGGGACCTATGAACTGGCGGCACTGCTGCTGGATTGCGGTCATTGCCCGGAAACTTTCCACATCTGCGGTTCAACCATTGAACCGTTCGAGCTGTTTGCCGCCGCCCATGTCTTTTTTCCCCATGATCTGCAGCGTCAGGCTAATTACCAACGTCATGTGGCGCCATTGTTCAGCGATGAAATCTCCAAGAGAATGGCTTTCCGTTTGGAAGACATTGTCGGTACACCGGCTACAGCCGAACGATTCCACGCGATCCTCTGTAATGGCATTCTGGGAGGTCCTTTTCTCCACGAAAAAGTGGCGCTGGAAAAGGCGGTCGCAGGACTGGCGGCGAGATTGAACCTGGGAGGTATTCTGCTCGCCGCCGACAAATTCCATGGCGGCTGGAAGAAAAAGGCGCCGGCAACACTGCTGGTGGAGATTTTTACGAAGGCTGGTCTTGAGGTGTTGAAATTGGAGGAAGGGCTGGCGGGTATTAAAACTGGATGAGGATGCCCCCCCAGGAGAGTCCGCCACCGAAGCCCATGATCAGGACCAGATGGCCCGGTTTGATCTTGCCGCTGGTCACGTTCTCGTCCAGTGCCAGGCCGACGGAAGCAGCTGCAGTATTGCCGTAACGGTCAAGATTGAGCAGGAATCTGTCCTTGTTGATGCCGGTCTTTTTGGAAATGAAATCGATAATGCGGACATTTGCCTGATGGGGAATGATATGGTCGAGCTGGTCAGGGCGGATACCGGCCTTGGCGGTGACTTCCCCGATGATTTGCGGAATGACGTCCGTGGCAAAGATGAAGACGCTTTTCCCGGCCATCTTGAAGGTATTTTCCTTTGCCGCTATGGTCTCGGCGGTTATTGGTTTCCTTGACCCGGATGATGGCACCTGGATCAGCTCCCAACCGTTGCCGTCGCTTTTGACAATGCTCTGCAATATGCCCTTTTTCTCCTGAGTGGATCCGAGAATCAAGCGCCGGCGCCGTCACCGAAAAGAGGGCAGGAGGTCTTGTCCTGCATATCAAGTATTTTGGAATAGGTATCGGCGCCAATGACGAGGACTTTCCCATACTTGCCGGACCTGATGAAGTTGTCGGCCGTCTCCACTGCGTAGATGAAACTGCTGCAAACTGCATTCATGTCGAAGGCAAAGGCGTTTGCTGCCCCGATATTCTTCTGCACCATGCAGGCTGTAGGCAGGATCATATCGGGAGTCGATGTTGCAACGATGATGCAGTCAATGGATAGCGGGTCTATCTTCCCCTTTTGCAGGGCATCTTTTGCAGCTGAAGTGGCCAGGTCAGAGGTGGATTCAGTTGCAGAGGCAAATCGCCGCTCCCTTATTCCCGTCCGCGAGCGTATCCATTCATCAGCGTCCTCCACCAGATAATCGAAGTAACTATTAGCTATGGCGTTTACCGGGACGAAGCCGCCGGTGGCAAGTACTTGTGAATATAACATCATCTCTCCCATCTGCCTGGCAAATTTGCCTGCAAATCCAAAACAGCGTTAGTTTATCGCACATTTGAGCTGCATTTGTCAAACCAATAACTCCGTTGGTTGCGTGTACAAAAATCTTCCGGCTATTTCCTTCTACCCAGAAGGGCATCGGCCACACCATAGAGCCAAAGGCCGAAAAAAGCAGCCAACAACCATCTGGCAGCAGGGGTATCATTCCTCATTGTTTCCAGCACCTGTCGCATATCCGGTGAGCCGGGCATTTTCGAAGAAACGATTATTTTTGCGACTCCTTTAAGGGCGAACAGGAGCGCTCCGATGAGAAAGATGTTCACCAGCGCGATCATTATGGAACCCTTGATTTTGCACCCCTTATAGAGCTGGCCCAAACCGGGGAGCACCAGGCCCGAAAGCAGGGCTGCCTTTAGATTCATACCCATGAAAAAACTCCCAAAATGAAATTTATTGTCCAACGTGTCCTTTTTTGATAGAAATACCCAATGGATTCAAAAGCCCTCAACAAACGACGTCAAGCTCTTATTGCCGCACTCAAGGATTCAAGTGAAGCGGTGCGCGCCGCTGCGGCACATTCTCTGGAATGCCTGGAAGGGCTCGGTAGCCGGGAAGAAATTCTCGATCTGTTGAAAAAAGGGAACCGCTCTGCAAAGATAAAGGCCATTTATGCACTGGGGCAATTAGGGGGAGAGAAGGCTATTCCTCCGCTTCTTTACTGCATCTCCCGTCCGGAAGAAGATATAAAATCGGCAGCCATTGAGGTGCTGGGCAAACTGGCCAATCCTTCCACGTTAATGCCGCTCGTCGACAAGCTGAAGGAGCCGAATTCAGCCATCAGGCAAAGGCCATCGCGGCATTGGCCAACTTCAGGGATCCATCCCTGGTCCCTATCCTGTTGCCGTTCCTCGATGCGGGCGATGGACTTCTTGATGCAGAAGCGGCCCGGACACTTGGCTGATCGGGAACCTGCAGCTTGAGGAACGTCTGATTTCGCTGATGCAGTCACCTCACGCAGCGACCAGGGAAGCAGCGGCTTCTGCCCTGGGGCGGCTGGCGCTGTCATAGCAGGTTTTTTGCCTGCCGAAGACCGACCTACCTTGCTGAAGACATGTTGAGACAGCCGGCAATATCGATATTTTTCACTAGAGGATCTACTACCGCCACAATTCTGGCGTAGGTATTTCCCTTTTCGTCAACCAGCTTCCTGCGCAGAGGTATAGCAAGTCTTTTGCCGGCAGCATCCATTACAATCTTCACCTTCGGTGCTTCAGACACCTGGAGATTCGGCCGGTAGACAATGGCGATTTCATTATTATCCAGCCTCACCACCGTTCCTACCGGGTACGGCCCCATCATCTCTTTGAACTTATCCACTATATCGCCATTCAAATAAGAACCCGCTATCGTCTGCAGGTGGGCAATGGCCTCTCTGGGGTTGTATGACTTTTGGTAAACGCGGACCGTAGTGATGGCGTCATAACAATCGGCAGCGGCAACAATTTCGCTCATTGAGGTGAATGGCATTTCCCTTGCCCACTCGGGGTAACCCTTACGATTATAGCCGATGTGGTGTCCAAGCACGGCCTGTGCCACCTTTGGATTGATTCCTTTCATTTTAACGATGATTTCAATGCCCGATTCGGTATGTTTCTTCATCTCTTCGTATTCAATTGTCGTCAATTTTCCTGGCTTGTTAAGGATGCTCTTTTCTATGCGGACCTTTCCCACATCATGGAGGAAACCGGCCATGCCGACCGTCTCTATTTCCTCCCGCCCAAGATCCATATGGGAGGCGATGGTCATGGAAATTACCCCCACATTGACACTGTGATTGAAGGTATAGTTGTCGTAGTCCTTGATCATCGATAACGCCAGCAGTGCTGCCGAATCCTTGACCGCCAATGAAGCCATTTCCCGGACCACGGTTGATATTCTGTCGCTGCCGGGAATTCTGCCCAGCTCAACTTCCCTGAAGATCTGCTCCACCGTTTCGAGGGCTTCATGACGAGTCCTGAGGCAGGCTTCCTCCTGCTGAATCTCTTCCTGGTCCTCATCCATGGCCGTGATGATGGAGAGACCCGTTATCCCCTGGGAGCTGATTTCGGTGTTGATCTGTTCAGCCTTCAGTTGATTCTTTCCCAGGAGGGTAACGAACCGGGCAAGTCCGCTGACGTTAATACCGGGACTGAGGATGATGCCGGTGATTTCCTTCTCCTGCAGGCGGGTTGCCAGCTCTTCAATGCTTGTGGATGGTGCGAAAAACAGCTGCTTCTCGACAAATAAGACCCCATCCACAACTCCCAGCCTGACCTCGGGGTGAGCTCGCAGGGCTGTCTCAACAATGGTCACAATTTCCTGAAGCGGGTTGAGAATGGCTGGATGGCCGGAGGGGTAAAAGCCGACTCCCTTGATCGAACCCGACAGCAGTGTCGCCATGCGCTGGGCGATTTCCTGGCTGATTTCACTCATAGAGACCTTCCGCCACCCTCTCGATATTGTCAACCGCGTCACTGCAGGCTTTCCCCAGAGATCCGCCCCTTGCCGCACAAGCGTTCAGAGAAGGGAGCGCTGCTTCATCTCCGAGTCGGCCAAGCGCCGTAGCGGCCACAATCTTCATTTCGTCCCACTTACTCCATGGCAGCCAGCTGTTTGATCCAAGCAGGCTGAGCAGTGGGGTGACGGCCCGTCTGTCACCAATCCTGCCAAGGGCGATGATCGCTTCCTTCTTTACCTTGATTTGCCTGGAGAAAAATCCGATTTTTCAATAATCTGGATCAGCAGTTGCACGGCGGCATCGCTCTTTAAAAGACCCAGAGACATTATGGCATGAAGGACAATGGCCGGGTCTGCATCTTCAATAAGCTCGATAATCATGGATTCGGCATCTTTGCCGCCGATTTTTACCAGCGCATGGATAGTTTCCTTCCTTACCCGCTGATCGCCATGATAGAGCGCCGGCCTGAAGGCATTGGCGCTGTCCCTGCAGCCGATCTGCCCTAAAATGGCCACCATGTTCCGGACCACATACCATCTCTCGTCCTTGAGCATGGCGAGAAGCGGAGGAACCGCCGGCTGGCCGATGGCGAGCAGTGCTGCTGCAAGTGATTTTCGGGCATGAAGCCGTCAGCCAGGCAGAGCCTCTGAATGATCACATAGCAATCTTTGCCCCCAGTTTTTTAAGTATGGGATAAATCTTTGCCGTCTCCAGCGGACTCTTGCTCTCCATGTGCTGCAGAAGAAAATCGATCGTAACCCCTTCAGCAATTTGCTCCAGGGTAAAAACAGCATAATCTCTCTGCACTTGGGACCGGTTTGTATCTTCATTATGCTGCAGGAGCGCATGCAAAACCAGAAAAAGAGGGGCGCAAACAGCTCTTTCTTTGAAACCTTCTGCCTTGCTGGCCAGATTGCGGGCCAACTGCTGGTAGCGGTTGTCGTCGGTTTCCCGGTCCATTCGGGCAAGCAGTTCCATCAAGGTATCTGTATCAGTGTTCCCACTGTCTGCGGGATAAGAACCTTCTTCCTCCGCAGCCCATTCAGGTCCCTCTTCGTCCGTTTTGGCCAGCGCATCTCCAGACTCCATTTTCTCTTCAAGCGCCTGCCGCTTTTCCCAGATCACCGACAGATCTATCTCATTGGCCCATATTGTTCGTATGCCCCTTGCCGGCATCAGCTGTGCCATCCCCCCGGAAAGCGCAAGATTCTTTTGGTCCATGGACAACAGGTGCAGGAACGCACGCAGGTCATCGAGGGACAGATCCGGGAGAAATGTAAGCTGCTGAATCCTGCGGATGAACAACTCAGCGGCAAGGCTGACAACCATCTGGTTCAACTCTGCCTTTATCGGCTCACCTGCGTAGGAGAACCCTGCCCGGCTGATGGTCAATGCCAGTTCTTTTTCCTGCACAAAATGCCCTAAGGTATTATAGACATTGGTGACTATCTCCTCGCGCTTCGGGTGCTTCGGGATAAAAGCCGATGGCTCTCATTGCCTTGTAAATATCTGCCAGAATAGGACCGGGGTTTCCAGGCTTTTCTGTCTTGGGGCGTACCAGCTTCAATATGGATTCGGTGCCTAAATTCATCGTTTCCCTGTTTACGCAGGATAATGGTAGAAAAGGAATTTTATATTAATGTCAAAATCATTGTCAAACTAATACACCGATAGCCGCCACAAGGGTCGCTGTTGACACCCCTGGAGAAAGGGACTACTATCCGGGCCAGTACAAAGAGGGATAAGACATTGAAAACAAAGACCCTTTACAGTTGCCAGAAATGCGGCTACCAGTCCGCCAAGTGGCTTGGCCGATGCCCCGACTGCGGGGCATGGAATACCATGGAGGAAGAAGTTGCCATTAAATCCGGGGCAGCCGCCAGCAGGTCACTCCCCGGAGGCCCCCCCTTGCCGATCAACCAGGTCGGTGGGGAAGCAGAGATGCATCTTCCCACCGGCATCTCAGAGTTCGACCGGGTGCTGGGGGGAGGGCTGGTGGCAGGTTCCCTGGTCCTTATCGGTGGTGATCCCGGTATCGGTAAATCTACCTTGCTTCTGCAGGCCATGAACCACGTGGCTAAGGCCGGCGCCGTCCTTTATGTTTCCGGAGAAGAGTCCGCCCGGCAGATCAAGTTGCGCGGCGCGAGAATGGGAGTCAATGCCCCTGGCCTCTACGTCCTGGCCGAAACGGCCCTGGAAAACATCCTTGCCCATATTGCCAGGATGCAGCCGAAGGCGATAGTTATCGACTCCATTCAAACTATCTTCACCTCAGGGCTGGAATCGGCACCCGGCAGCGTCAGTCAGGTGCGTGAGACAGCCGGCCGGCTGATGATAATGGCGAAAGGGAGCGGCATTCCGGTCTTCATTGTCGGCCATGTGACCAAAGATGGCGCCATAGCCGGCCCACGAGTGCTGGAACATCTTGTTGACACCGTCCTCTACTTTGAAGGGGACAGCGGTCATCCGTTCAGGATTCTGCGTGCGGTTAAAAACCGGTTCGGTTCCACCAACGAGATCGGTGTCTTCGAAATGAAGGAAGGAGGGCTCTGCGAGGTCAGAAATCCCTCCGAGCTTTTCCTTTCCGAACGGCCCATCGGGGCTTCCGGCTCTGTGGTCGTGGCGTCTCTGGAAGGGAGTCGCCCAGTCCTCGTCGAGCTGCAGGCCCTGGTCAGTGCCTCTTCACTTGGTGTTCCTCGCCGCACAACCATTGGCGTCGATCATCACCGTCTGTCCCTGCTTGTGGCTGTTCTTGAGAAAAAAGTGGGGCTGTCGCTGGCGGGCCAGGACATTTTTCTGAACGTGGCGGGCGGGGTAAAACTGAATGAGCCTGCCGCCGACCTGGGCATGGTTGTTGCCGTCGCTTCAAGCCACCTTGACAAGCCCATAGCCGGCAACACCCTCCTTTTGGGGGAGGTGGGTCTGACCGGAGAAGTGCGAGGTATTACCCAGCCCGAGCTTCGAGTCAAGGAAGCCGCCAAGCTGGGATTCAGCCGCTGCATCCTTCCAGCCGGCAATCTGAAACAGGTTAAAGCAAAGGGTCTTGAACTCATTGGCGTGAAATCGGTAGACGAAGCCTGGACAAGGTCTTTTAGGTCACTCCTCGGCAGGCTTGACCACAAAATTTTCCTTTACTAAATAGTTAAATTCCTTTTTAATATTATAATGATTTAGCAAAGGATGGTGAAGTCCATGGATTCAGAAAAGCTTGAGTATTTTAAAAACGTGCTGCTGGAAGAGATCCGCGTCCTCAGGGAAGAAGCCGGCAGGACCGTATCGGAAATGACCTCGGACACGACGAATTTTCCCGACCCAAATGACCGGGCTACCCAGGAATCGGATCGCAACTTCGAATTGCGCATCAGGGACCGGGAACGGAAACTCATCAACAAGATCAAGGAAGCACTTCAGCGTATCGAGGACGGCACCTTCGGCATCTGCGAAGTATGCGAAGAAGACATCAGTGAAGCGAGACTCAAAGCACGCCCGGTAACCACCCTTTGCATTGACTGCAAAATGGATCAGGAACAGAAAGAAAAGCTGCGATAATTTTCAGTATGCTCTGACTTTTCACCCTCCACTACACATCCCGCCGGAGTTTTGCCATGACCTTTCGGGACAGGTACAACCTCTTGAGTTATGCGGTGCGCATAGCCGACGCCCCAAACCGCACTTCTCTCCAGAAGTTGAAATCTCTTGTCAAACGTCTTGCCGGTTCACTCCAGCTAACATCCGTCACCATTTATCTCCATGATCAGTATCAAGGATGCCTGTCCAGGAAAATAAGCAGCGCCGATCCGGGCACCATGACTCCATGCAATATCCCACCAGGACAGGGCGGCGCCGGAATTTGTGCTGCCAGAAGAATTCCGCTCTCTATCCCTCCGCAGGCTCTCCATGCCGACGAAACCAGGCATGGTAGTGAAGTCGAATTTCTTTGCGAACCCATCTCACGCAATGACCGATTTTTTGGCGTTCTCGCCATCGGCCTGGGGCCAAACGAGAGCCTGACCGCTACCAGGAAAAAGGTCCTGGAGCAGGTGCAAACCATTGCCCTTCAATTGTTGACCAACCTTTCTGCTGAAAATGACAAAAAACTGAAAGACCTGTCCCTTCTCTACCGTGTCAGTAATACCATCCTTTCCACCATTGAACTGAACAAGCTGATCCACCTTACCCTGACGGCGCTTACTTCGGGGCCGGCTCCCTTTTTCGACCGGGCCATGCTTTTCCTTATCAACAAAAGGTCAGGAATCATGCAGGGAATGCTTGGCGTGACCAGGGAAACAGCAGCTCGCTGCACCGATCCCTTCAACGAGTCTGAGGATATCCTGGCCAGTCGCTGGGATATCTCCGATGATAGCATGGTCTGCCAGCGACAATCCGACTTCAATCAAAAGGTAATGGCCAGCCGTCTGGAGTTGGACAAGTCACTGAACCTGGCGTCCCGGGCCGTGCTGGAAAAACGGCTGATCTATGTGCCCGTGGCCGCCCGCGAAAAGCAGGCGGATCATACTTTCATCAAGCGCTTCGGCATCAGCTCCTTCGCTGTCGCCCCCCTCATAGCCCGTGAAAAGGTGGTAGGGGTCATCGTGGTCGACAACAGCCTCGAAGGAAGGCCTATCAGCAAAGATAACCTGCGCTTTTTACAACTCTTCACCAATCAGGCCGGCATGGCCATCCAGAATTCCATCCTCTATAATCGGATCGAAGATACCAATCGCGATCTGTCGGAGGCCCAGGACCGGCTCATCCAGGGAGAGCGTCTGGCGGCCATAGGTGAAATGGCTGCCGGCATTGCCCATGAGCTCAAGGGCCATTGGTTGCCATCGGCGGATTTGCACGGCGGTTGGCAGGCAGGCTGGCCAAGGCATCCGACGAGAAAGAAAGTGCCGACCTGATCGTCAGAGAAGTGCTGAGACTGGAGAAGATGCTGACCGATATCCTTTCTTTCTCCAAGAAGACAACAATCTGTTACACCCCCTGCAATATCTCTGAGATAGTTAAGGACGCTCTGGCAGTGGTCCGGCCCTCCTTGGAAGAGAAAGGCATCCGGGTTACGACCCGCTTTCCCCGAAAGATCGAGGCGCTTCTCGGCGACTGTCAACAACTGAAACAGGTGTTCATCAACCTTTTCTTCAACGGACAGGAAGCGATGAAAAATGGCGGTGAGCTTGCCATTCGTGTCGGGACCTCAACCATCGACGGACAGAAAGCCGTTGCCGTCAAGGTCAGGGATACCGGCGGAGGCATTCCGCTGGAAACTCTTCACCACATCTTCAATCCCTTTTACACCACAAAAGACACCGGCACCGGCCTTGGTCTTCCCATAGCAAACCGCATTATCACCAACCATTGCGGCAAGATCCATATCAACAACCGCCCCGGTATCGGGGTGGAATTCAGCGTCGTCGTGCCCATCCAGAACTGAAAATTCCTTTTCAACCGGTACAATTTGCGGTATACATTGAGAAAATCATCAGGGGATGTAGCTCAGTTGGGAGAGCGATGCGTTCGCAACGCATAGGCCGTCGGTTCGATCCCGATCATCTCCACCAATAATAACGAGGGGGTAGGCGATACAGCCTAGCCCCTCGTTGCATTTCAATCTGTTAGCGTGTCCTCCAGCATCTATGCTTGAAAATGAAAAAATCCCCCTCCGGGCAACTCCTTTTCCCTTGATCATATCTGTCCACCCTACGTCTCATCGAAACTTCATTGGGTGAATCACTTCCCGGTGGCAATTGCGCATGCCAGTCAAACAGCTGGTAAAACCTCAAGAAATCTGGTATGTTTCAACAATTTCTAACACAAGAGAGTCCCATAAGAGACAGAGGATCGCACGTGGAGAAACTGAGGATATTCGTCAGCTCGGTTCAGAAAGAGCTCGAAAACGAACGCATTGCCATTACTGAGCTCGTTTCGTCCGATCCCTTTCTCGGCCGGCATGTGGAGGCAATTCTGTTCGAGGAGCTTCCGGCGGCGGCCATTTCTGCTGAGGTAGCCTACCTTAGCGCCCTGCGTTCTTGCCACATATACATCGGGATTGTTGGCTTCGAATACGGTCGCAAGGGGGCTGATGGCCTTTCCGCGACTCACCGGGAATACACCGAGGCCAAACGGCTGGGAATACCCACCTTCTTCTTTGTCAAAGGCGACAATACGCAGGATGAGCGCCGTGATGAGGAGATGAAGGCCCTCTTTGCCGAAATCCGCGACGAACAGCACGGCCATGTCTATAAGCGCTTCACCCACTACCAGAGCCTGAAATCATCCGTCCGGGCTGTGTTGCTCACGGAACTTGGAAAACAGGGCATGCGCCCGACCTCCGAGGAGACGGCAATTGCCGAGCAGACCATTGCCCAGGCCTCCGATTTCGACTCCCGTCTCATGGAACGCGCCGATATAGCCGAGTTGGACAAGGCTCTGTGTCGCCGTCTTGTCGCGGCATGCACCGGCATCCCGGAGAGAGACCTGGAGGAGGACAGCATTCGCAAGACATTGATGAACCGCGGTTGATCTGGCAGAATGAAGAGTCCAGGGCCATCCACCCGACGGCCGCCGGTCTGCTCTTGCTGGGGAGAAGTCCCGAGACCTTCTTCCCGCAGGTTCGCATTGCCGCCAACGCTTTCGGAGGGAAAGAACGGGGCGAACCGATTGACCGCGAGGACATTCGTGACCCCCTGCCCATCGCGATCGAGCGTACGTTTCAGTTCCTCAAGCGCAATATGCGGCACACCACCCGCATCGAAGGCTTCTCCAAGGTCGAAATTCATGAGTACCCCTATGAAGCCTTGCGGGAAGCCGTCGTCAATGCCGTTGCCCATCGTGACTACGATCTTGCCGGTTCAAGCATACGGGTGGAAAAGTATGCCGACCGCATCGAGATTGTCAGCCCCGGCCTCCCACCTGAACCAATCACCCTGCAGAAGATCGAGCGGCTCGATTACATTGCCTGTTCCCGTAATCCGAATCTGGCCCGAGGGCTTTCCTTTTTCGAGCGCATTGAAGAGCAGGGAGACGGCTTGCGCCGGATCGTGCGCGAGTCGGAAGGAATCGGCTTGTCACGTCCTCAGTTTCAGTTCCGAGACGGACACTTCAAGGTCATCTTCTTCGCCCCGGAGGACATTCTGATGCTGAAGAGCCAGGGTGCCAGGCCGGTTTTCGAAGTGCCTGGGCATTTGCTTGCCAATCTTAGCGAGACGCAACGCACTATTATTAAACAATTGATTAAGCGGCAAACAGTGAAAGTGCCGGAACTTGCGGTTGAACTGAACGTAACGCCTCAAGCCATTCGTAAAGCTATCATGCCACTTATTGAGGCCAGGCTGGTTGTTCAGGAAGGTAAGGCGAGAGGCACGACCTACTCTCTCAAGGAAGGCTTACCGGAATGAAATCCGCAACTATTCGCAACCTGTTTACGCCGTATCCGCAACCATCGGCGGATATTGGTATCAACCAGAGAATCCGCAACTATCCGCAACCGGATTAGTGAGTATCCGCAACCGACTTTACGTCGGCCACCATTGGGGTATCTGCTACCATCCGCTACCGATTATAGCGGTATCCGCTACCAGAAAATGCCGCAACCGTTTTGCAACCGGATTTGGATGATTCCGAACCCAAGTTATGAGGCATCGGGGACTTGGCAGTGCACTTTGCAAGCTTGGCGCGGAGTCCGATGATATCAGGAGGTTGAATGCCCCCAGGAGGATTTGTCTGCCAGCAGGTGCGGCCATTGCTGTCTTAACCTCGGCGCGTTGGCATTTGAAGCAATCATTAAGCAAATCATGATGCAAAGATGCTGGTTTGCATCATTGTTTGCTTCAGTGTAGCAAAGGAGTTATGAAGCACGCTGTGGCGTGGCCTGCAAATACCCCATCGCCTTGAACCCCTTCATCCGCTTGTCATGCATCTTCGCCAGCATCGGCACTGAACTGTCCACATAGTCGTAAACCTGCACCTCACCCTTGCCGGGGTGGATTCGATGCAATCTGCCGGCGTATTGCACAAGCATTCCCTTCCATGAAAACGGCAGCGCCAGAAAGAGGGTGTCCAGCCGGGCATCATCAAAACCTTCGCCGATATAGCGTCCGGTGGCAAGGATCAATCGTTCCTCGTCATCGGGAATGGAAGCCAGATGATCCATGACCTTGCGCCGTTGCTTCACTCCCATCCCTCCCTGGAGCACCACCAGATGTTTCACCGAGTCACGTAGTTCCCCGGCAAGAAATTCCAGATGGTCTTTTCTCTCAGTCAAAAGGATAGGCGATCTTCCTTCGGCAAGTGACTGCCGGATATCATTGATGATGAGTCTGTTCCGCTGACGATCAGCGGTCAATAGGGCATAGATTTCCTGGATTGTCTTTTCACTGTTCGTGTCCGGCAGGCTGAAGCTGGTTTCCCGCAGGATCAATCGGCGAGTAAATTCTTCGTCTGTCGCCAGTTGTTTCCGGTTCAGTGAAAATCTGGTCGGACCGCACTGTAGGTGAATGATCGGCTGATGGCCGTCCCGCCGGTACGGGGTAGCTGTGAGTCCTACACGTATTTTGCCTTGACCTCGGCCAGCACCCTTTCAAAGGAAAATGCCGGCAGGTGATGGCATTCATCCACGATGATCTGGCCATAGTTGGCCACCAGGTCGGCGACCTCTTCTTTTCGGACCAGACTCTGCATCATGGCCACGTCAAGGACACCGGTAGCCTTGCTCTTGCCGGAGCCGATAGTGCCGATCGTCTTTGGCGGGAGGTCAAGAAAGCGGGAGAGCTGTGACACCCACTGGTCAAGGAGCGGTTTACGATGGACCAGGACAAGAGTTGAGCAGTTCCGGGTCGCAGCCAGCCATGCACCGATCACCGTCTTGCCGGAACCGGGTGGGGCAACGAAGATACCGATGTCATGCGGCAAAAGCTCATCAACTGTCTGCTGTTGGATGTCGGAAAGCGTGCCGTGAAAGGTGAAAGTGGTTGTTGTGCCGGTTTGTCGTTTGTCGTCAAGGTGTAACGCAATACCATACTCGTCCATAAGAGACTGGAGGACATCTCGACAGCCCCTCGGCAGGGCTACATGCCCTGGCAACTCCTCGAAACAGGCAATTACCCTTGGGGTGTTGTGGGTGGAAAGCCGCATCTTCTGCTTCTTGAAGAATTCCGGATTCTGGAAAGCGGCCAGCCGTTTGATCCGGTTCAGCAGTGCAGAGGGAATTCCTTTCGTCTCGATGAAGATCCGTTGCGCGAGAATGGCGGCGATCTTTTTCGGCAGTTTCCCTTTTATCCGTTGTTCCGGCAATCGGCCTGACGGTGAACGTTCCCACGGGGCCTGTTCCTCGTCATCATCGGATGGCAATTTCAAGCCGATCACCTGGCCCTTTCGGACAGCCCGGTCGGCGATTATTTGCACTTCTTGCGGAGAAAGGTGCTTGAGCGAGGCCAGATAGCCCCACTGATCGGCATATGGAACAAAGGATTCATCGACAAAGACCGAGTTTTCCAGCTTACGGGGCTCCCCTTGCATCGGCAGGGCGATCAGGTTGCCAAAGCCGCCACGGGGCATGGTGTCCTGGCTGGGGAAAAGTCGATCATAGGATTCCATGCTGAGTTGATGACGTCGGGACATGGTCTCGGTGATGAGGTAACATCCCATGACTCGGGCAACCGAGGCCATGACCGGATTGGTAAAAAAGAACCAGACATGAGCGCCATTGCCGGAACGTGAGCGTTCCACGGCCACAGGGAGGTCAAGAGAGGAACATGTTGCCCGGAAGGCCGCTACGTCCTCCTGCCAGGTAGACTTGTCAAAGTCCACGGCCAGAAATCGGCAGGTGTCGTCCGGCAGCAGCGGATAAACGCCTATGGTCTCTTTGCCTTGAAGATGCTCGCGAAGTACCGCATCACCGACCGGGATATAGGCCTGGTGGTCACAGTCGCTACACTTGATGCGGGGAAACTTACGTTTTCCGCAGAGCGCGTATTTGCCGTCATTGGCGCAAGCGGCATGTAACCTTTGCGGTCATCTTTCTTGCTGAGCCAGAGTTTTGGGTATACATCTTCCCTTCCCCTGAAGAGGGAACGGAACAGGGCAATCTTTGCTGTCGGGGATAACGTGGTATTCCCCTGGGTTGGGGAAGGGTCTATATCAATGCCTGACAGTTGCCGACGCAGGTCAAGAAGACGTTCAAGTATCGTCTGCCGCTCAATATCGAGCCGGGCAAGTCGACCTTCCTCCTGAGCGATTGTTTCACTAAGCCGATCTTTGATAGTCTTCGCCAAAGTTTTATCCGTGTGGTCCTGAGTGAATTATCTCGGCTTCAGCCGGTAATCTTTTTCCCCGACAGGCTATCGAGCACCTCCATCAGTCGCCGCTTTGCCTTGTGGTCCCTCCGCAGCTCAATGAGCAGGTTCTGCCAGTCAGAAATGCGCCTGGTCTCCTGGTAGACTTTGCACATGCGTCGCAGATAAATAGCAGCCTCTTCGTAAGCCTTCGGTTTGACCTGCCCGATCAGACTCTCCGCGATGGCCCGCCAGATGTCGAGGGCGATCTGGGGGTGGGATTCGGCGACTGCCTCGGCAACGGCCTTGTCCGTATCCCAGCCCCAGCGTTTGGTTTTCCGCAGCTCCTGGTACAGGGCAACCACGTCGTCGAAACGCCTCTCCAGGATGGCGATGTCGATAAGCATGTTGAGGTTCGGGAACCTTTCGTACCGCATTTCTGCTTTGTTTTGGGGTCTCATGACTTCCGGCTGCGGCAGTGGCCACTCCTTTGATCTCTTTTCCTTGCCGGACGGGTCGGGACGCTGACCGGTCTCAAGATAGCGGAGCACGCAGCCTCTGACCGCAGGCCAGACCCTGGCCTTCTCCGCAGCCTTACGCAGCTCCGTGTAACTCTTGCGGGAGGCGCTGACAAAGAAATCCTCAGCCCGGTAAGCGGCGGCCAGATCATATTTCTTTTCTTTTTCAGCCATTTCCCGCAGCCTCACCTGCAGTTCGGCAGCAATGCCGGAAGCATTTTCCACGGTGCGCTCAAAGCCCCGAACGCACCACTGCCGCGCCTTTTCCTTTTCACCGGCGGCAAAGAGTGCGTCGACAAGTTTCCCATAACATCGGCAGGCATCCGCTTCCTTTTCAAGGAGAGGAATGATGTCTTGCCGCCGGCCGCTCCGCTCAAAGGCGTCAAGGAGCATGTTCAAGATCCCGTTCCGCTGGTAGGTTTCGGAGAAGGCGGCGGACGCCGGCCTGGCTATGGATTTCAGGCGGGCTTCAAGAATATCCGCCACTTCACGCCAATTGGCTTGGGTGTATGCCCCGCTCTCCAGCATCTTCCCGTCTGATTCCAGAAGGCTGTATTCGTCCGCCAGCGTATGATCGATCACCCACAGAAGCTGCTCCGACGGGGTCATGGAGGATTGAGGCACGGCGGCCAGCACAATCTCCATGCATTCGGCGATCGCCGTGGCAGTATCTCCCTCATCGTGGGACTGTTCCACCTGTTCGTTCCCCCTGGTCCAGAGCTCCTCTCCCAGTTGGAGCACCGCATCGGCATGGCCGTTGGTGAGGAGCGCCTGCAGTTGCTTCCGCACATGGGTATAATCGGGGAGGTTCCCTTCGTCTTCCCAGTGGCTGTGCCAGGCGGGCTCGGCGGTGATGTTTCTGATCTCCCGCCGCAGGGAACTCACGACTTTATCGACCCGGCCCGTTGCGAGTTGTTCCTTTTCCAGCATCCCACGCTCAATCTCAGGATAGCGGCCGCTCAGGTCCATCAGCAGCGCCACCAGCTCTTCCTTGTCCATCCCCTCAAATATCTTCCGCAGTCGTGCCTTTCCCTTTCCCGTTGCGGGCGTGGCAATGAATTCAGACTCTTCATCTTCCTCCCCCATTCGTCATCATCCCCGTAATCGTCGGTCGAATCGTCGAAGAGGGCCTGGAATAGATCATCATCCTCGGCGAGCAAAGGTATCGTCTTCTTTTGCTTCACGTGCTCCGCCGCCGCCAATACGACCGACACCGTATGCTTGCACGGACCCAGTCATAGGGGCAGGTGCAGAAATAGTCGAAGTCACCGTGTGAATCCAAGTGGACGGAGGTGGCGTACTCCTCGCTTCCCGACACCCATGCCGCCAAGGTGCCGTCTTCCGTGCGTGAAAGCCCTTTGACGTTGCTTACGTAGGATTTGCCGCGACTCAAAATCTTTGCGCCCGCCCATTCCCGAAGGTCATCCAGGGTCAGATTCCGGAGAATAGCGTTGATTTTTTTCATTTTCTGCCTCCGTAGTCAATGGGGGAAACAGTCGTGCAGTACTGTCAATTTCAGGCTATGATCCCGAGGTCGGTGTGAGAGCCTTCCAAGGATAACAAAAAGGCGCAAATGATATGGCAAAACATATTGAAAGTAAAGGGTAATTTGATAATTAAAGAATCAGACGGGCACATTTTGAAACATCGGGAAAACGGTAAAATTATGCGTTCGCAACGCATAGGCCGTCGGTTCGATCCCGATCATCTCCACCAATAAAAGAAGAGGTTGTGCTGGGGGCATAACCTCTTCTTGTTTGACGGTAGTTTTTCAACAGATTCTTACCCTTCTTCATTTCCTGTCCCACTACAGAATAAAATAAAAGGTGGCCCCTTTCCCCACCTGTCCTTCTGCCCAGATCTCGCCACCATGGCGCTGAATGATGCGACTGACGGTGGCGAGGCCGATGCCATGGCCGGCAAACTCCCTGTCGCTGTGCAGCCGTTTGAATGGGCTGAACATGGTTTCGGCATACATATTGTCGAAACCGGCACCCTTATCCCGGATAAAGTAGCAGTTCCTCCCCTTCGATTCGGTTCTCCCCAACTCGATGAAGGTCTCCTCCTTCTTGCTTGAATACTTCCAGCATTGCCGATGAGGTTCTCCAAGGCGATTTGCAGAAAAATGGCGTCACCGTCAACTCTTATGCCGTCTGCAATTATGCATATTACCCTATGATCGGGAGTCTTCATTCTCAGGCTGTCGGTGATTTCCCTGGCAATCATGCTCAGATCAACCTCTTCCCTCCGCAGTTCACATCTGGACAGTCTGGAAAAGCAGAGCAGGGAGTCGATGAGTTTTCCCATCACTCGGGTGCCTCCTGGATTCGCTTCAGGTAATCCAGATGTTCTCCTTTCAGCAGTGGACCGCACTGTTCCCTGAGCAGGTGGCAGAACCCGCCGATAATGGTCAGCGGGCCGTTGAGGTCATGGGAGACCGTGTAGTTGAAGGCCTCCAGTTCGCCGTTTGCCATTTCCAGTTCCATCTTCCTTGCCATAAGGTCCGTATTCAGCATCTCTATCTGCTCTTCGAGATGTTTCCGTTCAGTAATGTCCGTTATGAAGGCAAAGATGCATGGCTCGCAGTTTATCTCGATGAGCTCGGCAGAAAAAAAGTCCGGCGAAGATATTATTGTTCTTATCCCTGAAATAGATGTCCTCATTTTTCAGCTTGCCCTTATCTATGAGTGAGCTGATTATGCGGACCCGGTCGTTGTAATCCAGCCAGATGCCGATTTCGGCGGAAGTAAAACCGATAACCTCCTCTCGGCAATAGCCGCTCCTGTCGAGGAATTCTTCATTCACCTCGATGAACCGTCCGGCCAGGGTGGTAATACACATGGCAACTGGTGCAGCATGGAAAAGCCTAGCGAAATCAATCTGGGAGGCCACGGTACTTTGCCGTTCAAACTCGTTTTCTTCCTGCTCCATGTGAGACATTTTCACGTTAAGCATATGCACGGTGCTGCTCCCTCTATTGGTTCCGGCTTACCAGAGCCAGTATTTTTTCACCAATTTTTTTCCGGACGGTCCCTGTGGGGAATTCAGACACCAACCGGCAGAGTGAACCAAATGGTTGTCCCGTTGCCGGGTTCCCGGCTTTCCACCCAGATATTCCCATTGTGGTGCACCGCTTTTCTGCAGATGGTGAGGCCAAGACGGACGTGGTCACTGTGGTCATGGGTCCTTTGTTCTCGAAAAGAAGGGGAGAGGGCTTCTTAAACCCTGAAATTACGCCGGCCTTGGGCTGAAAGCCAGTCAAAGAGATGGCTGGAGAGTTCGGGCAGCGGCACCACCCGGTCAACTCCTCCCCTGGCAATGGCCTCCTTTGGCATGCCGAAGACGACGCAGCTCTCCTCGTCCTGAGCCAGGGTAAAAGCACCGTTGTCGTGCATCTCCTTCATGCCTGCAGCACCGTCATCTCCCATGCCGGTCATGATGATGCCGATGGCATTGCTGCCGGCACAGTTGGCGGCGGAACGGAAAAGCACGTCCACAGAAGGGCGGTGACGGCTGACAGGAGGCGCGTCCGACAGTTCGGTGACATAGTTGGCGCCGCTTCTCTTGAGCAGCAGGTGCCGGTTTCCCGGAGCGATATAGGCATGTCCCGGCAACACCCGTTCACCCCCTTCCGCCTCCTTTACCGAAATTTTGCACATGCTGTCGAGCCTCCTGGCAAAGGTCATGGTGAAGGTTTCAGGCATGTGCTGGGTGATGAGAGTGCCCGGGCAATCGGGAGGCATGGTGGTCAGATAAGCCTTCAGTGCCTCGGTGCCCCCCGTCGAAGAACCGATGACAACGACCTTTTCCGTGGTGGCAAACCTGCATGGTGCGCAGGAAGGACGACATCGGCCGAGTTTTTTGACTCGATCGTCCTGGCGACCGTATCTCGTAACGGCCGGTGCAGGCGGCATCTTGCCGCACCACGGATCTTGTCGGTGAGTTCGTCGGTATAGTCCTGAAAGCTGTTGCAGATATCGATCTTCGGTTTGGTGACAAAATCGAAAGCCCCCAGCTCCAGGGCCTGGAGCGTAACTGCCGAATGCCGTTCAGTCAACGATGAAACCATGATCACCGGCGTCGGCCTCAGTCGCATCAGCCTTTCCAGAAAGACCAGCCCGTCCATGCGCGGCATTTCCACGTCCAGGGTAAGCACGTCTGGATTGAGCGCCCTGATCTTCTCCCTTGCCACAAGTGGATCCGGGGCGGTCCCCGCCACCTCCATGTCGGGCTGGCGGTTGATGATGTCGGAGAGCAGGCTGCGTATCAGTGCCGAATCGTCTATGATAAGAACCTTGATAGCCATGGCGGATTCAGCTCCTCAGGGCGTAAACGGTCTTGCCGCAGAGCCGGAACAGGTCGGTGGCATGGTGGAAGCTTTCAGAGTGGCCGGCAAAGAACAGGCCATGGGGATTAAGGTAACGGGCCAGGTTTGTCAGCACCCGCTGTTGGGTCATCTTGTCGAAGTAAATCATGACGTTGCGGCAGAAGATGGCGTCGAATCTTTCTGACAGCCCCCAGTCCGTGCTGAGAAGGTTGAGCTGCCGGAAGGTGATCATCCGCTGCAATTCCGGTTTGACCTTGGCAAAGCCGTCGTTTTCTCCTCTTCCACGGAGGAAGAAGCGTTTCATCCTCTTCGAAGAGAGCATTTGCAGCTGTTCAAGGGGATAGATGCCTTTGCGCGCCCTCTTCAGAACATTGGTATCTATATCCGTGGCAAGGATGCGCACCGGAGCATTGAAACTGTTGAACTGCTCAATGGCGGTAATAGCCAGTGAATACGGCTCTTCACCGGTGGAAGAGGCACAGGTCCAGATGGTAATCGGCCTGTTGAATTTGATACTTCCCAGGTGGCGGGCGAGAATGGGGAAATGATGGGCCTCGCGAAAAAAGGAGGTCATATTGGTGGTCAGCGCATTGATGAAAGCTTCCCGCTCAAGATTATTGCCGCTTTCCAGGATGCCGATATAGTCGGTGAAAGAGGTGAGCCGTCTGGTGCGCAGGCGGCGGGCCAGACGGCTGTATACCAGGTCATGCTTGTTTGGTGAAAGGGAAATGCCGGCGATGCTGTGAATGAGTGCGCGAATGCGGCCGAACTCCTCCTCAGTAAGGGGAGAAAGGACCGCCTCCTTCCCATCCCATAGTCTGTCCGGTGCCGGCGTCTTGCCGGATGGTGCAGTCAGCATCCCCATCATTTCCATTGTTCCAGTCCCGGCGGTTTAAAATTCTTTCCAGTCACCCTCGGCCTCTGCCGGCACAGCGCAGTCATGCCCTTCCGCCTTGGCCAGCCGCATTAGAGCAGTGGCCGGCCTGGCCTTGGCAGTCAAAGGTTTGTTCGGCAGGGATTCGATCCTGCGTACTTTCTTCTCCACTGTTACCTTTCGCGATTGCATGGTTTCATCCAGCTTGAAGCGGCTGACCATTTGCACCAGTTGCCCTGCCTGTTCTTCCAGTGACTCTGCCGCTGCTGCCGCCTGCTCCACCAGGGCGGCGTTCTGCTGGGTCACATCATCCATCTGGGTAATGGCGGTGTTGACCTGTTCGATGCCGCTGGACTGCTCCAGGGAGGCGGCGGAGATTTCGGCCATGATATCGGTGACCCTTTTTATGCTGGTGACGATCTCCTGGGTGGTGTGGCCTGCCTCCTCCACCAGTTTGCTGCCGTCTTCCACCTTGCTTACCGAGTCTTCAATGAGTGATTTGATCTCCTTTGCCGCAGCGGCGCTCCGCTGGGCCAGACTCCGTACCTCGGCGGCGACCACGGCGAAACCTCGTCCCTGTTCACCGGCTCGGGCGGCCTCCACGGCAGCATTTAGGGCAAGGATATTGGTCTGGAAAGCGATGCCGTCGATGACGCCGATGATGTCGGAAATTTTGCGGGAACTGTCGGAGATGGAACCCATGGTGTTGACCACTCTGGTAATGACCTCTCCCCCTTTGACCGCTACCGAGCTGGCACTGATGGCCAGCTGGTTGGCCTGCTGGGCATTGTCGGCATTCTGCTTGACGGTTGAGGTCAGCTCCTCCATGCTGGAGGCGGTTTCTTCAAGTGCCGAAGCCTGTTCCTCGGTGCGCTGGGAGAGATCAGCATTGCCGGCGGAGATCTGCTCGGTGGCTGTGGCAATGGAATCGGCGCCGTTGCGTACATCCTGGACGATATTGACCAGGCTGCCGTTCATTTCCTTCAGGGCCAGGAGCAGCTGGCCGGTTTCATCCTGAAATTTCGGGTCCACCTTGCAGGTCAGGTCGCCATCGGCTACCAGCTGGGCGGTGCGCACTGCCTCCTGTAGGGGAGTGGTGATGATGCGGGTGATGAAGACGCCGAAACAGATTGCAGGATAATCCCTACCACCGCCAGGATGAGGGTGGAGCGGATTGCGGCATTGGCCATGGCCGTGTTCTGCTCGGCGGTTGCCGCCGCCTGCTTGACCTTGAAGTCCACCAGCTTGTTGACGGCAGCCTGTTCAATCATGGCTGCCTGGGTCGCGTCCCCGTTATAGACGGCGAGGGCTTCGGCATCCCTGCCGGCCATGGACAGGTCGGCTATCCTGCCGATGAGCGGCCTGAAGACAGTGCGGCTGTCGCTGAAGTCCTTCAACAACCCCTTCTCCTCGCTGCCGGTAAAGGCCTTCTCAGCCATTTCCACATTCTTGGTGATCTCTGCGCTCAGTTCCTTGATCTGTTCACTGTATTTCTGTTTTTCCGCCCGGTCCTGTACCAGCAGAATCTTGGCCAGGTTCACCCTCACCCGCTGAAAGGCGGTGGAAATGGCTCCCAGTTGGGAAATTGGCATGGTGACATTTTCATAGAGCATCTGTCCATTGTCGTCGGCCTTATGGATGTTGGCAATGCCGATCCAGCCGATGATCCCGCGATGAGGGCCAGGATGATGAAGCTTGACAGCAGTTTGGTACCGATCTTCAGATTGTAGAACCATTGCATAGCTGTTCTCCTTGGGCAGTTTTTGTATCCACCGGCAGTGCCGACGGTAGCATGCTTTCTGCGTTGTTCATCAGCTGCATCTCCGGGCTGGACATCAACCGCTCGATGTCCACCAGGATCAGCATCTGGTCATTGATGGTGCCGAGGCCGGTGATGTACCTGGTATCAAGACCGGAGCTGAATTCCGGAGCTGCCTTGACCTGTTCCGGAGCGAGGCTGATGACGTCAGATACCCCATCGACAACCATGCCGACCACTCTGCCGGCGACATTGATGATGATGACGACGGTGAATTCGTTGTAAACGGCGTTGCCCAGGTTGAATTTGATGCGCATGTCGACGATGGGGACGATGACGCCGCGCAGGTTGATGACTCCCTTGAGGAAGTCGGGTGAGTTGGCAATGTGCGTTACCGCGTCATAGCCGCGAATTTCCTGTACCTTGAGAATATCCATGCCGTACTCTTCTTTGCCAAGGGTAAAGGTGAGATACTCTTCTCCCTCCCCGCTCTGCGTTGATCCCTGTTCATTCTGCATCCCACGCCTCCTTTGATCTGGTCCGGTGCCAGTTACTGTTCCCTTTTTCCCGGTTGCATCAGCTCCCACGTCAAGGATCAAGGCTACACGACCGTCGCCAAGGATAGTTGCGCCTGAAGTGCCTTCCACCTTGCGATAGTTTTCCTCCATGCTCTTGATTACAACCTGGAGTTCGTCCTGCAGATTGTCGACCAGCATTGCCCCCTTTTCCCCTTCCACCTCTATGACCATGAGAATGCCACGCCGGGGATCGGTCACCGCATCGGCAAGGTTGAAGAGCCGGTGGAGGCGCAGGATGGGGATATATTCTCCCCTCACATGGACCACTTCGTTGCCGTTAATGGTTTTCAGATTTTCCCCGGTGGGTTGGAGGGATTCGACAATAGCGTTGACTGGCACAATCAGACGTTCATTGCCGACACCAACGCTGAGCCCGTCCAGAATGGCGAGGGTGAGGGGGAGGCTTATGGTGACGCTGGTTCCCTTACCCTGCTCCGACTTGATGGCAACCCGTCCTCCAAGGCTCTGAACGTTTTTCAACACCACATCCATGCCGACGCCGCGTCCGGAGATATCGGTGACCGCTTCGGCGGTGGAGAACCCCGGGGCGAAAATGAGCTGCCAGACTTCTTCATCGGACATGGTGTCGGCAGCAGCAATACCGCGTTCAGCCGCTTTCATCAGGATCTTTTCCCGGTTGAGGCCGTCGCCGTCATCGATGACGTCAATGACGATCCTTCCCCCCACCTGGGACGCCTGCAGGATCACGCTGCCGGTGGGCGCTTTGCCGGCGGCTAGCCGCAACTCCGGAACCTCCAGGGCGTGATCCAGAGCATTACGCACCAGATGGGTGAGGGGATCGGCGATTTTCTCCACCAACCCCTTGTCCAGTTCCGTTGTCTCGCCGACCATTTTCAGTTCAACCAGCTTGCCCAGCTTGGTCGCCAGTTCCCGCACCAGCCTGGGGAAGCGGTTGAAAACGATGCTGATGGGAACAAGCCGGATGGACATTACGCTCTGCTGCAGATCCCTGGTGTTCCGTTCCAGTTGCAGCAATCCCCGATGCAGGTTTTCAAAAAGAACCGGATCCAGCTGCCCCCCCATCTGGTCGAGCAGGGCTTGGGTGATCACCAGCTCTCCCACCTGGTTGATCAGCTGGTCGACCTTGGCCACGCCAACCCGGATGGAAGATTCCGCCTCTCCCCCCCGACGGCCGAAGGCTCCCGGCGCCGTTTCATCCTTGTCATAGGCCTTCTGCCGAACGGTTGTGTCTCCGCTGCCGTCCGGGAACCACTTGCCGTCACCGGCTGCGGCTCCGGCCTGTCATTGCCAATTTCAGCGCTTTGAACCCTGCGGATGTTCAACTGATCATCATCAGCCACAAACTCGAAAACATCGCGGATTTCCATATCGTTGCAGGTGCCGGCGAGCCGTAGCTGCCAGCGGGTGTGGCAATGTTCGGGATCAAGCTGCTCAACCGGCGGAGCATCAGCTATGATTGCCTGAGCCGTCAATTCTCCCAGTTCCCCCAGTTCGTCGAAGAGATAGTCAAGGCGGGCGCCACGCATGAAGAGGTCCGTGTCCGGGCTGAAGCGGAGCTCGAAGGGGCTTTGCATCTTTCCATCTTCTGCCTGGGCCTGAACTGCGGGTGAATCCTCTTTTGTCGAGGGGGAGGGAAGGGCGTCCTGTTCGGTTAGATGCCGCAGGCTGCAACAGACCTCCTCGATAAACTGCAGGTCGACCCGTTCTCCATCACGGTGACCGGCCAACTGCACGGCGATGGCATCCTTTGCCTTCAGAAAAAGGTCAACCATCGACGCGGTGAGCAGCATTTCGTGGCCCCGGATCCGGTCGAGCAGCGATTCAAGCAGGTGGGTGACCGAGGTCATATCCTCGAAGCCGAAGATGCCGGCACTTCCCTTGATGGTGTGGGCCGAGCGGAAGAGGGCATTCAATTCCTCTTCATCCGGCCTGTTCAGATCCAGGGAAAGGAGGATCCGTTCTATTTCAGCCAGATGCTCGCTGCATTCCTCAAAGAAGGTCTGGCAGAATCGGGCCATGTCCATGGAGGTTTTCATTGCTCGATCGCTTCAGGATCCAGGATTTGAAAGTGGTGGGTAAAGCCCAGGGCATTGATGATGCCGTACAGGTTATCCGACACGGCGGTAAGGCATGGCTCAATGCCGATCTCTCGCACATCGCGGACGAAGATCGCCAGAAGCTGACATCCGCAGGCATCCAGTGCATCAATGCCCTCCATGCCGATCAGAATCCGCCGGCTGGCTTTATCTGCACCTTCGTTGTCATTCTTGAGCCCGGCCAGGTACGCTGAAACCAGTGCCCACTGGCCAGCTATGCCGGCCACCGACCAGTCACCATGCAGACTGAGTGTCAGCGGCTTCTGTAACGATACGGTCATGGCAATCCTCCCTGCTGCATTTGTCAGTCTCACTTTGCAGGGGCAATGCAAGATTGAATCGATAAATTTAAATGTAAAATCAATAAGTTGGCAAAAGGACAGTTTGTGGGTAGCGTGCGACGTTTGTTGCGCCTGAAAAATGGGAATTCCGGTTGAGTGTTGATTTTTAGCGGGGTGAGAGGGGAGCGACAAAGGTTACGCCTGCAACTTTTGTCGCAGGGTTTGGAGTGGGGAGGCTCTTCGTCTGGATTAATATCTCAGTCTGGCGGATTTTCACCCCGGCGGCTCAGGCGCTTGTTCAGAGCCTGCCTGCTGATGCCCAGGTGGGAGGCTGCAATTCCCTGATTGCCGCAGGCAGCTTTCAGGGCATGGGCGATGAGAGCTTCTTCCGCTTCCTTGATGGTTGGCATACGCTCACCTGCTGCTCCGCTGCAGTGCTTGAAATAGTCAATGGGATCGGGGCCATGGGGGGCATGGTCGTTGCCGATGGCTTTCCGGAAAGTTTCGAGGGAAAGCACCCCCTGTTGATGACTGGCCACGGCGTCGAAAATCAGCCTTCAACTCGCGGATATTGCCCGGGAAGCTGTAAGCAGCAAGGTAGCCGTTAAGCTCGACTGGGGTAACCGGCCTGCTTTTGCCTATGGCCGCAGCTGCTTCATCCAGGAAGTGGTTGACGAGCAGGGGCATATCTTCAAGCCGGTCGCGCAGTGGCGGCACCTGGATCCGGTGCGTTTTTAGCCGGTAATAGAGGTCACTGCGGAAGGAATTCCCCTCCATCATCTGCTTCAGGTCGCGGTTGGTGGCGACGACAATTCTGGCATCGCTTTTCTTTCCATTGTCGGAGCCGAGAGGATAATACTCCCTTTCCTGCAGAAGACGCAGCAGCTTGATCTGGGACGGCAGTTGCAAGTCGCCGATCTCATCGAGGAAAAGGGTGCCCCCTGCCGCCTTTGCCACCAAGCCTTCACGCGCCTGGTCAGCCCCTGTAAACGCTCCCCTGGTGTGGCCAAAGAGGGTGTCCGAGAAAGCCTGGTCATCCAGACCGGCCACGTTGACGGCTATGAACTGGCCTTTGCGGTGGCTGGCATCATGGAGAGCGCGTACGACCATTTCCTTGCCGACCCCGGTTTCTCCAGTCACCAACACCGGCTGATCACTTGCCGCCACTGCCTCCATATAGCGGAAGATGCGTCTCATGGCCGGGTTTCGCGTGATGATAGAGGCAAATACCTCTTCCCGGTCCAGGCGATCCGAGAAAAAATGCCTTGTCAGCAGGGAGACCTCGTTGCGCAGGGAATGCAGCTCGAGAGCCTGTTGACACTGGCCAGCAGCCGGCTTTTCTCGGCAGGTTTGACAAAATAGTCGAAGGCCCCGGTTTTCATGCATTCCACCGCCAGCTCGATTTGGTTGGCCGCGCTCATGATGATGACAGGGATCTGAGGAAAACGGTCTTTGATCTCCTTGAGCAGCTCTAAACCACCGAGGAACGGCATATAGAGGTCGAGAACAATCAGGGCGACGCTCCTTTCCTCAAGCAGGGGCAGCACCTTGCGGCTGTCGCTCAGGGTGGTCACTTCGCTGAAACCGGCCCCCCTGAACATGACGCTGTGGATGAAGAGCATCTCCTCCTCGTCATCGACAAGAAGAATTGGAAATTTCCCCGGGACTGTCATTGTAACCTCGCCGTCAAATCTGATAATCTGCTGCCATTTTACAGTCGCCGTCGGTAGCAGTCGGTAATCCAGCGCCGACTGCCGCCGGGAGCCGGACCGTTGCGGTGGTGCCCCCATCGGGGATGGAATCGAACAGCAGGTAGCCCCCGTGCTCCTTGATGATGGTGTCGGTAATGGAAAGTCCGAGGCCGGTGCCCCCCTCGTCAAGCCTGGTGGAAAAGAACGGCTCCGTAAGCCGTTCGAGCACCTCCGGCGCATCCCTTTTCCTTCGTCTTTCACTGTAACCGTGATGAAGCCGGACTGCTCATCAAAGGCCGAGGACACAGAAACAGCTCTGGATTTATCGGCAAGGGACTGGAGTGAGTTCATCACCAGGTTGATCATCACCTGCTCTATCTGCTGCGATCTTCCTCTGGCAGGGGGAAGATTTTCCCCGAGACAGAGCGAAAAGTGATTGGTGTGCTTGTGTATGTGATGGATGAGAATGGAAACACCATCACCGATCGCCTTGTTGATGTCGAATGGCGTCGCGACCGCCCCTTTTTGTTCCCGGTAGAAGCCTTTCAGGTTATCGATGATGGCGCTGATCCGGCGTGAACCTTCGGTAAGCCCGGAACAAAGTCGGTATCACCTGCTGCATCTCGGCAAAGGGCAATCCTCCCAGGTATATCTCTCCGTACTCCTCGCCATGGCGCCGCAAGACGGGAACGGCATCGTTCCAGGCCTCGGACAGAAGGGTCGCATTTGCGAGATATAGCTGTTAGGATTGTTGATCTCATGGGCAATGCCCGCCGTGAGAACTCCCAGTGCGGTCATCCTGTTGGCATGAATCAGCTTCGCCTGGGTCTCCTGCATCTCCTTTTTCAGGCGGATACTTTCGCCGATGTCGCGGAAGGAGCAATAGACAAACTGGTCGCTGTCGATTTTTATCAGTTTGCAGCGGATGGAAACCGTGATGTTCATGCCGTCCTTGGGCATGACTGTCGCTTTGTCCAGCTGAACACTGCCGGCATGGTCGGAATTGGCAAGGAGATCTGCAAGCCTCGCCAGATCATCGGCGTCAAGAATTGCAGACAGCTCAAGGAATATCAATGCGTTGTCATCGTAACCGAACATCTTGCCAGCTGCCGGATTTGCATCCACAACCCGGAATGTCTCCGGCGACAAAAGGAGAATGGCATCCCAGTTCTGGGAAAAAAGCTGGTGGAATCGCTCCCCCATGTCGCGCACTTTCTCCTCGACACGCTTGCGGTCGGTTATGTCGAGCATTATGCCGACCAGTCCCTCCGGTATCCCTTCGGTATTGGTGAACAGTGCTTTATAAAAGACCACATCACGATAACTGCCATCGGCATAGGGGGTTCTTGACTCGTAAACCTGTACCCCCTGCCGTTTTGCCAGTTCCAGGTCTGAGGTGTGGTAAATGTCCGCCAGTGCTTTTGGTGCAATGTCATAGACGGTTTTGCCTATGATCTGGATGCGGGGCATGCCGATAAAGGCTGCAAACGAGGCGTTGCAGCCAAGATACCGGCCGGTCATGTCCTTATAAAACACAGCGCCGGCATGGTGTCCATCAGCACCTGCAGGAAGCGGAGCTGTTCCTGAATGGTTTTCTTCTTCATATTCAGTTCAGACAGTATTTTGTTGAACGCCCCGGCAGGGGATCCTATCTCCTCACCGGCTTCAATCTCCACCGGTTTCTGTTCATCCTCCGCGGCAACCTTTTTCACGTGGCTGGTGAACCGGTGTAATGGCGCTGTCAGCATGCCCATCAAAAGCCAGACCATGACAATGGACAGGAAAAGAACGGTTGGAGCTGCAAGCAGCATGAGTTCCGGCGTAACCCGCTCAGCCACGGCGACGACTTCTGTCCGGAAAGTCATAATCTTGCCGTTGATCCCATTGGCCATGGAGGAGGCCAGAGCACTTTGCTGCCCATAGATGAATGATTTTAGATGGCGCTCGAAATAGATCCCCGAATAAGCACCTATGGACATGAACAGAACGACGAAAGCAGAAGTCGTCAGGACTATCTTGGTTTTGAGACTCACCATATCGGCTGTTCCCTTTGAATATTTAACCGGCAACTATCCGCTCCTTCGACCTTTCCTGATTGCACCTGATAATGTATATGAAAGTTCTGCAGGCAACAAGACCTCTGAACTTATCTGCCCAATATGGCCAGAGTAGCTGCAGGATTGCCAGTTACAAGCTGTTTTCTTCAGTTCCTGTAAATTGAGCTCACCTGTTATCCCTCTTGCCGATTAGCGCATATTGAAGTTATCGGGACAGGTCAACCAAAATTTAGATTTTTCAGGGGTTGTTCTGTTCTTCGACTTTCATCCGGCAGATATTTTCGCTATACTGGCATTTCTGTACCACATTCGGATCATTGTCTAAGGAACAACGAGTGAAAAAAATATTACTCCCACTGCTGCTGCTCTTAATTCTTCTTTTTTTCTGGCTCGATCTGGACCGCTTCCTGACTCTCGATGCGCTGAAAGCCAACCATGCTGGTCTTGTTTCCTACTATGAACACCATAAGACTGCCGCTGCCGTGGTCTTCATTGCCATCTATGTTCTGCAGACAGCCCTCTCCCTGCCGGGGGCGGCGATACTTTCCCTTGCTGCCGGAGCAATCTTCGGGGTGATGTTGGGAACAATCTACGCCAATATCGCTGCCACCAGCGGAGCTACTCTGGCATTCCTCGTCAGCCGCCATCTGCTTCATAATGTGGTGCAGAAGCGGTTCGGCGCCAGGCTGGAAGCATGAACACAGAACTTGAGCAGCGGGGCTTCGGCTATCTGCTGTTCCTCCGCCTGGTGCCGGTTTTCCCTTTCTTTCTCATCAATCTCGCCGCCGGCCTGACCCGCCTGAAACTACGCACCTTTTTCTTTGCCACGCTGGTGGGAATTATCCCCGGCAGCTTGGTTTTCTGCAACGCCGGGGCTAGTCTTGCCAGTATTGAGTCACCGGAGCAGGTGCTTTCGCCGCGGGTGCTTGCCTCCTTTGCCCTGCTGGGTTCGTTTGCTCTCATCCCCGCTGTTTATGGGAAATGGAAGGGGAAGCGGCCTTGAAATATGCACGGCTGACTGGCGCCAGCATTATCAAAGACTTTTGCCGCTTTATTAGGCATTCTGCTATTGCCGTTAATATGCTGTGGGTTTTTCTCTAATCCACGTTCTTGTACACAGCGATGTCCACAACGCCTGTTGAATGGGAACCCCCCGGAATCGGCATCTCATGAGAACGTAATGGGGGCCGTTAAATCTGACAAGGCATATTAGCTGCATCACTATAAATGAGTCCCTCTGCTTTTCAGGAGAAAGGAGCCGATAATGAAGCGGCTGATCATGCTTTTTGTGCTGCTGTGGTCAACATCTGCCTCTGCAGGGCAAGTTCACCTGTCTGTTGCTTCCAGTCTCAAGGAAGTTGTCAATGAACTTTCCGACAGTTTCAGCAGAAAAAACAGGAATATTACCGTGTATAAAAATGCAGGCGCCTCAGGAACCCTTGCCAGGCAGTTGGATAACGGCGCACCTGCAGATATCTTTATTTCTGCCGACAGCCTGTGGATGGACTACCTTGTCGGCAAAAAGCTTGTGGCATCCTCCAGCGTCGTCACGTTTGCCGGCAATGAGCTCGTTTTCGCCGGCAAGGCCCATAAGCGGATTAAATCACTTAAAGATATTGTCCTGCTGGAAAGGATCGGCATCGGCAACCCCAAAAGCGTACCCGCAGGCGAATATGCCATGCCGCCATAAGAGCTGCCAATATGGAAAAAGATGTTGCAAAAAGACTGGTCATGGCCAAGGATGTGCGGGAATGCCTTCTTTACCTGGAACGAGGCGAGGTAGACGGGGGATTTGTATACAGGACGGAGGCTTTGCAGGCAAAGCAGGCGCAAGTTCTTTTTGCCGTGCCGCCAGCGCTTTACCCAAAAATTGTCTACAGGATGGGACTCACCGGCACCGGCAGCAGGAACCCACAGGCGGTATCCTTCTATAATTATTTGAAAGGTGTCGAGGCGCAGGCGATCTTGCTCAAGAAAGGGTTCAAGATAAAATGACCATTCCGGAACGGCTTTTACGAGAGGCATGCGATGACAGCACTTACTCCCCCAGATTATGAGGCTATCTATCTGTCGACCAAGGTAGCGATGGCCGCCACGGCCCTTTCTTTGCCCTTCGGCATTGCCTTCGCCTATGTCATGAATTTTACCGCATTCAGGGGCAAGCTGCTTCTGGAGGTCCTGATAAATCTCCCCCTGACCTTGCCCCCGGTGGTGATCGGCTATCTGCTGCTGTTGGTGCTGGGCAAGAACGGCTGGATCGGATCTTTCCTTGATCAGCTCGGGATAAGGATAATATTTACCTGGAAAGCGGCTGTAATTGCTCGGCAGTTGTCGGCTTTCCCCTGCTGGTCCGTGCGGTGCGCCTGAGCATGGAGCATATCGATTATCAGCTCATTCAGGCATCCCGCACCCTTGGGGCGAGCAGGCACGATACCTTTCTCACCATCATTCTGCCCCTTTCGCTGCCTGGAGTGGTTGCCGGCTCACTGCTGATGTTTGCACGCAGCCTTGGCGAATTCGGCGCCACTATCATCGTCGCCGGCAACATCCCCGGAGTCACCCAGACAATTCCCCTTGCCATTTATGATTATGCAAGCTCCCCGGCCAGTGAGGCTATGGCCATATCCCTTTGTGTCATCTCCATCCTCATGTCGGCGGTTGTGCTCCTCTTACACGAATTCATCAGCATCAAGCTGGCCAAGAGGGGGTGAAACATGGAATTGTCCGTGCAGGCAAAAAAGAGTTTCGCAGGCTTCACACTTGAGGCCGATTTCACCGTCTCCGGCGACCGGATTGGCATTTTCGGTCAATCGGGAGGGGGCAAGTCCACCCTGGCTTCTCTCATTGCCGGCTTGCATAGTCCCGACGCGGGGGAAATCTGCCTCGATGGCCATTGCCTTTACAGCAGTCGAAGGGGGATATCTGTGCCGCCCGAAAAAAGGCGGATAGCAGTCGTTTTCCAGCAGCCATGCCTCTTCCCCCACCTGGATGTCAGGTCCAATCTGCTCTACGGTTTCAAGCGCTGTGCCCCCGAGCATCGAACCGTCGACTTTGCCGTTCTGACGGAAGTCCTCAGGCTTGACGGCCTGCTGGGGCGGGGTGTCAACAATCTCTCGGGGGGCGAAAAGCAGCGGGTGGCCCTGGGAAGGGCAGTTCTGGCAAATCCCGCACTGCTGCTCATGGACGAACCTCTCTCTGCCTTGGATGATGGGCTCAAATTTCAGATCATTCCTTACCTGAAAAGTGTCAGTGTCGAGTTCGGCATTCCCTATCTTTTCATCTCCCATTCGCTGATAGAAATGAGGCTGATGGCGGATCAGGTCCTGCCCGTCGAACGGGGCAGGATCCTTGAGCGCACGACCCCCGACGAGTTGGCCAGGGCACGTATGGGCTACAGCCAGGTGGGTTACATCAATCTGCTCAGGCTTGAAGACCCACGGCAGGTCGGCGGCATCCATGCCTACCGGTGGGGAGAAGCGGAGCTTTTCGTTTCCTCAGGGAGTGTTGAGTCTGCGTCCTTATTCGAACTCTCATCCAAAGACATCATCATCTTCAAAAAGCATCCGGAAGCCATAAGCGCCAGGAACCTGCTGAGATGTGTGATCGTCAAGACTTTTTCTTCGGGGAATACGGTGGGGGTTGAGCTCGCCTGTGGGTCGGGACGTCTGGTATCCGAAGTTGTAGCCGAAGCGGCCGAGGAACTGGGGATTGTGCCGGGATGCGAGGTATTTGCTGCAATCAAGGCTGCTTCTTTCAGAAAGCTGGAGTAGACGGCATGTTTGATCATTAGGTACAGAAAAAAGAGGGCTGCCATTTCGGCAGCCCTCTTTTTTCTTGTTTATTTCAATGGAATCCTAGTGGGATCCCCCGGCAAGGAAGGCGAACAGCATGAGCACGACAAGGGTAAGACCGGTAATTACGGCTGTGAAGCCGAAGGCCTTGACGATGAAATCATAGGCGATACCGCTGGTGCGCTTGGCCCTGAAATTCTCGGTGATTCCCTGTTCCTCGTAACGTTTCCACTGGTCGCCACGCTCCTCAAGGAACTCATGCTTGGGCAACTGTCCGTTGAAAATGACGAAGTCCATGGGGAACTTCTCCGGCCGACCATGGGTGTTGAAGAAGTGGACGGTGAAGATGAACCCGGTGGCCAGCAGCGCTTCGTCGGAATGGACGATGGTTGCCACGTTGAATGCCCAGCCTGACAGGAAGTAGCCGAATATCTCCGGGAACCACAGCATCAGGCCCGAACCGCCGATGGCAAACATACCCCAGAAGACGGCGATGAAGTCGAATTTTTCCCAATATGTCCAGCGCTCAAAGGTCGGCTTCGGTCCCCGGAACAGGAACCAGCGGACCATTCCGGTGACGTCCTTGATATCCCTGAAATTGGGCATCAATGAGTCGGGTCCGAACATCCTCTGCAGGAAGTTGCCCTTCAAGTCCTTGCGGATGAAGAGGAAATGGATGCTAAGGGCAATAGCACTGGCGAAATAGACAAAGGTAATGCCTGCACAGATCCTGTGGATAAAGCCGGCTTTGGCCGATCCACCTAAAAGCTCCATGAACATCTTGGCCCAGACCTGGTCGCTGAACTTGAGCGGCAGGCCGGTCAGCGAAAGACCGAGGAAGCTGATGATCACCAGGAGGTGGAGGAAAATGTGCCGTCTCTGGAAGCGACGGTAAACGGCATGTCCATCTGCTACTACATGTCCAACATGACCTTCCATGAGGGCCTGTGCTTTTTCCCTGTTCTCCACAAAGCCGCGGAACATCCAGAGCAGCGAGTGGAGCCAGAATACGGCAAAGGTGCCCACCAGCAGGCCGGTCATGGCAATGAATGTGTAAAAGAGGATGGGGTATTTCTCCCGGTCGGTGTGTTCGCCATGGGCATAGAATTTGGTAAAGAGCGCTGTAGCATTTTTATGGCACTGGGCGCAGGTTACTACCAGGTTCTGCGGGTTGACGCTTGATTTGGCGTCCTTGGCAGGAAGCACCATATGAGCAGTATGGCAGTCTGCACAGCCGGCGACCTTCTCAGGGAAACCGAGCCGGTAGTTCTTGCATGGTAGCTTTCCATGTAAGTCTTTACAGCGACATTGAAGACGCCGTTACGTTCCATCATCTTCTCGTCGCTATGGCACTTCATGCACACTTTGGTGTGGAATTCACGGTTGGTGTGGGATTTGGGATCTCCCAGGGGCTTGATGTCATGGAGGTTGTGGCAGTCGTGGCAGGCTGCAGAATCCTGGTTGCCTGCTGCAACGGCCTTGCCGTGAACGGATTGCTGGAAGACAGCCTGTTTTTCATGGCACTGGATGCATTTTGCGACAACAATGCGTTTTGTCCTTCTTCCAGTAAGTATGGGTGTGGATGTCGGTGTGGCAGTCGGCACATTTCACATCGTTCTGGACGTGGACGCTGTTGTAATGTTCAGCATTCTCCTTTTTGTGGCAACGCTCGCAATGGACCTTGGCGATCTTGGTCTCGCCCCGCATATGCCTGGCAAGATCGGTGATCTCCACGTGACAGCTGGTACAAGCATTTTTACCGTGGACTGACGCAGCAAAGGCGGCAGCGGAAATCTTGTTGCTGTGGCAGCCAAGGCAGGTGGCCGGGTCAATGGCCATCCCCTGCTCGGCGGCAGTCGGCCCGACAAAAGCCAAAAGCAGCAACAGGGCAGGAAGCAATCTGGTTACGATCTGAAACATGAAACAACCTCCATACGACAAAGTAAGCGTCTTAGAACGCGAATAGCCTGCTGTGTTCAATTAATGAGGTTTTGTTAAGTCAAATAGGCTGACGGCAAGGCACTCATAGCAAATGACCGGATACTAATATGGGGAAGATTAAAAAGCAACAGGAAAAAAGTATACAATATACACTCTATTGCTCATATGTTCCTGCCAGAAAGGCTTCTGGAAATTAACGCTCATTTTTCACTGATGGTCACAATGCCCTCTGCTGCCGCGAACTCGAGAAAGGAGCTTGCTTCTTCAGCTGCAAGTCCGATACCAGTCAGGATTTCCCCGGCGGGCTTTCCGCAGCCAAGGCGTTGCAGTAGCAGGTAATAAGGCTCAATCAGTGACTCGGTGAAAACGTCGTCCGCCCGTGGATATATGACGGCGAAGGACCCGCTGGGCTTGAAACATCCGGCAAATTCACGCAGGTTGATTTCCCCTGCCTCCAGAATATCGATTATCTCGAAATTGAATCTGGCAAGAATAGCGGAGGGGGAAAGGGTGAGCGGCTCGCGGAGCAGATCGGTGTGCTCCAGTTCCCTGTCGGTGGGGAGGTCGGGCAGAGGAGAAAGAAGAGCTGATGCATAGTAGTAGTGAAAATCCACCAGGTCATGAACCAGCGGGATCAATTGAGCTCTTTTCTTCTCGGTGAAAAGATATTGCAGGAACCGGCGTTGCATCTGCAGGATCTCCCCGTCACTCAATTGATCTTCACCGGTCACCGTAATTTTTTGTTCGCTAAGCCAAAGCATGAAAGATTCCAGCAAGGCAGCCGGTCTGAGATGAAGGGCCTGAAGCACCGAGTTGAACCAGGCTACCGCTTTCCCCCTGCTGTAGAAAATATCGCAGGCGGCGGCCAGTTTTCCGGCAATCTCCATATCTGCCGCGGAAAAGGTCGGAGATGAGGCAACAGTGTAAGGCGCGGATTTTAGCCAGGCAAGCCCGAGTTCCTCAGCCCGCTCGGCCAGACGGGTCCCGGGCAGTACCGCGAGGGGGAAGATATCCAGGTGATTGGGATACAAGGACAGGGCAAAATCAAGGCTTTGCCTGAAGCCGGCCAAGCTGTCGCCGGGTAGCCCGTAGATCAGATCGAAACCGAAAATTGCTCCCACATTGTTCAGCATGCCAATCTTGGCGCTGAAGTCCTGCTGATTGAATACCCTTCCCACGTTACGCTGTACAAGCGGGTCCGCGCTTTGAAGCCCTATCTGCAGAGAGCAGGTGATTTCTGCGAACAGTCTCGCCAGTTCCGCATCAATAAACTCACTTCTCACCTCGAAGTGGAAATGGATGTGGGGTGCCACCTTTTTGATCAGGCGCAGTATTGTTTTTGCCCGCTTCATATCCTGATTGAAGGTGGAATCAAGAACGAAGACCTGGGCAACCTTCTTCTTGACAAGGAAATTCAGTTCTTGCGTTATCCTCTCCAGGGAGAAATGCCGAACGCCGACACCCCCTTTGTGGTCGAAGCAGAATTCGCAGGCAAAGTTGCAGCCACGGGAGAGTTCCCATAATACCCCATCCCCTTCACTGGGAGCGAGGACCCCCGATAAATATGGTGAAGGTAGTTGATCCAGGTCCGGCTCAGGGTGCCGGTGAAAGGACTGGAAGCCTTCTTGCTGCGCAAGGGCAAGGCCTCCGGTCCCGGCAAGTGAACTGCCCTGGGTCATGCGTGCCATGACATCGACGAAGGTGGATTCCCCTTCACCGACGACGATAAAATCCAGCGTGGAAGTGGCAAGTAATCTCTTCGTATCGGCAGTAGCCTCGGGGCCCCGGCGAAAAGCGTCAACCGTGGCATCAGCTTCCGCAGCGCAGAGACGATACCGAGGCACTCGTTGCGATTCCAGACGTACATGGAGAATCCTACCGCGTCAGGGTCCAGCTTGAGGATGTCTTCGATGAATTGTTCTTGGGGTGTACCGATGAACGTAGCGGCGAGGGATACGGAAACCTTGCCAGAGAGCCCTTCCTCATGGTCCAGGGCTGCCTTCAGACAGGCAGCGGCAAGAGGGACCGCCTGTGGGGATGGAAAGGGATGGATGGAGGCAAGGACTACATGCACGGGAAGCTCCGATGCATAACGGCATCAGGTGGAATGGAAATTTCGATCATCACTGCTTGGGCCGGGCTTTTATTTTGGGCTTGCCGTCCTCGATGACGACCTTGAATTCAACACTGTTGCAGTTATACTTTGAAGAAATCAGGGGCTTCTGTTTCTCGATGGCCGCGGAGATCATGTCGGGGGTGATGCTGCTTGTCGGCAGATTACAGGCCTTGCGTGCTTCCACAAATTCCCTGTACAGTTCATTCACCTTGGTGTCGCCCTTCGCTTCACGAGGCTGTTTCTTGTCCGGATGTTGAGAGTGCATGGCCATTTTGAAGCGGTCACGGGAGTACTTTCCTTCCTCTATCAGGCGGTTGATTCTGGTCCATTTCTGCTTGTGGGTGTTAAAGGACGCAACCAGGGAATTATACCTGAACTTGAGCATCGTGTTGGAGATGTTGGTGTTGGCGTATTTTCGGCAGGCTCTTTCGACAGTGTCCAGAAGATTCAGGGGTTCGCGTTTTTCCAGACCAAGGAAAAACTGTTCATACTTTGTAACCAGTTCATGCAGGTTCTGTTCGAAAAATAACAGATCTTCAGGTATCCCCATGTTCCCTCCGAAGCTTAAATATAACTGCAAGATATTGATTCTGTAAAGGGAAAACCAAGAGTATCCGGACATAGGTTCACGGGGGATACCGTTCTTATGGCAAGTCATCCCTCCCCTGTTAATATGTTGACGAAGCAGTGGCTTATTTGCTAGAAGTGATAATTTACTTATGAAGTCTCAACTGGAGGCCTTTCAATGGCAAAAGTGGCTGCAATTGTCCTTGCTGCCGGCAAGGGGACACGAATGAAATCCGAACTGGTCAAGGTCATGCACCCCCTGTCCGGCATGCCGATGATTTCCTGGCCGGTCAACGTGGCACGGGAGGCGGGTGCTGCGGTCATAACGCTGGTCGTCGGTCACCAGTCGGAAAAGGTACGGGAATTTTTTGCCGATCAAGGGGACATTGTTTTTGCCTCCCAGGAGGAGCAACTGGGCACCGGGCATGCGGTTGCCTGCTGCAGTGAGGCGCTTTCAGGTTTCACGGGCACCATTCTTATTCTGTGCGGCGACGTGCCGTTGATTACCCCGGAGACCCTGCAGACGTTCCTCGACTACCACCAACGACAGCTGGCCGCCGTTACCGTTCTTACCACCTGCATGGACAACCCCTATGGCTACGGCAGAGTGATCAAAGACGCAGCGGGTCATGTGACGGAAATCGTAGAAGAAAAAGACGCAAGCGCCGAACAGCGGCAGATAAACGAGATTAATTCAGGCATCTATTGTGTTGATGCCGGGTTTCTCTTCACTGCCGTCGCCGATCTGAAAAATGACAACGCCCAGAAAGAATATTATCTGACAGATATCATCAAGACAGCCGTTGCTGAAAGGCGGACCTGCTGCGCCTTTCCCATTGCCGATCCGATGGAGGTAATGGGGGTAAACGACCGCGTGCAGCTGGCAGAAGCAGGCCGCATCATAAGGGTGAGAATCAATAAGGCATTGATGGTGCAGGCACAACCATCATCGATCCCGAGGCAACTTACATAGATCATGGGGTCGTCGTCGGCCGTGACACAACCATTTATCCCAACGTCTGCATCTCCGGCGACACCGTCATCGGCGACAACTGCGTCATCGAATCTTCAGCCGTGATCAAGGGGTGTAAGGTAGGGGACTGTGTGACGATCAAGGCCGGCTCGGTGATGGAGGATTCCGTCATAGGCAACACGGTTGCCATCGGGCCAATGGCACATCTCCGGTCTGGCACCGAGCTTGGAGACGAGGTCAAGATCGGCAATTTCGTTGAAACAAAGAAGATCGTCATGGGCGCGGGCTCCAAGGCATCACACCTTACCTACCTTGGCGATGCGACCATCGGCAGCCATGTGAACATCGGTTGCGGAACCATAACCTGCAATTACGACGGGGTGAAAAAACACCGGACCGTCATCGAAGATGACGTCTTCGTCGGCAGCGACGTGCAGTTCGTAGCTCCGGTTACCATTGGCCGCAACTCCCTTGTTGCCGCAGGAACCACTGTCACTGCCGATGTCCCACCAGACTCCCTGGCCATCGCCAGGGCTCCCCAGGTCAACAAGGAAGGCTGGACGCTGAGGAAAAAATAAACCGGATGAAAAATCTGAAACTGTAATGGAGTTATAAATATGTGCGGAATTGTTGGTTATACAGGCAGACAAGAAGCAACCCCCATTATTCTTGATGGTCTGAAAAGGCTTGAATACCGGGGCTATGATTCTGCAGGCATCTGCACCCTCAATAACGGCCATGCCGAAACCAGGCGCAGCGAGGGCAAACTGATAAATCTGGAAAACCTCCTTGCAAAAGAGCCGATTGCCGGCGCCATCGGCATTGGCCACACCCGCTGGGCAACCCACGGCAGGCCCTCCGAAATAAATGCCCATCCCCATCAGGCCGGGCCGGTGGTTGTCGTCCACAACGGCATTATCGAGAATTATCTGCAGCTGCGGGAAGAGTTAAGGGCCGCCCACCATACCTTCAAGAGTGAAACAGACACCGAAGTGATCGCCCATCTGGTGGAGAAAAAGCTCCGTGAAGGCGGAGATTTTGAAAAGGCCGTGCGACAGGCGCTGGGTGAACTACGTGGCGCCTATGCAGTCTGCATCCTCTGTGAAACCGAGCCCGGCACCATGATCGCCGCCAAACAGGGCTCGCCCATGGTTATCGGCCTCGGTGACGAGGAATTTTTCGTCGCCTCCGACATCCCGGCCATTCTGTCCCACACCAGGGAAATGATCTTCATGGAAGATGGAGAAATGGCGATCTTTCGTAACAATAAGCCTGTGTTCTCCACGGTTGCCGGCGCTCCCTTGACGAAGAACTCCCGTCACATCGACTGGTCGCCGCTCATGGCGGAAAAAGGGGGATACAAGCACTTCATGCTAAAGGAGATCTTCGAGCAGCCGCGCGCCATCAGTGACACCATCGCCGGCAGACTCTTGGAGGAAGAGGGTGACGTCTACCTTGAAAGCCTCTCGTTGCCGGACGGCGAGCTGAAAAAAGTCGAGAGGATCTGCATCATTGCCTGCGGCACCTCCTGGCATGCGGGTCTGGTGGGGAAATTCCTTCTTGAGGAGCATTGCCGGATTCCGGTGGAGGTGGATATCGCCTCGGAATTCCGCTATCGCAATCCCGTAGTCAATGATCGGACCCTTATCATCCTCATCTCCCAATCGGGAGAGACTGCCGACACCCTGGCAGCCATGCGTGAAGGCAAAGCCAGGGGGGGCAAAAACGTTGCCATTTGCAACGTTGTGGATTCCTCAATCGCCCGCGAAGCCGACGGCGTCGTCTATACCCACGCCGGCCCCGAGATCGGCGTTGCCTCCACCAAGCATTCGTCACCCAGCTGGTAGCACTCTATCTCTTCACCATCAAGCTTGGCCGCACCATCGGCACCATCGACAAGGAGAAGGGCCAGACAATGATCGCCTCCCTGGTCAGGGTGCCGACACTCCTGGAAAAGACCCTGGAACTCAATCATCAGGTCGAGAGCGTGGCCAAAAGATACATGAACGCCCGGGATTTCCTCTACCTCGGCCGCGGCATCAATTATCCCATCGCCCTGGAAGGGGCATTGAAACTCAAGGAGATCTCCTATATCCACGCGGAGGGATATCCCGCTGGCGAAATGAAACACGGCCCCATCGCCCTCATTGACGAAAATATGCCGGTCGTCATCCTCGTTCCCCAGAATGCCAACTATGAAAAAGTGGCTTCCAACATGGAAGAGGTCATTGCCCGTGGCGGCAGGGTCATCGCCATCTGCTCGGCAGGAGACCGTGAGATAGCAGGCAAAGCCGAGGTAACCCTGGAAATACCCCAGGACAACGACGACCTGGCGCCGATCCTCCTCTCGGTGCCCCTGCAGCTCTTAGCCTACCACGTGGCGGTCCTCAAGGGAACCGACGTGGACCAACCGCGCAATCTCGCCAAGAGTGTGACGGTGGAATAGGGGCGCATTCTGCTTTTGATGATTGTTTGTTGATCGTGAAAAATAAAGCAGGTTTCATCAGTGTGCTTCTTTGCGCAGTTGCCGCTCTCGCAGATCATCTTTCCACTGGTACGGCAAATCAACAATCGACCCGGCTGGTAATGTTTCTGTTGCATAGTGTAAGCAATCTTTCAGTACCGCCTCGTGTGTCGTCTCGTCACCCACATCGCCAAGTGTGAGACCAAAGGGGTGCTGAATAAATAGAGCTTTTGATGGCTTGACCAGGTCGGTCATCTCTTTTACCAGAGTTAATGAGATCGTAGTGATGCCGAATATATCCAGTACTCTTTGAACCAGTCCCACGGACTGGGAACATATCGGTCACGAGGGGACCAGGATCGCCAGATCTACCCCATCGTCACGGAGCATTCTGGCAACCTGGGGAGCATTATTCCAAAGCAGTCTCTCAGTACGAGGGATGTAACCCATAAATGAAAAGTGGCGGGGAGCAACCGCGCCAATAGTTCCGTTTTCCTGCATCCGTCCGAGGAGTTGAAATGGGAATACCGTATCCAGATCATTTAAAGCTCGCCTGGTGTCATAACCGGGATGTGAGAGTGAAATTTGTTCGGAAGGCGTATTACTTGGAATAATGCGATAGCTGTCATCTCCAAGGGGGTTGCGGGTATCAAAGCGGGTCTGGCTTTCGGCAAGGTAAGCACCTGCAGTTACGACCAGTGCGATGCTGCATTCGTTGATCGGTTTCTTAAGAGGTGTTGCTTCAGTAGGTTCGGCAAACGATGCCCACTGGAAGTCAGGAAGGACTTTCCCCCTGACATATTCACCTTCAACATCTAAATAGCTCATAGGTATCTCCCTTTTTGCAATGGCTTAGGATCATAAGACCCAGTGTCACGTGAAGTCAACTTCGACCTGCAGAACATCCAGGAACTTGTTGAAGGCTGTAAAGAGTTCCATGACGCCAAGTGCTTCAATTATCTCGGCATCGATAGCGCCTGTTTGCTTAAGTGCAGCAAACTCTTCATCGGGAACTCGCAATGGAGTAGTGTTTGCTTTACGGGCAAAGGATATCAGTGCCCGTTCCTTGGTAGTGAAGTTCGCCTGCTCCAGGTCTTCTTCAATTGATCTTATCTCTTCCTCAGACACTCCAATTGCCCGCAACGCTCCCGTGTGAGCCGCGACACAGTAGGCGCAGCATTATCTCGTGAAACCAGAACGGCAATGGCCTGTTTGGTCTTCTGGCTTAACGTTCCCTCTCCCATTACCGCCTTTACCTTGTTCCAGTTGGCCTTGAGTAAAGGCAGGTGATTGGCATAGGTGAGAAAGAGGTTCGGGACTTTCCCGAATGCACCTTCTATCTCGGCGAAAACTTCTTTTATTTCTTTTGTGGCTGTCGTTACGTCATAGGTTGCTATCCTGGCCATTTTCTTGTCCTCCATTTCTGAATAGTGTACCCAGTCTCTCTGTTCAAGTTCGCAAATCAAGAGTGATTCGTAATGTCTCAAGACACTCTTTCATCGGCCGCTCATCCTTTTTGAGCCGGGACATCATGATGCCACCCTCTATAGTTGCGATGATGTGTTTTGCCAAAGCTTCACTACTTATGTCAGTTCTTATTTGTCCTGACTTTTGAGCCATAGCGACAACGACTTCAACTCTGTTGATCCATTCATCAAAAACAGCATCGATAGCACCGGCAAATTCAGGGTTAGAGTCACTCATTTCAAGGGCGGTGTTGCCGAAAATACAGCCACCGACAAAACCAGTACCCAGATGCTTTTCCAACGCGCACCGAAAGAACTTATCAATACACACCCCGGGATTTTCACCACCAAGAGCCTTACTCAGAAAATCCATGAACTCTGCCGTTGCCTCACTCAAAACCTCGTGTGCAATGGCATCTTTCCCTGCAAAATGAAAATACAAACTTCCTTTCTGCATGCCTGTTGCTGCAACGAGGTCACTTATCGTTGTTGCGTTGAAACCCTTGCTATTGAAAAGCTCTCGTGCAACTTCAAGTATTTTTTCACGAGTCAATTCGCCTTTGGTTTTCATGTCGCCCTCCCCATAAAACCGAACGTTTGGTTTATTTTTCTCACAAATAACCAAAAAGTCAATTCAATATATAATTAGGATTGTCTGAACCTGCCCCCACTTAAGATACCGGTGGATGAAGGGGGCAGTATTCGACCCACCCCTTTCTTTTTTGTTGTTGATGCAATATAGTTCCCGATGCTAGTAGTCAGTCGGAATCTCCTGCTATCCTCTCGCTACGATCCGTTAAGTCAGACAGACTCCTGATATGGCTAGCCGAAAGGAAACCAAACATATGAGCCGAACACTTATTAGTATGATTGAGCAGATGGAGCCGGGAGTGGTAATCCTCAACGATGATCTGACGGTCTCTTCCGTGAGCAGCATGATTTTCCTGATTTTCGGTCATATCCCTCGCGAACGGATCTTTGCTGGAGACCTCCTGGGCATTCACAGTGAGGAGGCACGCGCCAAGGTAAAGGAGACGTTGCGGCTGGCACGCCAGGCACAGAGGCATATTCCTCTCTCGCTCAAGTTTGTCACCAGTGAAGGCCAGGACCGATACCTGCTGATCAAGCTGATAACCATTGTGGGCCGTGAATCCGCCGACGACAAGACCTGCGCCCTGTTTTACGACATAACCCCCTTCACCCTGGCTGAACGCAAACTTACCCGGGTGCCGGTCACTTCCCGTGGTGAGATCCATCTCCTCAAGCCGGAAGAGATCGTTTACCTCAAGGCTGACAATATCTATTCCATGATCTATACCGAATCGGGCGAATACCATAGCGACCTGTCCATCGGCGCCATTGAAAAACGCCTTCCCGGCGAGATGTTTTTCCGCATTCACCGCAGCTTCCTTGTCAATATCACCAGAATCCGCAAGGTTCATCGCGAGCGCCACGAATGTACTGTGGAAGCCGTAGGAGGCGAGGTGCGCCTGCCGGTCAGCCGCGACAAGCTGCAAGGTTTTCTGATGGAAATGGGTCTTAAGTAACCCTCGCCTGTACCATTCACTTCATTTTTCCTACCTTCCACAAGCCCGACACCCCTTCCGCAAGATCCCGCTGTTTCACTTCTCCTCCATAGCGTATACTTGGACAAAAAATCATTACAAACGTTTACGAGGAGGACAGCATGGACGTGGCATACGAGGGTCATGACAAGCGCAGCGCTGATCCGGCAGCCGTGGAGATGCTGCGGATTGCGACCGGGAGGGATATGCAACCATTTGGGAGCGCTATGAAAAACAGCAGCCCCAGTGCAGCTACGGCCAGTTGGGAACCTGCTGCCGGATCTGCTCCATGGGGCCCTGCCGGATCGACCCCTTTGGCGATGGTCCGACCCATGGCGTCTGCGGGGCTACCGCCGATACTATCGTGGCTCGTAACCTGGCGCGTATGACTGCCGTCGGCTCTTCTTCCCATTCCGACCATGGCCGCAAAGTGGCCTTGCTGCTCAAGGCAGTGGCAGACGGCAGCAATACTGATTACCAGATCAGCGATGAAAAAAAACTATTGGCCGTGGCAACCCGCCTCCACATCCCCATCACCGGTCGCTCATTACCAGGGGTGGCTGCCGATGTGGCGGCTGTCGCCCTTGACTGTTTCGGCAATCAAGGCGAAGAGCCGTTGGTTTTCATGGAAAAGTATATGCCCGGCAAACGATTCCAGCGCCTGAAGGGGCTGGAGGAGACTCTCTACAAAACTACCGGGGCCAAGACCGGCCTTCTGCCCAGGGCTATAGATCGCGAGGCGGTGGATATCCTGCACCGTACCCACTTCGGCTGTGATCACGACCCTCTTTCCCTGGTGGCGCAGTCCATACGGTGCTCCCTGTCCGACGGCTGGGGCGGTTCACTCATTGCCACCGAGCTGCAGGATATCCTGCTGGGGTCGCCGACAATCAGGCCAGTCAAGGCCAATCTGGGAGTCCTGGAAGCGGAAAGCGTCAATGTCGTTGTCCATGGTCACGAGCCGATCCTGTCGGCCAAGGTGGTGGAGATGGCCCAGTCGGAGGAGTGTCGCCGGGCGGCTGAGGCTGTTGGAGCCAAACGGGTAAACGTGGTGGGGCTCTGCTGTACCGGCAACGAGGTGTTGCTTCGCCAGGGGGTCGGCATGGCCGGCAATGAATCCCACAGCGAACTTGCTATCATGACTGGGGCGGTGGATGCCATGGTGGTGGACGTGCAGTGCATCTATCCGGCTCTTGCCGATCTCGCTTCCTGCTTTCACACAAAGTTCGTTACCACCAGCGAGCAGGCCAAGATCCCCGGCGCCTTGCACATCCAGTTCGAGGAGCAACATGCCGACGCAATTGCCACCCGGATCATCAAGACCGCCATCGCCGCCTTTCCCAATCGTAACAAGGCCAGGGTCCATATCCCACAACACAGCTCCACTGCCATTGTGGGATTTACGGTGGAGGAGATCCTAAAGGCACTGGGGGGAACTCCCCAGCCCCTCGTCGACCTGATCGTCAACGGCACTATCAAGGGGGTCGCGGGGATCGTCGGCTGCAACAACGTGAAGGTACAACAGGACTTTTTTCACCGGGTATTGACGACGGAACTAATCAAGCGGGACATCCTGGTAATCGGTACCGGCTGCTGGGCCATTGCCGCCGCCAAGTCCGGGCTGATGGACTTGCCTGCCCAGGATCTGGCGGGACCGGGCCTGAAAGGGGTCTGCAAACAGTTGGGAATTCCGCCGGTGCTGCACATGGGATCGTGTGTGGATTGTTCTCGAATGCTCAACCTGGCCGGGGCCATTGCCGATCATCTCGCAGTGGATATCTCCGACCTGCCGCTGGTAGGGTCGGCACCGGAATGGACCACAGAAAAGGCCGTAGCCATAGGATCCTATTTTGTCGGCTCCGGAATTCCTGTACATCTCTGGCCTCTGCCGCCGATTCTGGGAGGTCCGGAAGTAACCAGAATACTGACCAGGATGCCAGGGATTTGCTGGGGGGATGGTTTTTCGTGGAAGAGGACCCGGTGGCCACAGCCGATCAGATGGAAAAGATCATCATGGAACGGCGCGGTGCGCTGGGTATCTGAACAGGAGGGAGTTTCCCATGTGTCAACCGCAATCACCCGGGTTTCGAGTTGTTATCACCGGTAAAGGGGGGTGGGCAAGACCACTCTCACCTCATGTCTGGCCACCATCCTTGCCAGGAACGGTATCAATGTCCTGGCGGTGGATGAAGACCCGCAGATGAATCTGCCCAATGCTCTCGGAGTAGGGTTCGAGGCAGCGTCGCGTATTGTGCCGCTCAATCGCCACGCCGACTACATCGAGGAAAAGACCGGCATCCGGCCGGGAAGAAGCGGCTGGGGTGCCTGTTCAAGCTGAATCCCGACGTGGACGACGTGGTAAGCCGGCTCGGCTTGAAGGTGGCCGAGAATCTCAACCTGCTGGTGATGGGTACGGTCAAACAGGCCGCCGGCGGCTGCCTGTGTGCGGAAAACGTCCTCCTGGATGCCACCATCCGGCACCTTGCCTTGCGCGGCAACGAGGCTATCCTGCTGGATACCCAGGCTGGGATGGAACATTTTGGCCGGGCACTTGCCAAAGGTTTCGGTCAATGCGTGGTGGTGGCAGACAGTTCGTACAATGCCCTGAGTGTGGCCAGCCATTCTGCCGCTCTGGCACGCCAAAGCGGGATTCCGATGGTCTATCTGGTGGTAAACCGGGTTACTCCCGGTGAGGGGCGACTGGCGCGTTTTCAACTGGAAAGCGACCAACTGTTTAAGGATATTTTCGATGCCGTGATCGAGCTGCCGGCCGAACCACAACTGCAGGCACTCGATCCCCATGTGGCAAGGATCATGGACTATCACCGGAGTGCGTACACTACCGCCGTGACGCGGCTGGCCTCACTTCTGAATTCGCCTCCCTGCACCTGTACTGCCGACCACCACCATAGCCACAGTCATCAACACGCCCATTAATCACGGAGAAGATGCCATGAAAAGGATATTCGTGGATTATAAGAAGTGCCTGGCCTGTAAAGCCTGCGAAACCGCCTGTGCCGTGGAACATCATCCATCCGGCAACCTGTATGCCGCCCTGGGTGACCGCAAGACCCAGGTGAACGTTCGGGTGCTGGGGATCGAACATGAGGCCTTCCCGCTCTCGTGTCGGCATTGTGACCCGGCAGACTGCCTCAATGCCTGTCCTTCCGGCGCCATCTGCCGTGACCCGGAGAGTGGGGCGGTTGTGCTGGATGCCGCACTGTGCAAAGCCTGCGCCATGTGTGCCATGGTGTGTCCCTTCGATGCCATCTCGTTCAAACAGACACACCGTTCCTGCTATAACCGTGACGTCGCCTACAAATGCGACCTGTGCAACGGACGAATCAAGGCGGGAGACGAACCTGCCTGCGTGGCTGCCTGCCATTCCGGCGCCCTGGTCTATACCGAGAATGATGCAGCCCGGACGCAACGTGCCTCCCGAAGTCTGCGGAGTTACCTGCTGGGAGAAGAAGGCCCTCCCCCATTGCTTGAGCTGTTCCGGGAACTGCGCAGGAAAGAATTTGCCCGGCGTCGTGGAGGGCTATGATGAAGGTTGTGACGGTCGGTACCGGCATGGCAGCGGCGGAATTTGTCCAGCGGCTGAGGCTGGATGGATTCAGCGACGAGATTGTCATGTGCAGTGACGAGGATTTCGCCCCGTATTCCCCATGCGTGATCCCTTTTTACTTGGCTGGTGAACCCTTTGACACGGTTTTCTGGAAAGGAAAGGACTTTTACCGGCACTACCGGGTGACGCCCCGCCTCTCAGACCCTGTGGTTGAAGTGGATGCGGAAAAGCGGATTGTCAGGACCGCTGCGGGAAGGACCGAGGTCTATGACCGGTTGTTTTACGCAGCCGGTGCGCGGAGTTGGTATCCTTGCCCCGAATGGCTCGAGACGCAGGGCGTGTTCGGTTTCAAGACACTAACCGACATGGTGGCAATCGATAAATATATCAAAGAGCACAACATCAAAAAAGGGGTGGTGTTCGGCGGTGGATTCATCGGTGTCGATGCTGCCTGGCCTTGCGGCACCGGGGCCTGGATATGACGCTGGTGCATCGCAATAACCGGATCCTCTCCCAGATGACCGACGAGGAAGGGGGGCAGTTCGCCACCCGCAAACTGGCACGGAAAACCGGCATCGACATCAGACTGAAGTGTACGGTAAGCGAGATCGTTGCAGATGGCGGCCAACTTGCTGCAGTTGGGTTATCAGACAACAGCATGATGGAAACCCGCTTGCTGATTGTTGCCATCGGCGTCTCGCCCAATTCGGAGCCATTACGTGGGCATGACAAGGGGGTGCCGGTTGACCGGCAGATGCTGGCCGGCGCCGGAATATATACAGCCGGAGATGTTGCCGTCACTCCACATGCCGTTACCGGGGCGACCGGCATCTACGCCACGTACCCCAATGCCATGCAGCAAGCTCGCACCGCTGCCAGGCACCTGTTGCACGGCCATTGCCAGTATGCCGGATCCGTGAATACCAACGTGCTGAAAAAACACATTGATTTTCCCATAGTATCTGCCGGCAGTTTTACGGGAGAGGCGGTAACCTGGCAGCAGGGGGACATCTGGCGACGGGTTTATCTGGAGGACGATATGATCAACGGCTACATCATCATCGGCGATACCCGTATCTCCGGATATATCTATCAGCTGTACCTGTCCCGCAAGAAGGTGGGTAGCACCATTAAGAAAATCCTCTCTGCGCCCCGTCATGACGCCTACTATCGCCATATGCTGGGATGTGATCAGGAGCCGTAATTTTCCAATAAAGCCCCCTGACTTTGTCAGCCTGTTTCAGGCAGCCTTTCCCCCCTCAATTAATATCCCTCATTAAATAGTTATGGCATTCAAAATGCTGTAACGGTTCATTCCGAATTGTCTTCTGCCGGAAAAACGGTCAAGAAACAAAATAGCTGGTTACTCAGACAGCGTTGCCGCTTGTTGAATTGATTCAGCGTATTAACGGGTCACCAGGATTGTCATGCTATTTAACGTAAATGTGAAAGAGGTTAAATTTTCCTAAGGAGGAACGCAGATGGCAAAGCGAACGGCCGTAAAGGCCCGGGCATGGTTCGGGCAGCAGATCGCACTCCTGTGTCTATTGCTCATATCAGCGTGGAGTGTCTGGGGCGCAGAGATGGTAACCAACGGTGCTTTCAGTGGCAGCACCGGCTGGACATTCAGTACCGCCACCTATGACAGCACCACAGGCAGAAGTGCTAATGGTTCTGCCAAGCTGTACATTGCGGGAAGAAACACAGCCACCGCCGGTACAGTGACACAGTCGATTTCCATTCCTGCCGGGTCAGTCATCAATGCTGTGGCCTTGTATTCCCAGTTGACCACCAATTATGAGACTGCAGGCGACAACATATCGGTAGACCTGCGTTATGAAGATGCCACCACCGTCAACATTTTCAGTTCCGGTGAGCTTACCAACAGCGCTTGGACTGTGCGCAATGGCGCCGGTGTCACCTTAGCGCAGAATGTCAATCAGATTATCATCACCATGAACACCAAGGCGGGCAATAATACGGCAGCAAACGCCTCCCTGTGGGTGGACGACCTGTCCATCAGCTACACTGCATCAAACAACGGTACTACTCCCGGCGCAATGACATCCTTTGGCGCCACGGATAAACAGATCAGCATCCAAGTCGCCTTCACAGGCGATGATGATAACGATAACAGTTGTGTCATTGCCTACGGCACTACTCCTGGTAACTACAACTTTACGGCTCCGGCGCCGGTTAAAGGTGCAGGTATTTACACCACCACCGTCAGCGGCCTTACTCCCAATACCCCCTATTATTTCCAAGCCACTTTTACAGATCCAGATAACGTTCCCGGCACGGTGACCGGTACATTCTCCACGACCCCACCTCTTTCGGACCCTCTGCTGCACAACAGCATCAACCTTGCGCCAAATATTGGTCGGCCAGCAGCGGTTGGGGTGTTGCCGGTGGTCAGTATGGAGAGTTCACCTGTACCACCTGTCATAATCGAAACACCGGTAACATAAAAAGGGTAGTGGGTTCGATACCTGCCACCATCGGTACGGCAGTAGTGAAACCTGTAACATACCGCAACGTCACCGCCTTCGGTAACGATGCCGGCGGGCATGCTACTTCGCAGCGCATCTGTGAAGTCTGCCACACCCAGACCACAGTGCATAAGTACAACCAGACAACCGGCGACCTGAATCACAAGAACGCCAACTTAACTGACTGTACCTCCTGTCACGCCCACAACAAGTCCTTCGGTGCATCTTGTAACAGTTGCCACGGGTATCCCCCCATCAACGCCACTCTTGGTACTGACGGTCTGGCCTCGCCTGCAACAGGCGTGCTGGTCTCCGGGCAGGCTGGCGCCCATGCCACCCACGTCAATGTCCGCGGCATGACCTGCGAAACCTGTCACCAGGGCTATACTCAAAACCCGATGGGGAATCAGACCCTGGAATTTGGTTTCAATATCAACGAAGGAACCATAGCCGGATTCAAAGGCACCTTCAACGGCGGCAGTTTTGCCAGTAAAACCCCATATTCCCCTTACAGCAGCAACTCAACCTATACCGGCACGACAGTCAACATGGCAACAGGCAACAACAATACCTGTTCCAACCTCTACTGTCACGGCGGGTATGCAGGCAGCAACGGCTCCCTCACGGTTCCCTCCTGGACCGCCGGTGCAACGGCCAAGGGTTGCGGTGCCTGCCACGGCGTAAGCCAGGCAACTCCTCCCACCTCCGGCAACCATGTCCGCCATACCGGAACGGCAACGGGCAACATGGGTATTGCTTGTAGTGATTGTCACGGGACACTTCCTGCCAATAATGCCCATGTTAATGGCAATGTGGTAACAAGCCTGAATCCCGCATCGAAACTGCGGGCAAATGCCACTTATAAGGCTTTGCCAACCAGTCTTCTGCAGCGCTCAGCTATGGCGCCTGTGCTGTTTACTGCCACAGCACGGTTCAGAATTCTACAGCCACTGCTGTTGCAACTCCGACAGTGACACCAGTCTGGGGAGGCGCACCAATCGTCTCCTGCGACACCTCGGCATGCCACGGCAATCCACCGGCCAATGCCAACCATTCCACCCACGTAAATGCAGGATACGAGTGTATTGTCTGTCATAATACAGCAGGCAAGGACACGGCCAAGCATGCCGACTACAACATCGATGTTACCTTCAGCGGCGTTGCCGGTTCCGGTACCTACAGCCAATCCCCCAACACCCCTGGCAACGGGTTCGGCACTTGTTCGGCGACTTACTGCCACAACGGTGCAGCCAGTGCTCCCACATGGAATGGCTCTTCCCTGCCGGCCGATTGTACAGGATGCCATGGTAATGAAGTGACCGCGGCAACCAAGTTGAGTGGAGCCCACAATGCCCATCTTAACAATGCAAGCCAGGGAGCGTCTTTACATGTAGTTCCTGCCACGCCCCGACTATTACCAACCCCAACAATAGAACGATTACGAACAGCATTTCCCATGTCAACGGCATGCTCAACTACTCCGGTCTCTATGCGGGCAGGAACGCGACCTGCAGCAACATCTACTGCCACAGCACCGGCAAGGGCGCCTTTGTCAACCCACCAACATGGGCCAGCGGCACAACCTTGAGCTGCAACGGCTGCCACGGCACCGGCGGCAATACAAGCGGTATGCCTTCACCGGACGCAGTGGGCGTCAACAGCCACGTCAAGCATCTGCCGTCCCAGGATACCACCAAGTGCGTCTACTGTCACCGGACCACCGTCAACGGCACCAATGCCATTATTGCAGGCAGTCAGCACATCAACAAGGCTCGCGACGTCCGCTTCAGCAAACCGAGCAGCTTCACCAACTACTCCGGTACCTACAATGCAGGCAACAGGACCTGTTCAACCTCCTACTGCCACGGAACCTCAGCTTCAGACGCCTGGGGTACCACAGGTCCCCTGGCATGCAACAAATGCCATGATTCCAGCAATGCTCTTCCAGGCGCCCATGGCATTCACTACAACACGGCAACCGTTGCCACCGGCCTTTACGGTGCAGTCCCCGGCAGCTCCAGCCAAAGCGCAACCGCATATCAGTTTGCCTGCTCCGCCTGTCACGGCACAGATACCAATGCCCATGCAGACTATCCCAAGACAGCCGTGTCCGATGCCACTATCTTCTTCGGCTTCAGTTCCGCCGGTCGTGGCGCCAATGCCAACACCGCCTATGTCCGCCAGGCTACCGGCGCTACCGACAGCAAAGGTTATGACTGGACCAGCGGCGGTAACGGCAACTGTACCACCACCTACTGCCACAGTAACGGCCGCGGCAGCAATGGCGTAAGTACAACCGTAAACTGGGGCATCACCGCCAGGGATGCAAGCTGCGGTACCTGCCACGGTACTTCGGCAACCACCATCGCAGGATCTAACCCTGCCAGTACACCGAATATGCTCTCCGGTGCTCATAAGGCACACATCTCTACAGTCTCTACCGGTGGCAGTTTTGCCTGTACCGACTGCCACGCTGACACCCTGAGCGGGAATACCACCATTGCCGCCAATGCTTATAACAAGCACGTCAACAAGTTCATCAACTACTCCGGCCGCTATGCCGGCAAGAACAAGACCTGTTCTACCTTCTACTGCCACAGCAACGGTAAAGGCGGCGCACCGGTCACAACCCTGCCTACCTGGACCAGCGGCACGACCCTTGGCTGTAACGGCTGCCACGGTTCCACGGGCAACGCCAGCGGTATGCCGACACCCGATGCCGTCGGCGTCAACAGCCACAACAAGCACCTGCCGACCCAGGACACCACCAAGTGCGTCTACTGTCACCGCACAACGGTCAACGGCACCAATGCCATCATAACCGGCAGCCAGCACATCAATGCTGCACGTGATGTCCGCTTCAGCAAGCCCAATGCCTTCACCAACAACTCGGGTGCATATAATGCCAGCAACAGGACCTGTTCGACCTCCTACTGCCACGGCACCGCAGCATCCGATGCCTGGGGTACCGCCGGACCGCTGGCATGTAACAAATGCCACGAATCCAGCAACGCCCTGCCCGGTGCCCACGTGATCCACTACAACACGGCAACCGTAGCCACCGGCCTTTACGGCGCAGCCCCCGGCACCTCCAGCCAGAGCGCAACCGCTTACCAGTTTGCATGTTCCTCCTGCCACGGTACCGATACCAGCAAGCATGCCAACTACCCAGTAACCAACGTATCAGATGCAACCATCTTCTTCGGCTTCAGTTCCGCCGGCCGTGGCGCCTCGGCCAACAGCGCCTATGCACCGCAGCTTACCGGCTCCACCGACCTCAAGGGTTACCAGTGGACGACCGGCGGCAACGGCAATTGTACCGCCACCTACTGCCACAGTAACGGCCGCGGTAGCAACGGCGGCAGCACAACGGTCAACTGGGGCGTAACAGCAAGAGATGCAAGCTGTGCAACCTGTCACGGTGACACCACAACCACCACTGCCGGAACAAATCCCTCCAGCACACCGACCATGCTTTCCGGTGCTCACAAGGCACACGTCGTTACCGGTACCGGCGGCGGCTTCGGCTGTATTGACTGCCACGCTACAACCGTTAGCGGCAATACCGCCATTGCAACAAACAGCTATAATAAGCACGTCAACAAGTTCGTTGACTACTCTGGTCTCTATGCCGGAAAAACAAAAACCTGCAGCAATATCTACTGCCACAGCACAGGCAGAGGAACCTTTGTCAATCCGCCCACCTGGGCAAGCGGCACAACCCTCAACTGTAGCGGCTGCCATGCTCCACCTCAGTAAACCTCACTTCTGGTAGCCATAATGCCCACCTTGTGGCCGGTGCAACCTGCCAGAACTGCCACTGGAACACCAGCCAGGCCAATGGCACAATTGCAGCCGTTGCCCAGCACATCAACAGAGCAGTCGGAGTCAACCAGGGCAGTACCTTTAAATCTGTTGCCGTCGGTTTCACAGGTACCACGAGCTGTTCGGCAATTTCCTGTCACAGCAACGGCACCTCCGGCGGGGCAGCGGCAGCAACATGGGGCGGTACCCTCAAATGTGACGGCTGCATCCCAATCTCTCCGCCGCCCACACGGTTCACGTCAACCTGAACCTGAGCACCGGCATCACGTTCTACAACTATACCGCCATCAAGTCCACAGGTTCCGAGCCGGTCAACGGCGTCAAGTACGGTTTCGGCTGCGGTACCTGTCATCCACTGGTGGAATCTACCTTCCATATGGACGGCAGCGTAGAGGTGCAACTTGATCCGGCCACCGTCGGCGCCGGCGCTCTGCGCCAGAAAAACGGCGTCGGCGCATTAATGAACGGTGACAAGAGCTGTGACCTTGTCTACTGCCACAGTGACGGTAAAAACGCCATGGTTGCAGGGCCTACCGGCAACGGCCATGCACCGGTCTGGACGACCACCTTTGCTGTCCTTGGTGGCGACCGTTGTACGAAATGCCATGGCAACTCGCCGCAAACCGCAGCCCACAACGCACACCAGGTCGGTATTCACTACGACAACATCTACAACGGTACGTCCGGCAAGTTGGCTGCTGTCAACACCGGTTCCTCCAGCCATGGTGTAGCAGGCCAGTCTACCACCATCACCTGTAACACCTGCCATTACAAAACGATCACCGCCTCTGGCAATGACCAGAACACCCTGTGCAAGACCTGCCACACCGGTCCGACACATCTGCAGGGGAATGCGGCCATTGCCGACTTCTCCTTCCATGTCAACGGCAGGAAAGAGATCTCATTCAAGCCTTCGCTCAAGGTCATCTCAAAGGCACAGCTCAGGCAGACCAGCTTCTCCAACTACTCCGGTCTCTGGGTACGTAACGGCGGCAACTACAAGAACGGCGTTAACGCCTTCGATACCGCCAAGACCGCTCTTACGGACACCATGTGGAACTCGACGGCAGGTAACTGCTCCAACATCTCCTGCCACAACCTGAGAGTGGGCGAGACAGTCAACTGGACCGACACCACCATCAGTTGCCAGTCCTGTCACAGCAAGCTGTAATTCGAACCATAAAACAGCAGCACAAAGAAAGGCCGGGTTTCTCCGGCCTTTCTTTTTTTCCCGACGGTTTAGCCTTGCTTCAGAGGCTGCGTCTGTGGGAGTGTCGTAACTTTCGTGTTAACAATTACATATGTATTTAAAATAATATAAATATGCTTGTCGTATTTTAATTGGTTTTCTATAGTCCCAATTGTCCTTTTATATTGAAGAGATAGGAAGTGTAAAATTTTTTTACAGTGTAAATTTTACACTTGTAAAAACTGCCTTCTTTTTTCCTCTTAGGAATTTTCTTTTGCAATGGAATATATAAATAGGTTTTTATGCTTGTTCTGGAGGGGGTAGTGCAGAGATTTCTACTTCGATTGGTGTTTCCCGTGTTGATGTTTTGCTCGCCGGCTTTTGGCGACGAGCTAGAAAAAGACCTGTCGCTGGATCTGCGAGAAAGCAGGGCCATTGCAGCCGCCACCAGAGCCAAGTCATACCGGGGCGAGCAGATAAGCGCCGAGGTGGTCAAGCTTAAGACACAGGCGGAGAAGATACGGGCAGGTTTATTGCTGCTCCAGGAACGTTACAAAACCCGCGTCTCAGCAAACTCTTCTCTTAACGGGCAGGCATTGGATCGCCAGGATGCAACTGCTGGTGGGCTCATCAAGGCGTTGGAGGAATACCTTGCTCTGATCGATGCCATCCCTCCGGACAATGTTGTCGCTCCTTCCGTGCTCGACCGCCTGCTGTCTGTCCTCAATGCTCTTGCTCCTCCGAAAAAAAGCACCATACTTGGCAGCCTTCCCTACAAACACCTCGGCTATCCCGCAAAAGAGCCGGCAACCTCACCTGTTGTAACCCCTGCCTACAAGGGCGGAGACGCAATGTAATCAAAGCCGATACCGCATCAACTCCTGAAGCTCCCATCTCCAAAGATATCTCAGAACTTGCCCAGTCCCTCAACTGGAACCCGGTGCTCATCTACGAATGGGTGAAGAACAACGTGGAGACCGAATGGTATTGGGGTGCCATGAAGGGAGCGGAGGAGACGCTGCGGCAGAAAAGCGGCAATGATGCCGATCAGTCAGCTCTGCTGGTCGCACTGCTTAGAGCCAGCGGTTTTCCGGCAAGGTATGTCAAAGGAACGATGGAGTTTTTTCCAGGCATTGAGCGGGCGAAGAATCTGATCGGTCTCGATGACCCGGCGAAAATTTATACCTTTCTTCAGAAAGCCGGCATACCGGTAAAGCCGGTTATTGCAGCGGGCAGAATTGTAAACCTCCAGGCCGAGCACCTCTGGGTGGAAAGTTACATTCCTTATTCCAACTACCGCGGCGCCGTCATAGACGAGCATGGCAAGATCTGGGTAGCTCTCGACACCAGTATCAAACCCCAGGGCTACACCAGGACTCAAGGAGCCGGTGTGCCGGCAGATATGCTCGGTACCTTCAGGAGCGAATACCTGGGAGAGCTGCAGGTTTTAGCCCCAATTGACTCTCTAAAGGACAAGCTGAACAAATCCCTCGCCGACAGCAGCCCGGCAAGAGCTGGTCCGACCTTACCGACAAGCAAGTCCTTGTACCGGATGTCCTGAAGATCCTTCCCGGAAGCCTGCAGTTCCCGCAGATTTCCATCACCGGCGAGTATCAAACCCTCCCCGAGGACCTGAAGCATAAACTAACCATCACCGGTACAGCCAACGGTACAGAGCTTTTCAGCCATACCCTCGACGCTTATAAAGTATCCAACCGCAGGCTGGCATTGCGCTACGAACCGGAAACCGTCGAAGATCAGGGCACCATCGACTCTTTCGGCGGACTGGACAATACGCCTCCGTACCTGGTGCGGTTGCGGCCGGTACTGACCCTGGACGGCGAACGGCTGGTGGTGGCCCAGGATGGCCTGCCCATGGGGGCAGACTATACCCTGAACATCGACATCGTCACCCCCAACGGCACGGAACGCATTACCAGCAACCAGATTATCGGCAACCTGGCGGTAATCGGCATCGTCAGCCAGAATGCCCAGCTCCAATCGCCATCAGTGAAGCAGACGACGCCGAAGCCATACTGCACAAGGAGGCAATCGGCTATATCCACCGCTGGAACAAATCCGAGGAGGATCTGGCGGCTCTGCTGGGGCAACGCATCTCCCGGCCGACCGTGACCGTGGCCACCGTCGGCGGCAGATCGACGTCACCTTTCTCATGGACACTCCCCACGATTTCCAGTGGAAAGGGCTCTTTCTCGATGCGGGCTATCGCAGAATCGAGACGGTGGGAAGAAACGGCAATGAGCAGGACTTCATGCGCCTGTCCGCCCTGGAAGGGTCCATCCTGGAAAACAGGATCTTCGAAGACGATCTGAAGGTCGACTCTGTCTCTACGGCAAAACTGCTGCAACTTTCGGCGGCAAACGGCATTACAACCATCACCATCGACAAATCCAGCAGCGATGGCTTATTACCGACTCTTCCTTCGATGATGCCATCAAAACGGACATAGCCAATGCCGTTAACCAGGGGCTCACCGTTACCATCCCGCAGAATGAGATTGGCTACTTCAATTGGAGCGGTGTCGGCTACATCAAGGAGAACCCGGAGACCGGTGAGTCGGGGTGGATGCTGTCCGGGCAGGTGGCTGGGGGGATGACGGCTGTTAGAAAAGATCAATGGGTCCAAAAAGATCTAGCAGACAGCCTTTCGTTGCCATACAGCAGCACGCCGAACAATGATCCTAATTCTGTGCGAAAGCTTGTGCGAATTAAAAGCTCAGATTATCAAGATGGTATTGTCGGGAAGACGCTACCAGAGCCGTTACAAGTTTTGGCTCTCGATGGAGCGAACAGACCGGTAAAGAATGTACAGGTAGTCTTTCGCAGCATAGCTGGAGGAGGATTGCTGGGTCCAGATGCCACAACCGATACAACAGCTGGTGCCAGTGAATATAGAATAGCCACAGGCGCGGATGGCATTGCCCGTGCCTACTTGATGCTGGGGACCAAAACAGCTGATTCACCATACTTTATCATGCAGAATAAGCCCTATGCTGTCCAAGTCGGACAAAATATGGTCAACGTCCAGGCTGACATCTCCAGTGGCGCTCTTGCGACTGACAAGCCATTTGAGGCTTATGCCTTCCCCGGAGATGCCGTCAACATCGTTAAAGTGGCGGAAAATACAACAGATAACAAGTGGGGGTTACCCGGCCTTTTTGCCGGTTCGATATGGGTGCTGGTAACGGATGTCTACGGCAACCCCATTTCGAATAAAGAGGTTACTTTCAGCGTTGAAGAGCAAGTTTACCGTCTCAACCCACAGCCGTTCGAAACTCCGAATGCGAAAATACATAATGCGAGATTGCTGCGATTGGAAAATTCCTGTCCAGGATCACCGACTCTTGATTGTGCTGACAGCATGGAACAATTGCAGGTAACTAGCAATATAACCGGTGCCGTTGCAGAAGTCCTGCTGGGGAATACAGACGGTACCGATTTCACCATTACAGCAAATGCCCTGAAGGACGAAAACGGTACTGAAACTTCTACTCCATTACAGCCGGTCAGCTTTACCTATCACAGCTATGGGATTACAGAACGAAGTGATGATACGGCCGCTACGTATCTAACTGCCAGTGTAGTGCACCACTTTGATTCACGAGGGAATCGTATTGATGCGGGTAAGGCTGGAACTGTATTCCCGCAGCCACTTACGGTTACTTTATATCGTTCTGAAGAAACCACTGTATCTGCCATAAAGGATAACTGCTCAACGGCCTGCTATTACCTGAAAGGGACAGGCATATTTCAGACAAGCAAGGTCAATGATGGTACCGTTTCTTTCTCTATTAGCCAAGGAGGTGGCTCTGTTTCTCCGGCAGTAGTTCCAGCTTCTTCTAATGGTCAAACTCCTAACACAATTATTGATGGCATATATGAGTCGTACCTGACTCTTGGCCAAGCTCCCGCATTGAATGTAATTTCTGTCCTTGCCTCTACTTCGTCACTGGTAAAACACATCAATACCTCGACAGGAGAAACATTCTCCAAAAGTAAAACCCTCACTACGGAAACAAGCTTGAACATATGGGGTGTTTTACCAAGGTTGGAGCCCGATCAATGGATACTGATCAACAGTAAAGGCTATCCTACAGCAGATGTGCCTTTGCGACTCTCAGTCAAGCCCGATGAATATCCTGTTGGTAGCCTGGCAGTTCGCTTTTACGAAAACGGGTTGTGGGGATATATGGGTGAGGTGCCTGTACAAAGAGCAGGAGGGGTGCTTTCTGCTGGTGGTGCTGTTTTTGATCCAAGGAATTCTTACCAAGCCAAGCTTGTTCTTTTTGATTCCCAGATTTCTAACGTTGAGAGTGATCCCGTACCAATAAAGGTTGTTGCCGTTGACCTGGCGATCGACTCGGAAAATACAAGCGGGCTCAATCCCGATGGAACCCACAAAGATCCGCAGAGAACAGTCCACAGCGAAGTGATAGAAGATGCGCCGGATCAACCAGGGAAATACATCCCGCTTAACGAGAGGGACATCAATAATAACAAAATCTTGGATTTCGCGGACGGCTACGATCTTACATCCTCACAACCGACGGACAACGGATCTGCCGCTTTTGTGCCGATCCTTCTGGAGATCCCTGAGCCGATAGACACGACTCAAGCGCAGGTGCGCTTCATCTACAATGCATCTGATCCTGCAGGCGTAACCCAAAGCACCACCGGAGAGTATCTCCCTGCACCCGGTGGACATATCCGTCTCTGGAACAAAGATGGCATCAAGGGGAGGCAAAAAGCAAGCCTTGCCAATGGCGGCAACTACATAAAGCCGGGGGATATTCTCAACACCTCCCAACTGGGCGATCCTATTGCCCCAGGAGTATGGCGCCTCTATGTAGAGGGAGTAACCTCCAGCACTCAACTAGGGGAAGAATCGATACGCATGGATATAGACCCAGACGGCAATGGCCCTTCACCATTCATGATGGCGGATGAAGTACGGGCAACAGTAAACAAGCCGCTGCTTATTACCGACTACAACCGCGACAGGGTGATCGATGATAAGGACAGGCTTAGAGCGGCTTTGGGAAATACTTTCTATTTTTGGGTGAATGACGACATGGATTCGGGAGATATCAGTGAGGATAGCGACACCCCCGAATATCGTACAACATCGCAGATTCTTTCCCTTAAAAACTTGAACGGCAAAGACTCTAAGGTAAATGGTACACGTGACCTTGAAGATTTTTTTCCAGTGTATCTGGATTTACAGGAAATGCTGGCAAAGTTTACCCCATCCGCATTTGACTATGTTTTAAAACAGGGCGATTCAGCGCTAAACCTGGCTTTTCCAGGTCTGAACGACAGCAAAACTGGTCTAAATGCAGATGAATCTGGAAAATATCTGACTGATGCTACTGAGAACGGTGTTGCCAAGGGACTTGCTGAAAAGGAGACATTCAAGGTTACCAAGACAGGCATCAGATTGAACGACCATCCGGGTAACCCTTCGTTCTTGCAAAACATCATCGCGGAAAAAAAGGAGTCATCCTCATCGAGGGTAATTCATCGACATCTCATCCGCTGGTATTGGAGATTATTGATCGTGGTACTGGAAAGACTGTAGTTACGTCAAGCCTTAATCTCAGTATTGCAGGTGTTGAGCAAATGTTCCGGCATAAAAACCTTATCCAGACGATGAATAGGATAGAGAATCATCTACTCCCAACACCACCTGGAGTATCGCCGATCCCGGGGCATCCGGTACCAAGTGCTGGTAAGTCCGATAGAGTGGATGCTGCTGATTTTGACAACTCCAAGCATTTCACTGGATTTGATACTGAAAATGATGGCACCGACTTCGTGTTCGTCCATGGCCTGAATATCAATGGTGATGAAGCGCGTGGTGTGCAGGCCGGGATATTCAAACGCCTCTTCTGGTCAGGATCTCGTGCCCATTTCTGGGGTATTACCTGGTATGGATGGGACTCTCAGCCACAATCGGCTTCTGTTTCGGTACTCGTTCCCCCAAATATCATCATAATGTTCGACATGCATACAATGCCGGATTACTCCTAAAGAATTTTATCGAAAATCAAGGTCTACTGAATCCTACAATTGCCGGTCATAGTTTAGGCAATATCGTTGTTTCTACAGCTATTCAGAATGGTGTTAATTACAGCCGTTACTTAATGATTAACGCAGCAGTGGCTGAAGAGGCCTATATACCAGAAAATGCATATACCAAGGATGAAACTGGCGCTTTTGGCCCAAGCTCAAATTGGTATACCAACACACGTCGGACGATGTACCATCCTGCCTGGCGATACCCTAACGGGCAACCTACTGATATAGGTTATGATCCGTTCCTCTGGTCGTCTGAGTGGTATACGCTGTTTGACAAGGATGATGTTCGTTCAACCCTTACTTGGCGAAATTATTTCGGAAAAATCAGGATGGACGCTAGAGTCTACTCGTTTTTCACGCCCACAGATGAAGCTTTCAAACCATTTAACTATAATCCATTAGCAAGCGGCGCACCTACCGACCCCCGGGAGTATCCAGCAAATGTAAATGATTGGCCAGGATTAGATGATGTTTTGGCAGAGTGGCTTAAAAGCCTTTGTTTCGACAACGAAAGACTCGGCAACTATGCGTGGTCGATGCAGGAATTGTTGAAGGGACGGATGACAATGGAAGGGTTCACACAGGGAGGATGGGGGTTCAATAAGGTAGAGGGCGGAGATTACTATCCCTGCACTACGCTTCCTGATAGCTCCAACGTTTGTAATTTCATCACACCATCCGAGGCAAATACGCTCATACCGCAATTGCTTAAGGCAAAGCCGCTTTTCAACAAGAATCCCGACAACGAGTCTTTATTTACAGATAACCCTGTGCAGTTTAGTTCACCTGATGCGTTTGCGCAAAAGCAAATGGAGTTGCTGTCCAATGAAATACCCTCGCTTACCTTTGCCGCCGGGCATCGAGGGGTGAAGGAGTTTGCTGATAAAAATAATATTGATATACGAAAAAACTATTTAGAGCAAGTTCCATACTCGCCGTGGCCGCGTAAACCATTAATAAACCACGAGTGGCGACACAATGATTTATACAATGTTGCCTATCCATACACATACAGGATGTTCGATGATTTTGTTTCGAAAATGAAATGAGAGGAGTGTAAATGAAAATGAATAAAATGTGTACTTGCTTGTTATTACTGCTAATAAGTTGTTTATGTCGACCAGAAAATTCACAAGCCTTAACATTAGCAAAGCTTATACTCAATGTAGTTGATGAGAAAAATCAGCCAGTCGAAGGTGCAGATATTGAAATCTGCTTTGTGGGAGGCTGTACCTCAGATGATGTAAAAAACTACAAAACTGATGAGAATGGAACTTGCAAAGTTTCAGGATTGTCAAAAGATGGCCAGATCAGTGCTGGTATTACTAAGAAAGATTATTACAGTACCTTATTCCATCAAGACTACTATATATCTAAGCTGGGTATGTGGCAGCCATGGAACAAAGAGTATACAGTTGTACTTCGTCCAAAGATTAATCCGGTTCCTATGTATGTAAGAGAAAAATGGATTACTATTCCAGTCGTTGGCAAGGAGATTGGATTTGACCTTGTAAAATTTGACTGGGTTATTCCCTACGGACAGGGTGTTACGTCAGATTTTATATTCAGGGTTGATCGCCAATATAAGGATGTTGACAATTTTGACGCAATTATGACGTTGACCTTTTCAAATGAATCGGACGGCATTCAATTGTTAAAAGAAGACACAGGTGGCGACTTCAACGTAGGTAGCAGGTTCAGACTTCCTAGAAATGCTCCGGAAACAGGATATGTCCGGAAATTAGCAAAAAGAAAAACAAGAGGCGGAGGAGTCTTTTATGATGATGCATATGAAGATAGCAATTATTTTTTTCGAGTGCGTTCAGAAAAAGATGAAAAAGGAAATCTAACACGGGCAATGTATGGAAAAATAAAAGGAGATATAAAAATTGATCCTAGATCAACTGAAACTGGAGACATACACTTGTTTTACTATCTCAACCCTGATTATACCCGTAATCTTGAATTTGATCCCGACAAAAATCTGTTTAGTCCCCTACCAAGAAGCGAACGTCTTATTGGTTTGCCGTAATGTCATAGAGAGTAAGCTATGAAGATACTTGAAGGTGCCTTTTTGTTGCTATTACTGTTGATCGCTCCAGTAGTCGTGCAAGCCTCTGCCTTAGCCAAGTTTGCACTCAAGATGAACAGCCGCATGAGTTGTACAAAGAGCTCTTTTACAAAATGCTGCAACGCTGTCAGGTCGTGGCTCCGAAGCACCGCTTCAGGAGAGTCGGAAGGGGTCGGGAGAGTCGGAAGGGGTCGCGTCTACACATTTCGCAATCTTCTTGGATAAGGTATAAGTCAGGCACTATCACGGGAGAAACTCATGCACGGCCACTAACAAGGTAAAAGGGAACAGGCTGCTTTTTAACCATCTGTAGCTAACGCAGAAATAGTTCTTTGACAACTGAATACTAAACAGCGCAGATCTCCTCGGCGGCAACCGAACAGGCTCCCATGCCGCCGGGGCATAAACGGTATGGTTTTGTGTAGCAATCAACCGGGTAGTCGTTCTCTACTACAAGGTAGGGAACCCGCTCAAGGTCCGTGACGGCAATGGCAACATAACCACCACCGAATACAACGTGTTGAACCTGCCGACAAAAGTCACCGACGCCAGGGGCAAATTCGCCACCAGCGACTATTACAAAACCGGCAAGGTCAAGACAGTCACCAACCGTCGCGGCTATGCCAACACCACCGGCTATGACAAGCTCTGGCGGGTCACCAAGGTCACTGACCCGCTCCTGAAAACCATCGAGACTACCTACGACAAAGTGGGGAATGTCCGTACCGTCAAGGACAAGCGGGGGATTATTGCCGAGACGCTGTACGATGATCTGTACCGTCCCGAGAGAAAGTTGAAGGACGGCATCAGGCTGGCAACCTTCCAGTACGACGATGCCAACAACCTTCTCGCCGAAACCGATGCCGAGAACAACAGGACCGAATACAGCTATACCAAGCGCAATCAGAAGGAAAAGGCCACCTATGCCGATGGCAGCTTCGAGACCTATGGCTATGACGGCAACGGCAACCTGAAGACTGAAACCGACGAGGAAGGCATCGTCACTACCCACGCCTACGACAAGGAAAACCGCCAGACCAGGACCGAGCGGGCAGGGGAAGAGACGCAGAAAGCCTACGATGTCATGGGTAACCTGGCAGCAACCATCCAGCCCAAAGGCAACAGCCGCGGCTACGGCTATGACCTGCTTAACAGGTTGATACGCGTCACCGACGATGAATTCGGCATCAACCTCGTCACCCGGTACGAGTACGACAAAAACAACAACCGCATCAGGACCACCGACCCCCGTGGCAATGTGGTGGAGAACCAGTATGACGAGCTGACTCGCAAGACCGCCCATATCCAGAAGAAAGCCAGCGGCGACCTCACGGCCAGCTACGAGTATGACGAAGAAGGCAACCAGACCAAGCTGACCGACGCTAAAGGGCAAATATCAACATATGTCTACGACGAACTGAACCGCCGCACCGAAAGCCACTACACCGGTCTCGACATTATCACCGGCTATGACGAGAACAACAATGCCGTCTCCGCAGCAACAAGCGGCACCAGCAGCGACAATACAGTAAACACTTATGACAACTTCGACCGCCTGAAAACCAGCACCCAGCGCGGCACCCAGATCAGCTACAGCTATGACAACAACGGCAACCGGTTAAGTGTGGGAACACCGACAAGCACCACCAGCTATACCTATGACCAGAGAAATCGGGTAAAGACCGCCACCGCAGGCAGCGATGTTACCACCTTCGACTACTTCAAGGACGGTAAGAAGAAAAGCGTCATCTACCCCAACAGCGCCAAAGAAGAATACGCCTACTACCCGACCAACCGCATCCAGAGCGTAACCAGCAGCGCCAACGGAACAACTGTTTCCCGGTTCGATTACAACTACGACCAGAACGGCAACCGGCTGACCCAGGACGAGGCCAGGGGCGCCAGGACCATTGAAACAACCTACGCCTACGACACCTTGGACCGGCTGCAGAGCTATACCGTCATCGAAAATGGGACCAGTACCACCACCGCCTACACCTTCGACGGGTACAACCGGGCCAGTGAAAAAGTCACCACAGCAACCACTACAACAACCAAGGCCTACAGCTACGATGAAACCGACTGGCTGACCCAGACAAGCGACGGCACCAGGACCATAACCTATGCCTACGACAATAACGGCAATACCTTAAGCAAAACAGACAGCACCGACTCTGACAATCCCGTCATTTTTGCCTACGACTCCAGGGATAAACTGACCAGCGCCAGCAAAGGCGGAACCACCCTTGGGCAATACAGCTACAACGCCAATGGCTACCGTATTCGCCAGAACAGCAGCGACCGGGGCAATGTGGAGTACCTTTATGACGGAACCGCCGTCATCGAAGAAAGAAACGGCAATGGCCTCCTGGCCCATTACCGCTATGCCAACAAGCTTTATAGCTTAACCACTCCGCAGGGGAACCAGTACTACCATCTGGATGCCCTCGGCAGCACAACCGACCTGACCGACGACAGCGGCGCTACCAAGGCCAGCTATTTCCTCAATCCTTGGGGTATGATCGTTGATAGCATTGGAGAGAGTGCTAACAGGAGAGTTTTTACCGGCAAGGAGCAAGACACCAACACCGGGCTTATCTACTTCGGTGCACGGTATTATGATCCCGATACGGCACGGTTTACCACGCAGGATACTTATCTGGGTGAGCAGGGAACACCGCCGTCACTTCACAGATACCTTTATGCTTATTCCAATCCGACGGTGTTCATTGATTTGGAAGGGTACTGGTCATGGAAGGAGACATGGAAGGTAGTTAAAGACCCAGTCGGAAGCGCTCTCAATTACACCAGCAAAGGACTCGATTACCTCGGCAGGAAAGTTGACCAGTATGTAGACAACAAAAGACCTGGCGCTATCATGACAGGAGTGGCAACTACAGCAAAGACTGCGCTAACTGTAGGTAAAAGCATAGTGGACACGCCTGGTGACCTCGTCGAACAGAGTCGTGAGTTTGTCAAAGATCCCCTGAACCCAGTGAAGATACCTGTCTTTGGGCCTATGGGGAAAGGGATCGGGGAAAGCTACGCAAGAGCATACGAAGATCCCAGCCTTGTAAACATCTCTACTGCAATTGGAAACACGGCATTTGGTGTAGGTTTGGCTTTGGGCGGTGCTGAGTTTGCCCGAGGTGCCAAGGTTAACGGAACGTATCAGGCGCCAAAACCGGCCCCTGGTTTAACTGGGGAACCAATTTCAGGGGAAAAATCACTTGATGTGGGAGCATTGGATGCGACTGGTGGTAAAAATATCTTTAGCGGGCATGGTGGATATGAGATTGGTAGTGGTATAACAGCAATCCCAGATGGCACAAGCTTGACTGTGTACTCAAAGTTTGGCTCAACAATAAGTGACGAACTAGGAAATATGATTGAGACTGGGGCAAACCTTTCAAATGTGTACAGCCGGACCTATGGGACAGGTGACCGCCTTCCGAATTATACACTTTATCCTCCCGAAGGTCTTAACATTAAAGGCACTCCAATTACAGTTGATAGCCCAACACAATTGTCCGACCTTTTGAATCCCAATATGGGAGAATGCCACTGGGCTGCATGTACACACAATCCAAAATCGGTTAATGCCGAAGTTATGTATGATAAAAGTGGAATTGTAGATATGAATAGTTACAAGTACATCAAAATCTACACTAAGTGAGGTAAAGTATGACACTTAATGAATGTATAATTGAATGCGTAAAGCACAGATGGGACAACTCATACTTTGAAAAATTCATGGAAACAGAAGTATTCTTTTCTATTGTTCAACCCAACCAACCTCTGCAAGCAGGCCCCCTAATCACGACAAATTTAAAAATAAGATTGTCAACTGCAAAGCTTGACGTCGGCTGCATGGCTTTGTTTTATACTTCAAAATTAGATACCAGGTTGTCGCAACACTATGGAGGTATGCCACTCCTCAGAGCAATAGAAATGGTTTGTAACATGGATGGCGTTGACGGAATGCTGATTCAGAGTGATGGCGAAGCATGGGTTGTTGCTAACAAGGACGCCCTTAGAAAGCTCCTTTCCACCCTGCCATCTCAAAGAGATTAAAAGGGTCAGGTCTACAAATTTCACAAAAGCAGGTTATGCTTTGATTTGGTAAATTTACTTTATCAGTCAAAGGAGAAGAGCTATGGCACGACCACTACGCATTGAATATCCAGGAGCCTACTATCACATAACATCCAGAGGCAACGAGCAGAAGGATGTGTTTAAAAGTCAGAAAGACCGGGAGAAATTTCTTTCATATCTGGAATCGGCAACAGAACGGTATGGTGCGGTAATCCATGTATGGTGCCTGATGAACAACCACTATCACCTGTTGCTGGAAACACCACACGGAAATCTGTCACAGATAATGCGCCACATAAACGGTGCCTACACTACATATTTCAACATCAAGCGGAAACGGGCCGGACACCTGTTCCAGGGAAGATATAAGGCGATACTGGTCGAGGCGGACGAATATGCAGTCGAACTTTCAAGATATATCCACTTGAACCCGGTTAGAGCCGGTGCAGTCGAAAGGCCGGAAGAATACCGCTGGTCGAGCTATAACAGCTACATCGGCCAACACGCGCCACCGGCCTGGCAGAAGATGGATTTTATTATTGGCTACTTTGGCAAGAAAACAGCTGATGCCCGAAAGAAGTATCGTCAGTTTGTGGAAGATATGCTTGGGGAAGACTACGAAAGCCCGCTAAAAGAAGCCGTTGGATCTTCTCTTCTTGGGAGCGTTGGATTCATAGAAGAAATCACCACAGCTCACTTGCAGGAAAAGACATTCAGCAGAGATGTCCCGGCACTGCGTCAGTTGTCAACGCAACCACAGCCGGAGGAAATTGTCTGCCAGGTAAAGAAAGTCTTTGCAGAGAACGAAAAGCTAGCAAGGCAGGCAGCAATACATCTCTGCCATAGATACAGTGGCGCAAGACTGCGAGAAATAGGGCAGCTCTTCGATGTACGGGAATCGGCAATTTCGGAGGGGAGCCGACGGTTCGCAGAGAAGTTGAAAGGGGATAAGTGGCTTAAAAACAATGTAGAAGCGGTGAAGAGAGAATTAAAACTATGGAATGTGTAGACGCGACCCTTTTAAGCGCTCGCGACCCTTTTAAGCGCTCGACCCTTTTAAGCGCTCCCGAAAGCCCGCTAAAAGAAGCTGTTGGATCTTCTCTTCTTGGGAGTCTTGGATTCATAGAAGAAATCACCACAGCTCACTTGCAGGAAAAGACAGTCAGCAGAGACGTCCCGGCACTGCGTCAGTTGTCAACGCAACCACAGCCGGAGGAAATTATCTGCCAGGTAAAGAAAGTCTTTGCAGAGAACGAAAAGCTAGCAAGGCAGGCAGCAATACATCTCTGCCATAGATACAGTGGAGCAAGACTGCGAGAAATAGGGCAACTCTTCGATGTACGGGAATCGGCTATTTCGGAGGGGAGCCGACGGTTCGCAGAGAAGTTGAAAGGGGATAAGTGGCTTAAAATCTCTGTGGAAGCGGTGAAGAAAGAATTAAAACTATGAAATGTGTAGACGCGACCCTTTTAAGCGCGCCGTGAAGAAAGAATTAAAACTATGAAATGTGTAGACGCGACCCTTTTAAGCGCGCCCTCTTGACCCTTTAAGCTCTTCTTTCTGAGAACTGAAATCATATCGACAAAGGAAGGAACCACCCAATGCACATCAATACCTATCTTAGAATCGCTCTTAAAACTTGTGTTCTTATCGTCTTATCGACAGGTTCTTCCCTTGCTGGCACTTTGGACAAGGTCCAGTTCATCAAAATTGCCCCTCAAGATGCAAAAGCGGTCATAAAGGCTGCTGATGGCAAATTGCAGGTGATAAAGCCTGGGGACGACATTGGTGAAAACGTAACCGTCAAAGAGATCGCTGCCAACCGCATTGTGCTGGAAGAAAAGACGGACAATGGGCCGGAAACCGTAATAGTGCGCATGGAAAGCGGCAAGGCTAGGATCGAGCGGCTTAAAAAGCAGCCGGATAAAGGACAGCCTATGGTCGCGCCTGCAACTATGCCTGCTCAGAAGTAGTAACACAGCAGCAGGGTCGTGGCTTTGGATGTCTGTGATGGCCCTGTGTTTGGACACAATCTGATTTTTGATTCTGATTTCGGCAGCGAAATGATGGCTGCCGGTTTTTATCTGGCGAGGGGGGATTGATCTATGAAAAATGAGGGATTACAGCATAAATACTTTGGAATTCTACTGACATTGATCCAGAGCTTTCTGCTTTTGACATTGCTGCCATTCTCCTCCTTTGCAGATCCCTTCACCGCCAAAACCATCGGTGATTACGGCAACGTCACGGTCATTGAGACAAGTGGAGCTTACGATGCCGAGCTGCCCGATGGAACGAGCAACGTAGAACCGCGCCAAGCTATTGCTAAGGAGTTTTTCAAAACGCACAAGGATGAGTACGACTTCCTTGCTATCTTTACCAACTACGATTTTCAGCTGCCAAAGGACGCAATCGCTTTCTACCAAAATGTCAAAAACGACATTAAGGGTATCGGGCTGGATCCTGAATATAACCGCACAGAGTTTTATGGGAGCAAAGGCAAGCTTCAGGGGACCATCGACATGGGAAACCTGCTCAAGCTTGCCACAAACAAACTTGACCCAAAGTATCAATTCGTGATCGATACCCTCAGCCACGAAATGCTCCATCGTTGGGGTGCTTTTGTCAAATTCAGGGACTGGAACGGCAATGAGAGCGAAGGGCTGCTCGGGTATCAGAAAGTGCACTGGAGCTTTCTTCTGGATTCGGGAGCATCTACCCACTACGGAAACTACTGGCAGAACAACGGCGACGGGACATTTACTTCCCTTGCCGCCCGAAAATATTACTACAGTCCGCTTGACCTCTACCTGATGGGGATGATCGACAAGTCTAAAGTTCCCCCCATGCTCCTCATAGAAAATCCCGCCATAGATCCCACAAAAAAACCCGAAGCCGGGGTTACCATAACCGGAACTCCACGAACCGTAACCATCGACGATATTATCGCCGTTAACGGTGAGCGTGTCCCTTCGGCAAAAGATTCACAGAAGCAGTTCAAAATGGCCTTTATTCTTGCCGTCGCCCCTGGAACCTTCACGGGTGAAGAACTCTTCCCGCTGGAAACGGTACGGAACGGCTTTCTGACCCGCCAGTCAATCCTGACCGACGGCAAGCTCCTGGTCGAGGTCGCTTCAACCCCGAAAGACGGCTTTCCCACCAATCCCGGTGTACGTCCCCCGGCTAGTGTTCCTCGCACACTTCCTCCCAACATCGACGAAGGGAGCAAATGGCTGGTTTCTCACCAGCAGGCCGACGGCAGCTGGACCGATTATTCGCTGACGTCCGAGCGGGACACAGCGGAGGCTGTATCAACCCTCCAGCTCTTCCCCTTAGCCCAGCAACAGTTTCAAGCCGGTCTGCAGTGGCTGAACCAGACAGCATCATCCAATACAGACTTTCTCGCCCGACGTATAGCGGCGACGATCAAATCAGGAGGCGACGCCACTGCTCTTGTGCAAGAATTGCTGGCGCTCCGGAATGTGGATGGAGGCTGGGGTACGGGCCGCAGTTTCATGAGCAATGCGCCTGATACGGCACTTGCATTAAAAGCCCTGGCTGCAGCGAAATACGCTGATCAGCAGGTGATATCCAAAGGGATAATGTACCTGCAAAAAATGCAGGCAAGTGATGGCGGTTGGAGCTCCGGAACCACCACAAGCCTCATTCAACCCACAGCCTCTGTGCTCAACGTTCTCAGTGCCTACAGGAAAGACTATTCTCTGGAGAACAGCATCACTTCTGCCATGACATTTCTTGCCGGTAAGCAGAATTCGGACGGCGGCTTCGGCAACAGCCCGAGTACCGTCTACGACTCTGCCGAGGCAGTAATGGCGCTGCATGAGACGGGAATGGACAGAGCTGCGATCAACAAGGGAGTGGAGTATCTCCTGTCACAGCAGGCGGAGAACGGAAGCTGGCAGGAGAGCCCCTATCAGACCGCCTTGGCCGTGCGGGCGGTATGGCAGGCAAACGTGGATCCCGACCTTTCCATCAAAACAGAGGAGATCACCTTCATTCCAGAGAAGGTAACGAGTTTACCCACAAACGCAGTACTCAGTGCTGTTGTCTGGAACCTGGGGCGGACAGATGTAGCCCAAGCTAAGGTAGCCGTCTACGATGGGGAAATTATCCCAGAGAAAAAGGTGGCAGAGCAAATCGTTGCGTTCCCCGGATCATCACCGGTGACGGTGACGTTCTCGATTCCGATAATCGATGGCAATGGTCATCTGTTTTATGTGGCTGTTGATCCTGACAATGCGGTAAAGGAGAACAACAGAAGCAATAACAGTGCTGCCAAGTCGCTGATGCCGGAAGTAACGTATGACTTTGAGGTGCTGCCGGCCGATGTGACATTATTGCCCAACCAGGTTGATATAGGACAGTCTATAAAAATTACAGCAAAGGTCTCTAACCGCGGAACCTCAGATGCTTTTCAGGTGCCAGTCCGGATTTTCATCGATGAGCAAGGTGTTCCCTTTGAGATTGCCACCTTTACCGCTGACATTCCTGCCGGAGGAAGCACTGCCAAAGAGGTGATGTGGAAGGCAAACAAAGCAGGGAACGGTATGCAGCTTACCGTTCAGGCCGACCCGAGCAATGCGTTTACTGAAACATCGAAGGCAAACAACAGTGCGTCGGTGCCGGTCACGGTCAATGGCACCACCTTTCCAAACTTGTCGGTGTCATACAAGGATATGACAATCACCCCGTCTACAGCCAGACAGGGAGGGGATGCATCCATTTCTGTTCTGGTGCGAAACGACGGTTTCTCCACTGCCGAAAATGTGAAAGTAAACTTCTATAAAGGAGTTGCCAGCAAGGACGGCGTCCTGGTGGGAAGTGACGTAATCCCCGCTATCCCGGCAGGCGCAGGAGTGCGCGCATCCGTCAACTGGACCAAAATAGCCGAATCGGGTTCAAAAATCATCTCTGTGCTGGTCGATCCGGAAAACACCATTCCTGAGTTTGCCAAGGACGACAATTTTACATTCACCACCATATCCGTCCTCAGTCTGCCCGATCTTATCATTACCAACAGTTCCATATCTCTGAGCCCGTCATCTCCCAAGGAAGGGGATACCGTCTCAATTGCCGTGACTGTGCAGAACAAAGGTGAACAGGATGCCTACGATGTGGCAGTCAAGGTAACGGATGGGAGCTCCATTGTAGGAACCCAAATCATTCCGGTTGTTGCAGGAAACTCACAGGGAGTGGCAACGATAGCCTATCCAGTGGCTGCTCTAAAGGGAACCAGACAGATCAGTGTCGTCGTCGATCCAGACAATGCAGTTTTGGAACAGACCAAAGACAACAATACAGCAGTGAAAAGCTTCACCATTCAGAATGCCAATCTCTGGGTGAACCAGCCCTACTTCTCGCCAAACGGGGATGGTGTAAAAGATAGTACGGACTTTTCTTTCCGCTTGGCCGGAACCACCCATGTCAAGGTACTGGCATATAATAGCAAAGGCGAGGTCGTACGGACTTTCAGCGGCGGAGAACTGGATAATACAACAGGGACAGTTGTAACGTGGGATGGCAAGAGTGATATCGGTGCTGTCGTGGCTGATGGAGAATATCAGCTTAAAGTTCTAGATGCGTTAAGTGGGGCTGTGCTTGGAAGTCTGCCGGTGGTGGTGGATAATAACCGGTCACTGCTGACGGAGGTAATTGGTACTAAGTTCTTTTCGAATTTGAACATTACGCCAAATATTCCATATTTTACAAATTGGAAATGGTTGCCTGATGAAAGTGGCATTGTTTTCCAAGTAGTCTCAGGTAACTCGTCTTACAGTCCTGGAATTTATGTAGTTACACCTTTCGGCGAGGACTTAATACCTTTATTAATCTGCAAACCCGATTTTTGTAATGTCATTTCTTATGAAATCTCACCAACTAGTGACAAGATTGCAGTTGTTACAAGAGAATCTTCCCGCAAGGCCAATGATGTTTCCTGGATTGAACAAAATAAAATTTATGAAGTAGATCGAGATGGAACACGATCAAAGATTGTAGCATCATTTGATGCCAAGTATCAGCTTAAATACAGTAGTCCATATGTTACCGAGATTTATCAAAAAGTGGTTGATAGAATTAAATGGTCGCCTGATGGCAAAAATCTTCTTTATGAAATAGGCAGATGTAATACAGGGTGGGAGTATAATAACTGGTGTAACACGCTGCCATCCTATGATCTATATGTATTTTCCTCTGAAAGTGATCAGAACAGTAAGATCGAAACCTTTACAGATTATACATATGGTTATTGGTCCCAAGATGGAAATAGTCTCGTCTATTCAAAAGACACATCAATTTGGAAATCAGACCTGCGGGCAAACAAGAGATCCATTTTTACAGGAAATTACGTAACAAACATTGGTAGTCTTAACTGGATCCAAGACAGATATATGCTCGTATCGATGGGTAGTTTGTATTTAATAGATTACGAAGCATTGAGCCACTTTAAATATATGGGGGATGACAGGCGACAAATTAAGAGAAAAGGCCTGGCCTATTATTTCACCGGATAATAGATCTTTTGTGTTCCAAACATATAATGAGGATGGTACTACTAACTTGTATCATTATGGTGATGCAAAGCGTCTATCAAAGGTTTACAGCTTGAATACTGATCATTGTTCGAATTGCGATCCAATATTCGATACTGTTACTTGGTCACCAGATAGTAATCAAATAGCCATGGTTGTATGGAATTGGATTGATGATACTTATGGCCCAGTGTTCACGAGTATTAACGTAAGAGACAATCAGGTCCAAGAAGTAAACTGGTCTTCACTCAGGCCGGTGCCAGATGCATGGTCTGGTCTTATGTCAGCAGATATAGCTAATGATTACCTGATTAAATGGATAAACGATGGATCTACAATAATCGGCATTTATGATAAAGATATTAACAATGTTAATGACACATATATCGTTGATATAAATACGGGTAAACAAAACAAACTTTTCTCATTTGTATCGAACTCGAACTATAGATATAGTCCTGAATCAAAGAATATAGGTGCTTCACCTGAGGATCATTATATCTTTACCATAGAACCACGCACCAATTCAGAAGGAGGGTATTCTAATACAATAATATCAAACACATTCCTACACAATATATCAGCTACTGTGTGGGCAACTAGAACCAAATCTGCTGTGTCGCTTAAGGGTGTTGCTCAGGACCTTAATTTTGAGGGTTACAAACTCGAATACGCAGACACGCAGGAACCTTCGTTGTGGCAACTGATTGTTCCCCCCTCCGATGTCCCTTTGGTCAATGACACCTTCGCAAATTGGATACCTCCTCATGACGGGACCTTCTTAGTCCGTCTTACCGTTTGGGATAAGGCCGGAAATACAGCGACTAGCAAGAAAAGGGTTACATGGAGTGGCGCCAAGCAGGTAATTGCGGGCATTTACAAGGACGTCGACGTCATTTCACCAAAAAATTACGACGGCATCAAGGACGAAGTAAAGCTCAATCTCACCGTCCTGGTGCCTGCCCATCTGGAATTCACCATCTATAACGAAAAAGGGGAGCTAATCCGAGACATCCTGCGGGAATATACAGGGTATACCAGTGATGTAGTTGCCTGGGACGGGCGTGATTCTGCCAATAATCTCGTCCCTGACGGTAAATATACGATCAAGCTCCTTGACTACTCTTTCACAGTTGAAGTTGATAATACCCCTCCCGATGTGGCTATCGATCTTGGGAAATTGATAATCGACAGCGACAAGGTGAAAGATGTTGCAGGTTTGGATTATCCGCAAAAAGCAAAGAGTGCCATATCTGCATTGATTAAAGGACATGCCTTCGACACCAGGTTAAAAAATTGGATAATAGAATATGGCGGTGGTGATAATCCATCCGAGTGGCATCTATATAAGGAAGGTGAGACTAATTTCGGCAAAAAGGATGCTGACGGCAAGGTCATAGTTCCTGCTGAGAACGACATCGTAAATCCTACCTATTTCGACGAAGTTATGTGGCTGGTCGGAAAAAAACTGAGAATCACCGCGGAAGACTATGCAGGCAACAGGAGCAGCATCGTTTCGGGATACCTGGAAGACCAGCGCCTGTGGCAGGCAGGTTGGAATAATACTGGGTCAGTTTATTTTTTCAAAGAAGCTTTAGAAAAGATTAAATGGCCGAACTATGAGTCTTTTTGGCAGTATCTTGATCAAAAGGTTCTCAACCCATCGGATTCACGGGGTGTGGTGTTGGGTGTCATACGCGATAACCTTATTAACGGCTTGGCATATGAGGCTCTTCGGTTTCCCATTGCTTCCCGTCATCTGCAATATTATGACGGTTCCTGGCATGACTATCCTATTACGACACCGGTGGCCAATGGTGAAGTAAAAGTAAACCTAAATAATGTCGATAAAGAACGAATAATAGCTGTCAGGTTCAAATCAGTCGATGTCTCTGGCAATATATTTTTATCCAATACTTTCATTGTGGGGGATAGATCGGAATCAAGCGGCAGTTTGAATTTTACTTCAAACCTTGGCAATGGCACTGCCGGCAGCCTGCCAAGCACCGTGTCCTACAACTTCGACATCATTTATCCTGACAGCCCCATATGCGGGCAAGCTTCTGGTGAAGTTATTCTCCCCACCGCGAAACTTCTTCTGGCAGGTGCCAAAAACGTCACCTATCTCATCAACACGGGCAGCACTGACACTATCTTCGGCACAAGCATAATGGGGACGGACAGTTGGAGCCAACTGAAGGTCGATTCCTCGGTGCTGGCAGAGGGTAGTTACCCGCTCAAGGCACTTGTTACTTTTAACGACGATAGTCAAAAGTCGCTTGATTTGGCTAAAGATGTTGTAGTGGACAAAACCCTACCAACGGCGATGATAACGGCACCAGATGGGGCCTCTCCACTATGCCCGTTACGGACGCAGGGAACCAACGGTGCTTGGCTTGGCATCGAAGTTAAAGGAATGGTGGCTGACAATATTAAAGTTAAAAAATATGCCTTAACCTATGGAATAGGAGAGACTCCCACCTATTGGTTTCCTGCAATCGCAGGCAGTGGGAGCGGGCAAAAAGAAATTGCGGGTAATGGGCCTGTTAACGGAATTTTGGGCATATGGAACGTAACAAATATTTCCGGCTCTGTCTTTACCCTTAAACTAACGGTCACTGACACAGTGGGCAATGTCTCTTGTTTCACAAGAACAATCAGCGTGGATAAAGAGATCAACATCGGCAATCTGTCTTCTTCGCAAAAGCTATTTTCTCCCTTTAATGGTGCTGTCAGCCATAGCACAACCCTTGGCTTCGATATAGGTGAGCCCTCGGTAGCTGGACTCTCTATCCATAACCTTGTTGAAGACGCTGCCCATTCCTTGCAAGTCAATCCAACGCCGGTTCGGCACATCCTCAATGGTCTGAATTATACCAGTGGCACGGCTAACGCTATTTGGGATGGCCGGAATGACCCAGGGACAATTGTGCCCGACGGGTTGTATGGTGCATCACTTGTTGCCACCGATAATTGCGGTAATTCAGCATCGAAATGGATACCGGTGGAGGTGGATGCTACCCCACCGACCGTTGCGATCAGTTATCCGAATCCAGTCGATCCACTTCCTCCCGGCAATATGCTTGATGTGAATGGGACAGCCTCCGACAAGCATTTCAAGAGTTACACTCTGGAGTGCGGACAGGGCGACAACCCTGTCGTCTGGCAGCCGGTTGCCAGTGGATCATACCCCGTCAACGGTGCAAGTTTCGGCATATGGAATACGTATGGTCGTGAGGGAAGATGGACGCTGCGTCTGACTTCGACAGACAAAGCAGGTAATGTGGGCAGTACGAGCACCACCATTGACCTTGGTGCCAGGAAAAATCTTGTCAAAAATCTCGAGGCTGTGCCCAGAGGGTTTTCGCCCAACAATGATGGCAAGATGGACAAGACCCAGGTCAATTTCGAGTTGACCGATGCCAGTGACGTAAAAATTGAGATACTCGACACTACTGGCACTTTGGTGAATAACTATACCGTTGCATCTGCTCCAGCAGGTATCTCCCATTATATTTGGGATGGCAAGAGCAGTGCCGGTGTTACGGCCGCTGACGGTATTTATCAAGTGAAGCTGACGGCAACGCTTTCATCCAATACATCGGTAACGCAAACGGAGGCCATTAACGTTACCGTTGATACTAACCCGCCGCAAGTTGACATCCAGAAGCCGGCGGACAAAGCCTATTTGAATACAACCTCTGTTGCCGTAATCGGAGCGATAAACGATCCAAGCTTTAAGGAATATGCCGTTTCGCTCTCTGCGCCTACGGGGGTGCAGAGCCTGGAGACAGGAAATCAGCCCAGGACAGCTTATACCTTTGGTACCGTCAAGGATGCTGCTGAAGGTGATTACTCCATAAACGTCAATGCTTCAGACCAGGCTGAAAACGGCCAACAAGTAACACGGACATTTACTGTTGACCGTACACCGCCAAAAGTAACCATAGATCAGCCGAAAAATGGCGATTATTTTGGCGCTGCTAAGAATGTGATCGACATAACCGGCTTGCTTGTTGAGAAAAATCTGGAACGGTACAGCCTCCGTTATGGTGCCGGTGACGCACCAACTGTGTGGAAAGAAGTGGTGGGTGGCGATACGGTGCCGATGGCGTCGAAACTTTCTTCCTTAAAGGTTGGCAAGGATGACGGCGTCGCCGATGGGACTTATACCGTCTCATTGTATGCCAAGGACAAGGCAGGCCAGGAGGGTGAGGTTCGGGCAAAAGTCATTATCGATAATACACCCCCAGTGGTGGCAATCTCGTCTCTCAAGAATGGTGACTTTGTCAAAGGGGGATTGGATATCAAGGGGACAGCCGCTGATTTCAATCTGGATAAAGCATTGCTCGAATTTTCGGAGGGTGACTGCAGTGGCACCTATAAAGGAACAGTCATAAAAACACTACCCGCTTCCGTATCAGACGGAGTGCTGGCAACGTGGCAGGCGATGCCGGCTGATGGACCTTACTGTCTATGGTTGTCTGCCACAGATAAGCTTGGTAACAAAGCGGAAGCCATGGTTGCCGTGAAGGTTGATACCCATCCGCCGGCAGCTCCAGTGCTAAGCGGCAAGATTGAGGAAAACACCGGAGTTCGCCTGGATTGGTCAAAGAATGGTGAGCCTGATCTGGCCGGCTACAATATCTATCGTGACGGCCAAAAGTTAAATGCAACCCTGCTGAGCGATAACTTTTACACCGACACGAACCTAAAGGAAGGTAGCTACACCTATGCCGTCAAAGCGGTCGATGCGGCAGGTAACGAGAGCAGCGCATCCAATGGGATTACCCTTCGGGTTGACACCACGCCACCATCGGTACGAATAAACACCCCATCGGAGGGGAGCAAAATCAAATGATCTGGTAGACATCAAAGGTGCCGCGTTCAGCCTGGATGATTTCAAGGAGTATCGGTTCTCCATTGGTTCTGGAGTGACACCATCAAACTGGATCCTGATTCGCAGATCCCCACTTCCTGTTTATTCAGGACTTCTGGCCCAGTGGGATACTTTTGGCCTTGCGGAAGGTGTGTACTCTTTGAAGTTGGAGGGAGAAGATCTGTCCGGCAACATTGCGTCGCAGACAATTTCCGTATCCATTGATAATACGCCACCGCAAACCCCGCTCCTTTTAACAGCAGTGGCTACTAATTCCGATGTTGCCCTTACCTGGAGAGCTAATACCGAGCCAGATCTGGCCGGGTACCTCCTTTACAGGAACGATCAACTGGCGAACGGCAATGGGTTGGTGGTGCGAAACCTGAAATCATTCGCGCTGACCGGTACATCATACACGGATAAAGGGTTGCCGGACGGAAAGTACCTGTATGCACTTGCTGCCATTGACCAAGCCGGTAACGTGAGCGGACTTTCCGGTGAATTGCCGGTAACGGTTGAGGTCAGACCTCCCCATGCGACGATTGTCGAGCCAGCAAGCAACCAAAAATTCGGTGGAAGGATCAACATCCGGGCAGAGTCGGTTGATAATGACATCGCTTCCATTCAATTCCGTTATAAGAAACTCCAGGATACTGGCTGGATGGATCTCGGGGCACCTGTGACCGCCAGTCCCTTTGCTGTGACACTCGACCCGCAAGCCTTAGGCATTACGTATGGCGATTACCAATTGCAGGCGCTGGCAACGGATCAAGGTGGCAACCCAGATCCTGCACCAATAGCGACCACAGTTAACTATACCGACGTGACCCCGCCGGCACCGCCGGCCAACCTGAAGATTTCCACGGATGGTACCTCAGCCAATCTCTCTTGGGATGCAAATACCGAGTCGGACATTGATGGTTACAACATTTATCGCACAAGCGGCAGCGAAAGAAAGAAGATCAACGCTGCACTTGTCAAGCCGGCCAGCTTCCAGGATGTAAACCTCGCTGATGGAATGTACCATTATGAAATAACGGCTGTAGATAGCTACACCAATGAGAGTAGCCATCGGTCAGCATATCGGCAAAGATCTATGCGCCAGCGCTTACTCAGCCGTTTACTCCTATTTCTGTGGCGACAGTCAAAGTTGCGGGTGCAGGGGCAGAACCGAATGCTACAGTGGAATTCTATACTACTGTGGGAACGATGCAGAGTATTGCCGGGAGTGTTCTTGCCGATGCGCAGGGTAACTTTGTCGCCGACACCATTAATCTCTCTCCCGGCGAAAACAGAATAGCTGCACGAGTCAAGGACAGCAATGGCAATATTAGCAGGCTATCAGACCCGGTGAGCATCGCTTACTCGGTTCCACCTTCAACGCCGACAGGACTCAACGCGACGGTGCAGGAAAAGAGCGTCAGCCTTTCCTGGAACCCGAACCCGGAAACGGATATAGCTGGATACAACATTTATCGAGCTGGGATCAAAATTAACACGCTTTTCAATTACTACTCTCCAGCAATAGCCTCATCGAGCGCTCTCGGACACGGACCGAATTATGTTGCTGATGGGGACTGGTCCACATCCTGGTTGTCTGGTGACAGCTATGGGAGTTTCACTCCTGTGTGGTTGGAGCTGGATACGCGGAATGTTCCCAACCTGATTGATGAAGTATCCATATACTGGTTTTATCCTTACTACGGAAAGAACTTCGAGATTCAAGGGTGGTCTGGCAACTCCTGGATCACCTTACGCAAAGTCGTAGGAAATAACGAACAATACAATCGTCTTGCCATTGTGCCTGGGTATCGGACATCCAAGATAAGAATCAATATAACTGATACAAACTACACAGCTGCCAACAAGCAGGTGGGAATACAAACTGCTTCCGTCAGAAGCTACAGATTGGTGACACCAACTTCTTATCAGGAACAGGTGCGGGATGGCATCTATAATTACAAGGTTTCCGCAGTTAATTATCTGGGGTTTGAGAGTAAT
>NZ_BBCJ01000005.1 GCF_001311985.1 Geotalea toluenoxydans JCM 15764
CAGACAGGAATTTCGCCACGGGCCAGAGTCAGGCAAAAATTACCCATCTGGCCCAGATTGCGATGAATAATTTCTTCGATACTATTCCGGAGATCCACTGTCAGGCCATCTTCCACCAATAAGCGGACTGAGACCATCTGCGGCTGATCGATGGGGGTACCGATCCTGTTCAGGAGCAGGACATATACCTCCTGAAACCTGTCGGTGCTTTGGTAAATTTCCCGGGCAAGATGGTGTGCCAGGAAATTGTAAATCTTGCCCACATGGCTCACCGGGTTCTTACCGGCTGCAGCCTCAGTTCCCATGGGCCTGTTCATGGAAATCAGGCCATTGACCCTGTTGCCACGGCCTACTTGGCCCGAATCTGCATCTTCGGCAGATGTACCAAGCAGACTGAGATAAATGCCGTCAAGCCCCACGCCGGCACATCCAGGCAGTTGTATGCAATATCGGTTTTGAAACTATGTTTGCCAGTTGCGATAAATTCCTGCATTGCCTTTACTATCGAGGCTTTTCTTGCGAAATATTCTTGCTCGGACCCTATGAACCGAGCCAGCAGCGGCATGGCAACAGTCAATTCAAGGGAGTCGTCCTGCCTGAGCCCCATGATTTTCACATCTTCGCCGGTGTCGGGAAAATCGCCCTTGAAGCCGGTAGAATTAAGGTAATGTTCCAGATCGAGCACCAATTGTTCCGTAGCGCTCAGTGGATAATAGCCGACGGCAGCGGAGGTATCGTTGGAAACCCGGGTCTGACCGGGCCGGGCAAAGATGCCGGTCAGCTCTTCGGAACCGGGAGCCAGTACAACCCTGTAATGCAGATCATGATCGGGATCGACGAAGCGCAGATTGTCCATAAACCATCTTTTTGCTGCAGACACTGCTATTTCGCCAACCGCCACCTCCTCCCCGAAGGCTCTGAATGTGGCGCGGTCGCCAATAATCATTTCCATCGGCTGCAGAATTCTGCCGCCGCCGAAATGCTTCTCCACCCTGCCTGCAGCGAGAAGGCTCTTGTCGATATTATGATGAAGGATGGCGCCGAACCGGCGCAGGTATTCCTGGGATAAAGCGACGGAAATGGCGTCCATGACCGCATCGCAGATGTAATCAGGGTGTCCGATCCCCTTTCGCTCGACTATTTCCACCCGTTGGGCAGCAACAGCCTCACCTTTGGCAGCTTCAATCCGAATCATGTTTAAATTATACCCGTTTAATTCGTGGGAAAAAGAGACCCCTTGGCAATTGCATTTTCAGCTTCTTTTCCATATACTTCCCTTTTTTATAGTTCCGATCAGGGATGGCAACAATGGCAAGATTACCCGCAGAATGGGAAGAACAGGATGGGGTGCTGGTGGCATGGCCCCACGAAGACAGCGACTGGCGGCCGTGGCTCGGGGCGGTGGAACCGGTTTTCGTGGAAATTGCCAGGCAGATCAGCCGCCAGGAAAGGGTGGTGGTCGTTGCTCCCGAGACCTCACCTGTTGCAGAAAAGCTCCAGGATGCCGGTGCAGTGATGGAAAGGATCTTTTTCAGGCAGCTGCCGACCAATGATACCTGGTCGAGGGATTTCGGCCCCATTACGGTCCGGGAGGATAAAAAAACACTCCTGCTGGACTTCGGTTTCAACGGCTGGGGATTGAAATTTGCCGCCGACAGGGACAACCAGGTGAGCCGCCGACTCCATGACGGGCGGATTTTCGGCTCTATACCGCTGAAAACCGTCGGTCTGATCCTGGAAGGTGGAAGCATTGAGAGTGATGGCAGAGGCACCATACTTACCACCGCCGAATGCCTGTTGAATGCCAACCGTAATCCGCACCTCGGCAAAACGGACATTGAAACGGCCCTGGCCGAGCTCCTGGGTGCAGAGCACTTCCTCTGGCTGGAAAACGGCTTTTTGACAGGAGATGATACGGACAGCCACATCGATACCCTGGCCAGGCTCTGCCCGGACGACACCATTGCCTATGTCAGGTGCGACGACCCTCAGGACGAGCATTACCAAGCGCTAAAAGCCATGGAGGAGGAACTTGTCCGTTTCAGAACCAGGGAAGGGCGTCCTTACAGGCTGGTGCCGCTTCCCTGGCCGGAGGCCAAATATGATGAAGATGGGGGGCGTCTGCCGGCCACCTACGCCAACTTTCTCATCATCAATAACGCGGTGCTGGTCCCCACATATCAGGATAACAGTGATCGGGCAGCCCTGGCAGCCATAGCTGAGGCTTTCCCCAGGCATGAGGTAATCGGCATCGATTGCCTGCCGCTGATCCTCCAGCATGGCTCACTGCATTGCGTCACCATGCAGTTGCCTAAGGGAACGCTTATATAAATATTGATGCAGATAAAAGAGGTAACACATGAAAAACATCGTCATCGGCCTGGTTCAGCAGAGCTGCAGTGCCGACAGGAAAGAAACCATTTCCAAAACCATGGCCGGAATCAGAGCGGCTGCCGCGAAGGGAGCACAACTTGTCGTCCTGCAGGAGCTGCACTGCGGCCCCTATTTTTGTCAGACGGAGGATACCGCCTGCTTCGATCTGGCAGAGTCCATTCCCGGCCCCTCCACCGAGGAATTCGGCGCCATTGCCAGGGAGTTGGGGGTGGTGATCGTCACCTCCCTTTTTGAGCGGCGCGCGCCCGGACTCTACCACAACACGGCGGTGGTGCTGGAAAAGGACGGTTCCATCGCCGGGAAATACCGAAAAATGCACATCCCCGACGACCCCGCCTTTTACGAAAAATTCTATTTTACCCCCGGTGACCTGGGCTTCGAGCCGATACAGACTTCGGCAGGCAAGCTGGGGGTGCTGGTCTGCTGGGACCAGTGGTATCCGGAAGCGGCCAGACTGATGGCCCTGGCCGGGGCAGAGCTGCTCATCTACCCCACCGCCATCGGCTGGGACCCCAACGATTCAGATGGGGAAAAACAACGGCAGTTGGACGCCTGGATCACCATCCAGCGCAGCCATGCCGTAGCCAACGGTATTCCCGTGGTGAGCGTCAATCGGGTCGGTTTCGAAGCAGATCCGAGCAAGGTGGGAGCAGGGATTGAGTTCTGGGGCAACAGCTTCGTTGCCGGTCCCCAGGGAGAATTCCTGGCTCAAGGGAAAAATGAAGGGGAAGAGGTGCTGGTGGTGAAGATCGATGACGACCGCAGCGAGAACGTCCGCCGTATCTGGCCGTTCTTGCGCGACCGACGCATTGATGCCTACGGTGATCTTTTGAAAAGATACCGGGATTAAGAGCCGGGATAAAGGATAAATCTATGGCCATACACGAGAAGGAACTGCTGGAAGCCCTTTCCAGCAGCCGCATCCTTGCTTCCATGATCACCCCGGCGGTATTGATCTCCGCCTGCGGCACCCTGATCTTTTCCACCTCTGGTCGACTGGGACGGCTCTTCGACCGGGTAAATTCCATGAAGAGCGAGGTGGAAGGGATACTGGTGGGGAAGTTCACCCTGCATGAAGAGCGGCTGACTCATATCCGTCAGCAACTGGCCAGGCAGCGGGTGCGCTCCATCCTCATTCAGCGGTCACTGGCAGCCCTCTATACCGCCACCGCCCTTTTCATCGCCTCAAGCCTGGCCATCGCCTTAAATGTGGCATTCGGCAGCCCGGAAACCAGCTGGATTCCCACAGCAATAGCCCTTCTCGGCGGGCTGTTTCTTTTTGCCGCCAGTGCGCTGCTCCTCTACGAGAGCAGGTATAACCTGACCTTCATCAACAGCCACATCGACTTCATTGGTTTCCTTGAAAGCAATTGCCGCAAAGGGGACGGCACCGAGCCTAAACCACGCGAATGATAAATTCCGGACAGGAAGCGGCGCAGTAGCCGCAGAGGATGCAGGTTTCCTCATCCACCCGGGCCTTTCCATCAACTACGGACAATGCTCCACTGGCACAGGCATCGAGGCAATTCTCGCATCCTTTGCAGAAATTGCCCATAATCCTGAGGCTGCGCCGCCTGCTTTCCAACCCTTTCCACGTTTCCTCGTCGGCAACATCGTCGTGAAAGAGTGCAAGATTCGCATCTATCTCCCCCTCGGACAGCATGCCGATTGCCACGCCATCCACACCCGCCACATTCAAAACATAGCGAATTGCCTGCCGAGCCTGGGGAATCAGATTGCCCCCAGCCAGGCCTTCATGGCGTAAATTCCCTTGCCGGCCGCTTTACAGGCCCGAATGGCCGCCGCCATTTCTTTGGCGCTGCCGTCGATAATCCCCATGCCGTTCATGTTGATCAGGGGGTGAATGACCTCGATCTCCGGATGGTCGGCAGCCTTGCGAATGGCGGAAATATAGTGGGAGGAGAGCCCCACATGGGCAATCTTCCCCTCTTCCTTCATCTTCAGCAGCTCTTCCAGCACCTCTTTTCTTTCGGTAAAGGGATCGGCAATCTTAGCCCCATGGAGATGGACCACGTCGAAACGGTCCAGCCCCAGTTCGCGCAAGCCCCGCTCCACATGGACCCGTGCAAGGGCGCCGTCGGGTGCATGGGTCTTGCTGACGATATGGACCTTGCCTTTAAAACCATCCAGGGCCGCCTTGATATGGGAGTAGCTCTGATACAGCTCAGCCGTATCCAGCATGTTTATGCCCCGCTCAAGGCCATGACGGATCAGCCGACCTCCTTCTTCCGGGCTCAACCCAGCCTGTAGCGGCCCGAGCGGCAAGGTACCGAAGACGAGTGGATTTATGGTGAGTCCTGTGTTGCCCAGTGTTGTCTGTTTCACTGTTATTCCTCCTGAGATGAGACTCAATAATGGGGAGGCGGCTCCTCTTCAGACGGCAGCCTGTTGAGAGAGGGATCCAGGGCTTGCAGCTGTTCCTTGATGGTCTGCACCTCCGAGCGCAAAAGGTCGATCATCCGCTGCTGCTCCATGACCACGTCATTGAGTTCCTGGATGGTATTTTCCTGATGCATCATATGAATTTCCAGATCCGTCAATCGTGATTCAGTCATTTTTACCTCACTATTCACCGTTCCTCCTAACTACTAATTGCTAACTCTTCACCCGTCACCCGTCACCCGTCACGCGTAACGCGTCACCAATCACCAATCACCAATCACCAATCACCAATCACCGCCTTTAACCGCAATAACATACTTCAAATACCGTCCCTCGGCAAAGGTAACCGGATAGGGAAAATCCGGCGGCTGGCCGAAGAGTCCTGTGATTCTCAGTTGGCATTTGGCCTGAAGTGCCCCGCGGCGCAGCTCCTTCAGATAATCCGCCACATCCACCTTCTGGTGGTTGGAGGAAGTGATCAGGAGACCGCCATCTGCAAGGAGCGGCAGAGCCGCTGCAACCAGATCCGACGTGCCGCCGCGGGTGGTGAAGCGGCTTTTGGCCGTGGTGGAAAAGGATGGTGGGTCCATGATGATGATATCATAGCTTTTCCCCTGCCGTTGCATATCCTGCAAAACATCGAAACAGTCACCGACGACGAATTCATGGCGCCGGGGATTGAGACGGTTGGCGCCGAAATTGGCTTTCCCCCACTCCAGGTAACTTGCCGAGGCATCGACACTGGTGACGAGACTGGCTCCGGCAGCGGCAGCAGCAACGGAAAACGCAGCCGTATAGGCAAAAAGGTTAAGCACCCTCTTCCCCCTGGCCCGCCCCATAAGATCGCGGCGGTTCTGCCGCTGATCGATGAAAAGGCCGGTATTTAAACCCAGTTCAAGGTTGACGAGGAAGTTCAGGCCATTTTCCTGCACCTGCACGGGTTGGCTTGCCGCCGTGCCGCAGAGCAGGCGGCCATATATTTTATTGTCGCTGGAGGCTTCAAGCTCCCTGGTCTTTTGCGGCCGGTCTTTCTCATAAATCCCCTTTGGCGAAAGGAGCTCCTGCAATCCCAGGGTAATCAGCTTCAGGTGCGGTCGCCAGCCGCTGCAATAGAGTTGCACCATCAGATAATCGCCATACCGGTCGACAGTCAGCCCGGGCAGTCCGTCCCCTTCTCCATTGACCAACCTGTAGGCATTTGAATCGGAGAGGTCGGCATGGTTATTTCTGAGTTGTACGGCTGCGCGTAGCCTTTTCCCAAGCCATTCCCTGTCCAGCCGCATCCGTTTGTGGGACAACACCCGCGCCACAATACGGTCAGTTGGGTCGAGCAAGGCCATGGCCAGAAAATGGCCGTTGTCGTCAACAAGTTCAATCAGCTCACCCGTTTTGCCGTCCGGCCATCTGCGGGTATAGGAGTCGGCGATGATCCATGGGTGGCCCAGCGCCAGCATGCGCGCCGTCTCGGGTCCAACCTTGCATTGTTCCTGCATTGATTAGCCTCGTTATAAAAACTCGGATTTTTAAAAGCAGGAATTCTACCTGATATCCAGCCTCAACCAAGCGAAAAATACTTCAAAAAGAGCCTTCCTTCTGCTACCTTGCTTTGCACCAAAACATGGAGAAACGAATCATGACCGACATGCCACAATCAAGCGGCGAACGCCACATCGAAAAGATCATGGAGCAACTGGATCCCGAATCCGAGCGTTATCAGGTGCTGGACACCGCAAAAAAATTCAAATCTTCATGGGTGGAATTGGGGGACAAACTGCTGCAGGTGAGTTCCCGTGGTCACTTCCGGGAATGGGGTTACCAGAGCTTCGAGGATTATTGTGTCCAGGAGATCCGCATCAAGAAAGGAACTGCTGAAAAGCTCACCCTCGCCTACCGCTACATGGAAAAGCAGGAACCGGAGCTCTTGACCCAGCGCAATCCATTGAAGCCTTTGCCTGACTTTCGTTCTGTGGACCTGCTGCGCCAGGCCAAGGAAGAAAAGGGCTTCAGTGACGATGAGTATGCCCAATTGCGCAAAAGCATCGTCGAAGAGGAGCGGAGTCATCCGACAGTCTCAAGCGCTTCAAGGAGGTGGCAGCCGGCCATGACACCGAGGAGCCGGATCCCCTGATCCCGGTCAAGTCCAGCCTTTCTGCAGCAAGGCGTCTAGATACTGCACTGGTTGGCGTGCCAGAGGTACCGGCTGAATTCAGAGACAATGTGGTCAACCTCATACTGTACCTGGAGGAAACACTACAATCCCTTGATATATCAGCCAGTTCCCGGATGGAGGCCGATTCTTGACATTGATTCATCCAATGGCATAGTTAATTCAGACTAATATTATTATGTCAAAGGAGGAGCCAAGATGAAAGCAAACGCCCTGCTGGCAACCGCCATTATTGCCCTCTCTTTCACCGGTACAGCCTATGCCGTGGGAGAGGACAAGGTAGTAGAGTTTACCGGGAGCGAAAGGGGTGGTGGTCTTCAACGGACAGGCCCATAAAAACGCCGGCATCACCTGTGGCGATTGCCATAATCCCGCCGTGTTCCCTGAAATGAAGAAAGGTGGCGTAAAAATAGTCATGAGCGATCTCTACGCCGGCAAATACTGCGGCAAATGCCACGACGGCAAGAAGGCCTTCAAGATCGCCGACAACTGCGTGCGTTGCCATCGCGACCAGAAGAAATCAGATGGCTCGAAGGAAAAAACCGAGTAACGGTCCCCCCTAACAGTTGCAGAAAACAAGAAACGGCAGCGAAGAAGTTCGCTGCCGTTTTTTTGTAACCATTCTATCATCGACTGATCTTAGTGTTTCTCCACCGCTGCTGACTTCGCCGGACCATTCATACGGATCGCTGTAGCAAATTCCATCCAGAATATGAGATAAATGGAGACCATCAGGGAAAGGCCGATGTTGGCATTTTCGGCGCCGAGCGCTTGGTGAGGATCGGTGAAGCGAAGCCGGCTCCGAGGGTGCCGGTGGCCCTTTCCAGGAGGTAGAAGACCGGAAGTGTCAATAAGGTACCTACACCATAATGGCAATGCCGCGACCGCGCTTCATCCAGTATTTGGGAGAGAAGCCGTACATGCGCATGAAGATGACCACCCAGATGATCCATACGGAATAATCGACAGCAGCGTCAGGCAGGGCAAGCTTGTTTTTGACCAGCACCACCTCAAGGATGGTAACGGCGGCCAACAGGGTGAACATCCAGGAAAACTTCTCATTTGCCTGAGTCTGCCAATTGCGGCTGTCAGGGGCGGCAGATTCCTGGGCGTTGTGGTTATGTGTGCCGAGGGCCGAGAAGAGAATGGCAAACCAGATGCCGGCATTGTGAAAAAGGAGTGAAGCATGATTGCCGGCAACGTTGGCGATGCGGGCCATCGGGTCGCGGGCAAAGTCAGCGGCAATCCTCATCAGGAACAGGTTTACCAGGATGGAGCAGACGGTGATGGCCGCCAGGGTGAAGATCCTCCTCGGCAGAAGGTAGGGGTCGACCGATCGGGAAATCCAAGGATAAAGGCGAACCAGATCAGGTACATGATGAGAGGAATGCCGAAGCAGATGCCGTAAACGGAGTTACCGGCAAAATCGCCGCTCTGGGCATAGATGACGTATTTTTCTTTAACGTTAGGATCAGTGTTTGCGGCCTTGACAATGTCTTTCGGCATTTTCTTCACATGGGGAAGCAGCCCCATGCCATACCAGCCATGGTCCCCCTGGGTTGTATCAACGACCCAGTACTGATCACCCATCATTTCGTCGAGGCCCTGGAAAATGCGCATGGAAAACGCCGCACAAAGCGTCACCACGACCAGAAGCAGAATTATATTCGTTAATTTCATCGGCATGATATGTATACCTCCAAAGGTTAGTGAGTTTCCGTCAGGGAAATACCCCCCTCAATCCCCCCTATTCCATAGGGGGGAAGCGAACCCAGGTGAGCAGGGGGTGATAGCTTTTACCCTAAGTGGGCGTTTCCCTTATTCTTTGTGGGTGGTCCAGAACATCGACACCGCATTCGCGGCAAACAGCCCATAAAGCCACATGGTATTCCAGGCCGGACCTGACCAATGGCTGCCACGACCGCCACCCACTACGCCGGAGGCAATGATAATGCCGAAAAGAGCGGTAAAGGAAACCATTGCCACTGCCCTGAGAATTGCACTGTTACGCCAGGTGTGCCGCTCCAGGTCCTCAATCCTTGCCAACAGTTCAAGCTCTTTTTCGCTCATCTTTTTTCTCCTTTATAAGTGAAATAAGTACAAAAGCTCCTGCCAGAGTCATTGCTGCAGGCACATAAAAAGCATTGAGATGCAGGCTAAGATTGTAAAGCATGGTGTTGCCTCCTTGGTAAATCAGCATTTGGCTGGTTCGAAACTTTCCTTGGGCAGTCGGTCAGACAGTTCCTGGTATTTCAGACACTCTTTGTACCGACAACTGCAATACTTTATGATCTGGTTGACGTCATGCGGCGATATGTAACCGCACCCCACATCGCAAAAGTCGTCGTTTTTTCCGTAGAAGGGACAAACTGTCTCAACCTTCATTGGGACCTCATATGTGTAAGCCTGAAGGCTTTGCTGGTAGCTGTACAGGATGACATCGGATCAGCCTCCCAACATCACCGATATCATCCCCTACAATGAAAGGAGCAACTGTAAACAATATAAGCAACCACCGTACCAAAGGGAAAACTAATAATAAATACGTTACTTAACAGACACTTAGGCAGAAATATCAGAAAAATGGAGGGGCGCCCTTTTGCAGATGTGCAAGGCAGGTTAACAGGTTCCAGGTGATAGCATGAACCATAAAAGCATGGGATTATTATGAGGTTACGTTGATGGAGTGGACATACAAGATGCTTTTTGCAGAAATGCGAAGCTGATATTGTTTTTTGCAAATCTGCAAATGCAGGGAGAGATGAATTCTTCAGTCAATCAGCTGTAGTCTTCTTTCTTGATGTTGTACTTCTTGATCTTGCGGTAGATGGTAGCCATGTTCATGCCGGCCTCGCGGGCCGCGGCCTCAATGTTGCCGCAGTTCTTGCGCAGCAGTCCCTTCAGATAATCGGTTTCGAAGCGGGAAAGAGCCCTGTTGTATTCTCCCTCATCCAGCGAGGTCTGGCCATTTTCATGGGTGGAAGGAAGCTCTATGAACTGGGAGATGATAGGCAGTCCGATGTATTCGTCGGTCTCCATGGCAAGACATGCTCGATCACATTTTTCAACTGGCGGATATTGCCTAACCAGTCATATGAAAGAACTGCCTCCATCGCCTCAGGGGAAAGGCCCTTGATAGAGGTATCGAACTTCTTGTTCTGCAGGGCAATGAAATGGGTTGCCAGCAGGGGGATATCCGCTTTCCTTTCCCGCAGGGGGGGAAGGTGAATATTTACCACATTAAGCCGATAGTAGAGGTCCTCACGGAACCCTCCGTTTTTAACTGCCTGCTTCAGATCAGAGTTTGTGGCAGAGAGTATGCGGACATCCACCTTGGTCGGGGTTGTATCGCCAATCCGATGAAATTCCTGTTCCTGGAGGAATCTGAGCAGGGTTTTCTGCACGTTCATGGGCAGGTTCCCCACCTCGTCAAGGAAAAGGGTTCCGCCGTCTGCCGCCTCCAAAAGCCCCTGTCGGTTCTCCTTGGCCCCGGTGAAAGCACCCTTTTTGTAGCCGAAAAGTTCACTTTCCAGCAGTGATTCCGGCAGGGCGCCACAGTTGATGGCCATGAACTTGTTTTCCTTGCGCAGTGAATTGTAGTGGATGGCCTGGGCGATCAATTCCTTCCCGGTTCCGGACTCGCCGGTGATCAAAACCGAGGTGTCCCTGATGGCGATTTTCTCCACCCTTTCCAGCACTGCTTTAAGCGAGTCGGAAGCGCCGATGATATTGTCGAAGCGGAATTTTCCCACCAGTTCTTCCCGCAATTCCCGGTTTTCCACGATCAACTGGTTATGTTTCAGGGCGTTTTTCACCCGATACAGGAGTTCCTCCGGTTCGAAGGGTTTGGTCAGCATGTCATAGGCACCACGGCGTAGAGCCTGAATGGACATTTCCACCGTGGCATATGCTGTCACCATGATTACCGGAATGGCAGGGTCCTTCACCTTCAGTCTTTGCAGTACTTCCAGTCCATCCATGACCGGCATCTTTATATCCGTAACCACCAGGTCCCATTGTCCCGCCTCGAACTCCTCCACCGCCTCAAAGGATCTCAGGTACGATTTGGTCCTATAGCCGTTATCAAGCAGGACCGCCTCCATCATGCGACAGAGACCCTCCTCGTTGTCGATCACCATAATGCGTTTTTTATCGGACACTGCTCCAACCTCAAGAATAGTGAATCGTATTTTAATATGCCAACTTGTTAATCCAAACAGCTCACGCAGCTTGCAGCATAAAATCCACATGCACAGCATCATAGGGAAAAACGATCAATCCTTCTTCGTTTTTTTGCAGCAAACCGGCATTGAGCAGTGCATGGACATCGCCATGCACCCCTTTCACATCCCGGTGCAAGCGCCGGGCTGCCTCGCGAATCGTCATCGGGCCGGCTCCCGTCATGACCTTCAATAACTCCCATCGTTTACCGGAAATTACCTTGAACAAGAGTTCCGGCGACTCAAAGCTGATAAAGTTGCCTTGTGCCTCCCCCCCGAATGCACGCAGAACCCTGTCAGTGATTTTATCGCGGGAACGGACTTCCAATGTTACGCTATTCATATCAGGGCCTCCAATTGTCCACGTCGTGCCAGAAATCATCTAGAAGAATTTGTGGAGTAGTAAATTGGTATGGAATTTCATTCTCGTCTCTGTGCACATGATCACCTTTGCCACCCTCGTTATCATAGCGAAGGACGCAGGCACCTTGCACAACGAAAGCAAGCCGATACTTGTAATCGTGATTGCTGCCGGAAAGAGGCATCGGCAAACACCAGACCACCATTCTACGAATGAGGTCTCTGAGAGTGCATGGCGCTCATGGATCATCAGTTTGGCATTCATGTTGGAGAGAATAACAACAACTAGCTGTGTTGTCAATTGCTACAACAGTAATTTTCTTCTTCCTGGGACAGCAGTTGTTTTCAAACAAACGGAGAACGGAAACCAAATTTCCTAGGAGTCTGTCGGACTTAGGGATCGAAGCGAGAGAATGGAAAATCGAGGACGGATATTTGTAAATTTGAGAGCGAATAGTGGACCTATTTGTCGAAAATTTACGGAGATCCGGACCGATTTGCCATTTTCGCAGCCGATTCATTCTAAGTCCGACAGACTCCTAGAATTCTTCCCGCTCAACGGGAAGTTTTACCACGACCGTCGTGCCTCGCCCCTGTTCACTCTCTATGGTGATCTCCCCCTGATGCTGCTCGATGATCTGCTTGGTAATGGCCAGGCCCAAGCCCGTTCCTTTAGTCTTGGTGGTGAAAAACGGCTCGAAGATCTTCTCCAGGTTTTCAGGGGAGATACCTGCACCATTGTCGGCAAAAGTCAGAAAGATGAAGCTGTTCTCAAGCCTGCTGCCGACAATGAGACGACCACCGCTCTGCATGGCAGCACCGGAATTGAGAATCAGGTTTATGGCCACCTGGCGAAGCTGATCCCCGTCCGCCATGATGGTGGGCAACTCACCAGCGAATTCCTTTACCACGGAAACGTGGTGCATGTCCGTGTGATTGGCGGCAAAATCGACGATCTGATCAAGCAGAGTATTGATATCGGTATTTTCCAGAGTCGGTTTCGGGGTCCGGGCATAACTGAGCAGGTCCTGGACGATCTTCTTGCAGCGTTTGCTTTCCCGCTTGATCTCATGGACAAACCGGTAATTGGGGTCATCCGGTGACAGCTTTCCTTCCAGGTATCCGGCATAGCCCAGTATCACCCCGAGGGGGTTATTGATCTCATGGGCCACCCCTGAAGAAAGAACCCCCAGCGAGGCCATCTTTCCCTGCTGGGCCAGATTGGCCGCCATCTCCTTGTTGCGGTTGATGATCCTGGTCATGTGGTTGAAGGCCTTGGCTAGTTCGCCCAGCTCGTCGTTGGCATCCACAGCCATTCGCTCATTGAAGCGCCCCTGCTTTACCTTGCGGATGACCTCGATCATGTGGTTGATGGGATCGGTAAGCACTTTGGAAGCAAGAAAGACCAGCGCCGCGGCAATGATGCAGACAAGGATGGTGAGAACGATCATGCTTTCAAAGATGCGCCGATTGATATCCTTGGCTTCCTGATAAAATTCATCTTCGTAGGAGCCGACCGCCACAACCCAGTCCCATGGCTGGAAATACTCATAGCGTACGATTTTCATCCGCGGCACGCTGTCCCCTGCATTTTTCCACGGATAGCGGATCCAACCGGTCTTGTTGACACACATCTCCCGGATAAACTCATTCCCGTCTGAATCTTTGGCATCGAGGAAATTCCTCCCCTCGCCGCCGGGATGTACGGTAAAGTCACCCTTGCTGTCCATGCAGAAGATATAGCCGGTCTTACCCACCTGCTTAGCTTTTATCTTTGCTTTCAACTCGGCAAAAGCACGCTTTTCAAAATTGACATCCCCGTAGGTCTCTTCCAGATAACCGCCTGCAGCAATAATCCAGTCCCACTCCTTGAAGTACCGGTAAGCAACGACCTTTTTCCGCGGCGCCTTGTCCCCGAGAATGGCGTTTCGCCAGGGATAGACAATGAAAAGAACTTCTCCCGACCTGGATTTGAGCGCCCGCCGGCACATCTCGCGGATGAAATATCTGCCGTTTTCGTCCTTCTCGTTATAGACGTTGTCGCCTTCACGGGCAATGTGGACCTGCAGATCACCCTTACTGGACATGGCATAAATATAGCCGGTCTCCCCCACGTTGACCTTTTTCAGAGCCTTTCGGGCCTCAAGCATGGCGGTCGCCGGATCGATGTGGCCGCTCTTCATCTGCCGATGTTCGGCTTCCACCATATTGTAGGCCAGGTTTGTCAGTGTCGCCAGTTCAAGGTTGAAACTGCGCTCCTTGTCCTGCTTGTAGACCTGAAATTGCTGATGGTGAGACTTGAGAAGATCAATGGTGAAGCTGGCCATGTGCTCCAAATCAGCCTTACTGGTCTGGGTTATGCCCAGATAGGCCTGCTGAGTGGAAATATAGCCGATCACTCCGCCAACGAGGAAGATGGGAATGACAACCAGCGGCAGAACCACTACCAATAGCTTCCAGCGGAGCCGCAGGTTATTCATGAATTTGAAAAGGTATCTATGCATGAGGGTCCAAATCTACGGGGATTCAGGGCATATTATGTATACAGGAAAAAAAAATCCAGCCATTTGTCATAACCGGCATCAAACGGGGATCAAACCGATGGCAATTGAATCTTGCGGGAAATCTACCGGACTACATGATGGAGAAATTCACATGGATAGTCTTCTGAAGTTCCTCGATGCGCAGCAGGGCGTGCCGGATACGCTCACGCTCCTCCGTCGGCAGCTGATAAGGGTTCAGATGGTAAGAGTCCTTTTCGATTCCCTTTATCACCTTGATCTGGAGCAGAATCCGATGTCTGGTAAGAATATGGTAGGCGTCTTTCAAGCCGACGGCCATGGTATGCGAAAGGCTCTTTTCCTTTTCAAGAAATTCTATCCGCTGTAGGGTGTTGGTTGCAGGAATAGCCTGATTAATGGCTAGGATGCGCACATTCATGACCAGCGGCGCCCAGGCGAGCAGCTTGAGGTTGAATTCTCCCTTATGATCTCCCGATCCTTCTGTCCAGAGCCTCTTCAGGAAGCCCAAAGCAAGTTTCATTTCGGTGGCGGCCTTGGCCATCCCCCATAAAACCTGAAAATAATCCTGCTGGAAGGCACGAATGGTGGAAACCAGCTGGTCTGCCAGCTCTCGCTCGCCGGCCACATAGCGGGCGTCGGAAAGGACGATCAAGTCCATGAGATTTTTAGCGTAGTCTGCAAACTCATAGCGGACGATGGCGAGAAGACGTCTTTTCCATTGGGCAAGGGAACCTCTCCAGGTCTGGTTGGTGGGCATGATATCGCCGGTGCATTTCTTGAAGCCCACCTGGGCAAGTTTCTCCACCAGAATTTCCGAGAATTCCCTGAAATAGTTGTCGGCGACCTCACCGCCACCGTCTTCATAAACGATAAGGTAATCCTGGTCGGTTATCAGCGTCTGCTCTTCCCGGCCATCACTTCCCATGCTTATCAGGGCAAATGATAATGGTGGAGCTCCCTTACCCGATCGCTCCATCTCCTGGCTGACCAATTCCAGGACCCGCCCCGCCAGAAGATCCCTGTAGTCTGTGCAGTTCCTGTGCAGCGCCGGTACCGAAAGGGTCTTGAGAAACCTCTCCAGCTCAAGCTCGTTCAAAGAGTCATGGATTTCCGTGAGGACTGCAAAGTCTGTTTCAACTGAAGCCCGTTGCCGTAGTTCGATCTCACGAGTTGAAAAAGTATTTATTCTGTCTATTTCGCCACTGACGTTTTCTGACAAAAAACGAAGAAAACGCAAGGATTCTTCCCTTTCCAGTAAGGGAAGAAAACGCAACACCTTCTCCATGGCGGTATTGATGACCGCTTCAGGGGACTCTTCTGTCATGACGTTCTGTGAGGGCATGTTAGATCCATAAAAATGGGGAAGGCCGAAGCCTCCCCCAATCCTATCACATGTAAAAGCGTTTGATTAGTGATCTATGGCCTTGGCCATGCCAATGCCGGTATTCTGGCGGACGTAGATCTCGTCGAACATCTCTTCCGAACGGCGGCTGGGGAAGGCAAGAGCGCCCAGAATAGCAGCCATGAAGCCAAGGGGAATGGAGATGATGCCCGGGTTTTTCAGGGTGAAGAGAGGTTTTTCCAGACCCATCATTGATTTGCCGCCACGATTCTTGACTTCAACATCCTTTTTCTCCGCGATGGTCTTCAAGGTTTTATCCATCGCCTCCGGAGCTACCTTGCCAGCGGCAATTTCCTTCTCCAGCAAGGTGTAGGCCTTCTTGGCATCATCAGCCACCTTGTTCGGGTAGGTCATGTTGGGAGAAACCATAACCAGGCCGATGGAAGCAATGGTGCCCACAAGCAGTCCGGAAATGACACCCGCGGTGTTGAACTTCCTCCAGAAGAGCGAAAGGACAACAACAGGCAGGTTACCCGATGAAGCAACTGCAAAGGCAAGTGCAACAAGATGGGCGACGTTTTGTTTTTCTGCCGCGATACCGATAACGATACCCATGCGCCGACAACCAGAGAGGTTATCCTGGCTGCCATGACCTGCTCATGCTGGTCGGCATGCCCGTCTTTGATCACGTTAACATAGATGTCATGGGCAATGGCTGCGGAAGCTGCCAGAACCAGACCGGAGACAACCGCCAGGATGGTGGCGAAGGCAACAGCACAGAGGAAGGCCAGCAGCAGGTCGCCGACAAACGGAGAGATATCACCCCCCATGGCCTTGGCCAACATCATGGCAGCCATGTTGCCGCCTTTGTCAACCTTCTGGATCCCCTGCGGACTGAGGTGGATCGCAGCACCGAATCCGAGCAGCGTAGTAAGAATGTAGAAGGAACCAATGATCCACATGGCAACGATAACCGATTTACGAGCTGCCTGGCAGTCGGTACGGTGAAAAAGCGCATCAGGATGTGCGGCATACCGGCAGTACCGAGGACCAGTGCCATACCGAGGGAGATCTGGTCGAGCGGGTTGGTGAGGAACAGGCCCGGCTCCAGGAAGCGCTGGCCGGCATCCGCCGTGGCAGTGCCGGCATCGAGCTCTTTCAGATAGATCGGCAGCAGTTTCACATGATCCGCAATATTGGGATTAGTTGCAATATCATTAAAGAACTGAATCGGGTTCATATTCGATTTGATCATTACCAGCAATGAAAGAATTGCAGCACCGGTCATAAGCAGGCCGGCTTGATGATCTGTACCCAGGTGGTGGCGGTCATGCCGCCGAAAACAACATAGCCGACCATCAGAATACCGACGCCGATGATGGCAAATTTGTAATTGATTCCGAGAAGAAGCTGCATCAGTTTGCCGGCACCTACCATTTGCGCGGTGAGATAAAAGGTGGAGACCGCAACAACGGAGATAGCAGCCACAGCACGGACAGGTTTGGGCTCGGTGCGGAAGGAAAGGATATCGCCCAGTGTATACTTGCCTGCGTTACGGCATGGTTCGGCGACGATCAGAAGGACCGTAATGTACGCCACCAGCCAGCCAACCGAGTACATGAACCCGTCATAGCCATACAGGGAGATCATGCCGGATATACCCAGAAAGGAAGCGGCCGACATGTAATCACCGGCAATAGCCCAACCGTTCTGTGTGCCGGTGATGCCGCCGCCGGCGGTATAGAAATCTGCAGCAGACTTGGTCCGCTTTGCAGACCAGACGACTACGCACATGGTAGCACCGATGATGATCAGGAAGATCGGGATGGTGACCTTCGGGTTCGCCTTGAGCTTGCCGTCACTGGCAGGCTTGGCGGCAGGTGCGGGAACTGCCTGCATAGCTGCAGGAGCAGTAGAAGCTGCCGGAGTGGCTGTCTGGGCGGCCGGTGCAGCGACTGCCCCGGCAGGAGCTTTCTGCTCCTCTGCGAAAGCCATTGAGCCTACGGAAAGGGCTAACGCTAATCCTACGAGTAGTTTTTTCATCTATGTCGTCCCCCTTTACTTGAGCTCATCGACCAGTTCACGGGTGAGCCGGTCGAAGTCCTTATTGGCAACATGCGCATAATACATGGCAATTCCCCAGGAAACAAAGAACTGGGAAAGAGCGAACAAGTAACCAAAGTTGATGTTGCTGATGATCTTGATCTTGAAAAGACCAGGTGTGTACGCTGCGCCGATGGGGAGGAGGAAATAAAACACCGACGAGAATATCCACCAGCCAAAAAGAAACGTTGTCTTTTTGTGGTGGAGTTCGACGAATTTTGGGTTTTTGGCTATAGCCCCCCAATCATACTGTTTTTCTGCCATGGTAGTTACTCCTTTCATTAGTAATTTAACCATTTGGAGGAAGCGACTCCGCTTCAAACAACATTAAAACTTGATGCAGCCCCCCTTTCGTTGATTTGTTAATCAATGATGCACATTAAGTTCACATTTTGGCATAACCAAATTTCATGGAAAGCATTTCAGCCCCTTCACACAATGAAGGAATAATTTCATTTTCCACTCGCCCTGCCACCATTCGGAAGGAGGGACCAAGCAGGGCAATGGCGCCGACCACCTTCCCGGCATAATCCTTACTGCCACGGCAACACTGACAATTCCCTCGCCAAGCCCCCCTATATCCACAGCAACGCCCTTCTCGCGGATCAGCTCAAGCTCTGCTTCCAGTCCGGACTGGTTCGGTATCTCCTTGCGCCGGTGATGAAAATATTTTTCCAACACATCCTTTGATTCCATTGCTTTGATTGCCTTACCCGCGGCATTGGTAAAAAATGGAAATCTCTTGCCGACAAAAGATTCGGCCTTGATCTGCTGGTCGCAGTCAACCATATCGAGAAAAAGCACTTCGCTTCCACGCAGGACAGTCATATACACCGCCTCATCGTGCTTCCTCGCCAGGGACTCCATGACCGGATGGGCATGTTTGATCAGGCTGATGTTGCGCAAGAACCGCTGGGCCAGTTCCACCGTGGTAACGCCAAGATGATAATTACCGCTCCATTCATCTTTTTCGACCAGGCCCCGCCCTTCCAAGGTTGCCAGGAGGCGGAAGGTTTTGTTTCTGCTGATGCCTAGCTTACCCGCCAGATACGGCAGAGTTCCGTCATGAATTTCATCAGCCAGGGCCTCAAGTATATCAAGTGCATTTTCAACACTCTGAACTGCATATGAACTTTTTTCGCGGTCCATAGTTGCCCCGTTTACGCAGGTTTAAATGAATGTTTTAAACTTTGGAAAACAGCTTTTGTTATTTTTTTAGCACAATGTTTTATTACAGTCAAGACTATTTTCTCCTAATCATCACCAAACAAGAAATAAATGACGCTATAACAAATAGTTACATTTTTCAACGCCAATTCGATTAAACACGATAACCATCACCCATGTGATTAAAACGAAGGTTGATAAATAATCAAAATGTGCCTGGATCGCAAGCTGTATTTGCGTCAACCCAGAACAGGCAACGGCTTATGGAGATATAAAACGATGGGAATGAAAAAAAGACGGGAACAGAAAGGAGATGGGGATAGGTCGGTTCAGCGGAATCGAATTGCAGTTCCGCGGGCATCCACAGTGGCCATGGGAAACAACAGATAGGAAGAGGCTTCAAGCTTGACCTCCGAGAAAATGACAGCGTCGGCGCCAATCTTTGCCGCCTCCTCTCTCAGCGCTTCATATGCCCAGCCATAATCTTCGGTTTTAAGATCATAGGACGTACCGAAGCGCTGACGGCTCACCTGAACAACCGCCAGCTTGGTAAAGGGGCGAACCACCTCATCCTGTGCCAAAAGTGGAGGAAGGTCCATTTCAGCCTTGAATATGGCACAGCCACTGATAAAAAGCACCAGCAACAGGACACAGGCAAGGTAACGCCGAGCGACCCACCATTGCCTTGAAGCGTCACCCAGACGTCTACCCTGACCGCATCCACCCTTGCTGCCCATTTCTTCGAATCGTTGTTGCGACATGGCTATACCCTCCAAATTTTAAACAATACGGCTAATTTTACCCGTATTTTCTCTCTTTACAACCCTATTTTCTCCATGTTAGTATTCCACGTTTTTTTTGAAGCGGATAATAACCACGAAAGGAATTGCACCACATGTCAGGACATAATAAGTGGAGTACCATCAAACACAAAAAAGGCGCTGCCGATGCGAAGCGCGGCAAGATATTCACCAAACTGATCAAGGAGATTACCGTCGCCGCAAAGCTGGGTGGTGGCGATCCTGACGGCAATCCGCGACTCCGTACCGCCATCGACAAAGCCAAGGGTGAAAACATGCCCAAGGATAACATAGAACGCGCCATCAAAAAGGGAACCGGCGGCATGGACGGTGTCGTCTACGAAGAAACCACCTACGAGGGATACGGCCCCGGCGGAGCTGCCGTTCTGGTTGAGGTGATGACCGACAACCGCAACCGCACCGTTTCCGACGTGCGCAGCATTTTTACCAAGTGCAACGGCAACATGGGGGAAGCGGGTTGTGTCGCCTGGATGTTCGACAAAAAAGGGCTGATCGTTTATCCCAAATCTGTCGACTTTGATAAGCTTTTCGAGGCGGCCATCGAAGCGGGAGCCGAAGATGTCAGCGAGGAAGACGAGCAGATCGAGGTAACAACCGATCCGTCAAATTTCATGGAAGTGAGGGATGCCCTTGAGAAGGCCGGATTCAAGCCGGACTCCGCCGAAGTGACCATGATCCCGCAGACCATGGTCAAGCTGGAAGGGAAACAGGCCGAGAACATGCTCAAACTCATGGATCGGATGGAAGATAATGACGACGTCCAGAACGTCTATTCAAACTTCGACATCTCGGAAGAAGAGATGGATAAAATGATGTAACCAAGGGCGGGTTAAACCCCGCCTTTTTTGTTTGTGTACAAAAGGAACCATGAGAATACTCGGCATAGATCCAGGCTCGCGCATCACCGGCTACGGCGTTGTCACCAAGGAGGGAAACCGCCTGATTCATGTGGACAATGGCGCCATCTTCACCGACAGTGCCAAAGACTTCCCATCCCGTCTGAAACGCATCTACGGCAGCCTGAGCGAAATCATCGAAACTTATCAGCTGATGCCGTGGCCGTGGAAAACATCTTCTTCTCCAACAATGTCCAGAGTGCCCTCAAGCTCGGCCAGGCCCGCGGCGCCGCCATCGTTGCCGGCGTCAATGCCGGTCTCGATGTCTTCGAATACACCGCCCTGCAGGTAAAACAGGCGGTGGTCGGCAACGGCAAGGCTGCCAAGCAGCAGGTGCAGCAGATGATCAAGGTACTGCTCAACCTGCCGGAGATCGCCCAGGAAGATGCCTCCGACGCCCTCGCCGTGGCCATCTGCCATGCCCATTCCGTCACTATCAAACGCCTCACCAGCACCGTCCCAAGCCATAGCATCCCAAGAGGTCGCCGATGATAGCCCTACTCACAGGAAAACTAGCCCATAAATCGCCGGACTTCATTATCCTCGACGTCAACGGTGTCGGTTACCGGGTGCAGATCCCCTTTTCCACCTACTATGCCCTGCCGGAAACCGGCGGTGCAGTCGCCCTCCACATCTACACCAACGTCAAGGAAGACGCCATCAATCTCTATGGCTTTCGGACCATGGAGGAAAAGGAGATGTTCCAGTTGCTCATTTCCATCTCTGGTATCGGTCCGAAGCTGGGCAACGGTATTCTCTCCAATATCGGCGCCGAAGAACTCTGCCAGGCGCTGGTTCAGGGTGACCTGGCCAGGCTTGCCTCCATTCCCGGCATCGGCAAGAAAACCGCCGAGCGGCTGGTTCTGGAATTGCGGGAAAAGGTCAAGAAACTTGGAACCTTCCCCACCGCCCCGGCAACAGCCAAAGCCGGTGCCGGTCGGGACATGCACGATGACGTGCTCTCCGCCCTCGTCAATCTTGGTTACAAGGAATCGCTGGTGCAGAAAGTGCTCGGTGAAATCGACATTACGGCCGATTCCTCGGTGGAAACCATTCTCAAGCTGGCCCTGAAGAAGCTGATGCGCTAGATGCAGCCCCATAGGCGGCAGCATCACAGGTGCCCATACTCATTTTTCTCCTCAAGTAGAGAAGACGAAAAGTTTCTATTATTGAAACTGTTAACGTCGCATAAGCAAGAAAAAAGTTTATAAATGTATAAGCTTTTGTGGTTTCTATATGTAGAAACCGGGTTCTAACCTGTCAATTACTAGTTGAACATCACGGGAAAAGTATCCTCTCGCCTCAGTTCGTATATTGGAGTAGCTCGTGCTATACAAATACCTAATAGTGGATAGGGTTTCTGTCCTTGAGGACTTAGAAGTGCGCTTTTCACAGCCGCGAGCGCTCAATGACCCGTTTGAGGCATCACCTCTTATAGATGCAACTTTAGACCAGGCGGATTTTATAAAAAAAATTGAATTGGATGCAGAAGAATTATGGTCAACTACTGCCGATAAAGAAAAAACCCCTGGGAATTATCAGCTGCTACAAGCTCAATTACACGCAGCAAAACTTGATATATATGAAAAAAATGTCTCCAGCAAATATTGGTTTCGAGCTTATGGATAGAGTAAATAAATGTCTAGGTATACTGTCATTATCTAGAACCTTTACCAACCTCCTCATGTGGTCTCATTATGCTAACAATCACACCGGCTTTGTGATCGGTTTTGATGATTCCCATGAGTTTTTCTACCAAGAAACCTACCAAGGACTGAGTTCTCGACCCAATAATGTCAACTACACCTCTCAGCGAAGCATGACCTGTGTTGGCGATCACGATTATTACGAAAAGCTTTTGTGTGAAAAATCAATCGATTGGGCTTATGAAGAGGAGGTCAGAATTTTTCGACTTTTTACTGACGAAACGAAAATCGCTGGTGTGGATCCCGCGGGACATCCTGTATTCCTCGTCAATCTTCCAAAGGATGCGCTCAAGAGCATCTACTTAGGTGCCCATACTGACGAAAGTCTTAGGCGAAAGATTTTTGCTGCAATAAATAAAAACGGACTCAAAGTCGAACTTTATGATATGCGGATGTCTAAACTGCGCTATGAACTGGAGTGGCTTTCGGTCGTACAGGACTGACTGGCGTACCTGAAATCTTAGGGGCGCGGTCGAAGATAAAAGCGAAGATAAAAGGGGTCGGCTCCCATATTCAATCTTTATACGACCCTGAATTTAATGTTTAGTAGATAATTGAGAGTTGCCCCTATCCTTTCCACTCTTGAATCTAGGCCCTACAGGGGTAACACTGGCGGTTCGCGGGGTGAATGGATCGTTCAGGACAAACCGGAGCTAATCTGGTATGTAAAGGAACCGGTTCAAAAACTAGATAAGAACGACACCAAAATGCCTCCCTAAATTAATATTTGTTTTTTGCATAAAATATGTAATATTTGGCTATAGATTCCACGTGAAAGGAAATAAGCCATGCTAATCGAATTTAGCGTTACCAATTTCAAATCTATCCAGACAACGCAAACTCTCAGTATGACGGCCAGTTCCGCTTCCGAGCTGAGAGATACAAACAGCTTCATTACAAATCAACAGGGAATGCCGCGCCTGCTTCGTTCCGCCGCTATCTACGGACCAAATGCATCCGGAAAAACTAATCTATTAGAATCAATAGATTTCATGGAAAGTTTTGTAATTCAATCTTCCAAGGAAGGACAGGAGGGGGAACCCATCGACGTCAAGCCATTTCTGTTTAATACTGGTAGTCGCAGTGAACCTAGTGAATTTGAGGTGCTGTTTCTGCAAGAAGGGATTCGGTACCAATATGGATTTGCCGTAAATCGTACACGTGTCGTCCATGAGTGGTTGATTGCCTATCCTGAAGGACGCCCCCAGCGTTGGTTCGAAAGAGAATTTGACACGTCTGCTGATAAAGAAAATTGGTATTTTGGTAGTAAGTTTAAAGGCCACAAAACCGTTTTACAGGAAACTACTCGTAGCAATGCCCTGTTTCTGTCCACAGCCGTACAATTAAATAACGAGCAGTTGAAGCCGATTTACAACTGGTTCCATCAGAAGCTGCATACCATCGGTGTAGGTGGTCTTTCACCAGCATATTCAGCCTCATTGTGCAAAACGGAAGCAGGCAGAAAAAGAATTCTTGAACTGCTAAACGCAGCAGATCTGAGTATTAAGGATCTCAAGGTAGAGACAAAGAAGTTTGACTCAACCGACCTGCCATCAGATATGCCGGACACAGTTAAGGATATTATCCAAAAAGAGTTGGATGGTAAGGAAATTGCCGAGATCAAATTTATGCACACGGTGGCAGGAACCGAGGAGTTGGTTGCTCTTGACCCTGACGATGAATCCGTCGGGACAAAAAAGCTGTTTACCCTTGCGGGCCCTTGGCTCGATGTGCTCGACAATGGCCATGTGCTGTTTGTAGACGAACTCAACAACAGCATGCACCCTCTAATGGTACGCTTTCTCATCAGCCTCATTAACAATCCGCAGATTAACCGGAAAAATGCACAACTGATTTTCTCAACCCACGACACATCAGTGCTCGATAATGATCTGTTCCGCCGTGACCAGATCTGGTTTACAGAAAAGGATGCTACCAATGCAACAAGACTTTATCCCTTGTCAGACTTCACCCCTCGAAAAGGCGAAGCTTTGGAAAAAGGCTATTTGAAAGGGCGTTACGGGGCTTTACCATATATCGGCGAAATGAGGTTCTGATGGGCTCGGATGATCTTTTCCATAAACGTAAACAACGAGTTGCGGCGTCTCTGAAACGGAAGAAAGCAAGGAAAGCGCCGTATGATCGGGTTCTCATTGTATGCGAGGGGGCAAAAACAGAGCCAAACTACCTCAGGGAGATTCGGGATACTTACCGGCTCAGCACCGCCAATATAGACATCTGCGGTAAAGAGTGTGGCTCAGATCCGCTTAGCGTTGTTAATTATGCCATCAAAAAATTTCGTGAAGATCCAGATTATGACCGGGTTTATTGCGTATTGGATCGGGATAAGCATTCCACATTCGATGCGGCCTTAGATAAGCTACGACAGACGAAACTGGGCAAAGAGGTTCTTTTTGTTGCCATAACTTCAGTTCCCTGTTTCGAGTTCTGGCTGTTGCTTCATTTCGGCTATACTACTCGACAATTCTGTGCTCCAGGTAACGCCTCAAACTGCGAGCTGGTTATATCTGCGTTGAATAAAAGTGGAAGAATTCCCGGATATAAAAAGGGTGCCAGCAATATCTTCTACTTAACAAAAGCAATGCTTCCTGATGCAATTAAACATGCTCGGCAATTGCAGCAACACAATCAGACAACAGGCGAAACCCATCCTGCCACCAACATGCATGAGCTTATCGAATATCTAATCAATTTGAATACCGGTCAAGGCTGATTCCAAACACTCGGGTGCTGCTGTTTCCGCTGGCGTTCCATAGCAGCCCCTCACGCCGTTCACAATAAAGAAGATGAAGAGGAAACTGAAATAATCAGTTCATCTGCGAAACCTTGTCGTCAGAGGCAAGGAGAGTAGATCGCGATGTAATCGAAAATCTCCGCCAGGTCTGAAACCGACTTCTCAAACCAAATTACTGTCGCCATTAGCTCGTGAACTTCTTCACAGCTTCTTCGTGCGGGAACACGCTACTCCAGCAATATCGGTCCCACCAGCTTCATTTTTTCAAGGGCCCTCCCCGCTTGACCTTTCCCGGCAACTGGTATACTTTAGGCCGTTCTCAAATGCCAAGGAAGGTTAGATGACCCGGACCATTACTCCCGACATAACCGATGATGATCTCCTGGAAGCGACGCTGCGCCCCAAGTCCCTGGACGACTATGTGGGGCAGGAGAAGGCCAAGGGAAATCTGCGCGTCTTCATCGAGGCTGCCCGGGGTCGCGGCGAAGCCTTGGACCACGTGCTTCTCTATGGCCCGCCGGGGCTTGGGAAAACGACCCTGGCGAACATCATCGCCTGTGAAATGGGAGTAAATATAAAATCCACCTCCGGACCGGTCATAGAACGTCCTGGAGACCTGGCCGCCATTCTCACCAATCTGGAACCCCACGATGTGCTTTTCATCGACGAGATCCACCGCCTTTCCCATGTGGTGGAAGAGATCCTCTACCCGGCCATGGAGGATTTCCAGCTGGATATCATCATCGGCCAGGGGCCAAGCGCCCGCACAATAAAGCTCGACCTGCCCAAATTCACCCTGGTGGGGGCGACGACACGGGCGGGGCTTTTATCATCACCTTTAAGAGACCGCTTTGGCGTCATCTCCCGCCTGGAGTTCTACACCATTGAAGAACTGGCGTTCATTATCACCCGTTCGGCCCGCATTCTCGGCATGGAGATAAAACCGGAAGGGGCCACCGAGCTGGCCAGGCGCAGTCGCGGCACGCCAAGGATTGCCAATCGGCTCCTGCGCCGGGTCCGCGATTTTGCCCAGGTGAAGGCGGACGGCATCATCACGCTCAATGTGGTAAAGGACGCCCTTGCACTCCTGGAAATCGACCACATGGGCTTCGATTACATGGATCGGATGATCCTTTTGACCATCATCGACAAGTTTGGCGGCGGACCGGTGGGGCTTGACACCATTGCTGCCGCCATCAGCGAGGAAAGCGACACCATCGAGGATGTCTACGAGCCTTTCCTGATCCAGAACGCTTTCTCAACCGCACCCCGCGCGGCCGGGTCGCCACCAGGGCCGCCTATGAGCATTTCGGACGCATTGTGCCTGAACCGCCGCAGGGCAAACTTTTCCAGGATTGATCATGCAGCTTATCTTCGACTTTCCGGTTAATTCCAAATACGCTTCGACAATTTCGTTGTCTGCGCCGGCAACAAGACCGCCTATCATTTTGCCAGACAGCTGGCAGAAGGGGACGGCACGGAAAATCTCCTCTATCTCTACGGCGCAAAGGGATCCGGCAAAACCCATCTCCTCACCGCCATCGCCAACAGCATCGGCATCCAGTCGGGCCTTGCCGCCCTTCCCTCCATCTCGTTCAAGGACATCGACAAGATCTATGACGGCCATTATCCTGCCGAAGAACTGTCAAAGCTGGCCGAGCAGTTCAAAAACTCTCCGGCGCTACTCATCGACGACATCCATCTCATACCGGACAACAACAGCATCCGTGTGGAACTCTGGCAGCTGTTCAATGACTTTTACACCGCTGGCAAAAAGATCGCCATCAGCGGACTTTATCCACCTAAGGAACTCCCCAACCTCGACGGGCACCTTACTTCCCGCCTGTTGTGGGGCCTGGTCTCCAAGCTGGACATTTCCGGCGATGATTCCCTGCGCATGATCCTGCAGAAGCTGGCCGAAGACCGACAGATTGTCGTGCCGGAGGAAGTGACTGCCTACCTCCTTGTCCATCTGCATCGGGATATTCCCACCCTGCTCAATGCTCTCCAGCAAATCCACCGCCACGCCCTCATGACCAAGAAGAAGATCAGCCTGCGGCAGGCAAAAGAAGCATTGAGCCGCTAGGAGTCTGTCGGACTTAGGAATGAAATCCCCTAAGTCCGACAGACTCCTAGGAGCGGTAGCAACCATCCTTTCTTTTTGTGGTAGTATTTTTATAAACAAGGAGAAAGATAAATGGCCCTTCCCTCTTCCCTGAAAAAGATATCGGACACCCTCTGGGAGCTGCCGGTTTCTTACAAGCCGGGAATGCTTGTTCCGGCGCGTATCGTTGCCACCGAGAAACTTGTCCGGGAGATGGACGCCGGCGTCTTCGACCAGGTAACAAATGTGGCATGCCTGCCGGGCATCATCAACTACGCCTACTGCATGCCTGACGGACACTGGGGTTACGGTTTTCCCATCGGCGGCGTAGCGGCCATGGATCCGCAGCACGGCGTCATCTCGCCGGGAGGGATCGGCTTCGACATCAACTGCGGCATGCGGCTGGTTATTACCAACCTGACGCTGGAGGAGGTCAAGCCGCACATTCACCAGCTGGTGGATGCCCTTTTCTATCGGGTTCCCAGCGGGGTCGGCTGTACCGGTTTCATAAAATGTTCCCAAACTGAGTTCCGCGATATCCTGGAACAGGGTTCCCGCTGGTGTCTGAAAAACGGCTACGCCTGGCCTCTAGACCTGGAAATGACCGAGGAGGAAGGCTGCTTTCCGGGTGCGGATGCATCTAAGGTCAGCCACAAGGCAATCGAAAGGGGCTACGACCAGGTTGGAACCCTCGGATCGGGCAACCATTACTGCGAAATTCAGGTGGCAAAGCCGGAAAATATAATTGATGAAAGCCTGGCCCGCGCCTTTGGCCTGACCATGCCCAACCAGATCGCCATCATGTTCCACTGCGGCAGCCGCGGCTTCGGCCACCAGGTTGCCACCGATTACCTGCAGCTGTTCCTCAGCGTCATGGAGAGAAAATACGGGCTGAAGAAGCTGGACCGTGAACTTTCATGCGCACCGTTCCAGTCACCCGAAGGGCAGGATTATTTTGCCGCCATGAAATGTGCGGTGAACATGGCCTTTGCCAACCGCCAAGTTATCCTGCACCGAATCCGGGAGGTCTTTTCGTCCATCTTCCACAAGAGCCCGGAAGACCTGGGGATGAACATGGTCTACGACGTGGCCCACAATACCGCAAAGATCGAAAAACATGTCATAAACGGCAAGAAAAGGGATGTTCTCATCCATCGCAAAGGCTCTACCCGTGCCTTCGGTCCCGGCATGGAGGGGCTTCCCGACTGCTACCGGGAAACCGGGCAGCCGGTAATCATAGGCGGCAGCATGGAAACGGGGTCGTACCTCCTTGCCGGCATGAAGAGCGGTGCCGAAACTTTCTTTTCCACCGCCCACGGCAGCGGCCGCACCATGAGCCGCCATCAGGCCAAAAAGCTTGGCAAGGGGCAGAAGCTGCAGCGGGATATGGAAGAGCGGGGCATTTACGTCAGGACCGATTCCTGGGGTGGACTGGCCGAGGAGGCAGGGGCTGCCTACAAAAACATCGATGAAGTGGTTGAAGCCACCGAACTGGCCGGATTGAGCAAGCGCGTAGCGCGGCTGATTCCTATGGGAAATATAAAGGGTTAGATACATGCCTTACCATTATCTGGAAAATATAGCTACCGCCGACACCGCTTTCGAAGCATCGGGGACCACACTGGAAGAGGTATTCACTGCCGCCGCCGATGCCTTGCTCAATACCATGACCGAAGATGTGGACGGCATTCGACCAGAGGAGAGTCTGGAGTTTGAACTGGAAAATGCCGAACTTGACCTGCTGCTCTTCGACGTGCTGAATGAACTGGTATTTCTCAAGGATGCGAAGCGCCTGCTGCTCCGCATCCAGTCCCTATACTTCAGCCAGGAGACCGGGATGCACAGGGCAAAGGTTATCGCCCGGGGCGAGCGGATCGACCCGGCAAAACATCGCCTGCTTACAGACGTCAAGGCGGTGACCCTGCATCGTTTTTCACTCAAAAATGACGAGCATGGCTGGAAAGCCTGTGTCGTTCTCGACGTTTGAACCTGGATCTACTGTCCGATAAATTTGTTTGCTTTGTTCGAAATGAAACGCTAATTTAGGCCCCATGAAAATACTGTTCCACATCTGCTGCGCCCCGTGCGCCATCTATCCGGTCAAGGAAATGCGCTCCAGCGGCATGGCCGTAACCGGCTATTTCTTCAACCACAATATTCACCCTTATCTGGAGTACCGGAAGCGTTTGGAGACGGTCAGGGAATATGCGGGATTGATCGACCTGGAAGTCATCTACCGGGATGAATATCGCCTGGAAGACTTTCTTTCAGCAGTCGCTGCCAAACCGGCTGATCGTTGTCTCTACTGCTACAACTCCCGTCTGGCGGCTGCGGCAGCTGCTGCAGTGGAAGGTGGCTTCGATGGGTACTCTTCTTCACTTCTGTACAGCAGATACCAAAACCACGAAATCATTCGGGAGCTTGGAGAAAAAATAGGCAAAAACTACGGCATCCCTTTCCATTACAGCGATTACCGCGTGGGCTGGCAAGAAGGGATTCAAATATCGAAAAAGATGGGCATCTATCGCCAGCAGTACTGCGGTTGCATCTACAGCGAGAAAGATCGTTACCAGCCGCGACCGGTTTCGGCGAAGGAGCCTGCATGAGCGGAATCGGCAAAGCTCTCATCTACTTGGCCTGATCATCGCCGCCATCGGAGTGGCCGTTTCCTTTGCCGGGAAAATTCCGTGGCTGGGGCGACTGCCTGGTGACATTTATATCAAGAGAGAAAATTTCAGTTTTTATTTTCCCCTTGCCACCAGTATTCTGGTTTCTCTCCTGCTGTCACTGATATTGTGGCTTTTCAGAAGGTAATGCAATTTCCGTCCGGAGGTTCCGAATGGAACTAATGAAGCTGATATGTCCTTTGCCCCTTGATATCTTCGGCTCTTCTGCTACCTTTTAACTGTAAAAAACCCGCTAGGAGGAGGACTTATGTTCGAATTACTGGAAAAAGCTTTATTGACTGGACTCGGCGCAGTTTCCATGACACAGAAAAAGGCTGAGGAGCTGCTGACGGAAATGAAGGAAAAGTACAAGCTGAGCGAAGACGAAGGGAAGGCCCTCCTCGATAAAATCCAGACCATGGCCAAGGACAGCCGGGAACGCATCAATGAAATAGCCGAAAATGAGGTAAAGAAGACCATAGAGCGAATGGGCCTGGTACCTCGGGAGGAGTTCGACCGCTTGCAGAAGCGTGTGCAGGCCCTTGAAAACATGGTGAGCGACGAAGATCTAGGTCCTGAATGCTGAACCTTATCCAGCTAAGCCGCAATATCCGCAGCATCCGACGTTACCGGCAGATTGTGAAAGTACTGGTCAAGTATGGACTGGAACATCTGCTGGAATATTTCAATCTTTCCCAACTGGCTGCCATGAGCCGCAAGGTGCTGCGGCGCAAGGCCTCGACCATTGCCCAGTATTCACCGGCAGAGCGAATGAGGCTCGCCTTCGAGGAACTGGGACCGACCTTCATCAAGCTTGGCCAACTTCTTTCCACCCGCCCGGACGTCATTCCCCGCAGCTTCGTGGATGAATTCTCCAAACTGCAGGATAATGTCCCGTCCTTTCCCTTTGAAGAAGCTGAGACGCAGATCACGCTGGAACTGGGAAAGCCGGTGGAGGAAGTATTTTTTCAGATTGATCCCATTCCTGTTGCTGCGGCCTCCATCGCCCAGGTCCACCGGGCAAGACTGAGAACGGGTGAAGATGTGGTGGTCAAGGTGCGACGCCCCGGGATAGAGGCCCTCGTCGAAACGGATATCGATGTCCTGATGGGCATAGCCCAACTCATGGAACGCCACATGCCGGCAGCCGAAGTCTACGATCCAGTGGGTCTGGTCAAGGAATTTGCCCGCACCATCCGCCGGGAAATGGACTTTTCACGGGAGGGGCACACCATTGAAAAGATACGCGACAACTTCAGTGGTGACCGCACCATGCATTTCGCCGAAGTTTTCTGGCAACATACCGGCAAAACCATCCTCACCCTGGAGTACATAAACGGAATCAAGGTGACAGATCACCTGGCCCTGGAAAGGGCAGGACTTGACAGGAAACTAATCGCCAAGCGTGGTGCCGATGCCTTCCTGAAGATGGTCCTGGACCATGGCTTTTTCCATGGCGACCCACACCCCGGTAACGTGCTGATTCTGCCGGATAATGTCATCTGTCTGCTGGACTACGGCATAGTCGGGCGCCTGGACAACCAGCTCAAAAGATACCTGACTGACATCATTTTCACTATTCTCAACAGGGATGTGGATGAGCTGATTGCCCTCCTCGCCTATTCCGGCGAGATAGGCGAAAATCTCAACCGGCGGGCACTGAAAAGGGACCTGTCGGAATTCATCGACAGCTACTATGAAATTCCCCTGCAGGAAATTGAAGTCGGGCGGATGCTGGTGGAGTTCATCGATATAGTCACCACATTCCACATCAAGCTGCAACCGGACTTGATGCTCCTTGCAAAGTCGCTGGTGATCATAGAAGGGATGGGACGGGAACTTGATCCAGAGTTCGACATGATTGAACACCTGCGGCCATTCATGGAAAAGGCCATCAAGGAAAAAATCACCCCCGGCAGTTTTGCCAAGGACCTGAGCACCATGTTCATGTCCTATCTGAATCTGGCCAGGAATCTGCCGCGCGACCTGAGGGAAATACTCCACCGTCTCAACCACAACAAATTCAAGATCGACCTAGAACACCGCGGGTTGGACCATTTCAGCAAGGATCTGGATAAATCCATCAACCGCCTCTCTTTCAGCCTCATTATTGCAGCTCTGATCATCGGTTCATCCATAGTAATGCAGACCAATAAGGGGCCACTCATTTTCGAATTTCCCGCCTTCGCCTTTCTCGGCTATACCATTGCAGCTTATCGGCTTCTGGTGGGTAATCGCCATCATCCGTTCAGGACGACTATAGGTCACCCCAAAACTGTTGCATTTTTGCCACATAGAACCTTTTTTGCAACATGTTCTCCTCCTTCCGACCACAGACCCTGCCCCCCCACCTTTCACTCAACATTCTGAAATTAAAACAGATTCCCATTCCTTAAAGACATGGCCCACAACTTGCTAAATAGTATGTGTACTGACTATTTATTCGTCAAAGGAGTTTGCCATGGCTTATCAGCAGACACTTAAAAACAAGATTACCCTTACCGGCACAGGCCTTCATTCCGGAAGAGAAACCCAGGTGACCCTTCGTCCCGCGGATGCCGGCAACGGCATTGTTTTCCATCGAATAGACCTGCCCCGGTCCGTGACCATTGAAGCAACCACCGCAAACGTGGTCGATACACGGTTATCGACCACCATCGGCAAAGACGGCGCCAGTGTTGCAACCATCGAACATCTGATGGCGGCCTTGTTCAGCTGTGGCATAGACAATGTCCATGTGGATATTAATAGCCCCGAAGTTCCCATCATGGACGGCAGCGCCGCCCCCTTTGTCGACGCCATCCGCAAAGCAGGCATCACCACACAGGGCAAGCCACGTCGGTACCTTGTGGTGAAGAAGTCGGTAACCGTCAGGGACGGCGACAAAAGGGTCACTATCATTCCCTCCCGCTATTTTCGCATTTCCTTCGATCTACGCTTCAGCCATCCGGCCATCAACCGGCAGTTCAGGACCATGAGGTTCGACCCGGAATGCTTTACTGATGATTTCTGTCCCGCCAGGACCTTCGGCTTTGTCGCCGAATTGGAAACCATGAGATCTCGTGGACTTGCCCTGGGGGCCTCCCTGGCCAATGCTGTAGCCATTGATGAATCTGGAATTGTAAATGGTGAGGGGCTTCGTTTCACCGATGAATTCGTCCGTCACAAGATTCTTGATTCTGTCGGGGACTTTGCCCTTGCAGGAATGCAGATCATCGGTCATGTCAAGGCGACTAAATCTGGACATGAACTTAATCACCGTTTTATGGCCGAACTTTTGTCCCGCCCCGATTGCTGGACCGTTGTGGAAGACAAGAGCAAGGAAAAGACTTTCCAGATCCCTCTCGGTGTCCCGGAAATGGCATGGTTGGAAGCCTGTTGAAAGGATCATCCTCCTGCACACTGAAAGCAGCCCGCAAGGCTGCTTTTTTTGTTTGGGCACCTGGGCGGCTTGAAATAAATACGGCTTTCATATAGAGTTACCGGGCATATTCACTGAAAAGGAATTAAAATTGGGAAACGATACGGAAAAAGGTCTGCCTAAAGCTGAGCTGCGCAAGAGAAAACGGGAGGGATTCATTGTCGCTTTTTCCCTCCTGCTTATCATATTTCTCACCGTCACCGAAATTCATCTTTCAAAGCTGAGTTCCGAAGTGCCGATGGGCAACAACATCGTCATTTTCGGCATTATCAATGTCATCATACTTCTAATCATCCTGCTCATTTTCATGGTGTTCCGCAATGTGGCGAAGCTCATGATCGAGCACCGCCAAAATGCTTTGGGGGCCAAGCTCCGCACCAAGCTGGTTCTTGCCTTTGTCGGTCTTTCACTGGTTCCGACAATGCTTCTGTTCTTCGTTTCCGCCGGCTTCATTACCAACAGCATCCAGAACTGGTTCAACAAACAGGTTGAAACCTCCCTGGATGAATCCATGGAAGTTGCCCAGACTTATTACAAGACTTCGGCGGCAAATGCCCTCTACTACGGTGAGCAAATCAGCGCCATCATCAAGGAGCAGAAACTCCTCAACGAGGAAAACCTGCCCCGGCTCAAGGCGGTGATCAGGCAGAAGCAGAAGGAGTATAACCTGGGGGTAGTAGAAGTCTATTCATCCCAGAAGGAGGAACTGGTCAGGGCTGCCAATCCCAAGCTGCCCCTGGGTGAATTTACCAACCCTCGTCGGAAGACATCAAAATCGGACTGCAGGGAAAACAAGTCACCAAGGTCAACTCGGTAGGCAAGGCAGATCTGATCCGCGGCATAGTCCCCGTCCATTCCAACTGGAATGAAGCGGATGTGGTGGGTGTCGTCGTTGTCAATTATTACGTACCCTATTCACTGGTAAGCAAGATGAAGGAAATATCCACCTCTTACCACGAATTCCGCCAGCTGAAGATCCTGAAAAATCCCATCACCACCGGCTATATACTCACCCTGTTTCTCATCACCATGGTGATCATTTTCCTGGCGGTCTGGTTCGGCGTCTATCTGGCAAAAAGTCTTACCATCCCGATCCAGGAGCTGGCGGAGGCCACCAGACAAGTTGCCGAGGGGAACCTGGATGTTCACCTGGGTGAAAAGGGCAATGACGAGATCGGCATGCTGATCTCGTCATTCAACAAGATGACCCAGGATTTGCGAAACAACCAGCTGGCCCTGAAAAATACCAACGAAGAATTGAGCCGCAGCAACCTTGAGCTGGAACAGAGACGGCGTTACATGGAGATCGTCCTGAAAAACGTAAATGCCGGGGTAATTTCGGTGGATAAACAGGGCGTTCTGACAACAGTCAACAAGTCAGCCGAGCGCCTGCTCAACATCAACACCCAGAAGGTTACCGGCAAAAATTTTCGGGAGGTTTTGCAGCCGGTTCATCTGGACATAGTAAAGAGCATGCTGCGCGATCTCATCGTTTCCCAGCAGGATACGGTCAACAAGCAGGTAACCATACCCATACGCGATGCCAAGCTCACCCTCCTCGTCAATCTGACCGTTCTTAAGGATGAAAACGATGAATTCGTCGGCACCGTCGTCGTCTTCGATGATCTGACACAGTTGATCAAGGCTCAACGCATGGCCGCCTGGCGTGAGGTTGCAAGGCGAATAGCCCACGAAATAAAGAACCCTCTGACCCCCATAAAGCTATCGGCACAAAGGCTGAGAAAGCGTTACCTATCAAGGTTCGAGGGGGAAGAGAAGGTTTTCGATGAATGTACCGATATGATCATCAAGTCTGTGGACGAGCTGAAGACGCTGGTCGATGAATTTTCCAACTTTGCCCGCATGCCTGCTGCACAGCCTTCACCCAACAACCTGAACGAGATTCTGCATGAAGCGATAACACTGTATCAGGAAGCCCATCGCAATATCACCTTTTCACTGAGGACCGATGAAAACATTCCAACGATCCAGCTGGATCGGGACCAGATCAAGCGGGTGCTGATCAATCTTCTGGATAATGCAGTGGCTGCCATAGACGGTAACGGCGCCATAATCATCGAAAGCACCTACAACAGGGAGTTGAAAATGGTTACCTTCACCGTGGCCGATACTGGCCATGGTATCCTACCCGAGGACCGCGCCAGGCTCTTCGAGCCCTACTTTTCCACAAAGAAAGCCGGAACCGGTCTGGGGCTGGCCATTGTCAATACCATCATCTCCGATCACCACGGCTTTATCAGGACCAAGGACAATCAGCCCAAAGGCACCATTTTCACCATCGAACTGCCGATCAGCGGCGCCTGGGTATAAGGCCAAGGCCACATTCACCTGCTTTAAATTCCAGCCAACACACTTGAACCGCCCGTGCAGAGGGTAATATTCTGCTTGAGGTTATTTGACAGGTGACAGACAAACTTGCACCTGAGTAGCCGGAAGAGTATAATCCGGCGGACAAGGCAACTGCGTGAACATCTTAAATTTCGTCGGGCATGGATTTTACATATGACTTCAAAAAACAAATATATCATCATCTTCTTCTCCTTCCTGCTGGCCATTATTCTAGCAGGAGGCGGTCTTTCATTCCTTCTGGATAAACTCCTCCATCTGGACACCTATAAGGAGCAGATTCTGGCTGAAACCCAGAGAATGCTTAAAAGGCAAGTCACTTACGAAAAAGGTCTGTTTGCCTTTAAATTCGGCCCATCGTTTACCTTCACCAATGTAATTGTCAAAGAAAAGGATGGCTCAAGCAATTTTGTCAGTGCTGAGAAAATCACCTTCAAGGTTGACCTGCTGCCTCTGCTGGAGAAAAGAGTATCACTCCATGAAATTATCCTCTCTCATCCAAAAATTAATTTAAACAGGGATGATAAAGGTGTCTTCAATTTTGATGATCTCCTGGAAAAGACAGACTCATCGGTTTCCGTACACCTGAAAGAGATAAAGGTGGAAAAAGGCATTGTCAATTTCGATGATCGGTCAGTAGTGCCATCGGGATTGACCACCAGACTGGAAGATCTCGACCTGCATTTCGGCAATATGACCAGGGGCAAAAAGTGCCGGATCAAACTGGCTGCATCCATAGGCGGAGCTGCGCCTAACAAATTGTCAGTTTCCGGTACTGTAAGGATTGCCCGCAAGGACAGACCACTGAAGGAGTCCATTGCTGACCTGCACATCAAGACGGACAACTTTGATGTCTCCCAATTTTGGCCTTACTACATGGCCCATGTTCCATTCAAGAAGGTTATGGGTCGCTTCGATACTGATCTGAACGTCAAAGGTAAATTCAAGGCCTTCACCTCCAAGGGCGAAGTCCGGGTTTCGTCCTTGCGATTCGATTACCCGCAGATATTTCATGCCGTTCTGACCCCAAGGAACACACATTTTCGCTATGCCATGGAGCTGACTGACCGTGACATCGCCGTCAAGTCCATCAATCTGACCGTCGACAAACTCAATGTCGAAGGAAGCTGCTCAATTCTGGACCTGCACAGTAAAGATCCACGCATTGTTGCCCAGGCAGTCACTTCCACTTTCAGGCTGGAGGAATTCGCCGGCTACATACCCTATGGAATCATAGTTGACGACACAGCAGACTTCATCGAAAAACATATAAAGGGTGGTACTTACAAACTTAATGAAGGCAGGCTTGACGGGAGAATAAGCCAGATTCTGCACATGGAACTGGGGCAAAACTATAACGTGCTCTTTATCAAAGGAACGGTTGATAAAGGTATCGTTTCCTTCGGTCCACAGGTTCCAACATTCAACAGGGTCAAAGGTGACCTGGAAATGAGAGGTAAGGATTTCAACCTGATCCGCATGTCAGGGAACTTCGGCACATCCCCCTTCACCCTCGATGCAAAATTGCGACTATCCCCTGACGACCCCATCCTCCTATCCTTTCACCATGAAAATGACCCCACACCAAGCGGAGGTGGCCTGGCTTCTTGGTCAGGGGCGCGAAAAATACCTGTCTTTTACGGGAAATTCGGAGTTGAACCTGGCAGGCAATGGATTCACCAGCGGTTATAATCTTTCCGGCGACTGGAATCTTATTGACGCTGCATACAGTTACAGGAATTACATCAATAAACCGGCCAAACGCACCAACAGAGTAGCCTTCAAAGGAAGCCTCAACAAGGAAGAAGCGATACTTTCATACCTGGCTTACGACCTTGGCCCTCTGCATCTTACCGCCAGCGCCGGTTACAGTTACAAGGGCCAGGACAACCTGAACCTGGGCCTTCAGACGAATATGTTTTCAGCAGGGGACATAACACCAATGCTCCCTTTCATCCGACAGTACAATCCGACTGGCAAGCTTAAGGCATCCGTCCACGGCAAAGGACCAGGCAACGATCTGGCCAAGTTCCGCTGGGGAGGAGATATCCACTTCTCCGGCTTTGCCGTAAAGCCTCCCGAACCGGTTAAGATGCTGAGCAACATGTCCGGCGTTATCCACTTCAAAGGCGATCAATTGGAAACATCCCAGCTATCGGTCAAGATGGGCAGTTCGACCATCTCCGGTAAAGGGTCCTTATCCGGCTTCAAAAATCCCACCCTGAGCATGACTTTCTCATCCCCGTCACTGGATCTGTCCGATCTGGGATATAACCTCGCCGGTAAAGCCCTGCAGGCTGAAAAACTTCATGCTTCCATTTCTTTGAAAGACAAAGACTTGCAGATAAAGGAACTTTCCACCCAGATCAAGAAAACATCTCTATCTGTCAGGGGAATGGTCAGGGAGATAGATAATCCAAAGATCGATGTGGCCATCACTTCTCCAAATCTTGATATTGAAGACCTGCTGTTGTTGTCCAAACTGGAACCCATAGGCAAAAGTGAGTCATCCACTAGCCTGAAGATGAAGGCTTCAATCAAAGCAGCTTCAGGAAGGTACCGGGACCTTGAATTTAAGGGCCTCAAAGCCGATGCACTATTTGAAGACAAAATATTATATCTGCAGCAACTGGGTTTCTCGGCTTTTGGCGGTAATGTCTCCGGCAAGGGACGACTCGACTCGGGATCAAACGGCACTCCCCATTACCAGGTCAGCTTCAATCTGGAGGGGGTTTCAGCAGAAAAAGCTACACATGCCATCGGTATGAAAAAGCAGGAAATCACAGGAACCTTAATCTGCAGGGGGAACTTTCGGCAAAAGGAAATACCAGCGCAGACATCAAGCGGACAGCTCTTGGATCGGTGAAGATCTACATGGAAGACGGCTCTCTGCGAAGATTCGCTACACTGTCAAAAATATTTTCCATACTCAATGTATCCCAGTTGCTCAAACTGCAATTACCGGACATGGTATCCGGCGGCATGCCATACAACAGTATTGCCGGTACTCTGGCAGTCAGGGACGGCACCATCTCGACCAGCGATTTTTTTCTTGATAGCGATGCCATGAACATTTCCTGTGTAGGCAAAATCGACCTGACCAGGGAAGAAATCGACGCCACTGTCGGTGTTCAACCGCTTCAGACGGTGGACAAGGTGGTCAGCCACATCCCCATTGTCGGTTGGATACTTACCGGCAAGGACAAGACACTGGTAACAGCCTACTTTGAAGCAAAGGGAAAAATAGACGATCCCAAGGTCTCCGCTATCCCGGTGAAGTACCTGGCCAAGGGAGTATTTGACATATTCAGGCGGGTTTTCGAACTGCCGGCAAAGATATTTACCAATACCGGCGAGGTCATCATCGGAAAATAGAAATCACAGAAAACTCAAAAATCAAGTGAGTTACCTGTAATTTTTTATTGTAAAAGAAAATGAAGGTATGCTATTTTACCCCAGTTTAATAAACATCCCAACAGGAGGATTACGGTGAAGAAGACATTGGTAGTCGTGCTGGCAATCGCTGCACTTGCAGTAACCGGTTGCAAGAAAAAAGAAGAAGCCCCTCAAGGTCAGGCACCCCAAGGTGGAGCCCCCACACAGCAGGCACCGGCTGGTACTCCGGGCGGCGATCCCCATGCCGGCCTGAAACCTCAGGAAATTCCTGCTGGTGCAGGACACAAAGGCAAGGTACTTGAGACAATGGACTCTGGCGGCTACACTTATGCCCAGGTTGAAGAGAATGGCCAGAAACTTTGGGTTGCCGTTATGCAAACTAAAGTGAGCGTTGGCGACATGGTCGAATTCCCGGATTCTCCGCCCATGGTAAATTTCCAGAGCAAAACGTTGAAGCGCACCTTCGACAAGATCATTTTTGCTCCCGGCCTGAGAATTGTAAAGTAACAGACATCTCATCCTGTTGAAGCAAGGGCGAAACCCGCAAGGGTTTCGCCCTTATTTTTTCTATCGGGTCTTGAGTGCTTGCTTCGCTCTTGGATCATATGGGTTCAGCTCAAGAGCTCTTTTAAAATATTCCGTCCCCTCCAAAGTCCTGCCCATCAGCATCATCAGTTCTCCCAGATCTGAGAAAGCAGGGGCATGGGCCGGAACAACGGTCAGAACCCGTTTGTATGTGCTACAGGCTTTCTCCAGAGCGCCCATCCTTCCATATAGTGCCCCGAGAAGAAGCCAACCCCATGGGTTTTCCGGCTCCCTTTCGGTTATCTCACGATATTCTCTCTCTGCCAGTTGCCATCGCCCTTCATCCTCATACATCTCTCCCGACATGATGTTGGTAGCATGGCAATAACCGAGCAATTTCTTATGGGACTGGAAATCCCTTTCACCATATCCGGCCCCCTTTCCGACCTTGGCGACCGTTTCCAGCAACCGCTGTGTCGAAGATTCGACAAAGGCATCATCTCGCACATAGAGCGCTTCATGTCTATCTTCATTGAATATTTCCCGGCCAATTGCTCCAGCTTTAACATCTTTGCTGAAAATCTCCGTACCTGGATAGTATGCCAATGGCGATACCTGCCCATCATGGGCTTGAATAGCTTCTACCAGCTTGATTGTGGCATCGGTATCGGCATCAACCTCGCTTTTCACCCCGGTAATCAAATAAATGGACAGGTTCATGCCTGCTTTCCTCACCAAAGCAGAGGCCTTTCTGACCTGTTCGGTATTGATCCCTTTACCCAGTGCCTTTAAAATGCGTGGAGACCCTGATTCGACTCCGAACTGGATACATTCGCAACCTGCCCGCTTCATTGCAAAAAGCAGCTCTTCGTCGACAGCACTGACCCTGGATTGACAGTTCCAGAGAATAAAGACCTTCTCCTCACGAAGAAGTCGACAGAACTCCATGACTCTGCCTTTGTCGGCAGTGAAGGTATCATCGCGGATGGAAAAATAGATCAACCCACAGCGATTACGGATAAGGGTTATTTCATCAACCATATTGCGTGGCGAACGCAGACGTAATGATTTTCCCCAGAAGAGGGGAGACGAACAAAACAGGCAGGCTGCCGGGCAGCCCCGTGAGGTGATAATGAACTCCAGCTGCCGGTGCAGATCCACCCCAAAGGCGTTGTCCATATATGCTGCAGGAAATGGGACTGAGTCAAGATCGGCAATGGGTGGCCTTGCAGCAGTGGAAATAATACCGTCAGCAGTGCGGAAAGCTATACCTTTTATTTCGGCGAGGCGCGGGGTCTCACCCTTTAGAGTTGCCACTAATTCAAGGAAGCTCTCCTCCCCCTCCCCCAGCACTACCGCATCCACTTGCTTGTGGCGGTCGAGTATCTCCCGGTATTGATGTGTGGCATGGGGACCGCCAAAAACAACAAAGGTAGCGGGATTGATTTTTTAGCCAAGGCTGCCAGTTTCACTGACTCGAATCTGTTATGGGTAAATTGCGCAATCCCCAGGACTTGGGGGCGCAGTCGTGAAATGATGGATTCCGTCTCTTTCCAGCTGAACTTGGAAAAATTGGCCATTTGGGAAGCATATCCGTGGCTTTTCAATACTGCGTTGATATAGCCCAGACCTACAGGCAGCAGGGAGGTATACGGATCATTTGCACCAGCACTGTTTGATTTATATGCAAGAAGTACCTGGGTCAAGGTTTCTCCATCAGCAGTTTTGCATAAAAAAAAGACCCAGCCACAGGCCGGATCTTTTTTACCTCGGGGAGGTACGATTTTATTTTGCCTGGGTCAGGCCCAGGGAATCATTGGCAATCACATCATCCATGGTTTCTTCTTCTACACCAAGAAGAAGGTCATCAAATTTGAAAATGTCCGGATTTATTTCCACAATTCTTTTAGCCCCGATGAAGCGGGAACGGTAATAATAGGTATTGATGGGAGAAACCACGACACGGCGATCTTTTGATGAAGCATGGATCATTTTATTATTGCCCAGATAGATGCCAACATGGGAAGGATAGGAAGCGTAGGTGCGAAAGAAGATCAGATCCCCCTTCTGCAGATCGCCAGGTGCAACCTCAGCCCCCATGCCGAACTGTTCACGTGCAGTTCTTGGAAGGGACACTTCCAGCTCGCGAAATACCTGCTGGACAAAACTGGAACAGTCGATACCGCTCCTTGAGCTGCCACCGAAACGATACCTGGTTCCGAGAAAGCCATAGGCAGATTTCTTGAGTTCCTGAATATTGTCAACTTTAAGTTCGGCACTTTTTTTTCAGATCTACTTTTTGATCAGGATCAAGTTCAGTGAGCTCGGCAAGGCTCTGTTCGTAATCCTTCTCGTTGAACAGATCGCTGTGGCGCAGCTGGAGCTTTTTGGCGGTCCGCTGTACCGGAGCCTCGTCCGTAGGCTCTCGCTCTCGCAGAACCAGAACGGTTCCAGGTCTTACCTTGCTTTTGCTCAGATTGTTCAGACGTTTCAGCTCGCTTACCGAAACGCCAGTCTTTTTAGCAATGCGCGAAAGAGTTTCGCTTTTTTTCACCTTGTAGGTACTGACCTTGGTTTTGCTCTCTCTGCGCTCGGCGGAGGAAGCCTCTACGGAGCGGGGAGGAATAACAAGAACCTGTTTCGGTTTTATATGACTGCTAACCAGATTGTTGGTGGATTTGATATCTTGAACTGTGACGTGGTATTTTTTGGCAAGACTGAAAAGAGTTTCGTTCTTTTTTACCCGGTGAGTTTTTGCTGCAAAGACAAAAGAAGGAAAAGTAAGAATAATGACACAGATTAATATATACCTAATGTAATTAGCCATCTACCCTCCTTTCTGTTCTACAATCACATTAAAATTATCCCTTTTATATAACAATTTTTTGATCTTGTCAACCCCAAGGTGTCAGCGCCCTGTTAAAACACGGACTTTTACAGGTTCATCCCTCAACACTCTCAACTGGGGTGATGGGGAAAGCACCCTCCTTTCAAGCATTGTGTTTTGCCGTATTAAAGACAAATCAATCTCCTCGGTCTGCACCTGATCGAACTGATTCACCACATGGGCAGGACCTTCAACAACAACAGTGGGTGGGTCCACCTTTGCGGATCGAAGCCGCAGTTTCCCCGGCAGTCTTGACACAGTGCCGGCTTTCACCGCTATATGACGGATAATTTTTTTATCCGCAACCACCCTGATCGTGGAGCGGCTAAGTCCGGCAATAATAACGCCAGGCGGGAGCTTTATCTCTTCACTGCGGATAGCAATGTTGTTCACCCCTTCCTTAGCCCGAGACAGGTCAACATCGGCAATTATATCCATCTCTTTAGGCGAAGGAATGAGATTGGAAAAGACCTTCAGCTGCACCTCAACCTCTTCAGGGGTAGTTTTTATTAAAGCCAGTTCTTTGGGGAGGTTATGAAATTTTACCGGAGCATTGACAGTAAGAATTGCTCCCTGGCGTGACGTTATCAACAGCCAGCATGCAAGAACAAAGAGCAGTATGGCCATCTTTGGCACAATATTACCAAAAAGCTTGCGCCGTAGGGTGGTCGTGCTTACTTCCTGGACAGGAGGAGAAAGAATGGTGTTGAGTGTATCATACAGCACTTCCGGGGAATCCATTCGAGACAGCTCTCCGGCAAGGGCAAGGGAGACCGTTCCTCTCTCTTCCGATACGATTATGACAGCAGCATCTGAACGCTCGGTCAAGCCTAGCCCGGCGCGATGCCTGGTGCCGAAATATTGGGGGATGTCGGTGCTGGAGGAAAGGGGCAAATGACAGGAAGCCTGGGCAATGCGACCTTCCCGTATAATGACGGCGCGTCATGCAACGGAGCTCCATCCCTGAAGATACTCATCAAGAGCTGGCTGCAGGGTAGACTGTCCAACTGGATGCCATGCAAAAGGTAGTCATCCAGGTTCTCCCTGCGCTGAAAAACGATCAGTGCACCTGTCTTCTCCTGAGCCAGAGAAAAAACAGTATTGGCCAGATCCATAATGTCAATTTGGGATGGGTTGTCCTGGCGACCGAAGAGGTTCCTCAAAAGACTGAAACGGTAAAGTGCCTGACGTATTTCCCCCTGGAAGATGACAATCAGGAGGATGAAGAGAACCGTCCCCAGTTCCTGGAGTATCCAACTGGTCATGAACAACCCCAGGTTCTTGGTAATAACATAGAGAAGACCGAGAAAGCCGAGGCCGATTACCACCTGTAGTGCTCTGGTATTCTTGAACCAGCTGTACAGCTGGTAGACAAGAAAACTCATGATCAGTATGTCAGCGATATCTTGGGGGCGAAAATAGGAAAACAACTGTAACCCTCGGTTACGGCAGGGGTTGGACCTGACGCCTTGCTACGGCTTTATCGTTTGAGCCGGAGTAACATTTTTCTGGTATGCGTGCCACCTTTGTGTTAAAAATTTTGTCTCCCAAGTGCCGGATACAAAACCACCGGACTTATATCATTTATGTGGTTAAAAAGGTAGGGAAAATGTTTAAACTCACGGAAAAGGGTGAAAAGATCCAGGAAATGTTCGACACCATCGCCCCCCGCTATGACTTTCTCAACAGGGTTCTGAGTTTCGGCATAGACCGAAGCTGGCGCCGCTTTGCCGTCAAGAAAATCAAATATGCGCCCAACGGCCGCATACTCGATGTCGCCACCGGCACGGGAGATGTGGCATTGGAAATAGCTGCCCAGACGCCGTCGTCGGTTTCCATTACCGGCATCGATTTCAGCGGCGAAATGGTTGAGTTGGGGAAACAGAAGGTGGCTGCCTCGTCCTACGCAGGACGCATAAACATGCATGTTGCTCCTTGCGAAGATATTCCCTTTGCCGATGACAGTTTTGATTCCATTACCATCGCCTTCGGCATCAGAAATGTTGTTGACCGGTCCCAGGGGCTCAAGGAAATGTACCGTGTCCTTAAGCCTGGAGGCAGAGTGGTGATACTGGAATTTTCCACACCGCGCTTTGCACTGTTTAAGCACCTTTATCACTTTTATTTTCTCAAGGTCCTGCCCGTCATAGGCGGGCTCTTCTCAAAATTCAGCGCCTATAAATACCTGCCAGATTCCGTAATTGAATTCCCCTCCCAGGATCAGTTCAAAACTATCATGGCCGGCGTTGGCTTTAAAAATACCCAGCACCACGACCTGACACTGGGTATCGCCACTGTCTATACAGGTGAGAAATAAGTATTCACCCATGGCCGGCCGCTCAAAGTCATCCCTTATGGATAAACCTGCTGTACTCACCATCACTGTGCTTTATGTGCTCCACAAGCCATCGCTGTAGAAAGCTGAGCACTTCCAGTGTCGATGTGCTTCCCTTCTGTATCAAATCTCGCTGAAAATTCACCACCCGAGATGAAAACTCCTCGTGCTGTTTCTTGTGTTCTTCCTGTTTTGGATAATTCAATTTGACCATCCACAGCTCTTCCGAGGAAAAGTGGTAGGTGGCATAATCGATAAGTTCATCGATCACCTCCTCCAGAGATGACGGCTTTTCGCTCGCAATGAACAGGTCATAGGTCTCATTAAGAAGACATACCAGGTGCTTGTGATGGTCGTCAAATGGCTCAACACCTAAAGTCAGAGTATTATCCCATTTTACCAGCTGCATGATCGTCCCCCGTAAATGAAAAGAGATGCATTTCTTTTCGGCAAATACCGCAGGAGGTAAAGACAATTCGAGCGGAAAATTACCAGGGCTAATATGGTTCCTTTCCTGAGATTTTATGGTTAACTGGAAGGAGGAGGTGGTTTAAAGGAAATTAGTGGGTGATCAGTATCATAAAATCGGGAGAGACTATGCAGGTACCAGTTACCATCCAGACCTATTCCGGATATAAGGCTGACGAGCGGCCGAGTTCATTCATCCTTGGCGAACAAACTTTTCGTGTAATGGAGATACTGGACCGCTGGTATGGCGTGGATGCCAACTACTTCAAGGTGGCGGCCGACGACAGCAGGGTTTACCTGCTGCGTCACGACTGAATGCGGACCAGTGGGAACTGGACGCGGAATGACTACTCTGGGGGGTGGACCTGCTGGTCTAGAATTTCACCCTCAGCCCCACAGCAGCATTGTGGCTTTCATATCGCAGATCGGCAGTGTCAAAACCATCGCCGAACCTGGCTCTGGAAGTGCCGAAGTAGCGGTAGCCTATATCCAGCGTAAGCCTCCGATTAAGAGCAATGCCCACCCCCGCTCCAGCCTGGTAAGCAAACACCATGTCGTCGTCCTCCGGATAAAGGAAGATACGTTCTGGACCGCTGGTTGTAACGTCGGTGCCGAACGTGTCACTAAGGTGCAGAGTCGCAAACCCGACGCCTCCCCCCACATATGGCGTAACCGGACCGGGATTGTGCAGATCGAAAAAGGCGTTGCCCATCATGGCGAAGACACCGATATTCCCATCAGGGTTGCCGAATCTGAAACCATCCGCAGTGTCGGTAATCCTGTTTATTTCCGAGTATTTGAATGAAAGCTCTCCCTCAAGACGCAGAAATCCAAAATCGTAGCCACCAGTGCCGCCGATATTGATTCCAGGTCGAATTCCACCTCATCGGTAGCGTTCAGCATGGTACCATCGCTGGCAAACTGGCTACTGTCGACACTGGCATCACGGGGAACGGAAACTCCGATAAAACCTGAGACGTAAGCACCCGGTCTGGCAGAAGCGACCAGGACAGTGCGGGAAGCAGCAAAAAGAACATGACGGTGATAAGCGAAAGTACCTTTTTCATTGCAATCCACCTCCTGTAGATTTTGATCCTCTTCCGGTTAATCCCAATAAGGACCAAACAATTTATCTTTCCCATGTTACCACCACAAGTCCCACAAGCAACCAGAATGCCTCCCTTATTCTTCGCAAGATACTGAAAGCCAACCCTACGGCTGCTCCAAGCCTGAAACCCAGCGCAAGCAACACATTTCCTCCATCCTGGACCCCGAGTTGTACCGGAATCATGAAACCAAGCGCCGTAAAGAGCATGGCCAGTGCATCCAGACACAACGCCAGTTGCCACTCTACCGACTGGCCCAGCAGATGAAAGATGAGATAAACTTCAACTCCCTGCACAAGCCAATTAAGGAACAAGAATAAGAATGCCAGTGCACTCTTGCCGGGATACCTGCTGTAAAATCCTGCCATGGCAGCATCGAGGCTTGCCAGTTCTTCCTTCCTCGCCTTCAGAAAAGCCGGGCACTTACCCCAACGCTCCAGTAGCCTGATCAGGAGGACACATGGATTACGATGCTGCAAAACAACAAAGGCCACCCCTGCCCCGGTAAGGACACTGCGCAGGCCAGGAGCAGTCCCAGCCTGACCCCTCCGACAGGCATGACAAAAGGCACCAGGGCAAGGCTCAGGAATATGTACAAGACCAGGCTCATGACCATCAGTCCTTTGTGGATAATGAGCGAGGCCGTCGCCTGTTGCCAGGGAATACCTGAGGCCTTCAACCTTAGAGCCTTGAAAGGTTCTCCTCCCAATGAAGCCGTTGGCGTCAATTGATTAAGCGATTCTCCCGCCAGACGGAGCAAAAACAACCGGCCCAGAGACACGGATGCGGTCGAATCAACAATGAGCACCTGCCAGGCAAGGGCGGTCAGAAGATTCATGATCCCGTAAGGCACAAGCAGAAGCAATCCGGCATAACCAACCCGATGGAAATAGTGTTCCAGGTTTTCCCACCCCACCTGCTTCAGCATTCCATAAAAGAAGAATGAGGCTATGAGAAGCAGGATCAGATTGAGGCGTCCCATGGAACCCACCGACCTGGTCAGTAATGAGCAGATGCCCCTTATGTGTACCTGAAAGACCTGATTCACATTTCAGGAGGAATAGAGTAGTGATCCATGTAAAACTGGAAACGCCTTTTTTCCGTTTCCCGATCAAGACCGAATTCTTCCAGAGAATAATGATGGGCGCCATTCTTGTCCTTTGGATTACCGGCAATAAATGTTTTCATGGCCAACTCAGCACTGCTGTCTATTTCTCGGCCAAAATGACGGTAAATACCATTGACAACTGACATTGGGTCCCTCTCCAGGTCTGTGAAATTTACATCGAAGAAGCGTTTCTGCAGGTGAGGTCTGCTTTGGCGGAACTGCAAGGAGTGCCAGGCGCTCCCTTCCCAGCGGCTGCTCACCTCAATGCCAATTTTCCTGTTGTCCAGTCCATTGGTAAAGGGTTCACGCAACACCCGGGTAAAGCTTGCACACGAGTAGTACTTTAAGGGGATCACGATGGGTGACGACAATATCTGCATCCGGATATACATCCAGTAACGACTCCAGCGCCATCAGGTGGCTTGGTGCCTTGAGGACCCAGTGGCTTCCCGGCGAACGCCACTGCAGGTGCTGTAAAAACCAGCGGTGGAACTCGTAAACCGGACGTTTATCCTGCTTGTCATGCCAGATGCGGTATGAGGAAACATGGTACATCGATTCGAAAACATAGCTCATGAAGGCATGACTGGTTATGGCAATACATTCCTGGGGATAACGCTCATGAATGAGATGAACCCTTTTGAAGTAGGGAATCAGGATGTCCAGCCATCTTAGTTCCTTGCCCGTCTTTGCAATGCGCGGATCAGAAGAATAGGAGGCTGTTTCAGGCGGCGGTGAAGGATGCATCACTTCCCAAACCTGCGGCGCCCGGCATTTTGGATCCTGCGCCAGTAGCGCATGCAGAAAAGTCGTTCCACTTCGCGGCAAACCGGTGATGAAAAGGGGGCGAACTATGCGCTCACTGTCGATCTGCGGAAACCGCTTGCGATCAGCCACCATGAGAAGCCTGTTGCACAGCATCCTGATTATTTCGGAATAGACACTGATGCGCCCAAACAGGTTCAAGTCTGCATCGGATTCGAAGGACTGCAGTAGAACAGAAAGGGGATGGTGAAAATCTTCACCTCCGAAATCATCAAGCCCCGTTCGCCTGATGCATTTATCCATCAGGGCACGGGATTCGAGCTTTAAAAATTCGTATCCTTTTTTCTGAAATAAATTGTTTACGGAGTTGATACCGGTCAAGAGCCTGGACATCTTGATATAGCCAGGTTTAAAGAAGACATTGCTGTTGAGCTGACTTGTCAGGCTTGATGGTTCAGTCACAGGTTGCTCCTAAGGATTCCTTAAATTATTAATCAAATTTAATTCTACTCCTTCTCTAAAGCCCGTCAACCGACTCTGAATATTTATGCTGAGGCTGGGACTGTTCTTGGTGTAGAGATTTTTAACAGTGCGAAAACTTCTCTCTCGACAAATTGAAGATTTTCCAATATATTCCGGCATACTGTATACAATTTCATTTCAGACACCGTGGCATGAGGTTCGAGAGCACACAAATCTGTTTTTCTTACCCTGCCCTGGAAATATCAATTGAAAGGAGAAACTTAGATGGCAGCAGTTAAAGATTTTCATTATCAGGACCCCTTCCCCGTCGGCAAAGATGAGACCAATTACCGCAAGATTGAAGGCTCCGAAAAATATGTTCAGGTTGAGCAATTTGCAGGCAAGGATGTGGTTCGCGTTGCCCCCGATGCATTAACAATTCTGGCCAATGAGGCCATGAGGGATGTTTCGTTCTTGCTTCGCCCTGCACACAACGAGCAGGTTGCCAAAATTCTCCGAGACCCTGAGGCATCCATGAACGACAAGGGTGTGGCCATGGCCTTTCTGCGCAACGCGGAAATCGCAGCCCAGTTTGAGCTTCCGATCTGTCAGGATACAGGCACGGCAACCATCGTGGCCAAGAAGGGACAGCAGGTCTGGACCGGAGTCAAGGATGAAGAATACCTCTCCAAAGGAGTGTATAAGACATATACAGAGGAAAACCTCCGCTATTCACAGACTGTTGCCTTGGACATGTACAAGGAAGTGAATACCGGCACCAACCTGCCTGCCCAGATAGACATCATGGCCACTGACGGCGACTATTATAAATTTCTATTCATGGCCAAAGGGGGGGGATCTGCCAACAAGACCATGCTTTACCAGGAGACCAAAGCACTGCTCACCCCGGAAAAACTGGAAAAATATCTCATTGAAAAGATGAAATACCTGGGTACTGCTGCATGCCCCCCATATCACATTGCCTTCATCATCGGCGGCACATCTGCCGACGCCTGCATGAAAGCAGTAAAGCTGGCTACGGCAAAGGAGTTGGATGCTCTGCCCACCAGCGGCAACGAACATGGTCAGGCCTTCCGCGATGTCGAGCTGGAAAACAAGCTGCTTGAGGCGGCATACAAGCTGGGGATCGGTGCACAGTTCGGCGGTAAGTATTTTGCCCACGATGTTCGCGTCATTCGTCTGCCACGCCACGGTGCATCCTGCCCGGTAGGCATGGCGGTCTCATGTTCTGCTGACCGCAATATCAAGGCAAAGATCACTAAAGAAGGCCTTTTTGTCGAGGAGATGGACAGGAATCCCGGGCGGCTGATTCCCGATCAGTACCGCGGAAAACATGAGCACGGTGTCAAGATCGATCTCAACAGGCCCATGAAGGAGATTCTCGCCGAGCTAGGCAAGCATCCTGTCTCAACACCGCTGCTGCTGTCCGGTACTATCGTTGTCGGCAGGGATATTGCTCACGCCAAGTTCAAGGAGATCCTTGATAGCGGCAAGCCCCTTCCCGAGTATCTGAAAAACCACCCCATCTACTATGCCGGTCCGGCAAAAACCCCTGCAGGCAAACCCTCCGGATCTTTCGGTCCCACCACAGCCGGCCGCATGGATTCCTACGTCGACCTGCTCCAGTCCCACGGCGGCTCAATGGTGATGATAGCCAAAGGCAACCGCAGCCAGCAGGTTACAGATGCCTGCAAGAAATACGGCGGCTTTTATCTGGGTTCCATAGGTGGACCGGCAGCAGTTCTTGCCGAAGAAAACATCAAGAAGGTGGAATGTATCGATTTCCCTGAACTGGGAATGGAAGCAGTGTGGAAGATAGAAGTTGAGAATTTCCCCGCCTTCATTCTGGTGGATGACAAGGGAAATGATTTCTTTAAACAGTTGGGTCTGTAAGCTTGACAGCATAATGCTTGGGGGGACACAACCCCTGTCCCCCCAAGGCTCAAATACCCGTCAGTTCCTGGATCTTCAGGTCCAGGTCGTCTCCGTTCACCCGTACCACTTTCCCGCCGCTATCCTCTGTTCGTATAAGCCCTCAGTAACCCATTCCAGAATACGCGCTTCATCGACGCCGAACTTTGCTACAGCCTCTTCCACCGTGTACCACGTCTTGACCAGTGACATATGATCCTCCTGTCTCCCAATGCGCCATAGGTATGATTCTATTTACTTTCCTTTAGCCCAATGTCAATCATATGTTAAAAATAAAACAACGAACGATTACAAAACACAATTATATATTTTAAAAATGCGTAATATCAGTAACTTGAAGTGATAGTAAAAATGGAACAAGTAGACAAAATAGAAAGCGGGATTAACAGATAATACAAAATTTCCACAACATCTTGATTTTCCTTCTTTTTTGTTGTTTTATTTCTTGCAATTCGGAATGCTTCTCTTTATAGTTTTATTAAACAAAAACATAAAGAGAGGAATGAATATGAATTGTCCAGTCTGCGGGAGCAATGAACATTTAGACATCGATTTGCAGTCGGAAAGCTTCTTTGAAGGAATAAGAGAATGCACCGTTTGTGACTCTGTATATGCGATTAATCACAATGTGGCAAACATCGTCAAGGATACCCAGGAGAAATCGTTCCTTGGCAATGCATCGCACCTTTCTTACAGCTTCGCTGCCTGAAAAAAATCAGATAAACATCAAGCCCCGCCGGCACCAGCCGCGGGGCTTTTTTCTTTCTGCCAGAAACAGGTGAGGATGAATTTTTAATTTGACAGCAGCGGCCCGTAACGTATACAACTTTTGTCGTTGCCGGCACCTTGATCCCGCAGCAATGATTGTAGAAACAAAAGAGTCTACCAAAGGAAGAGAGAAAAAATCATGATGACCCTGAAACCTGAAGTAGTCGCCCAACTGGAGCGAGTCCTGAGTTCCGTTGAGATGCTGCTTCCAAAGGCAATCGCCTCAATAGACTGGTCCACCTGCTATGCCGCAAACTGGCGCCGTCACTCGTTCTCCGGTTTTCTGGAACCGGTAACGGTTACTGATACCTCAACACTTGAAGAACTGCTGGGAGTGGAAAAGCAGAAAGAGATCCTGGTAAGCAACACCAAGCAATTTCTCAAGGGACTGCCTGCCAACAATGCTCTGCTCTGGGGCTCACGCGCACAGGCAAATCCTCCATCGTCAAGGCGCTGCTTAATGAATTTGCCAGTGAGGGACTGCGCATTATTCAGGTGGAAAAGGAAGACCTGGTCTATCTCTCAGACATCTTCACGATGGTTCGGGATGAACCATACCGCTTCATCCTTCTCTGCGACGACCTTACCTTCGAAGTTGGTGAACTCAGTTACAAGATGCTGAAGAGCGCCCTGGACGGTTCAGTTTATTCCTCCCCGGAAAACGTTCTTATTTATGTAACGTCCAATCGCCGCCACCTTATTCCCGAATACGATTCGGACAAGATCGGCGGCAAGTTCGTCAATGGAGAGTTGCAGCAGAGTGAGGCGATGGAAGAGAAGATTTCTCTCTCCGACCGGTTCGGATTATGGATACCATTCCACGTATTTACCCAGGATCGCTATCTTCATGCGGTACGAATGTGCGTTGAAAGGCACGCGAAGGAACGGCAGCTGGAAATTCCCTGGAGCAAAGAACTTGAAGAAGAAGCAATTCAGTGGTCCCATGACAAGAGTAAGCGCTGCGGGCGCACAGCCTTCCAATTCTCCAAGAACTGGGTCGGCAAGTATCTGCTCGACAAGTAAACCACATGCTCAGACAAAAAAGCCCGCTGCTGAAGCGGCTTTTTGTTCAGGAATTGAGACGGTTATTTTCGGTAAACCTTGACGAAAAAGTAGACAGCAAGCAGAAAAGGGACAGAGGAGAACGCGGCCTCAAAATTGCCCAAAAACAGCTGCCAGGTGCCGAAGGAGACAAGGGAAATAACTACCAGTATCATAAAAGATGCGAACGTTTTGCTCATGTGGGCATAGTAGCGCTTTCAGCGGAAAGAAGTCCAGATTTATAAAGTTAACCGGGTTTTATCAATTGAAACAGAGAAGCCTTTTTAACCGGCACGGGGTGTGGTATTCTCCTTGGAAACAACCTCGGGAAGGACTTTGACATAAGGAAACTCAGCCTTAAAATAACAATGGCACTGGCGGTATCTTCTCTTTTTGTCTGCTCTCTGGCAATACTTGCCTTCCTATCCCTTTCTTACATTGAGCGCGAATACAAGCAGAGTATCTCCAATCAGCAATACACCTCGTCAGTGCCCTTGCCGAAAACGTAGATGACAAGCTCAGAATAGCCCAGAATTCCCTATTGGCAGCTGCAGCAAATATAACCCTCGAAGAGCTCAGGGATTCCCACAAGGCTCAGCGCTTCCTGGACAACAGATATTCACTGCTCGCTTTGTTCGATAACGCACTTTTCGTCTTTTCCCCTGAAGGGAAGATTGTTGCCGAGAGTCCATACCTTGAGCACCGGCGTGGACGGGACATTTCCTTTCGCGACTATTTTAAAGACACGGTGGCCAGAGGCAAGCCGGTCATATCAAGCCCCTACCTCTCCACCCACAATCCTGGGCACCCCTGTGTCATGCTCACCGTGCCGATTTACAGTAACGGAAAGCTGGCTGCCATATTCGGCGGGAGTTTCGACCTCCTGGGCCAGAATTTTCTTGAGGATCTCTCACACACCCGAATCGGTAAAACAGGTTACGTTTACCTTTTCGATAACCACCGTACAATAATCGCCCATCCCGAGAAAAATCGTATCATGCACCGGGATGTGCCTGTCGGCATTAACAGGCTTTTTGACGAATCAATCGCCGGATTCGAAGGAAGTGGAGAAACCCGCAACTCAAGAAGGATTGAGACACTTTCTTCATTCAAACACCTTAAAACTACCGATTGGATTCTAGCAGCAAGTTATCCCATCGTCGAAGCCTATGCTCCACTTAAGACAAACAGAATCTACTTCATTACTGTCATGGTCGTCGGTACAGCAGTAACCCTCCTTTTTGTCTGGTTCCTGATGCAACGCCTCACCTCACCGCTTTCGCTCATCACCCGCCATGTGAAAGCAATCCCTGATAAATCCGGATTGCATAATCTGATCAATCTTGAAAGAAAAGATGAACTGGGAACACTGATTAATGCGTTCAACAGCATGATACTTTCCCTCGATCAGCATCAGAATGCCTTGCGAGAGAGCGAAAGCAATTTCAGAGCCCTTGCTGACAATGCCAATGATGGCCTTCAGATAATCACTGACAGCAGCCATCTTGCATATGTCAACAAGAGAGCCGCAGAGATCGTCGGTTACAGTGTTGAAGAGATGCTTTTGACCACCATTGAAACAATTATTCACCCGGACCACCTGCAAATGATTATCGAACGAAAGGCAAAAACAGATGCGGGTGAATTCGTCCCAAGCAGTTTGAAATCATGCTGGCCCATAGGGATGGTAGCTGTGTTCCGGTTGAAGTCACAACGGCCAGAACAATCTGGCAGGGAAAACAGGTAGAACTGGCAATCGTCAGGGACATCACCGACCGAAAAAAGGCAGAAGACGAGATTCAGCAACTTGCCTACTATGATACCCTGACGGGTTTGCCGAACCGTTCGCTGCTCCAGGACCGGCTAGGACAGAGCATTGTTCAGGCAGTACGTGACAATCGCAAGGTTGCTATCATGTGTCTCGATCTTGACCGCTTCAAAAGCATCAATGACACACTGGGACACGTGGCAGGTGACAGCCTGCTGGCCACTGTCGCCGAGCGTCTGACAGAATGCGTATGGGAAACCGATACGGTTGCCAGAATCGGAGGGGATGAATTCGTTATTATCATCTCTGCCATCGAACATGCTGAAGATCTGAACAAGATTGCAGAAAAAATTCTCGCGGCCATATCCAAGCCACTGGCTTTAAATGGTCAGGAGATATTCATCACTGCCAGCATCGGCATTGCCATCTATCCTGAAGACGGCACTGACGTCCAAGGTCTGCTTAAAAACGCCGATCTTGCCATGTATAAGGCTAAAGATCAGGGAAGAGATACCTTCCAGTACTTCTCTCAGGAGATGAATGTCCAGACGCTTGAGCATCTCATCCTGGAAAACAGCCTGCGCAGGGCCCTGGAGCGAAATGAATTCGTCATCTTCTATCAGCCGCAGATGGACCTGAAGAGTGGACGGCTTGTGGGGATGGAAGCGCTGATACGCTGGCAGCATCCTGACCTTGGACTGCTTCCTCCATCCAGATTCATCCCGATGGCAGAGGAAACCGGTCTGATCCTACCCATAGGTGAATGGGCTCTCCAGACCGCATGTGCTAAAAACAGGGCCTGGATGGATGCGGGATTTATGCCGCTCAGGGTAGCGGTAAACCTGTGTGGGATACAGTTCAGGCAGAAAAAGTTCATCGAATTGATTGAAGCAGTGCTGAAGAAAACGGGGCTGGCGCCTAGTCAACTGGAGCTGGAGCTAACTGAAAGCATGCTCATGTCCAAGGCGGAAGAGAGCACAACCGTCCTGCACAAACTGAAGGAAATGGGAGTCAGTCTGGCTATAGACGACTTCGGTACCGGATACTCCTCCTTGAGCTACCTTAAGAACTTCCCGATCAACAGGGTTAAGATAGACCGCTCTTTCATCCGCGATGTACCGAATAATCCCGACGACACGGCCATTGTCAGTGCAATCATTGCCATGGCCCACAATCTGAATCTTAAGGTTACGGCTGAGGGAGTGGAAAACCACAGTCAGCTTGAATTCCTCAGTACCCGGAACTGCAACGAGATACAAGGCTACCTCCTATCATCGCCACTGCCTGAGGCGGAGTTCACCAGGTTTTTACGGGGCGGCATGATGATTCAGGAGTGATTATGAATGTGTCAATCAGAACCATGTTCAGACACGGAATAGCAACGCTTTGTCGCCCGGAGCGCCCATGGCCATTCTAAACCTGATGCTGCTGTCCGTGTTCCTCCGTTCCTGAGGCATTTCAGTAGACAGCGTAATTGGCAGGATCTGCGAACACCTCACGCAGGAACAGATTGTTCAGGTAATGCCCGGTCTTGTGGGCCTCCACCTTGCCCAGCAAACGGTAGCCACACGTATAAAAATCGCCAATCAGGTCGAGAATCTTGTGGTTCACCAGCTCTTTCTTGTAGCGAAGCCCCTGGGGGTTTACGATACTATCGCCACCTATGACGACGGCGTTTTCCAGGGATCCTCCCTTGGCCAGACCGGCTTTTTTGATGGCCTCAATTTCTTCATGCAGGACAAAGGTACGGGAGTTTATGATGGAGATGGCATTTTCCACGTCCATGACTCGCTTGCGCTGTTTTCCAACTGGTGGACGAAATTCGATGGTCATGGTGATGTCCAGGGTGTTAAGGGGTTTTACCCGGACAAAGGCGTCATTATGCCGGACTTCGACCGGGCGCTGAATTTTCAGATACACCCCCGATTCGGGAAACTCATAAATTCCGGCGCGCCAGAGCTCATGGTAGAACTCCCAAGCCGAGCCGTCCATGATCGGCACCTCAGGTCCATCAATATAGACAAGGCAGTTGGTGATGCCGGAAAAATAGAAGGCCGCCATAAGATGTTCGATTGTGGCGACAGATGCCTCCCCGGCTGCAACCTGTGTGGAAAGACGGGTGTCGGCAACCATGTCGTAACGGGCAGGTATCAGCTGACCGTTGAAGATAAAGGCAATGCCGAATTCCCGCCGGGGCAGGAATTCCATGGTAACCTCCCGGCCGGTGTGAAGGCCGATGCCGGATAGTTTGAAAATGCGGTTTATGGTGGTCTGATGTTTAATCATAATAAATAAAACCTTTCCGGGATCGAGTCATGGGGAGAAGAATAGCCTGAAGGCAACTGGGGAAAGATACATAAAAAGCGCTTTTATAAAGAAAAAAGGCATCGGCTGCCGTGCCCGATGCCTTTAAGACGGCTAAATTGAAGCGAAATTATCGGCATGAGATTGCGGGGTGTATCAAAACTCGGCATGCCTGGGCGTACGCGGAAAAGGAATCACGTCGCGAATGTTCTCCATGCCGGTAAGATACATGAGCAGTCGCTCGAATCCCAAACCGAAGCCGGCATGTGGACAGGAGCCCCAGCGGCGGCTATCCAGGTACCACCAGAGCCCTTCTTCATTTATACCCAGCTCCCCCATGCGTTCAAGGAGCAGATCAAACCGCTCTTCCCGCTGACTACCGCCAATAATCTCCCCCACCTTGGGCACCAGCAGGTCCATTGCTGCAACAGTCCTGCCGTCGTCATTCTGCCGCATGTAGAATGCCTTGATATCCTTTGGATAATTGATGAGGAAAACAGGGCCTCCAACAACCTGCTCGGTTATGTAACGCTCATGTTCCGACTGCAGGTCCAGTCCCCATTCAACAGGAAAGGCAAAAGGGACAGCCGCTTTTTTCAGATGATCGATTGCCTCGGTGTATTCCATGACGGCAAAGGATGATGAAGCCACTGCCTCGATCCGCGACAGCAGGCCCTTGTCGATCTGGTCATTGAAAAACTGCATGTCCTCCGTGCAATTGTCCAGAACATGACGGCAGAGAAACTTCAAAAAGTCTTCAGCCAGAGCCGCATCAGCCATAAGATCAGCGAAGGCCATCTCCGGTTCTATCATCCAGAATTCTGCCGCGTGACGCGCCGTATTGGAATTTTCAGCCCGGAAAGTCGGGCCTAAGGTATAGATATTTGAAAATGCCTGGGCGAAAAGCTCTCCCTCCAATTGTCCACTGACGGTAAGCCCGGTTGCCTGGGCGAAAAAATCTCCGGAATAATCAACTTCGCCTGCCTTCAGCGGCGGCTTTGCCATATTGAGGGTCGTGACGCGGAACAACTCCCCTGCCCCCTCGCAATCATTGGCGGTGATTATGGGTGTATGGACATAGAGAAAGCTCGCTCGGCAAAGAAGCGATGAATGGCCTGGGCCAGGGATGAGCGGACCCTGAAAACAGCGCCGAAGGTATTGGTACGGGGCCTCAGGTGGGCAATAGTCCGCAGGTATTCGAAGCTGTGGCGTTTTTTCTGTAGTGGATAGGATTCGTCTGCCGGGCCGATGATTTCAATCTGTGTGGCAGAAAGCTCATACCTCTGTCCAGCTGCAGGCGACTCACGTAAAACACCCCTTACGGCCACGGCGCTGCCGGTGCCGAGCCTGCTCACTTCCGGATAATTGACTATATGTGGTTCTACGACCACCTGCAGGTTTGCCATGCATGAGCCGTCATTGACGGCAAGGAAAGCTACGTCTTTGCCTGCCTTACCGTCCTCGCCCATCCCTTTACCAGAAGCTCTCCACCCGCCTCTTTCGCAGTCAATGCGTCGCATACCCTGATTCTGCCAGTCATGACCATTTCTCCCGAATGCATAATTATAAAGCATACCGCAAACCTCCAGCTTATCCATGGTTGACAGGATTAAGGCTGGGAGTATATTTTAGCAGGTATGCTTAAAACTCTTACCATCACTTTGTCCATGTTCACCCTTACGGCTTTGCAGGCCATGGCAGCCAACTCCGCCAGCAATTTCGGCGGCATCGGCATAGACGGCGTACCCTGGGCCAACGGTCAGATCGTAGTTCGCCAGATGGTGGCAGGAGGCCCGGCGCATCTGGCGGGGTTAAAAACAGGCGACATTATAACCCATATTGACGGCAAGCCCACTGAGGGAAGTAACTTTCAGGATATGGTAGATCACCGTCTGCGAGGCATTGCCGGCACAAAGGTGATGCTCAAGGTCCGCAGACCCGGCATCGCCAAGGCCATCACCTTCAACCTGACCCGCAGACAACTCGTTACCGCCAAAACAAAAGGAAAGTGAGAACAGGAGGAGCTGTCATGCAAACTGCCACCAGAATCCTGATCATCTCTGCTTTATTGTGCACCGCGACATTCTGTCAGGCAGCAGCCATGGAAGAAAGTCCGCAAAGCCCTCTGAAACCACCCGCAGCGGCCCAACAGAAATATCCGAGGATTGTACTCTATTCCGTGTCCTGGTGCCCACATTGCAAGGCGGCAAAGGAATATCTGACCAGGAACAACATTCCTTTCCTCAACAGGGATGTTGAAGTAGACGACGACGCCATGGACGATCTGACAAAAAAGTATAAAAGCCAGGGGGTGCCGGTGATTGTCATCGGCAATGACGAGGTCATTCTCAAGGGATTCGACCAGCAGAAATTCGAAAAGGCGGTTAAAGATGTGCAGAAGAAAAGCTAGCAGGCCAGCAGCCTGCTAGCTTCCACTGCTTTTGGTAATGAGCATGACCCCGACGCAAACTAGTACGGTACCGGCCCAGCGCATGGGGGTGACGGTCTCATGGAGAAAATACTGGGAGAGGAAAGCAACCAGCACGTAGTTCAATGCCTGCATCGGAAGAGCCACCGACAAGTCTTCCCAGGAAAGCACCGCCAACCACAGAAAGAAAAAAATTGCCAGCATGGTGGTGCCTATGATCAGCTTCGGCGATGTCAGCGCCTGAACGGCCACATTGAGAATGCCGCGCAGATTCATGGAGGAAAGATCCCCCAGTTCCTTCATCCCCTTGGCCAGGAGAATGTCGCCGATTGTTCCGGCCGTTATGGCCACAAGCATTACAATTAGAGTCTTAAGCATAAGCCTTCTTTTCTCCACGGTAATTGCGCAGGGTTACTCCCAGCGACATCAGCTTCTCTTTCACCACCTGGCTGGTCAGGGCCGCCAACTCCCCTTCATGCAGATAATCGGGCATCCATTTTTTCAGTTCATCGCAAGGGTAGCAGCCGGGATGGAAATAAATCTCGGACAGGCCCGGCTGCAACCTTTCCAGGGCTTTCAGCAGATAAGGTTCGGTCATACAGCCCGAATTAAGTAATCCCTTCACCTCTCCAGCGAACGAAACTCTGCGCATTTCCAATTCCGGTCGACAGCGTTTCGCCAAAGAAGCAAAGATGAAGGCATCAGCCGCTTTGCCGAGCATTCGCTGTCGGTCGAGGACAATATTGTCGAAAAATCGCTCCCTGCTCAGGCGGAAGCTGGTAATGCCATACTTTGGCATCAACTGCAGCAGGATGTCGAAGACAACCGGATGCATATGAATGTTCAGATGACCGTCGATGTGTGACAGTGGCAGGCCAGTGGCTAGGAATTTCTCAATTTGCGCCTCGATCTCTTCAGCCAATTGCTTGCGCAGGGGTTTGAGGAAGAAATACCGCATGCCGGCCATGACCGGATCGTTGGTAAAGTTACCTTCCCTGTCGATCAGGGTGGGGAAGCCGGGATGTTTCGCCACAGCCCTTCCCTGCACCAGGGTAAGATGCAATCCCACCTGCAGCCCAGGGTTGGCCTTTGCCAAAGATACTGCCTCATCAAAGGCCAGACCTCCTACCATCAGCGAGGCACTGGTGAGGATACCTTCCTGCCAGGCTCGGATGATGCCGAGGTTGGCGCCGCGGGAAAGGCCGAAATCATCGGCATTGATAATCAGTTCTTTCATGACGCTAGTTACAGCCCTGACTGGCCTGCTTGCGCTTGCGCATGTATTCCAGGTACTGGCGTCCTTCCTTGAGAAGTTTGCGCCGCTCTTCGCCATTGACAATCATCCGGCCGATGCTGCGCAGGATATATTTGGGGCGGAAATAGAACTTGTCATAGAAAAGTTCAACAGCGTCGAAGATTTCCTTGTTGGACAGGTGGGGATAGTTGATGACACAGGTCTGGTGGCCGGTTTCATCAAGGAAGGAATCGGAGGTGATCCATCCCTCCTGCTTGCACAGATCATAGAACTCGGTACCGGGATATGGTGAAGCGAGCGAGGCCTGGATGGAATTTAGATCGAGAGCCTTGGCATACTCTATGGTTTCGCGGATTGTCTCGCGGGTCTCACCAGGAAGTCCCATGATGAAGGCGCCATGGACGGAAAGGCCTAGTTTCTTGCAATTGCGGGTAAACTCAATTGCCTGAGCCTTGGTCACCCCTTTTTTGATGTTCTTGAGGATCTGTTCGTTGCCGGTTTCAAAGCCGACCACCACATGGCGCAAGCCCGCATCGCGCATGATGCGAAGGGTTTCGTAATCGCAGTTGGCCCGGGCATTTATGGTCCAGGAAATGCCCAGCGGTTTGAGTTTTTCGGCCACGGCCCGTGCATGCTCGCGGTTGGCGGTGAAGGTGTCGTCATCAAAGGAGATTTCTTTGACACCAGGAACATTTTCCACTATCCACTTCACTTCCTGGTAGACATTCTCGGCGCTACGGACACGCATGGCTCGGCCGGAGAAGGTCTGAGGCCAGAGGCAGTATATGCATTTGGACGGACAGCCGCGGCTGGAGTAAATAGATACATAGGGATGCTTGAAATGGGGGATGACATACTCATTGACCGGCAGGTCCCGCATGTAGACCTGACTGGCAAAAGGCAGTGCATCCAGGTCCTCGATCGGCGGACGATCAGGAGTACTGATAGTTTTGCCGTCCATGATGAAGGTGATGCCGTCAACTTCTTGCCAGGCCCTGCCCTCGCACAGCTCCTTTGTGGAGTAGTCGAATTCTCCGCGGCAGACCAGGTCCACAGCGCCTGCCGCAAACTTGAGCGATTCCTCAGGCAGGACCGAGACATGGGGACCGGTCAGGACGGTTACGGTAGAGGGTTTCTGCGCCTTGATCCGTCGCGCCGTTTCCACATCGATGGCCAGTGTCGGCGTTGAGGTATACATTACCACCATGTCGTAATCCAGGGCTATCTTCAGGCAGTCCTCCAGGGTAAGCCGCTGAACAGGGGCATCGACCACCCTGCTGCCAGGGATCATGCCTGCCGGATAACAGAGCCAGGTAGGGTACCAGAAAGAGGTTACCTCACGGGAGGCCTGATATCTGGCACCGGCACCGCCGTCAAAGTCTTCAAAAGTGGGTGGATTCAAAAATAACGGTTTCATCAAGAACTCCTGTCTTTGCTGCCATGTTCATGAAAAACAAACGGTTAGAATATAGATAGGTGGCCTGGTTGTCAAGATTAAAGCCCCTGCCCTCTTTACTGTTGCCGGACAAGGCAATCTCTGTTAACTTCCGACAAAGAAGCCCCAGGGAGTTTTGCTTATGAATATTTCCACTATCGGAATTATCGCCGCCATGCCGGAAGAAGTGAATCCGCTGCTGAAGCGTATCGGCATCTATCAAAGGGAGAAAAGAGAATCCTTTGAATTGTTTCGGTTCGGCTTAGATGTCAAAAAGATTGTTCTTGTCCAGTCAGGCATGGGAGCGAAGCATGCCACAAGAGCAACCCGATTCCTTATTAAAACAGCAAGTCCGGATATTATTCTTAATTTCGGCTTTGCCGGCGCCGTGACAGCCGGTCCACGTGTGGGAGACCTTGTCCTGGCTGACCAGGTTTTCAGTTACGATGGAACCCGGTTCAGGAAAGAAGCAACGCCGTCAGCGGAACTGGTCGACCGGATGCATTGCCTGGTCCGGCAACAAATCTCTGCAGAAAACAACATTTACAGAAGCTCCTTTATAACCACCCTGGAGATCACCGGGAAGAGCGAACTTGCGAAGCATTGCCCGAGAATTGTCCCTATCCGGCGCTGGAAATGGAATCAGCAGCTGTAGCTTCAGCAGCTGCAGAAACGGGTATACCCTTTGCCGCCATGCGCGCCATCAGCGATGCAGCTGAAGAGGAACTGGGCTTCAGCCTGGAAGAATTCACCGACAGTGAAATGAATATAAAAATGACAAAAATTCTCGTAACTGTCGCGAAAAAACCGTGGATTATTCCGCAACTGTTGAGACTGGCAAGAAACTCCAACGCCGCAGGCAAAAGTCTGGCAATAGGGTAGAAGCGTTCCTAAGGGCAATGTGAGGATACTTGTTGGAAATGCGAATCAGTCGAAGCTGTCGGAAAAACGGGCGGCAATCACGCTTCTCAGGTAGGATTCCGCCTCCTGTGCGGTAGCATAGGTCATGGCACGGGCAGCAACGGCCTCTGCCTCTTTCTTTGTGCAACGTCGGAGGATTTTCTTGACTCGCGGTATTGAAACGGCATTCATGGAAAGTTCATCGAAACCAAGCCCAAGCAGTATGGGCAGATATTCCGGTTCGCCTGCCATCTCGCCGCAAATGCAGGCCGCGATTCCTGCCCCGTGGGCTGCCTCCACCACCATTTTCAGTGACCTGAGTACTGCCGGATGCAATGGTTCATAAAGGGCTGAGAGATGTTCATTGGTGCGGTCGATGGCGAGAGAATACTGGATAAGGTCATTGGTTCCGACACTGAAGAAATCAACCTCCCTGGCCAGAAGATCGGCGATAATGACGGCAGAAGGAATTTCAATCATGATGCCGATCTCGATCTCCTCATCAAAGGGGATGAAAGCCCTCCTAAGCTCCTGCTTGACCTCTTCGACAATAGCCTTGGCCCGTCTTACCTCATCGACACCCGAGATCATCGGAAAGAATACCCGTACTTTCCCATGGGCGCTGGCCCTGAGTATGGCACGCAGCTGTGCTCTGAAAGCTTCGGGCTGCATGAGCGACAGGCGGATAGCCCTGACGCCAAGGGCAGGATTGGCCTCGTCTCCAAGGTTCAAATCGGTCAAAACCTTATCTCCCCCCACATCCAGAGTCCTGATGGTCACCGGTTTAGGGGCCATTTCCCTGACGATCTCCGCATAGGCATGAAACTGCTCTTCTTCGTCCGGGAGGTTCTCCCGGTTAAAGAAGAGCATTTCAGTGCGATAGAGTCCAATACCTTCAGCTCCATGCCGCCTTACCGATGGAACCTCTTCCACTATCTCCACGTTTGCCTTCAGGATCATGGCGAAACCGTCGAGGGTAACGGCAGGAAGGTCCTTCAGCTTGAGCAGCTCGCGCTCCACATATTCGTAATGCTGTTTGCGGCGGAGATAATCGCGGAAAGTTTCCTGGTCGGGATTGAGAATAACGACGCCGGTAAAGCCATCGATAATGATGGTGGCATTCTCTGTTACCACGCTGGCAATACGCTCCATGCCCACTACAGCGGGGATTTCCAGAGCACGTGCCAATATGGAGGTATGGGAAGTTTTGCCCCCCATTTCTGTGATGAAACCAATTACCGTTGTCTTGTCAATCTGGAGAATGTCCGATGGGGAGAGGTCATGGGCAACAACGATTACTTTGCCGTCGATGCCGGTGAGGGGTTCGTGCTTTTTACCTACCATGTTGCGCAAGATACGCTCGACCACTGTTTCCACGTCGGCGCTGCGTTCGCGCAGATATTCGTCCTCGACACCGCTAAAAAAAGTTCTTCAACCGGTGCAGAGTTCTTTTCAGCGCCCCCTCTGCATTTATGCCCTCCTTCTCGATCAATGCAGATGTTTCTTCAACCAGCATCGCATCATCGAGAAGCAGCAGATGGGTATCGATGTGGTGAAGGTGCTCATCACCACGTTTGGCCGCCACGGCCTCTTTAACACCCTCTAATTCGGTTTTGGCCAATGCCATCGCCTTTTTCAGGCGATCCAACTCCAGTGGGATCTCATGTCTTTTCACCGCTGTTTCAACAACGGCAACACGTGCCCTGTCGGCAATCTTTGCCTGGCCTATGGCAATGCCGGCAGAGACACCTATCCCCTGCAAAATTATATTGTCAATCTTCGCCGAAACCATTTCTTATGAGATCTCCAAGGGTTTCCATGACCTCAACCTCGTCGCTCCCCTCAGCTTTCACCCGGATAACGCTCCCTTTTGCAGCAGCCAGCATCATGATACCCATGATACTCTTGCCGTTCACCTCAACACCTTCCCGCTCAATTCTGATCTCCGAAGCAAAACGGCTGGCAGTCTTGACGAAAAGCGCCGAAGCTCTGGCATGAAGACCGAGCTTATTGACTATGGTAAATTCCTGCTCAAGCATATTCGATCATCCCTCTTCCGGTGCAGCTACTTCTTCAGATATTCACCTGCCACGGTAATACTCTCCAGGCCGCATTCCTTCAGTTTTTGCGCCAGTTCACTCACGCCGCATCTTTTTCGTTCCGTGGCAAATTTGATGACCATGGGCAGGTTGACGCCGGTCAGCACCTCCACCTTGTTATCCTCCAGAAAAGAAAGGCTGACGTTTGAAGGGGTACCGCCAAACATGTCGGTCATGATAATTACCCCTTTTCCGGATAATTTGCCGATGGCTCCCTTGATGTCAGCCATTATTCCGTCCACCTTGGCATCAGCTTGATGCCTACGGTCTCTGCCAGTTCAATCTTTCCCACTATCATTTCCGCAGCCGCAAGCAGTTCTTCTGCCAGGCCGGCATGGGTAACCAACAATAATCCGATCATAGTTCTAGCCCTTTTCCATATCCCGATGGGAAACTTTCAGGTTCAATTGTTTTCTTTTAAAAAAATCTCTTATTTCTTCAGCGATGACCACCGACCTGTGCCTGCCCCCGGTGCAACCGATGGAAATGGTCAGGTAGGATTTGCCTTCACGCTTGTAACCGGGCAGAAGAAATTCCAGCAGCTCTTTAAACTTCGTCAGAAACTCCCCGGTTTCCCCGTGCTTCAACACGTATGCCCTTACTTTGGGATCGAGCCCGGAGAACTCCTTAAGCTCAGGGATGAAGTACGGATTAGGCAGAAAACGCACATCCATGACCAGATCGGATTCAAGTGGAAGACCGAAGCGATAGCCGAAGGATTGAAGGTGTACGGTCATCTCCCGGCCCCCCTCGCCTCCCTTGACCAGGGATATGACAAGACCCTTCAACTGGTGGACGTTTAGCTCGGAGGTATCGATGATCTGGGTGGCGAAGCTGCGTAAGCCGGCAAGTTGCTGTCGCTCAGAGCGGATTCCTTCCGGCACCGAGCCGCTGTCAATGGCGGGATGACGCTCCTTGTCTCGGAAAAGCGTCTTATAAGCACTTCGTCCGTCGCGTCGAAGAAGAGGATATCCACCAGATGGCCTGCTTCCGTTATCTCCTGGAATACCTTCTCAAATCCCTTATTGAAGTCCCTGCCGCGGATATCCATCACCAGCGCCACATCCCGTATCCGCTCCTTGGCATTGTCCACAAGATCGACGAAGGTGGGAAAAAGAGCTACAGGCAGATTGTCCTGGCAGAAAAAGCCCTCATCTTCAAGAGCACGAACAGCGGTGGATTTACCGGAACCTGAAAGGCCTGTAATGATAAGAATGCGCATCTCATTCCACCTCGTTGCCCAGCGGTCTGACTTCCATGCGGGCAAGAAGCTTTTCGTGAAAATCCCTGGCGGAATAGTAGCCCATCCCCTTAAGCAGGAAATTTCTGGCAGCCACTTCGATAATGGAAGTTAGATTTCGCCCGGGACGGACAGGTATCATCAAATGGGGTAGCTCGACACCAAGAATTGTATAAACCCGGTCATCGATTCCCAGTCTGTCGTATTCCTGATCGGGATCCCATTCAACCAGCTCGAGAACCATATCGATGATTTTTTTTCCCTGATAGAGGAAACGCCATAAAGGTCTTTGATATTGATGATGCCCAAGCCCCGGATTTCCATGTGATACTGGATGGTTTCCGCAGCTTGCCCCACGAGAGCGGCAGGCATCTTCTTTTTCACATGGATGATATCGTCAGCCACCAGTCGATGTCCGCGAATGACAAGATCCAGTGCACATTCGCTCTTACCTATGCCACTTTTGCCCAAGAGGAGAACGCCTACCCCAAGTACGTCTACCAGAACACCATGAATGTGGGTGGTTGGCAGAAGGCTCTCTTCAAGAAATTTGGTTATCAGGGAAATGAAAGTGGAAGATTGATGGGGAGTACCCAGCAATGGAATACCGGCATTCTCTGCTGCTTTTTTTAGGAATGCGGGGGGATTAAGTCCTTTCGTGACAATAAAACAGGAGATGGGAAAGGTACAGAGTTTCTCGATGTAAACGATGGCAGATTCCTCTGGAATCTGCCTGAGATATGAAATCTCCGTATTGCCGAGGACCTGGAGGCGGTCGGGATGGAGATGCTCAGTATAGCCGGTCAAAGCCAGGCCGGGTTTTTGAATACGCGAACTGTACAGCCGGTGGGAAAGACCTTTTTCACCCGCAAACAGCTTCAAGTCCAGACCGTAAACCTTGTCGTCCAAAAGGTCCTTAATGGAAAGGCTGATGGTATTCAATAGCTGCTGTCCTGTTCTTTGATTACATTATAAACGGTGGCTGCATCCGGCGCGTCCAGAAGCCTTTTGCGGGTGGTTGAATCTTTGAGGATTCTGGAAATACGCGCCAGCATCTTCAGATGCTCGCCAACAGCCTGGTCGGGAGCGACAAGAAGAAAAAACAGCTGTGCCGGTCTGCCGTCAAGGGAATTGAAATCGACACCGGCGAGGCTGCGACCGAACACCAGCATCAGCTCTTTGGCATTTTTCACCTTGCCGTGAGGAATGGCAACACCATCTCCTATACCGGTGCTGCCAAGCCTTTCACGTTCAAGCAGTATCTTGAGAAGCTCTGCCCGGCCGATCTCTGGCTGCCGCAATTCAATTCTGGCAGCCAGTTCTGCCAGGACTTCTTCCTTTTTCCCGGACACGAGATCGGCAACGATATCCTCAGGCAAAAGGAATCTTGTAATGGTCATTTTACCCACAGCGGCGCTTACTCTTTGTTCGGCTCGATCAAACCATAGTTGCCATCCTTGCGACGATAGATCACATTGATGCTTTCAGTGGCAGCTTCCGTGTAAACAAGAAAGTCCTTGTGAAGAAGATCCATCTGCATTACTGCTTCTTCCACAGACATTGGCTTGAGGGAAAAGGTCTTGGTCCTGATGATAACCGGTTCCTTCTGTTGCTCAATGCTTTCAGCCTCGACTATACTTTTCTGAACTATCCTTTCGCGGCTGTCGGTGGCAGGTTTGTGAGCCTTGATCCGCTCCTTGTACCTGCGCAGCTGGCGCTCAATCTTGTCGACTACGGCATCGACAGCTGCGTACATGTCGTTGGTCTCTTCCGCCGCTTTGATAGTTATTCCCTTGGCGGTGATGGTCACGTCGGCTGAATGACGGATCTTCTCCACGGTAAGAAATACCTGGGCCACAATCGGCTCATCGATATATTTTTTTACCCTTTCCAGTTTTTCTTCCGTGTAGCTTTTCAGGGCGTCGCTCGGGTCCATGTGCCTGAATGTCGTGGTAATTTGCATAAATAGATACCTCCTGTCTTTTATTATAAGCAAGAGCCTGTCTCAGCAGCACAGACACCTGCAATCGGCCAAATTGCTAAAAATGTCTTTTTCTTTCGGAAGATGAGCCGATGCGCAACATTTCCCTGTATTTTGTGACGGTACGCCTGGCAATGTTTATATTATGAGCAGCCAGAAGCTCGGCAAGACGCTGGTCGCTGTATGGCTTCCGCTGGTCCTCCGCATCCACTATTTCCCTGATCTTGTTCTTCACACTTTCGGAAGCGATAAAATCACCTTCATTGGTGGATATGCCACTGTTGAAGAAGTATTTGAGTTCATAAAGCCCTTGTGGCGTCTGCATATATTTGTTGGTTGTCACACGGCTGATGGTTGATTCGTGCATTCCGATGTCTTCTGCAATGTCCCGCAACACCAGTGGCCGCAAATGCTCAATGCCCCGGTCGAGGAAATCCCGCTGAAATTTCACCAGACTCTTTGCCACCTTATACACGGTGCGCTGTCGCTGCTGAATGCTCTTGATAAGCCACAGGGCAGAACGCATCTTGTCGTTGATGTACTCCTCAGCCTTGGCGTCTGCATTTAACCCGGCCTTTCCTTCACTATAATAAAGGGGGTTGATGCGCAGGTTGGGCAGACCTTCATCGTTCAACATGACAACGTACTCTTCACCAATCTTGTAAACGAAGATGTCGGCCGAGATGTACTGGACATCGTCCTGCCCAAACATCCTGCCAGGCTTCGGGTCGAGACCGGCTATGATTCTCGTTGCCGTAAGTACGTCATTGACGTCAACTCCCAGAGCCTTGCTGCCTGTTTGTATTTACGCGCTTCAAGGTCCTTGAGATGATGGGTTAAAAGGGACTCCACCAGACTCCCACCAATGCCCAATGCCTTGACCTGAAGCAGGAGGCATTCTCCCAGATCACAGACAGCGACCCCTGGAGGATCAAATTCCTGGACTCGCCTCAATACGGTTTCGACAGCGGACTCATTGGTTCCGCAGACAGTGGCTACTTCGGCAAGAGAAGCACGGAAATAACCATCCTCATCTATATTGCCGAGAATTTCAGTACCTATCTGCATCTCTTCGTCGGAAAGCCGGGTCAGGCTCAATTGCCAGATGAGGTGATCGAACAGCGTACTCTTCTTTGTCAGCAAATTTTCAAATGAAGGCCTTTCCTCGTCGTCATAGTACTGTTCGCCCGCACTATAATTATAACCATCCAGATAGGATTCCCAGTCCATTTCCCGGGTTTCCGCACCGGCAGTCACTTCTTGAAATTCAGTGACGGGTACTTCGGGTTCTGGTTCCTTTTCACTCAGTTCAAGCTGCTCAACCTCTTTTGTTTCTTCAGCTTCTGGGACCTCATCCAGAAGCGGATTCTCCTCAAGTTCCTGGCGGACAACATCTTGTAGCTCAAGACGGGAAGCTGAAGGAGCTTTATTGCCTGTTGCAACTGGGGAGTCATCACCAGTTGCTGGCTCAGCTTCATCTGTTGGCGCATTTCAATGGCCATAAAAATTTACACCTCTGCACTGAGGGAGTGCTGCTTTTTGTTTTTAAGAAACTACAACAGTTTCAAAGCCTGAACTTTTCCCCAAGATAAAGTTCCCGGGCTTTTTTGCTCTCCGCAATCCGGATCGGGTCACCAAATTCCAGCACCTCACCGGCATTAAGAATGTATGCCTTGTCACAGACTCCAAGGGTCTCCCGCACATTGTGGTCGGAGATAAGTACCCCCAAACCCTTGCCCTTAAGTGCAGTTATTATGTTCTGAATATCAATGACGGCAATGGGATCGATTCCGGCAAAAGGCTCGTCCAGCAGTATGAAACCAGGTTCGGTTGCAAGCGCCCTGGCTATTTCCACCCTGCGCCGTTCGCCACCAGAAAGGGCAAACCCTTTACTCTTGCCGATATGCGTGATGCGGAACTCCGTTAACAGTTCTTCGGCCCTCAATCGGCACTGGCTTTTGGATAACTTCATGGTTTCCAACACAGCCAGCAGGTTTTCCTCGACTGTCAGCTTGCGAAAAACCGAAGGCTCCTGGGCAGGTAGCTGATTCCTTTACGGGCCCTGACATACATCGGCTCCTCGGTGATATCCTCACCGTTCAGGAAGACCTTTCCACTGTCCGGCCGGCACAGGCCAACCATCATGTAGAAGGTGGTCGTTTTCCCGGCCCCGTTTGGCCCGAGAAGGCCGATAACTTCGCCTGAGGCCACCTGAAGATCGACGCCGTTGACAACCGTTCGGCGATTGAAGCTTTTTTTCAGGTCACTGCTATGCAAAAGGTTTTCAGGCTTTGAGCTGCCATCTTTCCCTCTGCCCCTGGATGAATTTCAGCTTCTACCCGTGCATCAGCGCCATTTCCACCACCGGTCACCACACTTCTCTGTTCTTCAACGAAATAGGTGATCACCCTGCCGGAGACGACATTATCCCCTTGAAAAACCCTGGGCGACACATCGAAAACTATCTTGCCGGCCTTGTTATCGTAAACCGCATGCCCTGCCGTAGCCTGCCTGTCCCCCTGGATCACCCTTACGTTGCCACTCGCCTCGACACTATCAACATCCTGATCTTTTTCCGAATATTTTATAATCAACTTTTCGGAATAGATTGTGATGTCCCTTGTCGTGCCGAAACCTTGCCGACAAATGTGGCGGTCCTGTTGGCCGTATCGGTAGAAAGCTCGTCGGACTTTATCTTAATGGGCTGATTGCTTCTGAGGCTACCCGTAAGATCCGATGCAAACACGGTAGCCGTCAGCATTAGCAATATGGTAAATGCACTGCTGATTTTATTGATCACTTGCTGTGCCCGTTCATTATGTCTGCAGTTACACCCTTCTTTATCTTAAGATCCCGTGTCGTGGTTTTAAGTTCCATGCCGACACCGCTGACTTCTATTCTGCCGTCCGTGAATCTTACCGGATCGTCTGTCCTGATCAAGGCACTGGCACCGACAAACCTGGCTGTTGCAGAAGAAAAATGCATGCCTGTATCGCTTTTGGCTATGACATTTCCCGACAGTTCCACATCCTTCGTTTTGCTGTAGTAGTCTGCCTCATCGGCAGTAAGAGTGATGTCACCGATTCTGGTTTCTGCAGCCAGGACGAGGCGGACACCTTTAAGGTGAAAGGCCTCTTTCTTCATATCAAAGAGGGCTTGGTCGGCGAAAAGATCCCATTTTTTAACCCCATCCTTCACCTCGCTGTAGTGAACCTTCTGCAGTGCCATCTCCACATTATGGGGCAGAGGGTCAAGCTTCTCAGCGGGCGACTTTCTCTGCTCGACCTTTAACATGACGGTAGCTATCAGGGAAACACCGGCCAGAACTATGGCCATGGCAAGGATAAGCCTGATCTTTTTCGGTCTCAGCATAATTTACCGGAAGTATAGCATCATAAAAAATGGCTGTAAAGCGCTTTGTGGCGGGCAATTAAAAATTTGGCATGGAGATTGAAGAAGGGTAAAAACCTGGTGAAGGAACAGCGGAAAAGCAAGTAAAAAATGATGATCGGGGTCACTTATAATAACGGTCCGTTATCTCTCCCCATACCCCCTGCTCCTTGAGAAGAAGATCACAAACCTCGCGAACTGCGCCCCAACCACCTCGATTTCTAGTCACAAAATGGGCGTAAGGAATAACTTCCGCCACGGCGTCGGCAGGAGCAGCAGCAAAACCGGCACGCCTCATGACAGGGATATCAATAACGTCATCACCGACAAAAGCTACCTGAGAATGGTCCAGACCGGTCGCCTCCAGTATCTTAAGATACGGTGTCAGCTTGTCCAGACACTTCTGGTAAACGATGCCGATAGCCAGCTCCGCCGCCCGGTTGACCACAACCTGCGACTCCCGCCCGGAAATGATACCCACCTCTATACCCGCCCTCTGCACCATTTTGATGCCGTGACCGTCCTTGACGTTGAAGAATTTGCTCTCTATGCCATTGGAGTCAAAAATGATGCGGCCGTCGGTCATCACCCCGTCCACATCGAGAAGAAGCAGCCGGATGTTTTTCAACCTGTCGGTCAAGGTAAGTGTCTCTTCCATGATTGGTACTCCTAGGCGATTCCTGACTTCAGCAGGTCATGAAGATGAATGATCCCCACCGGGACCGAGCTCCTATCCTCAAAGACAAAAAGTGAGGTAATGGAGAACTGCTCCATCTGTTGGAGCGCCTTGGCGGCCATTTCCGTGCGCCTGATACGCTTGGGACTCATGGACATGAGGTCGTCCACGGGAAGGTTAATGATATCCAATCCCTTTTCCAGGGCACGCCGCAGATCTCCGTCGGTAATGACGCCGGCCATTGCTCCGGTCTCGTCGACAACGCCTGTAATGCCAAGGCCTTTCGACGTAATGACGAACAATGCCTCCCGCATCAGCGTTCCCACCTTCACCAGTGGGACTTCATTTCCCTGGTGCATGACGTCTTCCACCTTGAGGATCAGCTTTTTCCCCAACGCGCCGCCCGGATGGAAAAGGGCAAAATCCTCCGCTTTGAAGCCACGCTCAAGAAGAAGGGCCACGGCAAGGGCATCCCCCATGGCCAGGGTAGCAGTTGTGGAAGCGGTAGGCGCCAATCCCAGCGGGCAGGCTTCCTCTTTGACAGAGATATCGAGAAAAACATCCCCCGACTTGGCCAGTGTTGACGACGGGTTACCGGTCATGGCCACGATATCTGCACCGAGCCGCTTGATGATCGGCAGGATGCGCACAACCTCTTCCGTCTCGCCACTGTTTGAAATGGCTATGACCACATCCCCTTTGATGATCATGCCCAGGTCACCGTGAATCCCCTCTGCCGGATGAAGAAAAAAAGCGGGGGTACCGGTGGAAGCCAGGGTGGACGCGATCTTCTGGCCGATTAGTCCAGACTTGCCCATACCGGTAACGACAACCCGGCCGCGGGAAGAGAGAATCAGCCTTATCGCCTTTTCAAAATCGCCATTGACGCCTTCAGCCAGAGCGAGCAGGGCCTCAGCCTCAATCCGAAATACATTTTTTGCTGCTTCCAAAATACTCATATTTTTCTCAAGCCCGAAATGGTTACAGCCCTTATTTGACAATGGCATCGATGGCCTTCAGCTTTTTCAGCAAGGCAGGCAGATCATCCAGCTTCACGGAATTCGGCCCGTCACAGAGCGCTTTTTCCGGATCTTCGTGTACTTCCATGAAAATACCATCTATGCCGGTGGCAACTGCCGCTCTCCCCAGATATTCGACGAATTCCCGCTGACCGCCTGAAGAACCGCCAAGCCACCGGGCAACTGCACGCTGTGGGTCGCATCGAAAATGACAGGGTAGCCGGTCTGCCTCAGAATGGGAAAACTGCGCATGTCCGAAACCAGGTTATTGTAGCCGAAGGAGACCCCCCTCTCGGTAAGGATCACGTTGTCGTTGCCGGTGGAAACCGCCTTGCCCACCACGTTCTCCATATCCCAGGGGGCCAGAAACTGTCCCTTTTTGATATTGATGACACGGCCGCTCATGGCCGCGGCCACCACCAGATCGGTCTGGCGGCAGAGAAAAGCCGGGATCTGAATGACATCAAGCACCTCGGCGGCAGGCTCCACCTGTTCGATGGAATGTATGTCGGAAAGGACCGGTACCCCCAGAGATTCCTTGACCTTTTTCAGAATCTTCAGGCCATCCTTGAGGCCAGGACCGCGAAAGGAATTTACCGAGGTACGGTTTGCTTTATCGTATGACGCCTTAAATATGAGGGGGATGGAGACACCGTTGCAGATGGTCATGAGACGCTCGGCACAGCGCAGGTTGCCGCTTCGTTTTCAATGACGCAAGGGCCCGCCACCAACACCAGTGGGCGATCTCCACCTATTTTTATATTGCCGACCGAAATTTCCTTAACCATTTCGCTTCCTTTGGGGCACCGATTTCGCACCCTTGTGTCTTTTACGCTTTTTTGTTCTGCAGCGCAGCGGCAATGAACGCCTTGAAAAGAGGATGCGGATTGAGCGGCTTTGATTTGAATTCAGGGTGGAACTGGCAGCCCACAAACCACGGATGGTCTGTTATTTCGACAATTTCAACAAGATCCCCTTCCTTGTAAACACCAGAAAGGACCAGCCCGTTTTCCACAAGTATGGTGCGGTTCTTGTTATTGAACTCGTAGCGGTGACGGTGGCGCTCGGATATCTCCAGCGTCCCGTACGCCTTCTGGGCAAAGCTCCCTTTGGTCAAGGTGCAGGGGTAGGCCCCCAGGCGCATGGTTCCCCCCTTGCGGATGACGCCTTTCTGTTCTTCCATGAGATGGATGACCGGATTCAGGCAGTCTGGCTTGAATTCACTGGAGAATGCATCCTCAAGGCCGCAGACATTGCGGGCATATTCCACCACCGCCATCTGCATGCCAAGACAAATGCCGAAAAACGGGATTTTTCGCGTCCTGGCAAACTCGATTGCCTTTATTTTCCCTTCGGTACCCCGTTCACCAAAGCCACCCGGCACCAGAATACCGTCCACATCCTCAAGAAGGCCATCTATGCCCTCCTGCTCTATCTTTTCCGAGTCCAGATAAGTCAGGTGTACCCGACAATCATTTGCAATGCCGCCGTGGGTAAGGGCTTCGGACAGCGATTTGTACGATTCCGTCAGGTTGACGTACTTGCCGACGATGGCAATACGTACCTTGCCGTGACTTGGATTCATCAGCTTTTCCACGACCTGCTGCCATGGGGCAAGGTCCGGGGCCTTGGTCCAGATATTAAGCTTTTCCACCACCTGCTCGTCCAGACCTTCCCGGTGAAGAGCCAATGGAACGGCATAGATATGCTCAGCGTCCTGGGAGGTTATGACCGCTTTTTCTTCCACGTTGCAGAAGAGGGCAATCTTTGCCTTCATGTCCCGGGGGAGGTCCTGCTCACATCGGCAAATGAGAATATCAGGCTGAATGCCGATCTCCCGCAACTCTTTCACCGAATGCTGAGTGGGTTTGGTCTTCAATTCGTCGGCAGTCTTGATGAACGGGACCAGCGTAACATGAAGATAAAGGACGTTGGCCGCGCCACGGTCAGCCTTGAACTGGCGGATAGCCTCAAGGAAAGGGAGCGATTCTATGTCGCCTACCGTTCCGCCGATCTCGATAATGGCAATGTCCGACCCTTTGGCGTTATCGATGATCTTCGATTTTATTTCGTCGGTTATATGGGGAATAACCTGGACCGTGCCCCCCAGATAGTCACCCCGCCGTTCCTTCTCAATTACCGAAAAATAAACCTGTCCGGTCGTAAAGTTGCTTTTCTTCGACAGGCGGGCAGAGGTGTAACGCTCGTAATGCCCCAGGTCAAGGTCGGTTTCGGCGCCGTCATCGGTAACAAATACTTCGCCATGCTGGAATGGTGACATGGTTCCCGGATCCACATTTATATATGGATCCAGCTTCTGATGGGTTACCCTGAGGCCTCTGGACTCCAGCAGAGCACCCAAAGAAGCGGCGGCGAGTCCCTTGCCGATGGAGGACACAACGCCGCCGGTTACAAAAATAAATTTGGTTTTCATCGCAGTAACTCCTGTAATATCTATGGGGAAAAGCTTATCCCCGGTCCTTCAACCGTTCCAGCACCTTGTCCAGGTCACCAGGTGTATCGACACCGATCGATTCAAAATCGGTCTCGACCACCTTGATGCGATAACCATTCTCCAGGACCCTGAGCTGTTCCAGTTTTTCCGCCATCTCAAGATACGTGGGTGACATCTGGGCGAACTGAAGAAGGAACTCGCGCCTGTAGACGTACAGCCCCACATGTTTGAAGCAGAGCAGCTTACGTGAAGAGAATGCCTCGTCCTTCAGATCATTCCACTTGTCGCGAAAGTTCGGCAGCGGCGAACGGGAAAAATAGAGAGCATACCCCTCCCAGTCGGTTACAACCTTGACCACGTTGGGACTGAGAAAGTCATGCAGGCTCTTGATGCGTGTCTTCAGTGTTCCCATGAGCAGGGAAGAGTCCTCAGCAAGGGGTTTGATCGCCTCATCGATCATTGCCGGATCTATGAGGGGTTCGTCTCCCTGTACATTGACGATAATGTCCGAATCGAGCCGGGCAGCCACCTCAGCCAGACGGTCGGTGCCGGTCTCATGGGACCTGGAGGTCATTTCCGCTCTGCCGCCGAAAGCACGAACAGCCGCAATGATACGCTCGTCGTCGGTGGCCACGACAACTTCCGAGACCAGCGATGCTTTCAGGGTACGTTCGTAAACATGCTGCACCATGGGCTTTCCCTGAATCTGAGCCAGGGCTTTCCCTTCGAAACGCGTCGAAGCATATCTTGCGGGGATAATTGCTGTTATCTTCATAGGATAGAGGGACCGTAACAAGAAAAAGTGGAATGTGTCCCTTCTCATCGGGCGGGACAAAGTAAGTTACATCAAAAGAAAGGGTCGTGTCAAGGAGGGAATTAGACCATGCCTGTCAAGCCATTGGTCCAGTTAATCGTCTCCAGTTGGGCTTCCAGAAGATGATCGGGTGTCAGTTTCGTCCGGTTCATCAGTTGCTCGCCATTTTGAAATCGGCCTGCTCAACCGTCTCCGTCAGTTGCAGAAAATGGCCGAGAATCCCTTCCCGAGCCAGTAAAGCCCGGCGGATATCATCATCCAGATTGAGCTGCTGCACCATCTCTTCCATGGAAACCTCAAACAGGGAATCAACCAGAGAAAGAACACCGGTCATGAAAGCACGATCCGAAAAATCAGTGTTAACGAGCATGGCTTGCTGTTTTTTGACCAGAAGTTCCATCAGTTTACCCCTGCTTGCCGCAATTTCCAGAAGAGGGCTGAATACTCCCTGGTCGCTTTTGCTGGCATAAAGGGCCAGCATGATCCACCGTTTCAACTGCTGCAGCCCTAAAACCATAAGAGCGTGACGCAGGGTCTTGATCCTCTCTCTCAGGCCGATGGCCACCGAATTCACCAGCCGCAGCAGGTTGTAAGTAAGGTTCGGGTTTTCCTTGAAGGTTTCCTCGATCTCGCTCAACTCCGCCTCTCTCATCACCTTTTCCAGCAGTTTTGTCAGTGTCAGCTGGGCAATGTCCACCCGCTTCTGTTTCAAGACTACCGGATGGGCAAAGAAATAGCCCTGAAACAACTGAAAACCCTGGGCTGAGCAGAAAGCGTATTGTTCGGCTGTCTCCACCTTTTCCGCCAGCATGGTGAGGGGCCAGCGCTTCAACAGCTGCATCATTTCCGGAATTCTCTCAGGTGAGGTCTGGAGGATGTCCACTTTGATAATGTCGGTCAGCGTGTAAAGCTCTTCAAAGGCCGGATTGTATTCATGATCATCAAGAGCTATGGTAAAACCCTGCTTTTTGAGTTCCCTGCAGCGCTCGATCACTTGACTGTTTATTTCAATGGTCTCCAAGAGCTCAACCACCACCTGTTCCCGGGGCAAAAGTTCCAGGCTGTCGCTCATGAGCATCTCCAGGTCCACGTTGAAATACCCCTTGTGCCGACCAAGTACCTCGTTGGTGCCGAAGTCAGTGAGAGCATTGATTATGACACTGGCACTGGCCTGAAAGCTGTCGGTGATATTGGCAGAACAGAGACTTTCCGCCGAGCGGAAGAGAAGCTCGAAGCCGATTATCTTCTGGTTTATGTCCAGAATCGGTTGACGTCCTAGAAAGAATTTTTCCTGCCCCACAATGTCTCCCTGAATGCTGGTTGCATCTCTCTGCTACGTCACTTTTGCAGCTTGCTAATCACACAGGCGTATAACTTCTCTTGCTATGCAATCCAGGGGCCGAACCAGATCAACTCCCCCCAGTTTTATCGCTTCATTCGGCATACCGAACACCACCGAAGTCGCCTCATCTTGGGCGATGGTCTTTGCCCCCGCCTCTTTCATTTCCAGCATTCCCTTGGCGCCGTCGTCCCCCATGCCGGTCATTATAACCCCCACGGCATTTTTACCGGCATAGCGGGCTGCCGATCGAAAGAGCACGTCGACAGACGGGCGATGCCTGGAGACAAGGGGCCCATCCTTAACCTCTACGTAATAGCGGGCGCCGCTTCTTTTCAACAGCAGGTGGTGATTGCCAGGGGCAATGAGAGCTCGCCCACGCACCACCGTATCGTTATTTTCCGCCTCCTTCACGGAAACCCGGCAAATTCCGTCCAACCTCTGGGAAAAAGCCCGCGTAAAACCCTCTGGCATGTGCTGCACGATGACTATTCCCGGGCTGTCCGCAGGCAGGACCTCCAGAAAAGCGCGCAATGCCTCGGTTCCCCCGGTGGAGGCTCCCACCACCACAACTTTCTCCGTGGTCTGCATCATAGCCTTGGAACTCGGTTTTGCCATGATGACGTCAGCTGTCAGCTTCGGGGCAATGGCACGCGGCTTTGCCGCCACCTTTCTTAATCTGGCCTGGCTGGCAGCCTTGACCACATCGCAGATCCTCATCCTGGATTCTTCCAGAAACTGCTTCGTTCCCATCCGCGGTTTCTGGATTATTTCCACAGCTCCATATTCCAAAGCCTTCAAGCCGTCTCCGAGCCTAAATCCGTAAGGCTGGAACACATCACCACCGGAATCGGGTGCTGGCTCATGATCTTGTGGAGAAATGTAATGCCGTCCATGCGAGGCATTTCCACATCAAGGGTTATGACGTCAGGCACCTCGTCTCTGATGCGGTCAGCGGCAATAAACGGGTCAGCTGCCGTGGCAATGACTTTGATCTGTGGGTCAGACTCGAGGATTTCCACCATCGTCTGCCGAACCACGGCAGAATCATCCACAACGAGCACGCGAATTTTATTTTTCATGGCCACCACGCTTTGAATTCGAGATTTTTCCTCTCATCTGAGTTTCCTGTAGACAGTCGGATGAACCGCCGTAAGTGGCACGTTTAACCCATTGAGCGTTTCGGAATGCCCCATGAAAATATGCGACCCCTGAGCCATGTGCATGTAAAAGTGTTCAAGAGCCGCTCCTGGGTCTGACGATCGAAATAAATAATGACATTTCTGCAAAAAATAATATCCAGCTGTTCCCGCATTCCGAAATCGCCATCCATGAAATTCAGCCTGCGAAAATGGACCTTGTCGCGCAGGGCAGGGATAATTCTCACTCGGGGATTGTTTTTGTCTTTGCCGCGCAGCAGGTACTTTTTCTTCAGGGCCATGGGGACAGGAATCACCCGCTCTTCCTCATATATGGCCAGCTTGGCTTTCTCCAGGACCCGTGAGGAAATATCGGTAGCCAGAATTTCGAATCTGAACCCCGGACAGGCTTCACCAAACTCGGATAGCACCATGGCCAGGGTATATGGCTCCTCTCCCGAGGAACAGCCGGCGCTCCAGACCATAAGCTTTTTCCCCCTGTGCTTGTTTTCCCATTCGGGGAGAACCTTGTTCAAAAGATAATCGAAGTGTTCCGGCTCGCGGAAAAAATCGGTCTTGTTGGTCGTCACCAGGTCGGTCATCTGGACCATCTCTTCGTTCATCCCTTCGCTACTGAAAAGATACTCGCAGTAGTCACTGAATGAAGATATATCCAGTGTACGCAGCCGTTTCTGCAGCCGCGCCTCAAGCATGGTTTTTTTTGCCGGCGGCATCTTTATGCCCAGCTCATCGTATATGAACTGGCTCAACCGGTTAAAATCCTTTGTCGACAAGGATTGACGTCCATTCAGAGCAGCGTCGGAAGCATGGTCCATTATCACCCCCCTGTGATACTCCTGCAGATTGCAGCAGACAGTTCTTTGGAGTACTTATCGGATCAAGGAAACTATTGTTTAAAGAAAACGCGCATGGAAAAGGGCAGAGGTCCGGCTGACGCCAATGGACTTCTGCCCTTCAGATGCAAGAGATATGGATAGATCAGTACTTTTCGAAATCCACGTCCATGTGGTCGACTCCGCTGTCCATATCCAGATCATGGCCTACGGCAGACTTGGACGGATGGCTGTTGGCCTTTTCGCCATTGCCCATGTGCTGAATCCTGATCCTTTGGGGTTGTTTGTCTTTCTGGTAAGCAGGCGCCCTGGCAGCGGCTTTTTTCCCCTGTTCGACGTTCTCAATTCGGAAAAAGGAGATCGAACATTGGAGCTGCTCTGCCTGGGAAGCCAATTCTTCGGCAGTGGAAGCCATTTCTTCGGAAGCCCCCGCATTCTGCTGGATGACCTGGTCCAGCTGCTGGATCGCCTTGTTGATCTGCTCGGCCCCGGTGTCCTGCTCCCTGCTGGCGGCGCTGATTTCCTGCACCAGTTCGGCGGTTCGCTGGATATCCGGCACCATCTTCGTCAAAAGATCCCCTGCCTTTACCGCCACCTCCACACTGGAGGCGGACAGATCGCTGATCTCTGCAGCCGCTTTCTGGCTCCGCTCGGCCAGTTTACGCACCTCGGAGGCCACCACCGCAAAACCCTTGCCGTGTTCTCCGGCACGGGCGGCCTCTATGGCCGCATTAAGCGCCAGAAGGTTCGTCTGGCGGGCAATCTCTTCGATGATGGAGATTTTTCCGGCAATGTCCTTCATGGCACGGACGGTTTCTTCCACTGCCTTGCCCCCTTCACGGGCGTCGCCGGCAGATTTCACAGCTATCTTTTCCGTCTGCAGGGCATTGTCGGCGTTCTGCCTGATGTTGGATGACATCTCTTCCATGCTGGATGATGCCTCTTCGGCAGCTGCCGCCTGCTCGCTCGCCCCCTGGGACATCTCTTCCGAGCCCGATGACATCTGTTGGCTACCTGAGGCCACATTATCGGCAGCGCTTTTCACCTCGGTGACAATTTCCGTCAACTTTTTAACCATCAAGGCCAGGGCCTGCATCAGTCTATCGTTTGCCGAGCGTTCTTCCACCTTGACCAGCAGGTTACCCCCCGCAATCTCCTGGGCCAGCAGTGTCACATTGTTCATTGCCTCTATCAGCTGATTGATGTTGTTCTTAATCTCGTTAAAATCCCCTTGATAGGCATCGGTAATCTGCGGGGGCACGTCCCCCTTGCTGATACGATTGACACAATCGGCGGTCATTTTGAATGGCGTTACAAAGGCATCCACCAGCCTGTTGATCCCGGTCAACAGGTCGGCCCATCCCCCCTGGTAACCGGAGGTGTCGCCGCGCCGATCCAGCTTTCCTTCCTGAATGGCTGTAATGAGGGTGACCGTTTCCTTGAGTATGCCCTTGATGGCAGCAACCATTGCCGTCAGGTTCTGACCCAGGAGGTCCTTGTCCGACCGGATTTTTATCTCGACGGACATATCCCCCGCTGCCACCCTTTCCGCAGCCAGCGCCGATTCACGCAGACTGTTGATCATGTTCTTCATGGCACTCAACAGCTGACCGGTCTCATCGCCGGACATAACCACGATATCCACCGACAGGTCTCCATCCGCCAGCTTATTGGCGACATCAACCGCTTCCGAAATCGGTTTCTTGATGCTGCGTGTGATAAGTATGCTGATCAGGAATCCAACAGCTATGGCAATCAGGCTGACGATAAGCATCATCACCACCGTCTTGTCCTGTTTCGCCATTACCAGTTTCTTCGCCCCTTCCATGCGTTTATTGGCCTCTTGGGCAAATTCAACGGCCGTCGCTCCATTTTATGACTTTCATCCTTCACGTCGCCAATGGCCTTGTTGGCATCGGCAGTAGTCAAGATTTTCCCCTCTTTGATAAGGGAATAGACCTTGTTGTAACCGGCAGCGTATCCAGCCAGTTTATCCTTGATGATCTTTACCTGCTCCTTGTCCTGCGTAGTCACGGCTACCTTTTCAAGGGCGGCAATCCGCTCCTCGACCTTTTCCCGCTCCCCGTTCCACTTCTTGAAGTACTCATCCACCTTATCCATGGAAGCTATGTTGATGAATGTGTCCTTTTCATAACGCCGCAACCCGAGGATGTTGGCCCGGGCACGGGCAGAATGCTGGGCTATTACCGCATCGCCGTCCAGCATAGCCACTGTAGTACCCGATACGGCGTTTACCAATAGCCCACCAACCCTACCAGAAGCAACATGACCAGCACCAGTCCAAAGCCCAGGCCCAGCCTCATTCCAATCTTCAAGTCCCAAACCTTCATTGCTATCCTCCTGATTTGACTATTCAACCGGTAAAAGTCAGCCGTTGGAAACCTGTGAGATATCGTCATCAATGGCCTGCACCGCAGCCAGCTCTTCGCCGGAAAAAATCCTGTCGATATCCAGGATCATAATGAATTGCTCATCTCTTTTGCCCATGCCGCGGATGAAATCGGTCCTCATCTTGGTGCCGATTCGCGGTGGCGGCTCGATCTGATCAGGCTCCAGATCCAGCACCTCCTGCACCGAATCAGCCATGGCACCGAGGATCGTGATCTCACCGTCCACATCCACCTCGACGATGATGATGCAGGTATTGACGGTATTCTCCGTGGCATTGATGCCGAATTTCAGCCGCATGTCCACCACCGGCACCACATTGCCGCGCAGGTTGATGACACCTCGCATGAATTCAGGGGTCTGGGGCACCTTGGTAACCGTCGTGTAATCCAACACCTCCCGCACCTTGCCGATATCCAGGGCGAAAACTTCATCATCAAGGGTAAAAGTAAGATATTGTGTTGCACCTTCAATCTGAGATCCTTCCATAGACTCCCCCTTTTCGACAAATCTGTTCAAAACACATGATTACTTATCGTCAGACGCATGTTTTTCTTTAGATGGTTAACTATTTAATAAAAAAGCCGCGCAAAGCGCGGCTTCGGTGACCACAACAGCGAGATCTAAAACTTCTCGAACTCTTTATCAAAATGATCGACTCCGCCTGTCATATCCAGGTCATGACCAGCTGCAGTCTTGGCAGGATAGTCGTTCGCCTTTTCGGTACGGGCAATATGCTGTATCTTGACCTTGCGGGGCTGAACGGTTTTGGTTGGGGACGGGGCCTTCGCAGTATTCTTTCTCACCGATTCCCCGTCATCTATCCTGAAGAAGGAGATTGATGACTGGAGCTGTTCCGCCTGGGAAGCCAGCTCTTCGGCGGTGGAAGCCATTTCTTCGGAAGCCCCGGCATTCTGCTGGATGACCTGGTCCAGCTGCTGGATAGCCTTGTTGATCTGCTCGGCCCCGGTATCCTGCTCCCTGCTGGCGGCGCTGATTTCCTGCACCAGTTCGGCGGTTCGCTGGATATCCGGCACCATCTTCGTCAAAAGATCCCCTGCCTTTTCCGCCACCTCCACACTGGAGGCGGACAGTTCGCTTATCTCGGCAGCTGCTTTCTGGCTCCGTTCAGCCAGCTTGCGCACCTCGGAGGCCACGACAGCAAAACCTTGCCGTGCTCTCCGGCACGGGCGGCCTCGATAGCTGCATTCAGCGCCAAGAGGTTGGTCTGGCGGGCGATCTCTTCGATGATGGATATTTTCCCGGCGATATCCTTCATGGCATGGACGGTCTCTTCAACTGCCTTGCCCCCTTCACGGGCGTCGCCGGCGGATTTCACCGCGATCTTTTCCGTCTGCAGGGCGTTGTCGGCATTCTGCCTGATGTTGGAGGACATCTCCTCCATGCTGGACGATGCCTCTTCGGCGGCTGCCGCCTGCTCGCTTGCCCCCTGGGACATTTCTTCCGAGCCCGATGACATCTGTTGGCTACCCGACGCCACATTGTCGGCTGCGGTCTTAACCTCGGCGACAATTTCCTTCAACCTCTCAACCATATTTTTCATTGCAGCAAGCAGAATACCGGTCTCATCCTGGCTGGTAGCATCTATTTCCACTGTCAGATCACCTTCTGCCAGACGGTTGGATACTCCAACTGCGTCATTGAGGGGTTTGGTGATGCTGCGGGTCATGAAGAAAGCGATGATGCAACCCAGCAGAATTGCGCCGGCCCCCATGGAAAGGAGGATGGTCGACACCTTTATGGCCTGATTGACCACTTCACGGGAGTTCCTGATGGCCTCATCGCTTTGAGCTTTTTGCAACTTTTCAACGAGCTCCACCAACGGCCCGCGTGCTTTATCCAGTTCATCATTAATCTTGTTTCCTTCTGCCAGGCCACTGGCAATGAAAACATCCACCATCCGTTTTCCCAGTTGCAGGAAATCTTTCAGCCGGTTCTCAATCGCCTCAACATCCTTCAGGCTGGCCGTGTTGTTTTCCTTGCGAAACATCTCCTTGAATTTCTCCAGGTTTTCCATCACCTTCTTGGAGCTTTCTTCAGCTTCCTTGATACCTTCCCTGTCATGTGTCGCAGCAGCATCTGTTATTGCTTCGGCCATCGAGGTAATTTCTATATCTATCTCGTAGCAGTCATCAGGTAGGGAAGGGATTCCGCCGCTACCACATTGGCGTCATGGCGCACAGTGTTGAGCCTCAAGGCGGTAATGACAATGGCAATGACAAAAACTGCCAATATGATGCTGAAACCCAAACCTAAGCGTGTACCGATTTTCAGATTGCTTAACTTCATTCCATACCCCCTTTTTCAGCCTCTCAATTCCGAGCAATAACCTATTCATTAGCTGCGGCAGCGATATTTTCCCCCTGCACTGCAGCCAGTTCCTCTCCCGAAAAAATCCTGTCGATGTCCAGTATCATGATGAACTGCTCATCCCGTTTGCCCATGCCACTGATGAAATCGGTCCTCATTTTTGTTCCGATCCTGGGAGGCGGCTCGATCTGATCCGGTTCCAGGTCCAGCACTTCCTGTACCGAATCGGCCATGGCGCCAAGAATGGTGACCTCGCCGTCCACAGCCACTTCGACAATGATGATGCAGGTATTGACGGTATTCTCCGTGGCATTGATGGCGAATTTCAGCCGCATGTCCACCACCGGCACCACATTGCCGCGCAGGTTGATCACGCCGCGCATGAAATCGGGGGTCTGGGGGACCTTGGTCACCGTTGTGTAGTCCAGCACCTCCCGCACCTTGCCGATATCCAGGGCAAAAACTTCGTCATCGAGGGTAAAAGTGAGATATTGGATGGCTTCAGCCTGCTCAGTTGTGTGCTCCATGTTTTAACCTTTCTGTACAACCGATGATTTCCCTACCAAGGGTTTGTCGATGTAAGATTTTTCTGACGTGACTTGTAAGCCTTATCGGAGCAATTTCATTTTGCTTAAGGTTTTTTTACGGATATGGAGACAAAAAACCTCGCAAATCCGGGAATTTTTTCTGATTACGGGCAAAAAAAAGGCCACGTTAATCCGTGGCCGGCTCAGCAAAACTGGTTGTAAACTCTTACAGGCTGAAAAAAAAATGTCGCTCCTTTCTCAATATCACCTTGTGCCCAGATCCGCCCTCCATGGCGCTGAATTATCCTCTGCACGGTGGCAAGCCCGATGCCCACACCGGAAAATTCTTCCGGGCGGTGAATACGTTCGAACGGCTTGAACATTTTCTTGGCGAATTTCATATCGAAGCCTGCACCATCATCGCGGATGAAAAAGACCTTTCGCTTTTTCAGCTCCATCACGCCGAATTCGATGATCGCCTGTTGATGCTTCGCCGTATACTTGCAGGCATTATCCAGGAGATTTTTCAGGGCCAGCATCAGCAGCCTTCGATCTCCTTTTGCCAGGACCATCGGCGCAATCAGCCAACGGATGTTGCGCCCGGCATAAGCCGTTTTCAAATCATCCATGATTGAAAGGCACATCTCGCTCAGATTTACCTCTTCCACCGTCAGGTCGCTACGGGTCAGCATGGTCAGCTCAAGAAGTATATCTATGACCTCTTTCAGCTGTTTGCTGTTCCTCTCGATGCTTTCCCCATAGGTGCGCCCCTGGCTGTCGAGGCTTTCGCCGCAATCTTCGAGCAGTGCCCGGCTGTATCCTTCAAGACGCGTCAGCGGCGCTCGAAGGTCATGGGATATGGCATAGCAGAAGCCCTCCAGTTCCCGGTTGGAAGCCTCAAGCTGAGCAGTTCGCTCCTGCACCCTCGTCTCCAGTTCCTCGTTCAGCATGCGGATCTCGTCTTCTGCCCGTTTGCGGCCGCTGATATCACGGTTACTTCCCCGGGTGCCAATGAAATTGCCGTCGTCATCATGGGCAGGCTGGCAAACATGGCCGATCCAGCGCAGACTGCGTCCGGCCTGACTATACGAAAAGCAACCGAATCCGTTCTCCGTTCCTGTTCCACTTCTTTTATGTGCGCCTCATAACCTTTCAGATCATCGGCGAAAATGATCCGACGGAAAAGCTCCGGATCGGCAACGAATTCTTCAGCCCCATGGCCGGTGATTTCTTTGCATGCAGGAGAGGAATAGATAAATTTCCCTTCAGTATCCTGCCAAAACTCCCATCCGTAGGTATTCTCCGCAACGATGCGGTATTTCATTTCCGAAGCACGGAGGGCGGCTTCCACGCGCAGACGTTCTTCCACCTCATCCTTGAGGCGCAGGTTAGCCTTTTCCAGTTCACTCGTTCGCTCCATAACCTTCAATTCCAGGTTCTGTTTCGCTTTCCACAGAGCCTGTTCAGCACAGTATAATCTCTCTTCGCTTTGCCGCAGTTTTCTGCTTCCCAGACAGATCCCGCCAATCCCCACGATCCATAACATTACGAAGCCAAAAGTATTGATCAAACCGACCCTCTCCTCGATGTCGGTGAGAAGCGCGATAGCCATGACCGCAATCACTAAAGTCCAGACCAGTCCCAACAGCTGGACAGCCCGGCCATCCCTGTCAACCAGGACATTATAATCCTTGGAGCCGTTCGCCATCATCATCCTTTCGGGATAAGTTTTGAAGTGATTTATTATATTCAATTAATTTGAAAGGTAAAGCTAAATATAAAAATGCCTGGTTCTTTTGAACCAGGCATTTCAGATTGCTGACAAAGTCACAATATAAGGCTGATCAAAAAGCCCCAGGTGCAAGGCGCCCGAAACCTGAGGAGTGAGGCGTACTTAACGGTACGCCGCAGCGACGAATGGTAAGGGCAACGCCGCAGATGGGGCTTTTTCATCAGACTCAAGTGCCTGGTTCTTTTGAACCAGGCACTTTCGCTTCACTTTGGGTCTTTTGGCCCCCGCTGTGTTGCTCCTCCGGCAAGGCGGCAACTAGGCCTGCGTCGTCGCGCCTTGCCGGGAACCAAAATCCCTCTAGTATTTTTCGAAAATACTGTCCAGATGGTCTTGTCCTTCTGTCATGTCCAGGTCATGGCCGACCACTGCCTTTTTCCCATAACCGTTGGCCTTGGCTTTTTTTATCTCCTTGACCGGCTGCACCTTTTGTTTCACCTGGGGAATGACTTTTTGTTCCATCGGTCGTCTCTCGGCAATAGCGTCACGGATCTTGAAGAAGGCTATGGTGCTTTGCAGCTGCTCAGCCTGTGAAGCCAACTCTTCGGCTGTGGATGCCATTTCTTCGGAGGCGCCTGCATTCTGCTGAATCACCTGATCCAGTTGCTGTATTGCCTTGTTGATCTGCTCGGCGCCGGCATCCTGCTCTCTGCTGCTGGCGCTTATCTCCAGTACAAGTTCTGCCGTCTTCTGAATATCGGGAACGATCTTACTCAGCATGTTTCCTGCCGATTCAGCTACCCCGACACTGGTTGAGGACAGCTCCGAGATTTCCGCGGCAGCTCGCTGGCTTCGCTCGGCCAGCTTGCGTACCTCGCTGGCCACCACTGCAAACCCTTTGCCGTGTTCGCCTGCCCGGGCCGCCTCGATGGCCGCATTCAGGGCAAGGAGGTTGGTCTGACGGGCTATTTCTTCGATGATGGATATCTTGCCGGCGATGTCCTTCATGGCAGCAACGGTCTCAAGTACCGCTTTCCCACCCTCCTGGGCATCCGTGGCCGATTTGGATGCTATTTTTTCCGTCTGTATGGCATTGTCGGCGTTCTGCCGGATATTGGAAGACATCTCCTCCATGGAGGAAGATGCCTCTTCGGCGGCCGCAGCTGCTCACTGGCTCCCTGGGACATTCCGGTGGAAGCCGAAGACAATTCCTGACTTCCGGCCGCCACGTTGTCGGCCGCTTTTTTAACATCCGATACCACCTCATTCAGCATTTTGACCATCGCCGAAAGGGCATGCATCAGTTCATCTTCCGACGAACGTTCCTTGATCTCTACGGTCAGATCCCCACCGGCAACGAGTTTGGCAGCCTCCGTAATGGTTTGAGTGGCCTGAACAGTGGTATTCACTGCATGGGCGATAACATCGAAAGTCTGTTTCACCTCTTTGGTGTCGTCATCTGCCGGTGCGGTGGCAATGGTGAAATTAATCTCTCCCTTCGCCAGTCGCTCCAGGCCATCAACCAGCTTGTTCGTTTCTACAGCCTGGAAGTCGGCTATCTTTTTCGCCACTCTTGCCGCCCTTTTCACAGCGGTCAGATCTGTAACTACCTCCAGCGCCCCCATGACATGGCCCTGACCATCCTTTATGGGCACTGCGGTATAGGAAATATCCAGATCGACGCCAATGGCCGGATGGGCATCCGTCTCGCTGGTTGCTTCACTTCCGCCGGTTATGGCCTGCTGACAGGCACACCGGGCGGTTTTGCAGTCGGATGTCTTGAAGTGATCGTAGCATTTGGTTCCCACCACCTGGGCAGGCGTCTTTCCACCTACCCTCGCCCCCAGGTCATTCATATAGAGGATGGTAAAATCATTATCGATAATCATGGCCGGTGACGGCATGCTGTCGAGAAAGCCCACCAGTCTGCCAATGGTCTCGTTAACACCGTGGACGATGGCACCATATGCCCCCGAGTGCTTGCCGGCATCGGCACGGATATTCAGCCGTCCTTCCATGGCAGCCTGGGCAAGCATTGCTACATCGGTGTTCAGGCCGTTGATAACCTCTACGCATTTATTCACAGCTTCGGCAATTTTTTCGAAAGTAGCTTTTACTTCCATGGTGTCGCCATCGGCAGACTCCGGTACCACCGTCAAATCCACATCACCCTGTGCCAGCCTTCCCAACCCCTCCACCAGCTTTTTCGTTTCCTTATTCTGGTAATCGGCAATTTTTGCGGCAAGGCGGGCAGCCCTCCTGACTGCTGTTTGATCGGTCACCACCTCGAAAGCCCCGACAACTTGGCCCGAATCGTTGCGTAGTGGAATCCCGGTATAGGAGATTTCCAGGTCGAGGCCGGCTGCAGGATGGGCATCGGTCTCGCTGTTTGCCGGCTGCCCGGTCTGAAGCGCTCTTCCACAGGCACAGTTGTGGTTTTACAATCCGACGTCTTGAAGTGGTCGTAACACTTGGTGCCGAGCACCTGTTGTTGCGTCTTGCCTCCCACCTGGCGCCCAATTCATTCATATAAAGGATGTTGAAGTCGTTATCGATTATCATTGCCGGAGCCGGCATACTGTCCAACAGGCCCACCAGCCTGTTAATGGTCGCGTTGACCCCTTCGACCACCCTGCGAAAATCTCCTTCGTGTTTAGCGGTATCGGCGCGCAGGGTAAGCTTGCCCTCCACGGCCGCTTGGCAAGCATATCCGTATCACCGACCAGCATCTTTATGTGGTCGATCATTTTCTTCATGCTGTTTAAAAGCAGGCCTGTTTCATCGGCGCCGGTATTGCCTATCTCAACGCTCATGTCGCCGGCGGCAACCCGGTTGCTGATGTCAACCGCCTGTGCTATGGGCCTGGTGATGCTTCTCGTCACCAGCCAGCCGATCACTCCCGCCAAGGCGAAGCAGACGGCCAGAAGAACATAGATAAGCAGGGAAATTTTCCCATAGGTCTCCACCGCCTCTTTGCCGATCCGGTCCATTTCACCGCTCTGGTACCTGATGACCTCTGACGATGCCTCCAGGTATGCGGTCTGCAACTGACGATACTTGCCGAAAAGCAAGCCTGTCGCAGCTTTTTTATCTCCCGCATCTATGACTGAAAGGACGTGGGTCATTTCCGCCTCGTATTTTGCACGTGCGTCCTGGAGCGTCTTTAGAAGCATCCTGCCTTTCTCGCTCGTGACCGTCTTTTCCAGTTCGTCATAGTGCTTGTTGATGGCTGCAGTGGCCTCGATTACCCTTGACCGTTCCTTCTGCATGACGGTTTTGTCATCGGTCAGAAGCATGTTGCGCAATGCCCTGGCAACCACATTTACCTCACCGATCATTGCGTTGGCCTGAACCGTCTTTGGCCATTTGTCTGTTACCAGAACTTCGACAGCATTATTGATTTTTTTCAGCCCCAGGTGTGAGATGCCCCCCATAATCACCATCAAAAAGATGATCACGCCATAAGAAAGGGCCAAACGCGTTGCCAACTTCATTTCTTTAAACATGATTCTCCTCCGCCGTTGCATGCCATGTACCTTAGATTGATGGGCTACAGACATTTATCGGTAAAGTTATGCAGAACTTGAAGGGAATCTTTCTACTTTTAATCACATAAAGCAGTAGAAATTAAATTATAAAACATGTACAAACTGCAGGGAAATTTGGAGCAATCAGGCAGACTGGAAAATGAAAAAGGCTGGAACCGATATCCATCGGTTCCAGCCCTTTTTTTCACAACTCCTCTTTTATTACTTGATATCAATACATTTCAAAATCCCCGTCCAGTTTGTCATGGGCATCATTCATATCCAGATCGTGCCCGACCACCTTCTTGTGATAGCCATTGGCCTTGGCGTGTTTGATGTTGTCCATTGCAGGAGCGGCATGGGAAACATTGGCAGCCTTCTTTTTATCCTTAACCTTCTTTGCCGGCTCCGTCTCTCCGATCCTGAAGAAGGAGATATTATCCTGCAACTGCTCCGCCTGGGAAGAAAGCTCTTCGGCTGTGGAAGCCATCTCTTCCGAAGCTCCTGCATTCTGCTGAATGACTTGATCAAGCTGCTGGATAGCCTTGTTAATCTGCTCCGCACCTGAATCCTGCTCCCTGCTCGCGGCATTTATCTCCTGCACCAGTTCAGCAGTCTTCTGGATGTCGGGAAGGATGTTTGCCAGCATCTGGCCTGCCTTCTCAGCCACCTCCACACTGGAAACGGAAAGGGTGGAGATTTCGCCGGCGGCATTCTGGCTTCTCTCGGCCAGCTTCCTTACCTCGCTTGCCACCACGGCAAATCCTTTGCCGTGTTCCCCGGCGCGTGCGGCTTCAATGGCTGCGTTCAGCGCCAGCATATTGGTCTGCCGGGCGATTTCCTCGATGATGGAAATCTTGTCGGCAATGTCCCTCATGGCCTGCACCGTCTCGGCAACGGCCTTGCCCCCCTCCTTGGCGTCCTCGGCCGATTTCACCGCTATCTTTTCCGTCTGCTGTGCGTTGTCGGCGTTCTGCCTTATAATTGAGGTCATCTCCTCCATGGATGATGATGCTTCTTCGGCTGCTGCCGCCTGTTCGCTTGCCCCCTGGGACATTTCCTGCGCCGCCGATGACAATTGCATGCTGCCGCCGGCCACATTGTCCGCTGCCGACTTCACCTCTTTTATAATAGCTACAAGCTTCTCCACCATTGCGGACAAAGCCTGCATCAGTTCATCCTCAGCCGAACGCATCTTGAGCTCCACCTGCAGATTGCCGCCTGCTATCTCCTTAGCTGCCGCTGTGATGCCGTTGGTCGAATCCACCAATAGATTCAGGTTGTTCTTGATAATGTTGTACTGCCCCTTGTATTCGGCTGTTATCAGCGGCGGCATGTTACCCTTGGAAATGCGGTCTACATATCTGCCGTCAGCATGAGCGGATTGACGATATTGGTGAGGATATTATTGACGCCGCCCACCAGGTCCTTCCAGCCCCCGGTAAAAAGCTCTGCATTGGCACGCTTGTCAAGCTCACCCTCAGCAGCACCGCGAATGAGGATGTCGGTCTGCTCCAGCAGCCTCTGCATTATGTCGATGCAGTTGTTCAAATTGATCTTTATCTGGTTGAAGTCACCGTTGTAGTTAGCGGTTATCTTTGTCGGAATGTCCCCCTTGCTGATCAGGTCCACATATTCCGCGGCCAGGTTGAGAGGGTTGATAACGGCATCCAGTGTCTGATTGACTCCTGCAACGATCCGTTGGTAGTCTCCCTGGTGCCTGGCTGCATCGGCACGGGTCGCCAGCCTGCCGTCCTGTGCCGCCTGGGCAAGCATGTTGCATCTGCCACCAAAGCTTTTATGGCTTCAACCATTGTCTGCATGGCTGCTTGCAGTCTTCCGGTTTCATCCTGAGCCGTCACATCCAGAGCCACATCCATATCGCCGCCGGCTATCTTGTTGGCTGCGGTAATACATGCTGCAACAGGTTTGGTAATGGCTCGGGTAATGATCAAGGCGATTGTAGCGCCCAGCAACAGAGCAAAAATAGTGCAGGCAAGAATAATCGTTATGGTCTGCTTGCCGAGTGTTATACCCTCCTTACCGATCCGATTCACCTCTTGGGTCTCATAGGCGACAAGCTCGGCTATGCCCTGCATATAATCCTGCTGGCTCGTCCTCATCTTGCCGAAAAGAAGGGCTTTCGCCTGTGCGTTCTTCCCCTGATTAATGAGGTCGATCAATTGTTTCAGATCATCACGGTACTTTTCCCTGCCAGCTTCAACGGCAGAAAAAAGCTCTTTACCTTTCGGATCTTGAATAGCAGCTTTGAGTTTTTCCATCCTGTCATTGATTATCTTGGAACAATCTGGTATACGGCCAATTTCTTTAGCTGTCTCCGACCTGTCATCGGTAAGGATGGCGTTTCTGGTAGCTCTGGCGGCAATATTCAGTTGATCGATAACATCGTTGGCCTGGACGGTCTTAGGGAACTTGTCGGCGGCAAGCTCATCGATATTGTTGCTCAACCTGCTCACATTCACATAGGCCAGCACCCCCATTAAGACCATAAGCAAAAGAACAACGCCATAACCGACTCCCAGTTTGGTACCGATCTTCATGTTCTTGAACATTTACCCCTCCACGTTAATGTGATTGAACCTGGAAATATGGTTCATTTGCAGATGGAGCAGCTCGAATCTTCAAGCATCCCCATCAAGGATGAATAAAGGAGATTAAAATTCTGCTTCAACAATGTCACTTTTCGGGTTGTTGTTTTTTTTCTAAACTTTTTTTTATAAAGAACAGGTAAATTATTTTGATAGTAAAATGGTAGGTAATTACTATTTTCTGGAGTCATCAAAGATAAGCATGGGAGTAATTGGGGTGGGTCTCAAGCTGTTATCGGGGGCTGTCGGTCTAGGTCAGGATGAAATGCGAGGCGCTGCAACGATGAGCAGCGCCTCAAATATAACTGGAAATATAACCTCCTGCCCTTACTCAGAATTTCTCGAAATCAGAATCCAATTCATTGTGTGGGTCCTGCATATTAAGATCATGGCCGACGGCCTTTTTTGAATAATCGTTGGCTTTGGCATTTTTCAGGGATTTGTCAGCTTTAGCCTGTTGCTTTTGCACCGGCTTTCTTTCGGTTATCGATCGTTTGTCCACTGCCGAGCTGTCGATTTTAAAGTAGGCGATTGCCTGTTGCAGCTGTTCGGCCTGGGACGCCAGCTCTTCGGCAGTGGAGGCCATCTCTTCCGAAGCACTTGCATTGGTTTGTATAACCTGATCAAGCTGCTGTATTGCTTTGTTTATCTGCTCTGCTCCCGTATCCTGCTCTTTACTTGATGCATTTATCTCCTGCACCAGTTCCGCCGTCTTCTGAATATCGGGAAGTATGGAACCGAGCATTTGACCTGCTTTTTCGGCAATGTCGACACTGGAAGCCGAGAGTTCGCTTATTTCACCTGCTGCCTTCTGGCTACGCTCGGCCAACTTGCGTACTTCGGAAGCAACAACGGCAAATCCCTTGCCATGCTCACCGGCACGGGCCGCCTCGATGGCTGCATTCAACGCAAGCAGGTTCGTCTGCCGGGCTATCTCTTCTATGATGGTGATTCGGCTTGCTATTTCCTTCATGGCCCTGACTGTTTCATCAACGGCCCTTCCCCCATCCTGGCGTCAGCGGTTGATTTCAGGGCGATTTTTTCGGTCTGCATGGCATTGTCAGCATTCTGTCTGATGCTTGCGGTCATTTCCTCCATGGAAGAGGATGCTTCTTCGGCAGCGGCAGCCTGCTCGCTTGCTCCCTGGGACATTTCCTCGGAACCTGCGGAAAGCTGCTGGCTGCCGGCTGCAACGTTGTCTGCGGCAGATTTCACGTTGCCGATGACGTCCACAAGATTGGCCACCATGGCTGACAATGCTTTCATCAGCTCATCATTCTCCGAACGCGCCTTCAGCTCCACTTGCAGGTTGCCGTCGGCCACTTCCCTGGCTGCTGCTGCAATACGGTTAGTGGAATCGATCAGCAGGTTAAGGTTCTGTTTGATCAGATTGTACTGCCCCTTATACTCCTCCGTTATCTGAGGGGGCATGTCACCCTTTGAGATGCGGGCAACATAATCGGCCGTCACGTTCAGAGGGGTTACTACCGCATCAAGGGTCGCGTTGACTCCATGAACTATTTTCTGGAATTCCCCATGGTGCTTGTCGGCGTCAGCCTTACATCGAGCTTGCCGTCGATGGCCGCCTTTACCAGCATGCCGGTATCGTCGACTAGTGCCTTTACGGTACACATCATTTGCGCCATGGCAAAGATCAAACTTCGTTCATCCTTGCCTGTGGTGTCTATGGACATTGACAGGTCACCTGCTGCGACCTTGCGCGTTATCTCGACCACGTAGAGTGGATCTCCCCCCAACTGCCGCTGCACGTTCCTGACCAGCAGCCAGCCGAAAATGACCGAGAAGATCAGTGCCGCTACGCTGCAAACAATGGATATGGTGGAGGTTCGCTGCCTCAAGGCATCGAACATTGCATCACCATCGGTGCTTTCCTTCTTGATGGAGACGACAATCTTATGCAACGGCTCGATTGCGGCATCCCGTGCAGCATCGAGCAGCGCGTCTATCCTGCGGATCTCTTCCGTGCTGGAGCCGGCGCCTTTCTGCAACTCGGGCAGCTGCCTGTTTTCAAACAGGTCCTGATACTTGGCGAGATTGACGGCAAAGACTTCAGCCAACTGCTTTTCCTCCGCCGTATCGGCCATTTTGCGCACATTATCCACATCTTTCAGAAGGTTGTCTTTAGACTCCTTGAATTCCTTGCGTGATTCAGCAAGGTTGCGATTGATAACGCGTCGGCCATTATGCCGTACAGAGCCTCAAGCCGCACCTGCACTTCCTGAATGGCAACTGCGTTGCCACTCAGGTCGGCTCCGTGATCCTGGACATTGCCCAGCTCCCGCATCTTTATCACCTGGAACAGTACAACACACACAAGAGCTGCGACGATCAGACCAATACCACCGTACAATTTTGTAGCAAGTTTCATATTGCTGACGTCCATGAAATGTTTCCTCCCTTTCTAACCACATTAAATAAGATTGTCCTTGAACAACCTATTGCAGGCTCTGCGCTTCCACTTCCTTTATCAGTTGCGGGATATCCACGATCAGTGCAACCGCCCCGTCACCCAGAATCGTCGCTCCCGATATGCCCTCGACATTTTTGTAAGCCCGTCCCAGTGATTTGATAACCGTCTGGTGCTCGCCTATGACATGGTCGACCACAAAGCCGACACGCATGCCGTTGACCTGGGTGATGACGATCTGCTGGATATCCGGCGCATTGCCGCTGATCCGGAACTTCTCCCGGAGTGGGATGTATGGCACCATGTGGTCACGAACGGTGGCCAGATTTCTTCCATGGGACTTTTCGATGTCGCTGCCGGTCAACTCCACACATTCATCCACCAGCGAAAGTGGAAGCAGGAAACGGTCGCCGCCGATCTGGACCAGCAGGCTTTCGATGATGGCCAGGGTCAGGGGTATCTTTACGGTGATGGTGGTGCCTTCTCCCCGTTTGCTGGTTATTTCGATGGTGCCCCGCAACGCTTCGATGGCCCTCTTGACCACATCCATTCCGACACCGCGCCCGGAGACGCTGGAGATCTTTTTAGCAGTGGAAAAGCCGGGAGCAAAGATCTGGGCAAAGATCTCTTTTTCGGACAGTTCCGTGGTGGGCTGAATAAGCCCCTTTTCTATGGCCTTGGCCCGAATGGCCTCCTTGTCCAGTCCTGCACCGTCGTCTTTGATGGTAATGAAGACACTGTCGCCGGAATGTACGGCGGAAAGATGCACCGTCCCCTGTGCCGGCTTGCCGGCTGCAGCTCGCTCTTCGGGCATTTCTATGCCGTGGTCGATGCTGTTGCGGATCAGGTGCACCAGGGGATCGTTGAGCTTTTCGATGACGGTCTTATCCAGCTCCGTCTCAGCACCGGAAGTCTCCATTTCAATCTTTTTGCCCAGTTCGTTGGAAAGGTCGCGAACCAGGCGCTTGAACTTGCTGAAGGTGGTGCCGATGGGCAGCATCCTGATGTTGAGGGCGTTATCCCGCAATTCTGCGGTCAGACGCTCCACCTCTTCGGCGATGGACATCAGTTCCGCATCCCTGCGCCCGGCGGAGGTCTGACTGAGACGAGCCTGGACCGTGACCAGCTCTCCCACCAGGTTTACCAGAACGTCCAGTTTTTCTGCCGGAACACGGATGCTGGAAGCACTCTCCTGGGATTGCCTTTCCTGGCGGACCTCCTTCACATGCTGCTGCTCCACAAGGGCAGAGATGATTTTTTCCGGTTCCACAAACCCGCTCTCAATGGCAATTTCTCCAAATCGCTTCTGCTGGGACAGGATATTCTTCATCTCTTCGAAGTTCAGATCACCCCGTTCCACCAATATTTCGCCAAGTTTCTTGTAGCCATCTTCCCCGACGAAAGGTGTTCCACTGTCAATAACCTCGATCTTCAGCTCGCAATCGTCCTCCACAAATATGAATACATCCTTGATGGCATCCATTCCCCTGTTGGTGGTCAGAATCACATCCCAGTAGACATAGCAGCTCTCCGCATCCATTTCCTCCAGGGGAAGCAGGTTGGTCACCTGGGCAATTACCCGGCTCTGGCCAAGCTCCCTCAATTCCTTGACCAGGCTCAGGGGATTGGTTCCTCGCATGAAAATACCCTGGTCTGGTTCGAAGCGGATCCGGTAGGTAACTTCAGCCGATTCCTGCTGTCCCCCTTTTGCCTCTTCAGCCGGTTGAAGGTTTGCCGATGATTTTTCAGGCTCCGTTTCGGGAAGCATGCTCTTCAGGGTGGCAATTATCTCTGCGGTGCAGGCTACGTCAACCACGGCGCCCCCGGTTGAAGCATCAAGCATGGCCTTGATCTGATCGCGAGCGGCCAGGGTGACGTTGACCAGTTTTTTGGTTACCGGAATCAGGCCGTTGCGCACCAGATCGAAAACCGTTTCCACTTCGTGGGTAAAAGCGGCAATGTCTTCAAAACCGAACATTGCCCCCGATCCCTTGATGGTATGCATGGCCCGGAAGACCCGGCCGATCACTTCCTCATCATCAGGCCTTTCTTCAAGCTCCAGGAGGGAAGTTTCCAGCTCTGCCAGAAGCTCGTAAGCCTCTTCCTTGAATGCCTCTTGATGTTGGTCCATCATCCGAGCACCTTCTTCACCACCGCCATCAGCTGTTCAGGCTTGAAAGGCTTGACTATCCAGCCGGTTGCCCCGGCGGCCTTTCCTTCCTGTTTTTTGCTGTCCTGGGATTCCGTGGTAAGCATAACGATAGGAATGAATTTACAGGCAGGCAGAGCCCGCGCCCCCTTGATCAGGCCGATCCCGTCCAGGTTCGGCATATTCAGGTCGGTGATGAGCATATCGACCTTTTGTCCGCCAAGCTTCTGCAGCGCATCTTTTCCGTCCACCGCTTCCACCACTTCGTATCCGTTCTGTTTCAGGGTAAAACTGACCATCTGTCGGACACTGGCGGAATCATCCGCCGTCATGATTATCTTTCCCATCAATCATTCCCTCCCACCCAAAAGCAGCTTTTTCCTTGTCCTGGGCACATCCCACATGGCGCTGAAAACCTGCTTCCATGCTCGCCGTATCAATAATATCGCTATCACCGGTAGTGATGCAGAGATGCTTGTTGAGGTGCAGGGAACTGCGGTGAGCCGAGCATAGGAGTTGCAGGCCTGCCAAGTCGACCTCCGTCACCCCGGCCAGGTCGAGGCAAAGCTGTTCCCCTCCCTCAAATGCCTGCAAAAGAGAAGCTTTCAATTCCCCAACGTTCTGGACGGTAAGCGGTCCGCTGACTTTTACAACCAAGGCAGCAGGGTCCCCTTCCGCTTTGGCCATGGTCACCTTCAGTTCACCCATAACAGATTCTCCTCCTAAAGCTGACGCTGAATATTTAAAACAGCTCCACGTTATCTCCCAGCCCATCGGATGCCGGCGAAGAAACTTCGCTGACAGGACCGGCAGGTACAGGTTGAGCACTTGCTCCCTCTTCTTTTTTGATCATGGAATGATGGATCTTGCGTTCGCTGTCCATGGTGTAGCGGTCGGCAAGCTGCATCAGATTGCCGTTTTCAGCATCAGATGACGGAGCGATGAGGCGGGCTTCATCGATAATGGCGCACAGTTCGCTCCTTACCTGGTCGATCACCTGGGTCACCTGAAAATGGGCCGTAATGCCGTTGGTTGCTGCGTCAATATCTGTACAAAGCGTTTCAACAGCCCCCTGCATGTTCTGCAGACATTCGCTAAGTGAATCATTCACTCTCTGCAGGGATTGAAGCAGCCCCGGCAGTGAACTGACCATTTCTTCCACTTCCTGGTCAAGCTCGGTCGCATCCGCCTTGGCACTGTTGCAGAGGCCTTCGGTGGCATTGGTAACTTCGGTCAACATATTGGAAACGGCAGAGGTCTGGGCAATGGCATCCACCGACAGCCGTTGAATAGCCTCTGCAAGGACTCCAAGCGCGGCGCCATCGTCACCGGTCAGGGCAGCTTTCACCTGTGCATTGAGGGCGATGAGTTCGATTTCCTCACCGATGAACTCAATATCGCTGACGAATGCCGTAATCTCCGTTACCGTTTCGGCAACGGTGTTCATGGCCTTGGTCAGGGCACGATTGAGCTGGGAACTCTTATCCAGAACGGCGCCAACCACGGTGAGATCGGCTTCCAGTCCCGTCAGAAAAGAGCTTCCCGTCTGATCTGCCACACCTGCCATGGCACTGGTATCTTCGGAAAGGCGTGCTTCCTTTGCCGCTATGCCGTGCAAGTTGTCGACAATACGCCCCACAGCGCCATTGAGTTCGTCGCTGGCATGGGATAGCTGTGCCGCCTGCAGTTGGCAAATACCGACAGCAGTCTGCGCCAGAGCGGGCGCCATCCCATCCCGGTCTTCCCCCTCGCTTTCCAGGCTGTTCTGCAGATCATCCAGAGCCTCGGCCACATGCTCGATCTGTTGACGGACTATATCGTGGAACTGCATGGACATGACAACTTCGCCAATGTTTCGGGACACGACTCCCGAAGCTTCGGCTATGGCAGATGCAGCCGTGGAACAGCGGGAATTGACTTCGGTCAGGGCAGCAAGACTTGTCTGGGTTCTTTCCAGGATTCCCTTTACCTGACCCTTTTGTTCTATGCCCAGATCAAGAACCTGGTTCAGGGTCTGGCGGATCGCAGAAGTCAGCAGTTCCTTTTGTTCAAGTATTGTCCCCGCCTTTTCAAGCACCTGAATGGAAAGCTGACCAACATCATTTGCCAGCGTGTCGAATCCTGCAGCGCTCTGCCCAAGACGTGCACTTTCTATCTTGGTTGAAATACCGAGCATGCGTAGCGACTTGTTTATTTTCCTGAAACCTGAAAGGGGAGCACCAGTCTTGTCCAATAAAAGAAGAATTGAGCGCAAGGTTTGGGAACTCTGTTCCGTCTCCTTCTCCCCATGGACCAGGTACTCGTCCATCTGGACAAGTATCTCCCGGAGGCGGCCAATGGTATGGGAAATTTCTTCGCCGGAAACCTGGCCGGCCATCTCCGAAGACATTTGGGAGATTTGTCCGGCCCGGTCGTAAAAATCGTGGAGCCTCGCCCCGGTTGCCAGGAATTCTTCCTCTGTGGTGCCTGATATCTCCATCAATAGCCGGCTTGCCGAGGCGAGGCGTGCAGGCCAGGAGGATGGCAAGGAGTTGACATTGAAGGCCGGCACGTTGTTATCCATAAACATAGTTTCAACCCTGTTTCATGCAGATGTAAGGCAGTGCACCACCTCTTGTTTTTAAACATATCGTCAGAAGGCGGAATAGCTTGAGGGATAAAATACAAAAAAGCACCACAGGTCCTGTGGTGCTTTTTGAGATGGAGACTTCTCGCGGGAGTTTGTTACTTGAAATCGGTATACTTCGAAATGACGTAATCTCTATCTTTTGCTTCTTTCAGATGGCATTCATAGCAGTTTTTCACCGGGTCAAGCTTGGAAGCCTTCCCCTCGCCGGTGAAACCGACGAATTGCCAGCCGCCGGTTTCTTTGAATTTCTTGTCCTTTTTCATCAGGACGATCATGTTCTTTTTACCTTTTACCGGCTTGCCGTTTTCTTCCTTTAACTTGTAGTAATCGACCACAAAGCGGCTGCCTTCGGGATATTTTCCCCCGGCTTTGTAGGCGGGCATGGCTTTCTTGTCCACATAGATGTTGTGAACCCCATAGAAAAGCGAACTCTTGTCACTGACTACCTTTTCCTTGCTTTTCTCCACTTTTCGTACCCCTTGGGCAGCGTGTCGGTGGCAGCAAATGCTGAAGTGGCGGCGAAGAGCAGGGAAACAGCCGTCAGCATGACAGAATTTTTTTTTCATTGATGTGTCCTCCAAAGCGTGATTTTTACGTGGTGAAGGGTAATAAATTTGCGTCCTTTATTCAAGAAAAACATGCCTCTTCAGCAGGTACACATCTATAAGTATACTAAGTCACAGGAAATCGGCAGCTATTTATAGACTTTTAACGCCGCCTACTTTCGGACGAAAATTTCACGGGCCATGGCCGAATCGATGGCGAATTCGGAAAAACCTACCCTGAAAATGTAGGAGGGAAAGGTCTGGGAGAGGATGATGCGGTTGCGGGAAGCACCCCCATGGCCATGAGTTTCTGCATCTTTTTACTGTCTTCTGTCTGGATATAGGCTATTTCCCCTTCTTCGCCCGATTTCAGCTCCGTGAGGGGGACAACACCCAGATCACCACTTTTTTTCGCTTCCTCGCAGCACTCCCCCGGCGGAATGTGTTTGCCGTGGGGACAGGTGGTGGGATGGTTGAGCATGGTGCAGACCTTGGCATCGACCCTTCGTTGAGCAGATGCTCGAACTGGCAGCCTTGTCGTCTCCGGCCTCCCCGCGCACATTCAGCACATCCATGAGCAGCCGTTCTGCCAGCCTGTGGCGGCGGATCGTACGCCTGCCTTCTACCTTGCCCTCCGGACGAAAGTAGACCCGCCCCTCCTTTACCTCGACCAGTGTCTGGGAGGTCAACTCCTGGTAGGCTGGATCACCGGCCGGAATGCCGATGCCATCGATCTCGGCAAAGCCTTTTCCTTCCTCCTCAACGGCAATCCATAGCGCTTCCAGAATTTCTTCCGCTTTATCCGATAACTTCATTACATGCTCCTTGTATTGTTTTAACCTGCTATTCCTTTTCGTTTTTTACCAACAATCCCTTAAGTTTTTTCAACACCTTCATTTCAGGCGGATTCTCGTAGTAGCAGCGTGGACAGCGCACCATGCTGCATTTCCCCGGTTTGCCGCATTTCCCGCAACCGGTGATGCCTTCTTCCTGGCTGAATTCGTGTCCGCAATAGCCGCACTTCATTGGGATAACCTCTTGTTATACCAGCTTGGTGACGAGCAGGAACTGGTTGAGCAGATAACCGCTGCCAAAGGCAAGAGCGCTGACAAAGACACCGATGGCCAAGGCGACCTTTAAACCCCGCTCTCTTTTCATGACCAGGAACTGGGCCACACAGGGAATGAAGAGGGTCAGCGTCACCGCTGCAACCGTCAATTGCCGTCCATCCAGTATACCCTTGGTCTGCAGATCATACAGTCCGGCAGCCCCATAATCCCGACGGAAGAAGCCGAAGATGAAGGCGACAGCTACATCCTTGGGCAGCCCCATCATGGACATTACCGGACTCATAACTTCCACCGACTTCTCGAAAAAATGAGTGAGTTTGCCGATCCACAGCAGCACCGATGCCAGTATGAAGAGCGGCAGGATTTCCAGAAAGTACCACTGCATCCTGGTATAGGTCTTGGTCAGAACGTTGGACAGCTGGGGAAGCCGCATGGGGGGCAGCTCCATATAGAACATCGGGGTCTCGCCGGGCACGAGGCGGGCCGCAAGGAAACCGATTAAAAGGAATATGAGCAAAAGGCTGATACTCCAGACCAGAAGAGCCCCCGGCGCCTTGGACAATAGCGCCAGAATAACGCCGAGCTGTGCGGAACAGGGAATGGCCAGAGCCAGCAGCAGGGTGGCGAGAATTCGCTCCCGCACCGTTTCCAGCGTACGGGTAACCATGGTAGCCATGGTATCGCAACCGAAACCGAGAACGATGGGAATGACGGCACGGCCGGTGAGGCCGATTTTCTTGAAGACCCTGTCTACCAGCAACGCCAGCCGCGGAAAATAGCCGCTGTCCTCAAGAATGGAAAAGAAGAGGAAGAAGGTCGCCACGATGGGAAGAATGATCCCCACTGCATAGCGCAGACCAAGGGTCAGCACACCGTATTCTCCGACAAAAAGTTCCTGAATGACTTCCCAGGGAACTACCCCTTTGATGAGTTCTGTGATCCACGGGTTGAAATATCCTTCGAAGAGAGTCCCTTCGAGAAAATCAACGAGCGTACCTGCGCCAAAGACACCGACGAACTGGTAAAGGCCATAATAAAGAACTATCAGCAGCAAGGGTATTCCTGTTAAGGGTCTGACCGCCCAACGGGAAAGGCGCTCATTAAATGTAACGACCCTCTTGTCCGGCAGATTGAAAACCCCGGCAAGTAGTCCTTTGACTATACCTTTTCGCTCCATGGACAGGTCCAGGTTAAAGGATTCCCGCCGCTCGAAGGTTTTCTCGCGCACTTTGTCGGAAACGGCTGCAAAACCTTCACCTTCACGTTCGGCAATGAGGGCGGTTACCTCTTCGTCCCTCTGCAAGAGCAGCAACGCCAGCGATTTTTTCGCTAACGGATAGTCGCACTTGATCAGCTGAGCGACACTTTCGATATCCGCCTCCAGCCGTTTGCTGTAGCCGAATACCGCATGAGTCTTCCTGCTGTAGCCGGCAATGGCCTTCCTGATCTCTTCCAGGCCGCGTTTTTTAGCGGTGGCAGCACCTATGACCGGAATACCGAGTTTTTCCTGCAAGAGTGGGATGTCGATTACAAGTCCCATCCGCTCCGCCTCATCCATGATGTTCACCACCAGCACCACCGGCAACTGGGCATCGATAAGCTGCAGGGTCATGACCAGCATCCGCTCCAAGTTCCTTGCATCCAGCACATGCAGAACCACATCGGGAGATTCCTTGAGTAGAATCTCGCGGGCCACCCGCTCCTCCTCGGTAATCGGCAGGAGGGAATACATGCCCGGCGTGTCTATGATCTCACATACTTCACCGTTGATCGAGGCAGAACCGCGAGCCACCTCTACCGAAGTGCCAGGGTAATTGGAAACCGTGACATAAGCACCGGTCAAGGCATTGAAAAGGACACTTTTCCCCACATTAGGGTTTCCCACCAATGCGACCTTCTTGGCCGCACCGGTTGATGCACTGGCATTGGAATGACATGAAGCCTTTTTCTTGAATACATCCATTTGGGTTTACTTCCTTAGTTGTAATTGATAGTCATTTTCAAATGTGCGGTAAAAAATTTTATCTCCGGCATTTGGCACAAAGGCCATACAGCTCGAGTTTATGTGTTTTGATTAGAAAGCCGTAGCCGGCAGCTATCTCGTCCTGCAGCTTTTCAATGGTCTCATTCTCAAATTCGGCAATGGCGCCGCAGCGGGTACAAACCAGATGGTCATGGTGCTCCCCCTCAGTCACATGCTCATAGCGAGTCTGCCCGTCACCGAACTGGATTTCACGGGCTATGCCTGACTCGGCAAAAAGCTTCAGTGTGCGATAGACTGTGGCATAGCCGATGGCCGGGTGCTTTGCCCGGAGTTTGAGATAAAGCTCTTCAAGGCTCATGTGTTCCGACGAAGACAGGAAGAAATCGAGGATAATGTCACGCTGGCGCGTGGACTTGAGGCCCTTCTGGGCAATAAATTCGCTGAAAGCTTTTTTCTTGGCACGCTTCACAGGCCTCTCCGGATTGAAAATGATTTTCACTATAGCGATAGACAATGGATATGTCAACCGTTTTTTGCAAGTCTGATTTTCGTTGTATGCAGTTTTTAGAATATATGTTACTTTATCGGAAAAAGGAGGTTTTCATGCAAGAGATTTTTGTAGTGCTGGGATTTCTCGTCTTATGGGTAGTCTTACAGAAATATATCCTCCCACGTCTCGGCGTCTCCACCTGAATGGCCGACGCATGCTCCACCGCGGGTCGGGGGAAAAAAGATGGAGAAAACAAAAAAGGAAATTCCACAAGATAAAAGAAAGGCCTGTCGCATCGACAGGCCTTTCTTTTTATCCATCCATAACAGCTTGCTGGTCATCATTTATGCGACTTTTTAACCTTAAAAAGAGCCTGAATTTCAGTGGCAGACTTTGAACCGGCCACCACCCTGCCATCGGGAAAAATCATCGTCGGCGTAGAATTGACGCCGAGCCGCCCGGCAAGCTTAATATTTTCCTCCACACCTTTGGTCGGCGTGTTAGGGCCAGGAGCAGGCAAGGTCACCTTGGCAAAGGCATCGTCAAGAAGCTTGGCCGACGGTCCCTGGAGTATGACCCTGGATTTGTCGTAGGCTGCGGGATGCATTTTCAGCGGGAACAGTTTCACGTACACGACTACCGACGGATCCATGGCGACAAGCTTCTTCAGCTCCACATGCAGTTTTGCGCAAAGGGGCAATCGGGATCGGTAAAGACAAAAAGCCTTTTTTCCCCTGAGGATTTCCGAGAATTATGGAGTTGGCAGGCGTAAGAAGAGCCGGATTCACCTTGGTTACCCCAGCCGGCTGTTGTGCCCCGCCGCTTATGGGTTTTTTAGTTGCCAGATTGAATATGGGTCCGGGAATGACGTGTTTCTTGCCGTAATCCAGATAGGCGACGGCCTTTTTACCATCCTTCTCCATGTCAAGCTCCCAGACGCCACGCATGGCCGGAAATTTCACCTTTGTTACCCGCCCCCAAGGTCTTTTACAAGGCATTGGCCTCTTTCACAGAAAGAAGATGACACGAGGCACATTCCCCGCCACACCCCTCCTTGGACATGGCCGAGGCGCTTCCAGCCATTAGAGTCACCAGCATTACTGCAGTAGTCAAGCTTTTCATCTTTTGCTCCTTTTATTGCTGGACGTGCGAAAGCCGCCGATAAAAATCGGCGGCCCATAACCACACCAAATATACTTATTTCAGAAAAAAAAGTCCAGCCGACATCATGCGTCTAACAGGTTGTTGAAAAACGTCGAGAGTAGGCCGAAATGCAAGGCTTAAGCGAGCGAAAAGCCGAAGCGTACCCACTGTACGTTGAGGTTTTGAGCGAGCGATAACGCAGCAGATCGGCCACGCAGCAGTTTTTCAACAACCTGCTAATACCGATAATGCTCAGATTTGTAAGGCCCGTCCACATTTACGCCTATGTAATCGGCTTGCTCCTTGGTCAGGATGCTTAACTGGGCATTCAGCTTCTTCAGTTGCAACCTCGCCACTTTCTCGTCCAGGTGCTTGGGTAATGTGTAGACCCCCACCGCGTATTTGCCGGGATTGCTGAAGATCTCGATCTGGGCGATGGTCTGGTTGGCGAAGGAAGAGGACATGACATAGCTGGGATGGCCGGTGGCGCAACCCAGATTCACCAGTCTTCCCTTGGCCAGCAGGATGATCCGGTTGCCCGACGGCATGATCACGTGGTCTACCTGGGGCTTGATTTCTTCCCACTGGTATTTTTCCAGGGCCGCCACCTCGATTTCGTTATCGAAATGCCCGATGTTGCAGACAATGGCCTGGTCTTTCATTTTCAGCATGTGTTCATGGGTGATGACATGGTAGTTGCCGGTGCAGGTGACGAAGATATCCGCCTTGTCAGCGGCGTAATCCATGGTCACCACGCGATACCCTTCCATGGCAGCCTGCAGGGCACAGATGGGATCGACCTCCGTCACCCACACCTGGGCAGACAGCGCCCTGAGCGCTTGTGCGGAGCCCTTGCCCACATCCCCATAGCCGCAGACCAGGGCGACTTTGCCCGCCACCATGACGTCTGTTGCCCGCTTGATGCCGTCCACCAAGGACTCGCGACAGCCGTAGAGATTATCGAACTTGGATTTGGTCACCGAATCATTAACGTTGATGGCGGGGAAGCGCAGGTCGCCACGCTCGTGCATCTGGTAAAGACGGTGCACGCCAGTGGTGGTCTCTTCAGTTACCCCTTTCACATGGCCAATACGGGTTGAGTACCAGGCGGGGTCTGTTGCCAGCTTGCTTTTGATTGCAGCAAAGAGGATCGTTTCCTCCTCGGAGCCGGGGTTGTCCAGTACCTTGGCATCTTTTTCGGCTTTGGCGCCCAGATGGAGCAACAGTGTTGCATCGCCACCATCATCCAGGATCATGTTGGAGAAGCCACCATCGGGCCACTCAAAGATGCGATGGGTGTAATCCCAATATTCTTCCAAAGTCTCACCCTTCACCGCAAAGACCGCAATCCCCTGGGCTGCTATTGCAGCAGCAGCATGATCCTGGGTGGAGAATATGTTGCATGATGCCCAACGGACCTCTGCACCAAGTGCCTTCAGCGTCTCGATCAAGACCGCCGTCTGAATGGTCATGTGCAGCGACCCGGTGATACGGGCTCCTTTCAAGGGCTGCGCTCCGGCGTACTCGTCGCGAATTGCCATCAGCCGGGCATCTCCGTTTCGGCAATTCTAATTTCTTTCTTCCCCCACTCGGCAAGGGACAGATCGGCTACTTTAAAATCCTGTGACATGGTGCTTTCTCCTTTGCTGTTGGTTATAGACATTTGCCAGTCGTCTTTAGCTGGCTATACCGAATCATGAAACAGCTCCCTCCCCCGCTTGGGAAGGAGGCTGCCTCTTCTCTGTCTGATGAACATCTTCACAGGCTTTAGGACCTGTTCATTGCCAGTTTTGTAGCCTTCACCAGCAATACCGGCACATGGCCGGAATCACCGGCGATGGATTGGCACTCGACCCGGTCGAAACCTGCAGCCGCAAGCCAGTTGGCGAGTTCGTTTTCTTCGAATCCCAGCCATTGGTCGGCCAGCTGCTCCCGGGCCAGCTCGCGCTCATGGCGGGCCAGGTCAGCAATCAGGAGCGTCCCGTCAACGGCCAATACCCGGTGTATTTCATTCAACACGGCAACCGGGTCGGCAGCATGGTGCAAAACCATATTGGCCACCACACACCTCACCCCGCCATCGGCAACGGGCAGGTGGGTCATCTCCCGAGGCGCAGTTCCACCTCTTCAAGTCCTCCAACCCGATGGCGGGCCTCTTCAAGCATGGCAGGGGAATGATCTACGCCGATTACGCGGGAGGCGACAGCAGCCAACCGGGGTAACAGCCCCCCAGTACCGACACCAATCTCCAGGACATCCGCAGCAGCCGGCACCTTAGCCAGCAGCCGCTCTCGATACTCCGGCACCGGCAGCAGGGTTCGGGCCAGGTCATCCCACTGACGGGCATGCTGGTCGAAAAATTCCTGGCTACGCCGCCGACGCTCTTCAAGCACCCTGGCCACGGCAGCCGTGTCGTCGGCCCTGCCGGGAAGGCTCTCCATCTCCCTCTTCAGCGCGGGATGAATATCACTGAAAAAGGAATTGGCTTCGCCGACCCGGTAATAGCTCCAGGTGCCCTGGCGCTTTACATCAAGAACACCGGCATCAGTCAATATCTTCAGGTGCCGGGATATGCGCGACTGCCCCATGCCGAGGATCCGCGTCAGTTCCTGCACCGTGAACTCACCGATGGACAACACAGCAACGAGACGCAGGCGACATGGGTCTGCCAAGGCTTTTATGGTTTCTAGCATGATCACATCAAGAGAAGCAAATAAGTTATATCAACTTTTCTTGATATAACATTTCACCCTAAGGTGGTCAAGTGGAAAAAAGGCCCTATTAATTGAGTGGGATATATTGAAAAAAAAAGAGGCTGCAATTCCTCCTGCAGCCCCATTCTTCTTCCTATTAAACCTGTCCTTACAGAATGGCACTGGAAATAAGATAAGCGGTGATCGTCGATACCCCGACGCCGATGAGCCCTGGGATCATGAAGCTGTGATTGAGCAGGTACTTGCCGATGTGGGTAGTGCCGGTGCGATCGAAGTTAATAGCCGCCAGGTCACTGGGATAGAAGGCAAAGAAGAAGTAGGCATAGCTTGCCGGCATCAGACCAAGCAGCAAAGGAATCGGCAGCCCGAGGGCAAGGCCGAGAGGCAGGGTAATGGCAAGGGTCGCAGCTTGGCTCTTGACGAAGGCCGAGATGCAGAAGGTTGCAATGGCAAAAGTCCACGGGGCGATTTTTACCATGATACCGATATTGTCCACCAGAAACTTCTTGTTGGCAGAGATGAAGGTATCGCTCATCCAGGCAATGCCGAAAATGGAGACGACAGCAATCATGCCGGCGATAAAGACACTTGAATGGGCGATGTCTTTTGCTTTGACGTTGGCTGAGAACATGATGAAGGCGCCATAGGCCAGCATAATGAATTGTACGACCGTGGTCATGGCAACGGGCTTTTTATCGGCACCCATGGGCAGCAGTTCGGGACAGACCGCAAAAAGTATGATGGTGCTACGCCGGTAAAAAACAGCGCTACGGAAACTTTGGCGGTGGTGGAAATCTTCTTGTCCAGTGTCGTTACATCTGCATCGAGGGCTTTGCGAAAGTCGGGATCTGTAAGACGGGCCTGAAATTCGGCATCCTTATCCAGATCCTTGCCACGGTTGAAACTCCAACCTGCAGCCGCAAGCACGCCGATGATCCCGGCCGGCATGGTAACGCAGATGATATCGATCAAGGTAACCGGGTGGCCTGCCTTGGCGGCAAAACCCAGGAAAAAGGTCACTGCGGCGGCCACCGGACTGGCTGTGATTCCCATCTGGGAGGCAACGCTGGAGATTGCCATGGGTCGCTCCGGCCGGATACCGGTCTTGATGGCCACATCGGAAATGACCGGCAGCAGAGCATAGACGGCATGGCCAGTTCCAACGCAGACAGTAAGGAAAAAGGTGCTTAAGGGGGCAAGAATGGTCACATACTTGGGGTGGGCACGGAGCATCCGCTCGGTGAGCTGCACCAGGTAGTCCAGACCACCTGCTACCTGCAGTGTCGCTGAGGCAGTAACCACTGCCAGGATGATCAGCATTACTGCAATGGGAGGCTCAGAAGGAGCACTCCTGAAGCCTATGGTCAGTAAGGTTACGCCCAGCCCACCGATAAGGCCGAGAGCTACCCCTCCTCTCCGGATACCGATGAGAACGGCACCGAGCACGAGTACGAATTGAATCCAGAACATTGCCATGAGACACCTCCACTTGGGCTAATATTGAAGGGGCCGGATGGCTCCCTTTCGTATCTAACCCATAAGAGCATGGAGAATGCCAAGCAGTACAAAAACGACTAACCTACTGGTATTACATCATAAATACGCACCAGAACTTTGATCTCTGACAGCGAAGGTCTATAGCCTGAGGTTATAACAGCAGACTGCGTTGCTGGTTTATATTAATGTAATCAGCATGTTAGCACGATGATAGCCTCAGGTTATGGTATAACCCGTGGTTATACCGGTTCAGGACGCATCACCTTAAGTCTCTTGTTCAGAGCAGGCTGGGAGATGCCAAGCAGACGTGCCGCCATGGTCTGATTGCCGTTGGCGCGATGCATGGCCTCGGCAACAAGAAAAGCAGCAGCATCACTGAAGGTGGGGAGATCGACAAAACCGGCAAAGGGATTCTGTCTTGGGGGCGATGGGGACTCTTTTGCAGCGGGCTGAGATTGTCCGGCCGCCTTGAGGAATGACTCCATGGAGAGCATTCGGTCGCGGTGGATGCTGACCGCATCGTAAACCATAGCTTTAAGCTCACGCACATTGCCGGGAAAGCTGTACATAATGAGAAACTGGGCCAGCTCCCGGGGAGGAGTAGGTTTCTTTCTACCAGCGCTTGTGCGGCTTCTCTCAAAAAATGATCCAGCAACAGGGTTATGTCTCCGGGCCGCTCACGTAAAGGAGGGACATGTATCTGATGTGTGCGCAGACGATAAAAGAGATCACGGCGGAAGGTTCCTGCCGACTCCTTTTCCATCAGGTTCTGGTGAGTGGCAACGATTATGCGTGCCTTGAGCCGCCTGGGCTGGTCGCAACCCAGAGGGAAAAATTCCCCCTCCTGCAAAAGGCGCAACAGCTTCACCTGTGAGGGGATGCTCAGGTCGCCAATCTCATCGAGAAAGAGCGTACCATCAGCTGCCTCCTCAACCATCCCCCGGCGCAGTTGATCTGCACCGGTGAAGGCACCCCGCACATGGCCAAAGAGGGTATCGGCAAAGACGGTGTCGTCCAGGCCTGCCACATTGACCGTCACCAGTTTCCCGCGGCAACCGCTCAACCGGTGCACGGCCTGGGCAATCAGCTCCTTACCGACCCCGCTTTCGCCAGTGATCATCAGCGGTTGGGGACTCTTCGCCACCGCCTCCGCATAGGCAAAGACATTGAGCATGGCTCGATCGGCGGTAACAATGGCGGCAAAAGCATCAGGATGCTGCAATTCCCCTGAAGCAAGCCGGCTCGACATCTCCAGATAATCAAGCTGCATCTCTTTCATCCGGACCGCCCGCAGTACACCTCCCACAATCCGGTCTTCATCATCGGTTTTGATGAAGTAGTCAAAGGCGCCCAGTTTCATGCAACGGACCGCCGTTTCCAACTGATTCAGGCCGCTGACGACAATGGTGGTCGTTTCCGGATGTTGCTCGGCAACCTGTTTAAGGAGTTCTTCCCCCGACAGATGGGGCATGGTCAGATCGAGGAGGACCAGGCCGATGCCTCCCTGGGCAAGTAATCCCATCACCTCGCGGCTGTCCTGGCAGGTACTGATATTGGTAAGCCCAGCGCAGCTTCGCAGCGTCAGGGAAAGGGATTTTAACCAGGCGGCTCATCGTCCACCAGCAGGATGCCGAAAGCAGGTACTGTTGGTCCATTGCATTCACGTCGTCTGCTCCTCTTTAATTACCGGTATGGACAAGGTAACGGTAGTGCCGGCACCAGGGGCTGACTTGAAGTATATACGGCCCCCGTGCTCCTTGATGATGCCATCGGAAACCGACAAGCCAAGACCGGTCCCCCCGCTTTCCCTCTTTGTGGTAAAAAAGGGATCCGTCAGGCGTGACAGATTCTCTGGCTCAATGCCGACACCTTCGTCACGGACAACCAATATGGCGCTGGCAGTGGTACGGTTATAACGGGTGCTGATGGCAATTGCCCGCTCCGCATCGGGCAAAGCCTGGCAAGCGTTCAGAATCAGGTTTACCACCACCTGCTCTATCCGTTGGCTGTTGCCCAGGATCGGTGGCATTTCCCGGGCATACTCAATCTGCAGATGGTTGGTCGCCTTGCGAATCGTCGGATCAACCAGTCGTAGCGCCGTCTCCACGATGCCATTGAAATCAACCCGCTGCTTCTCAGCCAAATCATCCCGGCGGCAAAATCCTTCAAATCGTTGACAATCCTCTTGATCCGCTTCGCCCCATCCTGCATCTCGTCCAGGACTCTTGGGATCTCATGGCGCATTTCTGAATAGGGTATCCCACCGATAATGAAATCCCCGCTGGCTTGGTAATGCTGCTCAAGGATGCGCTCTGAATCTGCGTGGGCCCGTTTCAGAATCGGTACATCAAGGAGGATTAAGCCGGTGGGATTATTAATCTCATGGGCAACGCCGGAAACCAGGACCCCCAATGCAGCCAATTTATCAGCTTGGACAAGCTGCTGCTGGTTCAGGCGCAACTCCTCCTCGGCATGTTTGCGCTCGGCGATTTCTCTGGTCAGATCAGCAGTACGAACGGCTACTTGCCGATGTAAAGTGCGCGACCAGAGGGCGAAACCACCTAAAAGCATCACCAGTGGGATGACAACGACCGCACCATATTTGGCGACGGTCTTCCAATCCACATGCTCCGGCTCCATCACCCCCAGCCATTTGTTGTAAATCACGTCATATTGGCCGGTCTTGCGAAGAATAGCCAAGCCCTCGTTGAATCGTGAGAGCAGCTCGGCGTGCCTTTTTTAACGGCAAAGCAATAGCGGTGAGTGGCCACGTTGCGCACTGCCGGATAGATGTTGGTCAACTTCAGTTCACGGACGATGTACATTCCGGGAAGGATGGCGACAATGGCATAGTCGGTCTTACCTGCAGCCAGAAGGCGCAGGGCATCTGCAGGAGTTGCCGTAAGCTGAAGCCTGCCGGAGAAACCCTGCTGGGTCAAGATGTCGTGCATGATCCCGCCCCCATGGACGGCAACGGACTTCCCTGCCAACTCAGCCAGCGAGTTTACCGGGGGTGAATCCCGGCGGGCGAAGACTGCATGGTTGATCATGGCGTGGGGCAGGGAAAAATCCACTTCCTTTGCCCGCTCTTCTGAGTAAGACATACCATCCAGGACATCAACCTGGTTCGATTGCAAGGCCGAGCGCATCTCCGACCAGCCACCCAGCCTGAACTGTACATCCATGCCCATGACTTCGGCAATGGCTCTGGTCAGCTCAACATTAAAACCCGCCGCATGACCATTCTTGTCAATGAATTCATAGGGAGGATAGTCCCGGTCCCCGCCGACAATGACAGGTGCGGACGAGTCGGCGCCCGGTCGGGCAGAAGCTGGTAGTGGCCAGGAAAGGATGAGCGCAATTATCCACGAAAGGATGACTAACCGGCAAAGGGCAGGAAATGACATGGGCCATGCATGGGTGTAACGATCATGGGTGTGGCTTGAGATCAGGCAATGTATCATGGAGTTGGGCAACTGCTTTTCCTCCAGGCAACTTCACACTGCGTTAGAGTTGGCAGGCAGGGAATAAGCATAGCACACATGAAATATGAGTACAGGCTTTTTTAAGGATGAATAAATCGTGGGGATACTGTCAGAGGATTGAGAACCATAGGGGGAAAGGGCCGCAAAACAAAACGGCCCGCCGGATTAACCGCGGGCCGTCTTTTGAATAGTGTAACGTGATCTATGCTGCTCTTTCCGCCACGGCAGATTCAGCAAACAGCTCGTCAAATATTTCCTGCACCGTGGTTATCCGATCGGCCTTCCAGCATTGGTGCCGCAGAAGATAAGACCGGTTTCCACATCACCCCGCTGGGCTCGGTCCAGAGCCTTGACGATGCAGAAGCGCTCGCCGCTCTCCTTGTAGGAGCATTTCTTCAGACAGCCGGTGGTGCAAATCGAGCTCCTGAGTTCGTCGTACAGGACAATCTGATCCTGGTTTTGAGGATCGCCCGCCCCGGCAGGCCGGCAGGGCTCATGATCAGACCGATATCTTCCTTTTTGCAATCCAGATAGGCCTGTTTGAAGGCATCATCGGCATCGCACTCCACTGTGGGCACAAAACGGCTGGCCATCTGCACCCCGTCAGCACCCTGTTCAAGGGCATGAAGCACGTCGGCGCGGTCCCAAATGCCTCCGGCAGCAATGACCGGCATATCAATATTATATTCTGTGCGGAAGAATTCCTTCACCCCGCGCACCGTTGCATACTGGTCGTATTCACCGGTGCCGATACATTCCATCTTCTCTCCCAGATGACCGCCAGCCGTATCAGGATCTTCCACAACCACCGCATCGGGGAGGCGGTTGTAGCCTTTCTCCCATTTTTTAGCTATCAGTTGGGCGCACCGCACAGAGGAAACAATGGGAACCAGCGCCACATCAGGAGCATGGGCGGTAAGTCCCGGCAGAGTCAATGGCAAGCCGGCACCGCAGACAATAACCTTAGCTCCACCCTCGACGGCAGCTCCTACCAGTTTCTCGTAATCGGAAAGAGCCACCATGACGTTGACGCCGATAATGCCGTCAGGGGCAATTTCGTATGCCTTATGCAGTTCTGCCTTGAATGCTTCCAGATCAGCATCGAAATAGTTGGACCCGTCATACAGGCCGCTGTTGAGGGCGATGCCCGGCGCAGCCACCAGCGACTCCGCCACATTTCGCGACGTGACCGGCGAGGGAACCCGCAGAGATACGAACCCCCATCCCTCCCTGAACCAAAGGGTACTGTGTTTCATACTTGCCAATTTTCAAGGGCTTGAACATGATCCTGTCCTCCAGCGACGAGTGGCGTACATGCTGTTCTGCCCTTGAACCATAACAGATAATGAGGTTTTTTAATGTAATAGTAATGTAAAAGGGGGAACTAAAGGAAACAGAGGATATTAAAGGGGGCTAAAAGCACCCCCTTTTGACATGTGGCTAAGGAACAGGTATTACGATGTCATCAATCCACGCGGTATCGGAACCTGAAGAGACTGATCCGTCCTTGGAATACGTCAATTTGAAGGTATGGCTGCCGGCAATCACAGGAAAAGACGCTTGATTCCAGCCGATAGAGCCTGACCATTTACTTTGCTCTATGCCATCAATATAGAATCGGAGATAGTCATAATTCGCCTCGGAGCTGACTGAATACCAGAAGGTTATATTGCCAGCCGCGCAGTTCTGTGTAACCTCTATACCCGCATTTTGATTGTCGGTGATGGAAACGGGGGCCTCGACGGCATAGATTCCACCATGCTTAGTCGTTGTTTTCACAGCCCACAAGCCATTGCCGCTTGTCACCCATGGGAGGTACGTCAAATTGCCGGACTCAAATCCTTCGTTTTTAGCGTTGCCCGTAGGCGGAGGACCAGAGGTAACCGTCGGGAAGACAATATCATCCACCCAAGCGGTGTCTGAACCGGTAGATACCGACCCATCTTTTGAATAGACCCACTTGAAGGTATGAGTACCAGCCGTTACTGCAACCGTTGCCTGCGTCCAGGGGACCGAACCTGACCACTTCCCTTTTTGTACACCGTCCACATAGAGAGTCAGAAAGTCAAAATTGGCCTCGGAGCTCACTGAGTACCAGAAAATAAGATTGCCGGCAACACAATTGACTGGAACTTCAAGCGAGGCGCTTTGGCTGTCAACAATAGATACTGGTGCTTCTGCTGAGTAAATTCCACCGTGTTTGGTCGTCGTCTTAGCAGTCCATAAGCCATTACCGCTGGTCACCCATGGTAGCTTGCCGAGATTTCCAGTCTCGAAGTCTTCGCTTGGGATAGTCAATAAAGCATTAACCGTAAAGGTCACTTCGGCAACGCCGACGTTGCTTGCCATATCCCGCATCTCAACTCTGACGGTATGGGGGCCGTTGGCCAAAGTAGAAAGACGACTCCCGTTAAATTTATTTACCACCACTCCATCCACCTTGACAGTTGCGGTGCCGCCGGCGTTACTTGTGAAAGTCAGTAACGGCTGGTTATCGGTCGTGGTTCCGGTTGTCGGAGATGATATCGAAATGTCTGGTGCTACCGTGTCAACGATGAAACTTTTTTCAGAAAAACCAGTCCCGGCCGTATCGGTTGCCTCCACCCGGACAAGGTGCGTCCCATCGGCCAACGGCCCCAAACTGTCGCCTGACACTTTGTTCACCACTATCCCGTCAACCTTCACCACCACGGTGCCGTTACTCACTGTATAGGTAAGGATCGGGGAGTTATTATTGGTATTCAGGCCGCTAGCAGGAGAGCTGATGCTGACTGTCGGCAGCACATCAACCGTAAAACTAACTTCTGCAAACCCCTTGTTTCCTGCCGCATCAGTTGCTTCCACCCGCACGGTATGCGGACCATCGGCGAAAGGGCCCAGGTTGCTGCCGGAAGTCTTGTTCACCGTTACACCATCCAGCTTTACGACGACAGTTCCGTCACTCACAGTGTAGGAAAGTAAGCGATAGCTGGTGTTTATGGTTCCTGATGTAGGAGATGTTATCGAAACAGTCGGTGCCACAGTATCAACAGTAAAAAGTTGCTGAGCCATACGGCTTCCGCCAGCGTTGGTTGCCACCACTTGGACCCAATGGGTTCCGTCCACCAGCGGTCCCAAAGTGTCGCCTGACACTTTATTTATCACTACGTCGTCAACCTTCACCACTACGGTGCCGTTACTAACAGTATAAGTCAAAAGTGGTAAGTTATTGTTAGTATAACCAGCAGCAGGGGAGTTGAGAATTACTGTCGGTGGTTGAAGTACTGTGAACTGTATCTCGGAAGAACCCTTGTTTCCTGCCCCGTCACAAGACTCCACCAGCACGGTGTGAAGTCCTGCTGCAAGATACAGGGTGTCGCCGGATACATTGTTTACCGTCACGCCGTCAACCTTAACCGTCACGGTACCTTCACTCACTGCGTAGGATAATAACGGAGTCGTGCTTTGTGTTGCTGCCGTCGGCGAAATAATATTTACTGTTGGAGCAGTGGTGTCAAGGGAAATTGAAGCGCTGTAGGCAGGCGACCAGGTGCCGAGATTACTTTTAAATTTGCAGTAGACGGTTTTCAAGCCATCATTGGGGGAAAGAATCCAGTTTTTGACGTCGCATATGCTTCTGGTGCAGTCCAGGTGATATTATCATTGCTAAACTGCATCTCAGCGATACTGTTTTTATCAAAAACAGAAAACGTCAAATCAGTTGTCAGGCTATTTGTATAAGCAGCACCATCATTGATCTTGATGGCCGTTGCTAAATCTATAATTACCGGGCTGTGCCTTTCTATCGTTGTGCCGTCACCAACCTCGCCCAGGTAGTTGTATCCCCACGACCACAGGGAATGGTCCGCTTTCTGAGCAACCGAGTAAAATTCACCCGTCCCAGTAATTGAGGTCCAACTATCCCCTGCGATTTGGGATGGAACATAACTATCGAAAGTCGTTCCGTTTCCTAATTGGCCATAATAATTAAATCCCCATGTCCACAATGTCCCATCAGTCTTGACAGCAAGTGAGTGGAGTGCACCTGCAGAGACAGAAGTCCAGGTGTTTTCGTTACCTATCTTAAAAGGATAATTTCTGTTTGTAACAGTACCATCTCCCAATTGCTTATATTCGTTATACCCCCACGCCCACAACGTCCCATCTGATTTGAGGGCAAGATTATGGAATAAAAATGATGAAATAGTCGTCCAGGTTGTATCAGTCCCAATCTGGACCGGGGTCATCGTTCCCGTGGTGGAATTGTTGCCAAGCTGCCCGTAAGCATTATCCCCCCATGCCCACAAGGTGCCATCAGTTTTGATTACTATATTATGGCCATATCCACAGGCAACAGCTCTCCAGCCGGGACCGGCTGCAAAGATCTGCACAGGCTCATCTTATCGACTGTTGTCCCATCACCCAATTGCCCATAAGCATTATACCCCCATGCCCACAAACTACCGTCTGTCTTAATCGCCACAGAGTGATATGCGCCAGCTTTCACTGAAACCCAATTGCTGTCATTGCCGATCTGAACAGGAATACGTCTTTCTACAATTGAACCATCGCCAATTTGACCGTATTGGTTATCCCCCACCCCATAAGGTGCCATCGTCTTTGACTGCCACCGAATGAAATCTGCCCGATGCAATGGATTTCCATATGTAGCTGTTCACCATGAATGAAGCGGTCTTTGCTATAGTCGTTCCGTCACCTAATTGTCCTTTAAAGTTCGACCCCCATGCCCACATAGAACCGTCTGTTTTCAGCGCAATAACATGATCCTGACCTGCTGCAATTTGTGAAAAAGACAGAGGGACAATATCCCCCGGTGCAGCATAAGCAGATGGACAAATAAATGTAAGAGACAATATCAGTCCACATAGAGCAAATACCTTAAAAATCTTCTTCAAAAATCCCATGCCCCCTCCTCATAATAGTAGAACAACAATAATGCTTTTGGAAAAGACAAAAAAGCCTACCCCTGTACACAGATAGGCCTCTAAAGTATTACCACTTCACTTCGACACGCCCCTCTCATCCCCTTGTGGATGGTAGCTTTGTGCCACCGGTTGCCTGGGTATTACCTTTTCGGCGTACTAATATTTAATTTTAATATTTTAGGTTACCCAACATATATCTGTTAAATAAAAAAAGATAGATAATTTAATATTTATTTTACCTAATATCAAGTAGCAGCATTAATTAAACATTGCTATTGTGCCAACTAAAGCTATCACGGGCAAAAGTCCTCCTGTACCAGCAGGCCTCCATTAATACCCTTGCAAAACAGCGATCCCGATGCTACACAAGAGGCATGAAATGGTATAAAAAAATCTTCACCCCTCTTATTGCCTTGATCGGCATTCAGCTGGTCTGGATCCTGCTGGTGATCTTCTGGATCTACTGGTTCCTCGGCCGGAATCGGGAATTCCGCGATTTGGCCCAGCGTTACAAGCCGGAACTGATCGGCCATGGTCTTAACTGGGTCGTGCTGGTAGAGGGGCTGATCCTGCTGGTGGCAATCCTCGCCGGGGTCTACGTCATGTTCCTCTACTGGCGGCGCCAGGCCAAGCTTTATCGGCAACAGAGGAGCTTTATTTCCCAACTGACCCACGAGTTGAAGTCTCCCCTGGCTTCGATCCAGCTTCACCTGCAGACCATCAAGCTGCGCAAGCCTCCACAGGAAAAAATGGACATGTTTCTCGACACCATGCTCTCGGATACGGAAAGGCTGAATAATCTCATCAGCAACCTTCTGATGGCGACCCGCATCGAGTATCGCCAACTGGGGGTCGAGCAGAAAACGGTGGATTTTTCAGAGTTCGTCCAGGATTACATGGAGAAAAAACGGGGGGAACTGCCCGAAGGGGGAAGGCTGCATGTGGAGGTTGAAAAAGGTCTGATGGCACAAATAGATAGTGAAGGGATGGAGATGGCCCTGCGCAACCTTTTCGAGAATGCCTTGCTCTACTCCCCGGTTTCACCCGACATCAGGGTAACCTTGAAGAGAAGCAGCAAAAACTGTCAGCTCGACTTTCAGGACAAAGGCAAGGGGCTTGAAAAGAATGAGGTAAGCAGAATCTTTGCCCTCTTCTACAGGGTGCGGACCCCCGGTGAAAACATCCGCGGCACCGGTCTGGGGTTGTATATCGTAAAATCTGTAGTAAACGCCCATGGCGGAAAGGTTAGCGTAACCAGCGAAGGCTTGGGGAAAGGCTCCACATTCCATATCACTCTGCCGCTGGTAGATCCTGAAAACAGGAGAAAGTCAGCATGAGCAATGATAAACCGCACATACTGCTGGTGGAAGACGAAATCCATCTGGCGCGGGGCATCTGCTTCAACCTGGAGCTTGAAAATATTCGGGTGAGCCATGTGGAGAGCGGTGAGGAGGCACTGGAACGAGTCAAGTTCGAACGCTTCGACTTGATTATCCTGGATGTGATGCTCCCCGGAATCGATGGCTTTATTGTCTGCAAAAAAGTCAGGGAGCTGGATGCAAGGGTGCCGGTGCTGATGTTGACTGCCCGTTCCGATGAGCGGGACAGGATCGCCGGACTTGCAGGGGGAGCAGATGACTACCTGACCAAACCATTTAACCTGGACGAATTTCTGCTGCGGGTGAGAGGTATGCTCCGACGCTCTGCATGGTACAGGCCGGACCCGATTGAGGAGGGTTACCGCTTCGGCGAGAATCAGGTTTACCTGCTCTCCTACCGGGCGAAAACACCCCAGGGAGAAATTGATCTGACTGACCTGGAAGTGAAGATGCTGTCGCTGTTCTTTCAGAAGGAAGGTGAGGCTATCCCTCGGAAAGTACTGCTGGAAAGCGTTTGGGGCTATGCTTCCGATGCCGAAACCCGCACATTGGACAACTTCATCGTCCGCCTGCGCAAGTATTTCGAGCCTGATCCTGCCAAACCGGTCTATTTTCAAACAGTGCGCGGGGTGGGGTACCGTTTCACGGGGAGCGTGAAAAACGGGGTTCGAAGTTCGAGGTTCGAAGTTCTAAGTTCGATGTTACGCTGCAATAGAAAAGGCCGGAAGAAAATCCTTCCGGCCTTTAAAATCACCGGTCACCGGTCACCAGTCACCAGTCACCAGTCACCAATCACCGCCTTTAAAGCCCCGCCTTCTCCCTGATCAGGGATACCTTGTCGGTGCGTTCCCAGGTGAATTCCGGCAGTTCGCGGCCGAAGTGGCCGTAGGCGGCGGTTTTCTTGTAGATGGGGCGGAGCAGGTCGAGCTGCTCGATGATAGCCCGGGGGCGCAGGTCGAATACTTCGCGGACAATCTGGGCAATCCTAGCGGAAGGGATCTTGCCGGTGCCCGAGGTATCCACCATGACGGAAACAGGCTCGGCAACGCCGATGGCATAAGCCACCTGCACTTCGCATTTCTCGGCAAGACCGGCAGCAACCAGGTTTTTGGCAACATAACGCCCCATGTAGGCTGCGGAACGGTCGACCTTTGAGGGGTCCTTACCTGAGAAAGCGCCGCCGCCGTGGGCACCATGGCCACCATAGCTGTCGACAATGATCTTACGGCCGGTCAGGCACAGTCACCCATTGGTCCGCCGATGACGAAACGGCCTGTGGGGTTGATAAGAAAGCGGGTTGAGTCATTCATCAATTCAGCAGGAATGATCTTCTTGACGACTTCTTCGATGATTCCCTCCTTGATGGTTTCGTAGGAAACCTCCGGAGTGTGCTGGGAGGAAATAACGACCGTGTCAACATGAACCGGCCTGTCGTTCTCATACCTGATGGAAACCTGGGATTTGGAATCGGGGCGAAGGAAATCGAGGATGCCGCCTTTGCGCACGTCGGCAAGCTTTTTCACCAGCTTGTGGGAAAGGAGGATCGACATGGGCATGAGTTCCGGAGTTTCGGTGCAGGCGTAGCGAACATCAGCCCCTGGTCGCCGGCCCCTGATCCTTGAAGAGCCCCTGCCCTTCATCAACACCCTGGGCGATATCGGGGGACTGTTTATCGATAGAGGTGAGAACGGCACAGGTTTCCCAGTCAAAGCCCATGCAGAGTCATTATAGCCGATCTCCTTGATGGTCTCGCGAACAATTTTCGGATAGTCGACAATGGCATTGGTGGTAATCTCTCCGGCAATAACCGCCATGCCGGTTGTGACCAGTGTTTCACAGGCAACCCTGGATCTGGGATCCTGGGCAAGAATAGCATCGAGAATGGCATCTGAAACCTGGTCGGCTACCTTATCGGGATGACCCTCGGAAACCGATTCAGAGGTAAAAATGTAATCCTTCATTTCCATCGTTTAAACCCTCCTCAACCATATTTTATGGACTAAAAGTTCAAGAAAAAGACCTCGAATTTTATAGCCGCTAAAATAATTTGTCAATCTTTAATAAAATTAACCAGAACCTTCAGGCTCCCATACGGCGCAGAAATGCATCGACCTTGGCAACATCGGCCATTGAACGGAATTCCCGGTAGCCATCGGCCGTATCCGCATCCAGGCCGCGATAGAACCTGGGCCGCTTGTTTTTAAGGCCGTCGAGGAGCTTATTCGCCGCGTAATCCTCGATAATAACGCCTTCGGCGCGGGTCTTCAGATCCAAAAGAATGCTGTAGCCAAGCTGGAAAAGCCTCTTCAGAAATTCCCCAGTCAAGACCTCACCGGCTTTTTTTGCATCATCGCCGCATATTGTTTCCAAAGCCATGTTAAGGTAACCATAAACCCGGGTAACCACCATGCGCATCACCTCGGTGTCGGCAAGTGCGGTCCCGTCCGCCACCAGGGCGTTATTGATCAGGTAGTTAAGCTCCATATACAACTCTTCCGAATCCGCCAGAGCCAGTGCCCGCTGTAAAAGAGCATTATCGGCACTTACCGGCACCGGCAGAGCTGCCGTGGAACCGGTTGCAATTTGTTTTTTGTCCCCATGAAGGCTGAAGGAAGAGGGCTTCACCCTTGCATAGATGGAGAGTGCCTCGTCAAGGGGGGGAAAACCCAGATCGGCCAGGCGACCGGAGCGGAACTGATAGCAGATATCCTCAAGTTCCAGGTCCACGTCACTCTTGACCCCTTCCATGAGAGCCACATAGAGTTGCTCGTCGATTCGCCTGATGCTTTCGATGAATCGGCCCAGAACCTGGCTGTGTTTGGGATTTTTAAAGGTGATCATGAAGGTGCCGTCAAAGGTGTGATCCCAGTCCGCCAGGCGCTCTTCGTCATTGGACATGTCTCCTATGCCGCCGCCGACGATGATTTCACGATTGAGGAAAAGCTGAAGCAGCTCGAAATCCATGCTCGGCAGAAGTTCCCTGAGCTTGTCATCTCCCCCTTCCAGCAGGTAACCGTACCACTCCACCGCCTTATCATGGGAGAAGGACCACTTGGACCATAGCTCCATATCCAGCAGGAACAGGCACTGCTCAGGAGAAGCAAGCTGGACCAGTTCCAGGGCATCTGTCTCCCCCACATCCTTCACCATCCAGAAGAATTCCTGGGGCTCCATCTCCCGGACCAGGCGCTCCCCTTCGGCATCGCCAATGATCAGGTCCATACGTTCCTTGGCCCCAAGCCTTTTCAGATATCGGGCCTTCTCCACGAAGGGGAGCCCGGCGAAGGTCAGCGAAGACGCACGCCCCCCCTTCACCAGTTTCAGTATTGCAGCGTCATTGTTCTTCTTTTGCAAATCGAACTCCTGTTTTTGTCTTCATCATCTGTTTGTGCCGGTCGCCAATTGCAACTCAGCGCCTTCTACGCTTCAATCCCTGTGCCTTACGATAGCCGCAGTCATCATGGAGCCAATTCAGCTCCCTGACCAGCTCCTCGGTCAGCTGAATGCATTCGGGACAGATCTGGAAACGCCGCTCGTAAATCTTGCATTCCCGGGTCACCACATCCAGGTAGCGGCATGGGGTAGAGGTGAAAAAGATTGCCCCCGATTCGTCTTCTATCTTTTCAAAACAGCAGAGTCCGCACTGTTCACATAAAGATTCCCACGCGGCCATGTCTTTTGCCTGATTTTCCACTGTCATTGGGGGTTCACCTGTATTGATTGATCTTGCCCAGCAATATCTCGAATATACTGCCGCCTTGGGAAAGGCGCACCCTGTCCGGAAGGATCTCCAACACCTTCGCCCCATCCACCGTTGCGCCCTGGGTAACGGCAACACCGTTGACCACTGCCAGTCGCGACGAGCCTTCCTTCTGCCAGCCAATGCCACTTACCTTGAAGTCGAGGTGGTTCTCCTTTACTGAAATCGAACCGCTGGTGGTACGAAGAAAAGGCCCCGTTTCCCTTCGCACAGCTACTGCGGGGGCGAAGGCAGGAGGTTTGGCCGATGTTGGGACAGCCGGTTTGACGGCAGGCTGTTTAACCTGCTGCTTTGGTATTGGCACAGGTGCAGATTGCTGCTTTTGCACGACCGCCGGCTCATTCGTTCCATCTGAAGGAAACTGGACTGGCTGCACCTGAACGGCAACGGGATTTGCCCCTTTGCCAGGGGGATAACCGCCCCATTCACGTCTGGAGGTGTGGTTGGTCTTGTTTTAGCAGTAGTAAAACCACCCATGGCAGCGAACGTAGAGAGTATCGCAGTGACGGCAACCACAACCAGTGCAGCAGGAATTTTCCAGAAGGATGCCGATTTCCGGCTGCGTCGGTTCCTCGCCACATCACTGGCAAGGGGCATGGCATTACGCTGGGCAGCTTTTTCCTCTTCCACTTTCTTCAGGGCTTTCAGAATGGAACTCATGGCATGCTCCCATCTCCTCGAAATTAGTCGGCCAGCCGAAGCCTGCACCACAGGCGCTTCCACCAACCTCTCCTGCTGTTTTCGACTTCAGCAATGGCAGTGCCCGCCATGCCCCCCCTGATTTCGCGGCTTCCTTCCGTAAAACCCACCAAGAGTGCTCTGTCGCAGACAATGTTGATCAGACGGGGAATACCGCCGGAATAGCGAAAGATTTTTTTGAGCGCTGAAGCGGAAAAGATCACCCCACCACTGGCCAGCTCCAGGCGATGTTCCACATATCCCGTTGTATCCTCGAAATCCATGGGAAGCAGATGGTATCGTACCAGTATCCGCTGCTTCAGCTGCCGCAGGTCGGTCCGGGCCAGCAGCTTTTCAAGCTCCGGCTGGCCTGCCAGAATAATCTGGATCAGCTTCTCCGTTTCCGTTTCCAGGTTGGAAATGAGGCGGATCTGTTCCAGGACATCGGCAGCCAGATTCTGTGCCTCGTCTATGACCAGAACAACTATCCGCCCGGCCTCCCTCTGTTCAAGAAGAAAGGCGTTCAGCACCTCCAGGAGCTGCGCCCGGCTCAGATCCTCGTGGGGAATGGCGAAATCGCGGTTGATGGTGCGGAGCAGTTCATCCGACGACAGGCACGGGTTGAAGATGAGTGCGGTCCGATAGCCATCCTCGTCGAGCCGGTTGAGAAAGGTGCGCAGGACCGTTGTCTTGCCGGTTCCCACTTCTCCGGTCAATTGAATGAAGCCACAACGCTGTTTACGCCGTAAAGAAGATGGGCGAAGGCTTCCTGGTGGTTTTTGCTGAGGAAAATGAAGCGGGGATTAGGTGTTATGGAAAATGGTTTCTCTCTGAAGCCGTAATATTCCAGATACATGTCTTGCTTGCCCCGGCAGTGATCATTTTGCGCCCATGAAAAATCATACAATAACACGCCGGGCTGATGTCCGCAACCGCTGCATGATTAGAATTTAATGGGCAGAGACCTTCTCGGCACATGGAACGCAAAGCCGCTCTCCAGCCACCTCCCGCAGCCGGGTCTCCATCACTTCTTCGTTGCACCGGGCACATAAAACCGATGGACGGCTTCGCGCCCTTTCCGGCTCTGTCATCGTCACTTCGGTCATGGTCAGGAGTTGATCGGCGGGTGCACCGAGTATGAACTCGGCGCGAGCGGCCCGGTCACCGGCAAGTTTGGCAGGGATGCCGTTTCCGTGATAGACGACCCGCACTCCCTTGCCGCTGGTACGTGAATATAAGGTATATACCTGTTTGCCATAGTCGCGAAAGATCAGGTTTCCCTTACCGAAGGTACAGCCACTGATGCATTGCAATGCGTCGACGCCGCAGGCATCGTTCTCCACTATGGCGACAATCTCTTCATCCCCGGCACGCACTGCCTTAAGGGCCTCCATGGCGGCATTGGCCATGCGATAGCCGATGGCGAGACCAGGACAGGCATGGCCATGGAATTTCACTATCTCCTCATATCTCATAACGCCCCCTGGGACAATATCACAGAATCGTAGAAATTCTTGTCCCCGGTTAATTTCCCCCCTGCTCACTTACGTCCGCTTCCCCCTTACAGAGTGGGGGATTGAGTGGGGATGGGAACTATCTACCATGAGCACCCGTTTCCGGTCAACGCTGGTATTTGTCTCGGTGGCTAGGAGTCTGTCGGACTTAGGGATCGAAGCGAGAGGATGGAAAATCGAGGACGGATATTTGGAAATTTGAGAGCGAATAGTGGACCTATTTGTCGAAAATTTACGGAGATCCGGACCGATTTGCCATTTTCGCAGCCGATTCATTCTAAGTCCGACAGACTCCTAGGCATATGAATGGCAGGGGCGCGGCAAGCAGCGCCCCTGCAGCAGGATCGTGATGTTTTAATTGCCGGAGTACATATCACCTTCGCATCTGATTACAGCACCCGCATGAACGCCACCAGGTTCTTCTTCTCCTCGCCGGTCAGTTTGAGACCAAGCACCAGGTTGAAAAATTCGACGGTGTCTTCCAAGGTCAGGCAGCGTCCGTCATGCATATAAGGGGGGCTCTCTTTGATGCCGCGCAGGGTAAACGTCTTGATGGGACCGTCGCCCGGCTCCTGGGTAAAGCGCTCCATTTTAAGGTCGTGCATCTGCTGATCCATATAGAACGGCGGCAAATGGCAGCTGGCGCATCGCCCCTTCTCGAAGAAGATCTTCTCCCCGGCAAGTTCAGCCTGGGTCGCCTTTGCAGGATCGAGACGCCCGCTTGGATCCAGTTTGGGAGCAGGCGGAACGTCGAACATGTTCTGCATCTGTGCCATATGGGCCACCAGAAGGCGAGGGATCTCCACGATGCCCTTCTTCATTGCATGGATGGGATCACCATTGAAGTAGGCAGTTCTCTGTTCGAACTCGGTGAAATCCTCCACTGAGCGCAGACTTCGTTTGGAAGCATGGATCTGCTGATTGAACATGCCGCGCAGACTGGTTGTATCCAGGCGGAACCTGCGTTCCTGAGGCCGGATATCCGGACTGAGGTGGAATTGAGCGGTTGTATGGCCGTTCACATGACAGTCCAGGCAGGTAACGCCTAGACTCGGCTGGGCTGTCTTGCGGTCATCGGTGGCGTTAAACTCCTCCTGGGGGATTGGAGTAAGGAGCAGACGCAAACCGTCCAGTTGCACCGGCGTCAGCAGGTCCTTGAACAGGCGGTGGAAGTTGTTGATGGACACCACCTCGCCCCGTGATACATCACCCAGTTCCGGCCGGTTCTGCAGGAAAATGGCGGGCGGAAACTCAGGCAGGAATGCATCGGGCAGGTCAAAGTCCACATCGAATCGCTGCAGCCGTGGAAACATGTCGATCTGCATCTGGGGAAAGACCTGCCCCCCGGCAACCTGCTTGGGATGGGGCAGCGGCGGATAAGGGAAGGCTTTCTTGGAACGCATTTCTTCGGCTGTCATTGCCGCCAAGATGTCCCAACTGGCCCCTCCCTGCAACAGGGCCGTCGGGCCGACAGCAATCGGTTTCCCCCTGGTCATCTTCACATCCGGGGAGAGATTCGGCTTCAGGTTGTAGCGCTTTTCCAGCAGTTGCTTCTGCTCCGCCATCACCTTCGGTTTGTCCTCCACATCTGCCTTGTAAACCTCATCAAAGGTCATCATCGGCTTTTTCGCATTGAGCGGGTCGCGGTAAAACTCGAAGCCCTCCATCTTCCCTTCATCCGGCTGCCCCTTGAAGGCCGTCGAGGATGGTTCGGCCTTAGTCGAACCAAAAATATCTTTCAAATCATGTTCATTTTTTTTCTGTTCCGGGCGGGTGATAGGCACGACCTTGGGAGTCTGTGCCTCCTGAACCGCATCACGCTGAACCTTCTGCGTGGATGAATCTTTGGACTGGGTCCATGATTCCGAGGCAACGAGGAGAACACCAACGACAATCAGTGAGACAAAAGCTGCTCCCTTTTTCGTTTTCATCCAGCACGCTCCTTTCCCTTTATTAATTTAATATTATTAATAATAATGACATGAAGACAAGTAAAGTCAATTGAGACGGGGTTTGCCGCAAAACAGGCACATATGCCTGCTGATACTGGCAAGAGTTCCCGCCTGTGCTAAGATTATTACCGGAATGCCATATGTGTAAGCCTACAGGGAGCAAAAGGAGGGACCATGGAAGAAATTAGGCACATTCTTCTGATTATCCGCATGATCGAGAACAGCGGAGAGATATTGCATGATGCCATCGGACTGGCTAAACGATTTGGCGCAGAACTGAGCGTCTTGCGCCCCATTCCCAATGAAGTGGAGCTGGGAGCGGCGGTTAACGCACCAGGTCTCTTTTTCAAAGGGGAGGAATATAAGAACTACCTCTCCAGACGGGAACAGTACAAAGAAGAACTGGATCAGGCAATCAGACAGGTGACCAGGGGGGGATTCCAGGTAAAGGAGTACGTGACCTGGGATGACCCGGTCAAGGAAGCGGTGCGACTGGTCAAAGAAGAAAAGATCGACCTGATCGTGGTTCCTGCCCACGAGGAAGGACGCCTGGAGCATATGCTTTTTGGCGGTGAGAACGATACGCTGATGCGCAGACTCCCCTGCTCCATGCTGCTGGTGAAACATGAACCGGGGCCGGTGCGGTGGGAGGAACCGGAATAATAAAAACTGTTGCAGGGTCCATCTGCTGGGTTGCCGCTCGCTCCGGAAACTATGCTACTATTAAATAAGATTTATCTTCAGCCAACTGGAGGAATCCGATGGTTTTCCCCCCGGCCAAGGCCGAATCGATCCTTGCCCAATTGCTTTTGGATGATCAGTTGGCTGTCTACGCCCAACTCCTGCAGGCAGCCGAAAAGAACGGGCTGAGGCTTGCCATAGGCGGCGGTCTTGCCCTGTCCGCCTACTCGGGCTATATGCGTAATACCAAGGATATGGATCTTTATGTGGTGGAGCCCGACCAGAAAAAACTGATTAAATTGATGATCGAGCAGGGCTTTGCCGAGTACAACGCCGTGGAGTACGATCCGACCTGGAGCTACCGGGGCAGTCGGCGAGGCTTTATCGTAGATCTTTTATGGAAGATGCTCAACGGCCGTGGTGCAGTGGACGAGGTTTGGACATCCAGGGGATGGGCGCTGACCGTGCGCGGTGTTGCCCTTCGCCTGATCCCGCCCGAAGAACTGGCATGGTCGAAGCTTTACATCCTGCGACGGGAAAGGGCCGACTGGCCGGATATCCTCAATCTAATCTTCGCCCAGGGGCCGGAAATGGACTGGGAACGGCTGTTGGCAAGGGTAGGTGAAGACAGGCCTGTTTTGACATCGCTGATGAGCCTGTTCTGCTGGATGTGCCCCGGCAGGGCAGCCGACTTGCCGGAATTCATATGGAAAAGACTGGGGATGGAATTGAGACCGCCGGCACATGACGGGCCACTGATAGACAGAACCAGAACCACGCTATTCAAGGCAAACGACTGGTTTACGACGGAGGTATGGTGATGCGGATCGGTGCCATGAATCACCCGAGACACCGGGTAGAGGACGAAATTTTGTGGATGGTGGAGATGGGTCTCGATTTCATCGACCTTACCCTGGAGCCCCCTGGAGCCGGGCACTGGCAGGTGGATGTTGAATCAATACAGGAGCTTCTGAAGGAAACGGGGCTGGGGGTTATCGGCCATACCGCCTACTACCTTCCTTTGGGGCATCCCTTCGAAGAGGTTCGTGAAGGGGCGGTCGAGGCCTTTTCCAGCACACTGCAAATCTTGGCCCGCCTGGGAGCATGCTGCATGAATATCCATCCCGATTTCAAGGCCCCCATGCATGATGCGGCTTTTTCCGTTGAGCAGAACCTGAAGAGCATCCGCGAGCTGCTCCCCCTGGCCCGCCGCCTGGACATGGAGCTGATGATCGAGAACCTCCCCGACAACATCAATGACGTGCCCCAGTTGGGGCGGTTCCTGGAAGCGATACCGGAACTCGGCCTCCACCTGGACATCGGCCACACCAACTTGATGGTGAAGCACAATACCACGGCGGGGATCATGGAGCGCTACGGCCACCGGGTGCGGCACGTGCATCTGCACGACAACCGCGGCACCGACGATCTGCACCTGCCGCTGGGGGCAGGAACCCTTGATCTGGGCAGCTGCATCAAGAGCCTCAAGGCGGCCGGTTATGACGGCACCATCACTCTGGAGGTCTTTACCCCGGACCGGGAACTGCTCCGCTTCAGCGCGGACAAACTGCGGCGGGTATGGGAGGAGGTAAGTTGATTTTATTTTCCAAAATCAAGCCCGCCGAAAATCCTGTTTGACCAGACGCTCGTCATCGGTTACCATCACCACCTTTGCAGTCACCTTTCCCCACAGAACATGTACTCTTACAACACACAATCAAGGAGGTAGTACCGATGATTCCCGAAGAGCTGCTGGAGATACTGAAACAGGACGGCGTAGTTGCCATCGCTACTTTAGGCCAGGATGGGCCGCATATGGTCAATACCTGGAACAGTTACATCCGGATCTCCGCCGATGGCCGCCTGTTGATCCCCGCCGGTTACATGCATAAAACCGAGAAGAACATAGCCTATAATCCCGAAGTTCTCATTACCCTGGGGAGCAGCAAAGTGCAAGGCCTGCATGGCCCGGGCGCCGGTTTCCTGATCAAGGGCAAGGCAGCCTTCATCACTTCCGGCCCTGACTTCGATCTGCTCAAGTCGAAATTCGATTGGTTGCGCGCCACCTTGGCGGTAACTCCCGATTCTGTAACTCAAACGTGGTAGTTCAATAAAGAGAAAGGAAGATTGGCAAGCCTTGTTGGGATCTCATTTTTGCTCTCGCGGTTGAAATTTCACTTGCCAGCCCAAACATCAAAATATATACTTTGAATATATATTAATCCTGAGGCCGATCATGAAAACAGCAAAAATATTTCAAAATGGACAAAGCCAGGCAGTCAGGCTTCCTAAGGAATTTCGCTTCGATGACAGCGAGGTATTCATAAAGAAATGCGGCAACATCGTTCAATTAATTCCCCGGAGCGATTCCTGGAATTCTTTATTCGGCAGTCTCAAAAAATTCTCAAGGGACTTCATGTCCGAACGCATACAACCTGAACAGGACAAGCGGGAAAATTTCTGATGAAACTGCTGCTCGACACCAATATCTGCATTTACATTATCAAGCAACAGCCGGCCACCGTGTTGAAGCATTTTCTGGAGTACGAGATCGGCGACATTGGCATTTCCTCCATAACTCTCTCCGAACTGCGCTACGGGGCCGCCAAAAGCGCTCACGGAGAGAAAAACGCCAAAGCTCTCGACGAGTTCATCATTCCCTTGGAGGTGGTCGCTTATGATGAAGCAGCTGCCCACGTTTATGGAGATATCCGGTCAGCTCTTGAAAAAGCCGGCACGCCCATTGGTTCCATGGATATGCTCATCGCCGCTCACGCCGTATCATTGGGAATCCCTCTGGTTACAAATAACACCCGCGAGTTTTTGCGCGTCCCCTCCATCAACCTTCTTGATTGGACAGTTTAATTACCTTAACTCAACGTTCAGCATCAGCCGCCTATCGGAGCGGACGGTGCAAGTCACCGACGCGGAGACAGGCCGGCTGCATCCAACGGCTGGCACCACGGCCCCTTGATCACCCTCATAACTCTTACCTTCGGGTCTATTCTCAAATTCGACTTTATAATAACAAAGATTGCTATTATCTGTTATTATGTATTCCGAAGGAGGAAATAAAATCATGAACATCTCACTTACGCCTCAACTGGAAGCACTGGTTAAAAGCAAGGTTGAAAGCGGGCTGTACGGCTCCGCGAGCGAAGTCATGCGTGATGCTTTACGCCTTCTTGAAGAACGTGACCGGAGACAGTCCTTGCGCGTTGAAGAACTTCGCGCCGAGATAAAGAAAGGCTTGGATAGCGGCGAGCCGACTCCTTTAGATGTTGGAGCCGTCAAATCTCGGGGCCGTAAACGACTTGAAGCACAGCAACGCAAAGTAAACGGCTGATGCTGAAAATCCTCAAGAGCCCCGCGGCTGAAAACGATCTTGACGAAATCTGGTGGTATATTGCCCAGGATAATCCCGACAGTGCTGACAAACTACTTGACGAAATTGAGGAAGCAAGCCGGAAACTCTGCCGTTTTTCAGATATGGGGAGAAATCGGGACGAACTCCATTCTGGGCTGAAAAGTTTCCCGGTCGGCATGTATCTGATTTTCTATATGCCCATAAGCGGCGGCATTCATATTGTCAGGGTTTTGCATGGCATGATGGACATCGACGCTTTCTTTTAAAATACCCGGTTCACTGTGCTTGTGACTGCCTTTTGCACGCCACCAGCGGTAGTTGTTCCTTTCGGAATCTCTGGATACATACCACTGCGACCGGAAAGACCCCTCAGCCAGTTCGATTCCTCTTCATTTCTGACGACAGAAGGTGCTTGCCATCAGACACTGTCAGGAGTAAGGATTTTTGCCATTTCTTCGGAGGAATAAACAGGTATCGTGGATTTTTTAAAATCCTTCTGATTGCGCGTTACAATTGCATCAGCGCCGATATGGGATGCTGCTGCATGGATTACTGCATCTTCGAAGTCATTGAAATCCAGTTCTATGGCTGATTCGAGGACATGTCTATTGACAGGGGCCACGTCAAACAGACTGAGAAGCTTCTTGATTTCTTCTTGTGCCCTTGCAGTACCTACTGTTTTGGCTGCAAGATAAAATACAGTAGTTACTGTAGTGCCGCACAAGTAGCCAATGATGGTCCCATCTTCCACCTTTGAGAATAATTCAGCAGCGGAATCTGAGTATGGCAACCGGTCCATCAGCACATCGAGAACGATGTTCGTATCGAACAGGATTTTCAAAGGTGTTTATCCTCCAGATATTTTCTGTAATCCTTTTCATCAAGATTCGATCCCCGCAATGATCCCCGAAGCGATTGGGTTATTGGTGCTGATGGCGATGAGGGTTTGTTTTTTTCCGAGGCCAACATCCTGAAATAATCTGCCACTACCTGCGATACGGATTTCCCTGCATGAGCCGCGTAAGATTTTGCCTGCTCGATTAATTGATCTTCAAGTCGAAGAGTCAGCTTGGTTTGCATTGTAGCCTCCAAAGGGCATGACGTACATATTTATATAAACTATACGTCAACCATCAATCTGTGTCAATCTTCTTACCACTCATGACTGCCCATCCTGATCATGAACTTCATAGCCCAGAAATTTGGAAAGATCAGTTGCAAAGTCATCCCGCTTTTTCTTATTTTTGGCGATGCTAAACCCAAAGCCCTTCAATCCCTGAATCTCCACATGATAGAAGTAGCAACCGCCCCCGGATTCGCCTCCGGAACTCCATCGCTTATAGGCCTGCAACACGCCATTCTTTGGGAGCTGGACAGGCATATCTCGCTGGATGTGGAGCAGGCTGAAGGATTTGATGGCCTGGCCGCGGGAGGGGATGAAGTCTTTTTCTGTCTGGTCAGACCGAACAGAAGACCGAGTATCCCAAGGGGCGGGCAAAAGACAAGTGAAAGCAGGAGATATATTCCCTGGTGGCGTATCGCATAGAAGAGCAGAAGAAGACAAGGGATGCCAAAGAGGAGGCCAAGGAAGACTCTCGGTGCGCCGATCCGGGAAGTTACCGATAACTGCGATGGATTGTCCCTGCTGATCACGCTAAGGCTCAGGTCCAGATTTGTATTGAAAAGAAGGTCTTCGAAATGTTTGTTCATAATTTCTCAATTTATGGGAGAAAGATGTGGCCTGGGGATACTTTTGTGAGCTCAACGCCAGCCTGACCGGCTTGGCCGGTCAAGGCGTGAGTTGTAATGTCGTCAGCCATCAGAGTGGAAATTATAGTCCCCATGCCCTCTCTGCTATAGCACTCTTTCAATGAATTCCCCGAGTGGCTCTTTCAGCGCAGTTGAGGCAGCAACAAGTACACTCTTCAAAGTAGCGTTGCCATGGTCAATTCTGTCCAACGTAGCGAGTAACGCTGGTACAGATGTGGTCGGAGAGCAAAACTGGAAACGGTTCTGCGCCTGCGCACGCCAGGCATCCGCGAAGCATCGAGCAACGTGACAGTTGAAAATTTGCTGTCGCGCATGTACATCATCTCTCATCAATCCTGATGTCAAAATAGCTTGAGCCTTTAAGGTGTCCTCGGCTGAAAGACCATTGCGCAACCATTGTGCGACTGCCCCATACCGCTCATGCATAGAAGACGTCGGGTTAGTAATGGTTGAAGGGAGCAATGGGAGCGGCTGTGATGCTCCTTTGAAAAGCAAACGAATTTGCTGCGTCAGAATAGCATCTTCACCGAATAGTCGAATGCTATCATCGAGCCAGATATGCAAGTGGGCCACCAATTCAAAACCAGAGCAAATAACGCCGGCACATAGCAGTCCAAACCATCTTTGAGGAGCAGCTGGAATAGCTAAATTGGGGCCATCATCTGGTTCGAACCTTGGCACCCCATTCTGAATCCTTGCTGAAACGTCGGTTACTGCTCTGTCGTAAGACACTAATGCCTCTATAAAGCCATCCCCCGCAGCTAGCGAAAAGAGTAGCGCAAGTCGAGCTTCGGCTGCTAACCATCGGACATAACAGTATTTCGATCCAGCCAATGTCTCCAGTTCCTGTGCAACTCCAGCAGGCTTTTTCTCGACGGTGGAAACTAGGTGCAGAACTTTAACTCGGGTTATCTCACTCCGGGCAACTTGGCCAATATCTGCCTCTTGCTCAGGCTTGGTATATTTTAGTCCGGGCAAGCTAGCATAACCGCATTCGCATGGCGGTCTTACCGCTGCTGTAGGATTCCACACGGCATTTTCTATGAAGAAACAAACCGAACTAGCAACTCGTTGCACAGCCTCCCAATGCTCATTACCCTCCACCGCAGATTCTGTTGGCAGTGACAAGACTGCATCAGATAATAGTTTCGCAGCGGTAGTCTGATCTCCTGAAAGAGATATTGCAAGCGATGCATCAACACACAGACCAAATTTGGTCAATTCAAAGGTGCCAGGCTGAATGGAGTGTGCTCCCTCGAGGAATATTTGTCCTGCTTTTCCCCACTGCTTTAGGCGAGCTGCGCTCATTCCTGCCCGACGAAACGCAAAGGGTCAAGCGTCGCTTTACTCACCTGGTCGGTTGTCAGGTTGCTCCAAATTGCAAGCATGGTTTCATCGTCATTTGTTTGAAACATAATGTTGGCTCGCTGTTCCATAAGCACAGGTGATGGCCCAAAAGTAGCCTCGGCTTGCTCAAGAACTTTTAGAGCGTCTTCGCTCCTTGAAAGATATTCAGTCAAGATGATGGCATTGGTTTTAGCTGCCATATGACCAAATTGAGGAGATCTTCGTCGAGATGCATACTCATCGATCTTTTGTAACAAGTCTAGCCATGGTTCCCAATTTTCAGTTTGTTCATAGACAGCAGCAAAAGCACCTAACACGAATGCCCCGAGGTTCTGTATAAGCGGCCATTCGAGCATTGTGTCAAACTGCTGCCTGATCTTATCTGTCGCCACATTATCAAGCCACTGCAAAAGTTCATCAAGGCTTGGCAGGTCACGGACATGCTTGATCACACTGAGAAACATCGCTTGTGCTGGTGTTCCGCTATTAGGCATTCCATCTGTTGCCTTAACACTCTGAAAAAAGTTTTTGCAGAGATCCGTTTGAGCTGTGACTATCTCACTCAGCGGCAAAGAACAAAGTCCTGATATGGCGTCCAGGTAGCATTTGAGCGGTAATTTTGGACCATCTGCAAGAAATATCGATAGCCACATCATGGCACGGTTTGCGGCTCTCGCTTCAGAATGCTGTATCCGCTCAATATCTTCCGCCCACCGTTCGTAAATTTGATGTAAAGACTCTGAATCAAGTGTACGGGCCACTCGAAACTGCAACCCTCTCAGTATGGCACCAGAAAATGCATCATCAGTAATAGACTGCCCAGCCTCAAGTGCGACAAAGGCAACCACATCAGCTGTCGCTCAACTTCTCTCTTCGCATCGTCATTTTCGAGAAGCTGGAGTCGCATTGCTGTGCGTGCTAGCGTCTTGGGTCACCTCCAAAATATGCGTGGTAAAGGAGTGCAGCAGCCTCGGAAGGGTCAAGTGTGTGCTTGGCTAGGATGGTGTCGTGCAGGCAGATATGCGCCCACTTGATCTTCTCTGGGGACCATACATCCTTTGCGGCACCGCTGAGCAGCGCAGTAGCTCGAAAATAATGGCTGTCTAGTCGCTCAAGCCATTTCCCGACAAGATTATCGATAACATCACCACCGTTAGTTAAGCCCTTAATTTTCTGTGTCAGTCGGATACCAACTGATCTATGTATTGGCACTGAACACTCGGAAACCAAATAGACAAATTCAGCAACCGGAGCTGGTGAAGAATTGGAGAGCATCTGCCGAGCCATTTGGCGAGTTGATGTCACAGCAACAGATGGCGTCACGAGGTCATCTGCAGTGGGTTTAGGCCAGTTACGGGCAGCAAGTTCGGCCAACCGAACCTGGACGAGCTTCGGATGACCTCTCGTTAATCCAGTAATGAATGTACCCCAAAACGTGGCAATATCTTGAGGACAGCCATGCTCGATGCATAAAGCCTTAGTTTCGTCGGTGGACAACTCGGGCACATCGAGAATCTCGACGTTGTTGAAATCCTGTACAACAACTGACTCGCTCGAACCTCCCTGTGCTGTAAGAATGACGCCTCGCCCGGTTGTAGTGGCTCGGTGTAAAACTAGTGCCAAGGAGTCTCGGTATACACCATGAGCCACAGGGCTAATGTCAAGGTCGTCAATAACAACAAGCCCTGGACAGTCTCCGCTTTCGATTCGACCAGCCAGCGCAAAAAAAACATGATCGACTTGGGTGGATGTTAACCCGGTTAATTTAACCCACCAGGCATTAGGGCACAGAGTTGAAGAAACAAGCTGAGCGCTGGTAGTCTTGCCTTTGTGAACTGTTCCGGTCAGCAACACCACTTTACGATGCTTGACCAATTCTTCAAGACGCTGCGTGAGTTCAGGCCTCCGTAAAAGAGGTTCTGGAGGTTTGGTTGGCTTTTGAAGCAACAGGTGGAGCAAACCCCATCCTGGCCTAGCGTTATTAAGTAGTTCAGGCAACTGTTCTAACGGTACTGGCATGTAAGCCGTGGTCGCCTCTTCAACTTGACGCAATAGTTCGCCACGGGTTAAGCACCTGCTGGAAGAGGAACGCTCTTGAATTATCTCCCAAAAACGAGATTCTAGATACTTCCGAATATTCGGTATCAAGGACATAGGGCGTTGCTGATTGCTTAAAAGGACGGCAATTCTGTCATCGACGCTCTTTTTGACAGTGTTGATGTCGGGCTGGTCCGTTAGCCAGTGAAACTTTCTTAGAAGACGTTCTTGGATTTGCGTAGCTTCTGCGGTGCTTAGAAACGACCGTAGTTGGCTATGGCCAGCCAGCTTCGTAACAATATATTTTGCCACGTCAGCAGCTAAATCAATATTTGTCTGTGCCGCGCGCCAAGCCTCAATCCCCTTGAGTCCACCGAAATTGCCGTCCCGTTCCATGGCAACAGAACTGGTTGTGAGAAAGTGAAATTCAACATGGCGATTATATTCTTTGCAGGACAGAGACCAAAAATTTTCAAGGGCCTCATGCGCCTTGGCGGAACCTAAGGAAATTGTCCCCATGTTGCGCTTGACTTGAACTGCGACAGCGGAGTCTTTTTGACAAAGTCAAAATCTTCTGATCCCTCTAGGTAGACGACTTCGTCCGCACCTGGCAGCCGCAGCCATGCATCGATTGACCACCAGGCTTGATAGATGTTCCCGGATATGGAATCCACAGCTTGTCGTCGGAGGTCGCCCTGCAGCGGTGCGGGAAGACCAATGACATTGGTTTGCAATTCACGGATAGCAGGCTGTTCGATATTTTTTGGCTTGCTGTCTTGCATAATTTACCCAGATTATGAATCACTGGCCACACTAAAAATTTATCTGTCACATCAAAAGTTTCGCTATCGATTCGGTCAGGTTTTACAAAATACTTAAAACTAGCAGGATCTGAATAAATACTATTTAAGCAGATGTCAGTAATTATTGGTGCAGAATCTTTTTGGCAAGGGTATGTAACTCAGAGTTTGCCAAAGCAACCACCTTTTTTTTGATCGATCTTGAATAATATTCTTGTTCAGTTTTTGATAATGGCAGCCCTTTGCTTTTTTTATTCAGGATATCAATTTGTTTTGGAGAAAACAGTTGGGACAGTGAGTATGCCAATGAAAAATCTTCATGTCTTTGAATCTGTGATTTGGTTGTGGCTAATTCTTGCTTGAAATATAGGTCAAAACTTTTTTTTAGACGAACAGGGTTTATCTTATTGTCATTCCAAGAAATTACATCATCGTGAGCGATATAGTTTTTCCATGTTTTAATCTGGCTTTTGTCATCATTGCTTATATAACTCTTATACTTGTTATACCAAGGAAATTTTAGATTATATAAAGAATAAAGCGCCCACGACATTATAAGTAAATATTTTAAGTTGATTTTTGACTGTTTGTCTGGCAGTAAATCAAGAATAGCTTTAAAATCAACATCAGCAATTTCAGAGGCGTTTGCTAGTAAGACAGGGAAGGTCTCCCAGAGCCTGACATCATGACTCTTTACTACCTCTGCTAATGTCTCTTTGACGTTAACTTCTTCACTAGGCTCAAACATGGGCAGGCCAAGCTTTGACAGATTATTTATAAGTTCATTTGCTTTCATACAGACCCCTTTCTTGTAACATCTCCAAGAAGTACGTAATGTTTGGCCTTAGTCTTGCCTCGGCCACATCATAGAGGATCATTTCGTTGTAGCGTTCTACCAACTTATCTATGTCTAGACTTGCGACATGAGCCGCAGTCAGCATTATGGAATCGTCATAATCCACTCTGTCTCCGCGCATAAGCTTGCTGCAAATTAAGTCATAATCGTTTAATACACCGATATATAGCTTGGAGTACTTTCTGATAAGAGTGTGGTTTCCCTCGTCTAGCGGCGATTCAAGCAGTCCTGTTGTGTGAACATAGTTTCCGCGAAAAATGTCGAACCTGAATGGCTCGCCAGGACGTTGCCACCCGTGCTGTGTTTCCTGTCTGTATCCAAGCTTCTTAATGATTTCTGTGAGATACTTGTGTTCCTTAAGATCTGGCGCCATGAAATCTACGTCCCGCGTCGACATCTTGACCCCAAGCAACGTCATCGCCGTTCCGCCACAAGCAATAAGGTGAACGTTTCGCTTGATGTAGTAGTTCCACTCTTCCAAAACCCCAAAAAGCTCGTCTCTAGTAAGCCTCTGTTCCATTTGTAACCTTTTATACAAAAAATTGTATTTTTTTCGTACAAAATATTGTACCAAAATCTACAATAAAAATGGAACTTTTTCAAGTGGACCAAACCAATACAGAATATCGTCCTGGCAAGGGTCGCAGTAGAAATATTTAAGCTTCTATCATGACGCACAATTCTTTCCTATTAAATTTATCCAAATGAGAAGACAAAAAAAAGCCCGCGAAGTTGCGGGCTTTTCGTACAGAATTATCCTGGCATCGACATCAGGCAAACATCCGCCGCTGGAACCAGAACGCCACATTGACCAGGGCGATCATCACCGGCACTTCCACCAGTGGGCCGATGACGGCGGCAAAGGCGGCGCCGGAATTGATGCCGAAGACCGCCACGGCCACGGCAATGGCCAGCTCGAAGTTGTTGCTGGCGGCGGTGAAGGCCAGGGTTGTCGTTTTGCTGTAATCGGCGCCCATCCTCTTGCCCATCCAGAAAGAGACCAGGAACATCACCACGAAATAGATAAGGAGCGGCACGGCGATGCGCAGGACATCGGTGGGGATTTCCACGATCAGCTTCCCCTTGAGGCTGAACATGACGACGATGGTGAAGAGCAGTGCAATCAGGGTAATGGGGCTGATCTTTGGCACGAACTCACGGTGGTAGCGCTCCTTACCCATCACCTTGACGCCGATCAGCCTGGTCAGGGCGCCGGCGATACAGGGAATACCCAGGTAGATAAAGACACTCTCGGCAATCTGGCGGATGCTCACCTGGACCACACTGCCGGAGAGACCGATCATCGGCGGCAGGATGGTAATGAAGAACCAGGCATAGACGCTGTAGAAGAGCACCTGGAAGATGCTGTTGAAGGCGACGAGGCCGGCGGCATATTCAGTATTCCCCTTGGCCAGCTCGTTCCAGACGATGACCATGGCGATGCATCTGGCCAGGCCGATCATGATCAGGCCTACCATGTACTCGGGCTTGTCAGGCAGGAAAACCACCGCCAGCACGAACATGAGCACCGGCCCGATCAGCCAGTTCTGCACCAGGGAAAGACCGAGCACCTTCTTGTTGCGAAACACCTCGGGCATCTCTTCATACTTCACCTTGGCAAAGGGTGGATACATCATCAGGATCAGCCCCGCGGCAATGGGGAGATTGGTCGTTCCCACCTGGAAACCGTTGATGAATGACTCCACTCCGGGCACCAGATAGCCGATCCCTACCCCGGCGATCATGGCGGCAAAAATCCATACCGTCAGCCAGCGGTCAAGGAATGAGAGTTTCTTCGACACATGTTCAGTCATCTTCTGCTCCTCCGTAAAATATTATTCAAAAACAAGACGCTATATCCGTTGCAATGGATTTATCAGGCGCAGCAGTTCCCCCGGCTCAGGTTCTCCAGGCGGTCCAGATCGTCCTTTGCCGTCTGGGATGAGGAGACGAAGTTCACCAGAACCGGAACGAGGAATTGCTGGACAGGGGCCAGGGAGCGGCTGATGGAATAATAAATCCACAGCCCATGACGCCGGTCTGTCAGCCAGCCCGAATTTTTTAAAAGGGATAAATGTCTGGATACCGTGGACTGGGGAAGTTGTAAAACCGCTACAAGGTCGCAGACGCACAATTCACCTTCCTTGAGAAGGAGGGCCAGAATGCGGAGGCGGGTTACATCGTCGAGGGATTGAAAAACGACAGCTATCTTTTCCATGGCGAAACTATATCCACGTTTTCGGATATAGTCAAGAAATCAATCCCCTAGGAGTCTGTCGGACTTAGGGATCGAAGCGAGGGAATGGAAAATCGAGGACGGATATTTGGAAATTTGAGAGCGAATAGTGGACCTATTTGTCGAAAATTTACGGAGATCCGGACCGATTTGCCATTTTCGCAGCCGATTCATTCTAAGTCCGACAGACTCCTAGGAACACAGCGATCTCACAGCCGGTTCACCGGTTGCTCCAGAAGGACAGGACTTGGTCGGCAATCTGCTCTGGCGTGAGGCTGTCGGTATCGATGGTGTAGTGAGCAGTCCTCTGGTAGATGGGATTTCTCCGCTGGAGGATTTCCGCAACTTCCTCGGTAAAGGTTTTTCCCTCGGTCAGGGCAGGGCGTTCGGTGTCGGTTTCAATGCGGGCGACGATGGTGTCGACGGAAGCTTTGAGCCAGATGATGCGGGCATTTCCCGCCAGAGCATCCACATTTTCACTGCGCTCGATGATCCCGCCGCCGGTGTCGATGACGGCATTGTCCAGAGCGCCCAACTGCCGCGCCGCTTCGGATTCAATATCACGAAACCCGGCCCAGCCGAGCCTGGCAACTATCTCGGAAATGGGCATGCCACCATTCTCACCACTTCCTCATCGGTACTGAAAAGCGACATGTGCAGGCGCTCCGCCAGCAGCTTCGAAACCAGACTTTTACCCGTTCCCCGATAACCGATCAGCACCAGATTCATTTTTTCAGTTTCTCCATTTCCTGCCTGGCCTTTGTATCCCATCACAGAATCTCAACGCAAAAAAGGGGCAATGAACGGCAGAATAATGGCCGTCAGCAATCCGTTCAGGGCCATGGCCAGGGCCGAGAACGCACCTGCCACCCTCCCCCTCTGGATGGCATGGGCAGTGCCGATGCCGTGGGAAACCACACCCAGTGCCATGCCGCGGGCCATTTCGTCCTTGATCCTCATCTTGTTGAGGACAACGTCACCGATCACCGCCCCGGCAATACCGGTCAATACCACCACCACTGCAGTCAGGGAAGGCAGGCCGCCGATCTTCTCCGAAATACCCATGGCAATGGGGGTGGTAACCGATTTGGGAGCCAGCGTCAGGAGAATGGCCTTCTCCCCTCCCAGGAGCCAGCCGATGCCAACGGCACTGAAAATGCCGGTAAGAGCGCCGATGAGCAAGGCCAGCGCAATGGGCAGAAAGGCGCTTTTTACGGCATGAACCTCCCGGTACAAGGGGATCGCCAGGGCAACGGTGGCTGGCCCGAGAAGAAAATGGATGAATTGGGCGCCCCGAAAATAGGTCTGGTAGTCTGTTCCGCTAGTCTTGAGCAAGAGGACCAGAAATACAACCGCTGTCAGCACCGGATTGAGTAAAGGAGGTGAGCCGAAACGGCGAAACAGCCAGCCCCCCAGCTGATAAGCGATGAGAGTCAAAGTCAGCCAGAGCAGCGGCGTTGTCGACAGGTAAACCCATAGTTCTCGCATATCCCCATTCATGACCGGGTCTCCCTGCGGACGTTCTGCCGGCGGTTCAGGTACTGCATGACGAGACCGGTCACGGCAATGGTAACCATGGTCCCGATGATGATGGCGCCGGCAATGGGAGCCAAGGATTTGACCAGCAGGTCCAGATTGGTAATGACCCCGACCCCCGCCGGAACGAATAGCAGCGACAGGTAACGGAGCAGAAAACCTCCCACCGATTCCAGTTCCTTGGGCATTTTGTTGCGTATCATCAGCCCGCTGAAGAGAATCACCATGCCGAGCACAGGGCCGGGAACCGGCAGCTTGGCCATCCTGGTGATGACCTCGCCGATGAGTTGACAGAGAAGAATAATGGTTAAATTTTCAAGCATGAATATCCTTTACCGCCGGCAACATTATCGGGAGGGCATCTTTATACTACATTTTGCCGAAGCCAGAAATTAAAAACATTGTGATGTGGTGACAAGGTCAGTCCAGATGCAAAAGGGGAAATTGTGCCAGTTGCTCCCTGGTGAAAAGGGAAAGTCCTCCCTGGGTCCCCACCGTTTCCAGGGCAATGACCACATCGGGATCATCGAAGGTAATCTTGCCGCTGGTGCCGGCTTCGGCAAGCTGCTGCAGAAGAAATTCATCGAGAAAGCGTTCCTCATCCATGCTGGAGAGCTTCCCCTTGAAACCGCGCCGGTGCATGCGCACATGAAACCTGGAATCTGCCAGGCGGGGGATAAAGGAAAGCACCTCATGACGGCAGCGCTGCTCGAACTCTGCCGCTGACTGGAATGTGAACAGCCGTTCCATGGGCATGAATCGGGAAATGCAGGTGGCAATGGCCCGGTTGTCGGCAAGCTGCCCATGGAGGGCTGCCAGAACCTGGAAAGGATCGGTAGCTCGCATAAGCAGAATATTGAAAAAATCGGACTTGGCAACGGGGCCGTGTTGTTCGAGAAGTCGCCGTGCTCGGTAAATCCACCCTCATGAACAGTAACGACCGCATTCCATTCGCGCATGTCGCCTCCCCTTTCCCATTTATCGGGTATCTCCCTGAACCGGCCCGTGCATAATGTATGGTCGATATTTTAAAGTGTAACACCCCTTTTCCACTCCTGTGCCACTCCAGGAAAAATTGCCGCCCGCCGTGCGGTCCTACCAGCCCCCCTTTTCCCGTCACCTGTCCTGAATCGCCTCCAGACACATGTGATACAATTTAAGTTAATGGTCACCCATACAAGAATGATGTCTTTAGGACCATCATCGTATGAAATGTATACTCTGTAAGTCAGAGCAGATCCAGGTCTTGCTGATCGTGTCGATCTATATCATTTTCAGCACCCTTTGGATATACACCTCCGACAGGCTGCTGTTCGTGAATATCGACCCGCAGCTCAGGGAAAGTCTCTCTTTCTATAAGGGTGAAGCGTTTGTTTTACTTTCAGCAGCACTTCTTTACCTGCTGATCATCAGGTACTCGAAGCGGCTGAAGGAGGCTTCTTTTGCCGGCGAGGAGAGGTTCCGCCTCATTGCCGATTCCATGCCCAGCTTTGTCTGGACTGCCAAGCCTGACGGCACGGTTGATTATGTGAACAAGATCTTTAAAGAGTTTACCGGGCTGGAAACATACTACGATTCCTCCTGCATCCATCCCGAAGACCGTGCCGCAACGGAAACTATCTGGCGAGAGGCGATGCAGACCGGTAACCAGTACCAGATCGAACATCGCTTCAGGCGACATGACGGCATCTACCGCTGGTATCTGTGCCGGGCCGTTCCCGTGCGTGACCCTGCGGGGAACATCATCAGGTGGTACGGCACATCAACCGACATTGACGATCTCAAGAGCGCCAAGGAACGGATCGGAGGATTCTGGACAGCACCTCCGACGGATTCATCGCCATAGATCGCGAATGGCGCGTTACCTACTTCAACCGCAAGGCGGAGGAGCTTTCCGGATTGAAGGCGGAACAGCTGATCGGGCAGACTTACTGGGAAATAGCACCACAAATGCCTGGCTCTCGCATCGAGAACGCCTACCGCTCGGCCATGGAAGAAAACAGGTCGGTACATTTCGAGGAATACTACCAGTGCTACGGCAAATTACTGGATGTCTATGTTCACCCTTATGTGGACGGCATCGCCGTTTTTTTCCATGATATGAGCGACCGTGAACGGGCTGCAGAAGCTTTGCGGTCAAGGACAGCGGAACTTGAGTCCCTCCTTAGACATGCTCCTATCGGCTTCGCCTTCTTTGATAACCAGCACCGGTATCTGCGGGTGAACAAGGCCCTCTGCCAGATAAACGGCATATCCGAGGAGCAAATCCTGGGGAAAACCATCGGGGAGGTTCTCCCGGTCAATGCACGGATAGTTGACCCTATTCTTGACCAGGTGTTCGACTCAGGTGAAGCAGTGGAGACGGAAATTTCAGGTGAGACCCCCAAAGAACCTGGTATTATCCGCCATTGGCTTACAGGATTCTATCCGGTATTCGCTTCAACAGAAAAGCCTGTAGCTGTAGGGACTTATGTGGTGGAAATAACCGAGCGCAAACGGGCGGAAGAAGCCATGGCCCGTCTTGCAGCCATTGTCCAGGGAGCTGAAGACGCAGTTTTCAGCGAAGACCTGAACGGCATCGTCCAGACCTGGAACCAAGGGGCGGAGAAACTCTATGGATATTCAAGCGATGAAATTATCGGCAAACATATCTCCCTGGTTGTCCCACCGGAATTAGCCGGCGAGCTTGAGGAAATGACCCGCAAAATGAAGCAGGGTATTCAGGACCACTTCGAGACAATGCGCCTCACCAAACAGGGAAAGAGGATCTTTGTTTTTCTTTCAATGTCTCCCATCAGGAATGCTGTCGGAAGGATTGTAGGAGTTTCCAAGATAGTTCGCGACATTTCCGAGAGGAAAAGAGCCGAAGAAGACTTGAAGGAGACCGTTAAAACCCTTGAGCTGACAAACCGTGAGCTGCAACAATTCGCCTATGTGGCATCCCATGACTTGCAGGAGCCGCTCCGCAACGTGACCAGGTACATGGACCTCTTTTCCCGCAAGTATAAAGATCATATCGACGAGAGGGCCAACACCTATATCCAGTTTGCCATGGAGGGAGCCAATCGCATACATGCACTGGTCAACGACCTGTTGGCCTATTCCGAGCTGGGGGTGGCGGCAAGGGAATTCAAGCCGGTCTCCATGTTGGCCATTGCCGAAGAGGCCATGGACAACCTGCGGCAGTTGATAGAGGAAACCCACGCCGTCATTGTTTTGGATGCCATGCCTGAAGTCCATGGCAATAAGGGACAATTGGTGCAGCTTCTGCAAAATCTGCTCTGCAATGCCGTGAAGTTCGGGAAAAGCGATGTGGTGCCTCAGATCCGCATCTTTGCAGAGCGCCTCGCAGATGCTTGGTGTTTCAGCGTCAGTGACAACGGTGTCGGCATAGAACCCCTTTACTTCGACAAGATATTCGTCATCTTTCAACGGCTGCATGCCCGGTCTGAGCATCCCGGCACCGGTATCGGGCTTGCCATCTGCCGCAAGATAGTTGAGTTGCATGGGGGAAGAATCTGGGTTGAATCCCGGCTTGACGAAGGATCGACCTTTTATTTCACTATTCCTGCCCGTGGAGGACCAGATGAAGATCGTGGAAATATTGCTTGTGGAAGACAATGAAGCGGATGCTTTCCTGATGCAGGAGGTGTTTCAGGAGAGCAGTTATCGCAACAAGGTCAATGTGGTAGCCAATGGCCTGGAGGCCATGGAATTTCTCCACAGGAAGGGAAGTTACGAAAACGCCCCACGGCCGGACATTATTCTGCTGGATCTTAATCTGCCGAAAAAAGACGGGCGGGCAGTGCTGGAAGAAGTGAAAGGTGATCCCAACCTGAAAGCCATACCGGTTATTGTGCTGACCACCTCGGAATCGGAAGAAGACGTGAAAAAGAGCTACGATTCCCACGCCAACTGCTACATCACCAAGCCGATGGAGCTGGACCAAACTTATAGGATAGTCCAGGTGATTCAGGATTTCTGGTTCGGCATGGTGCGGTTTCCGAAGGTAAGCGAGTGACAATATCCCGTAGGTCAAAACCATACCGGAAATGCGTTTATACGGAAGAGTCCCCCGATTGGCTGCTCTAGAACTTCAGCCTTGGCATTCCATCAATGGCCGTGCTTGTGCTTTGGGGCGCCATGTTTCTTGTCAGCGGCATCATTGCCATGGGCCGCATGCCCTTCGACAGTCATGTGCAGCCGCTCCAGGTAGTGGGTGTATTCCACATAGGCCGCCACATATTCGCGCCCCTTCTGGACGCTCTCATCCTTATGCTTCGATGCTTCGGCGGCTTTTTCGTAACGCTGGCGGATGCCCTGGCTTACGGCATCGTTGACCATTCCGACAAGTCCATCGGGAGACCCACCAGCCAGCGCTTGTCAGCCTCGGCTATAACCGGTTCCACTTCGCCTGCAGGTTTAAGTCCGGTGAAAGGTGCTCCCTCTCCGGCTCGATGGATGCGCACCAGCGATTCGAAAAACCTCTTTTCTTCGGCTTGTTGCTGTTTCTTTCCCTGGGCGGCAAGTGCCTTATTGAAGGCGGCTTTTATACTTTTCTCATCCTTTACCTGCACCCATTTGAGTACCGGTGTGACATCTCCGGCGGCCAATGCTTTGCGCGCATCCTGCACAACCGGGCCATCCATGGTATCGCAGTGGGCAGAGACAAGGCTATAGCCCCCAAACATCATTGCTGCGACCATAGTCATGGCTCTAAGGGCCTTTATCAATCCAAACGTTGATCCAGTCATGATCATTCTCCTTTGTATCAATGGTAACTGCTACCATATTCTGAGCTACCGATCCGTCCTGCTGTTAATGGAAGGGCTGTTCTTTGCCAGAATGTCGCGCTTTCATGCTGCGCAGTGTGCGACGGATGCCGAAGAACCCACCAATCGCCGTCAGACTCCAGATGGCTGCCGTTGCGACTATTTCACTTGCGGTTATCACCGGTTATTCCTTTTTGGCTCTGGAACCGTTGGTGGCCATGACCAGCGCCGTGACCTCGGACTGGATCTCCGAGTTATTTATTTTTGCCTGCTGCAGAAGCGCCCCCCAGCTCGTGGCACCCTTTTTCACATCACGGTAAAGCTGCATTGCCGGCTGGTGGGTTTTTGCCGCGATCAGACCGGATAACACCAGTTCCTGATTCCCGGCGCCGGCCTTGCGCAGTGCCGCCAATTCAGCTTCGCCATGAAAACGGAAGCGCAGCAACAATTGGTCGACCACCGTGCCTGCCAGCCTCTCGTCAGGGGCATTGGTCTTGAGCGCCTCGGCAACCCTGCCCCCCAATGATCTGTCAGGAATAGTCAATGGTGTCGCCACCAGCCGCCACGAGCCTTTTGTTTGGCGCTCCTGCAATAGCGCTTCGGGGTCTGCTCCTGATCTGGCCGCGAACCAGTAGGCTATCCACAGGTCGTCGGCAGACGTTCCTTTCTGCTTCTTCATCACGATGGTTTTTTTGTCCACGCCGAATGCTGCAGCAAAAAAAGAGTTCTGGGTCGTGGCCAGGAGATAGGGGTCGGCTACCGTCGGGCGTGCCGGATCATAGGAACGATCGGTGAAACAATGGCAGGTAATGGCAGAGATGGCCAGTGCCGGCATGGGAATCATGAGGAGAAAGATCAGGCTGAGCTGAAAACTACTGCGGGTAATGAATCCCATGGATAAACATCCTTTCAATGGACAAGTCTTTAAAAGAGGGTCAGATCGCACTGCCACCGGAGCTTAAATGGTAACAGGATCATAGACGCTCCTTTCTTTGTGACCATTGACCTAAGTCAAAAGAAATGAAGTCATCCACAACAATCGTGACGATGGCCAGGTCTTTGGGGCCTATGGATAAACCTCTTTCTTGCCGGCTTGCGCAGGTCGGGCCGGAGGAATTTCCAGCGGGGCATTGGTGATTGACGCCGATACAGCCCCTCAGGCAGCAAACCGGTCGCCGGATCGGTCAGTCCTTCCCGTTGAGGCCGGCCGCGTTGGGGGACCACCCAGCTCGGACGGTCGACGGTAAAGGGCAGCTTCATTATCTTCCCTACTGTCAGTTCTGCCGGGTTCTGGTAAGCGGCGACACCAGTGATGATCTTGTCCTGGGGAACGTTCAACCGAATGGTGCCATGGAAATAGTCCGGCCAACTGAAGATAGTCGACCAGTTGGAATCGGTTTCCTTCTGTACCACGGAATGATGGATGCCGTGCATGCGGGGAGTGACGATCAGGCGGCACAGTCGCCGTTCCACAGGGTAAGATAGCCGCACGTTGGAATGGTGAAACATGATTTCCATCAGAGTCAGTGTCTGCCAAAGGGCAAGTCCCAGCGGAGAAATGCCCAGGACAGCCACCTGCGTCGCCCGCCACGGTACCGAGAGGAGCATCTCTCCCGCATGGAAGCGGAGCGCCGTCGAGGCATCCAGGTCCATATCCACATGGTGGGCCAGATGGAATCTCCAGAGGAACGGCACCTTGTGGGTCAGGTAGTGCCAGATGTAGAGCGTGTAGTCCAGGAGCACCACGGAAAGAAGGAGATCAGCCCATACCGGCAGCCGGCGAAGTTTGAGCAATCCGAAGCATAGCGCTCCACCGCCCGGGACAGGGGTGCCGTTACCGGCTTTTCCGTCAGCGCAATGGTCGCTGCCGTCGTCCAGGACATGAAGACGTTCCTGGCGTTGCGGGTGACCTTGTCCTGGCGCATTTTGCGCAACGGGCGTTTGATCTCGAAATAGACAACCGTGGCAAGGGTGCCGAAAACAAGTACCGCATTAAGCCATGGGGGAAGTTCCCGATTCAGAATATCTCTTGTTCGTGCCATGACAAAATCTCCTTCTGAATGACGTTATCTCGCCGCCGCCCGGTGTACCATCTCCGCTGTGGCAGTCCACGCCACATGATTCGCCATTTCCTTCGCACTTGGCTGCCACGGCACTTTTTTGAGATTCGGTGAAACGCCAAAAAGCGGCGCCAGTAGGCCATCACAGGCAAAGAAGAACGGAACGGCAAAAGGTAACCCGGCATAGCGTGAAAGCTGCGGGTACTTCTTCCGGATTATGCCATATGCAGCTCCCCAGACGAGGGAATAGGCGATGCTGAAGGTTGTCTTCGCCCGCTTCTTCCCTTTTTCGTCCAATTCCCTGCCGGTCATCTTTTCCGCAAAATAGGGTCCGGCCATTTCGTGGGCAGTCCCCTTTCTTACCATGCGATCGCGCTTCTTCTGCTCGTCGCTGACCAGGCGGTCCAAAAGCCGGTCGGCCACGCCCGTGAAAGCCGTTGCCACCAGACCGGCAGCTGCTGCCGTTACCAGCATCTTCCGGTCCATAAAGTGTCGTCCTGTCATCTCAGACATGGTGTACCTCCTGGAACCGGGTCAGGAACGACCCTCCGGTTATTTTAAATAAGAACCGATTTTCTAAGATAATTTTAACACACCCGTACCAAACGGCACTAAGAGGATGGTAAAGCTTTAACAGGTATAATCAGGGGTGGGGAGTTAGCGTGGAGTGAAATTGCAACAATATGGCGAATCTCGATTTTTGGGCAGTTCGTAACCATTACACCGGGCTACTGCTGTTTCAACACTTTCTTTACAAGGTTACACCTTGTTCATTTTTTCCTTTTTATGCCCCTACTTTACTGATTTTTCTATAGTTATACACAGGACTTTCCATCCTTTTTTCCATCGCCCGACAACTCATTACAAAAAATAACATTTCATTCACATTATTCGCATTGACACGCTATTTCAACCAGTTACGCCCCATGCCTATCTCTTGTGCATAATGTAAAAGTGCCTGATGAAACGTATACTTTTTGACCTTTATCCACAGCTGCAGGTTATTTATCCACAGTTGTTGTGGATGATGGGGAATGGGGGAAAAACCGGCAGAAATTTCACTATTGTTTCGCAAGAATCCTCAACAGATGGGGGACCATCTGTTTCTTGCGGGACATCACCCCTTTCAATTCAAAAAGGTGCGGCTCCAATTGGGGATAGTTCATGAAATGGGCGATTCTCGTATACCCCTCCACGAGAAACAATGAGCTCTCGGTTGTGATGTCGGTGACCATCAATCCGGCAAAAAACAGATCATCCTTCAGCCTCAGTTCCGTCAGGGCAGTCAGCAAGTCCGCCTTCATCTCGTAAAAATCCTGAAAGCCGACCACCTCCACCTGGCCGATGCCAATGGTTTTTCCCTCCTGACTGAAAATCTTGAAGTCGGCGGTAACGGCATCTCTGGCAGAAGGATACGCCCGGAGGGAACTGCTTGCGGCAAAGATCTCATTGCCAAACGCGCTGGCATCGAGCTTGGCCACGCTTTCAAGCCATCTTGCTACTTCACGGTCAAGTGCAGTTGTTGTCGGTGACTTGAAGATGACCGTGTCGGAAAGGATGCCTGCCAGAAGCAGGGAGGCCATGTGCCGATCGGGCTCCAGTCCGCTGTCTCGATAGCGCATTGCCACCAACGTACAGGTACTGCCGACCGGAGCCGTAAAAAAGGGGATGGGAGTGTCACTATGGCTGTTTCCCAGTTTATGGTGATCAATGACCTCGATAATCTCCACTGCGTCGGCCCCGGGCACAGCCTGGCCTGTTTCATTGTGGTCTACCAGAATCAAGGCAAAGGGGAGTGGCGCCAACAGGGAGGACTTGGTGGCTACACCGGCGAGAGTTCCCCCCTCTTCCACGGCAAAGACTGCCGCCTCACCTGAAACCAGCAGTTTCTGACGCAGCTTGTAGAGTGGCTCTCCTGTGCCGATGGTAACGACCTTTCCCTCGGCAACAAGGGAAACCGGAGTTGACAGCCTGGTCAACCAGGCTGCCGTCGCCGTGTCATGTGGCGTGATCAGCACCCCCACTCCTTGCCGGCGGGCATAGTCAAGAACGTCGGGATCAACGGGGTGGCCTCCCGTTATCACCAGCATCCGGACCTTTTTTCTCGATGGCTGCCTCCTGGATGCTGCGGAGATTGCCGGTAATGACAAGCAGCTGCTCCGGGTTTATGCCGCCGATTCTTTCCGAAAACGATTCCTCGTGCATGGCGCCGACGAAAAGTTTCAGGCTCAAGGGCGCATCATCGGTAGTTCCGGCAATCAGGTTCCCGCCAAGGGTTCTGGTGAGCGCTGCAAGGGTGGTCGTGATCAGCCTCTGCTGTTCCGGACAAGGAAGAAGAAGTGATTCTGAAAGCTTGAGCAGCGAGATTACTCCCTGTGGCACGCCTTGAGAATCGAGCACCGGAAGACTTCTTACCTGGTGTCGATGGAATTTTTCCAGTGACTCATAGACACTATCCAAGGGGGACAGGGTAATCGGTTGACGTTGCAGAATATCGCGAACTTTTGGATGCACATCCGGCAGGTACACCGGTTCCGGAATACCCAGTTTCTCCAGGACAAACCGGGTCTGGTGGTTTGGCGGTCCCGCCATGGCTGCAACTACGTTTTCCATTCCCTGGCGCACCTTCAGTGCTGCATAGGCAATGGCCGAGGCAACGGAATCGGTGTCGGGGTTGCGATGCCCTATTACATAAACGACTCTCTCCATTCTTATACCTCCAGTCCATTTGGGCAGCCGCTGGTGCTGCTGCAGATGAACATCAGCGTTTTAATTTCCTGTTCAGCATGGTGACCTTGACCACTTCGCCAGCAGGGGCAGTCTTAAGCCATATATAAATGTCCTCGATTTCCTGCTCCAGCTTTTGTCGATCAGGTGAGCCTGCCCCAAGGGCCTTGGCCTTTTTCCCCAAATCGCGAGTCCGCAGCCCCATTTCTTCCGCCTTTCGGGTCAGCCGCGCCTCAGCCGTCAGCCCGTTACCCTCGGCTGTCAAAACAAGCCGGTGTTCATCCCGGTCCTGCACCACCAGCGCTTTATTGCCGTATGTGGTGCCGGCGCCGACCTGGATACCGTCCACCGGGCAGGACAGGTCATAATAATTGGACTTGAATTTACCAGTGCCGCCTGCTGCTTTGAGTGCTTCTTTAGCCGCAAAACCAAGCCGCGCACCAAAGAGTGATCCGGCACAAACATGCCCGTGAAACACCTCAAGTTGTTCATACAGAGCAGGGGCCGGCGTGGGTGTGTCGGCCGCCGTAGCACTACTGAAGGAGACAGCCATAGACATGACACCGGCAAAGGCAACACAGGGTAAAAGTTTGCAGAAGTTAACTCTCATGCTTTTGATCCTCTCTTAATTTTGTATATTTTTCCTGCTTAAGCACGAGTAACAGAAAATGATAGTTGTCCTCATATCATTCCCCTTTCCTTGACCTCAGCCTTTAACCAGGCATAGACAACCGGCGCTGCCACCAGGCCGACAACACCGAACACCGCCTCCAGCAGCAGCATTGCGCACAACAATTCCCATGCTGTTGCCTGTACTTCATGGCCTACGATCCGGGCGTCATGAAATACTCGGCTTTATGGATCAGCACCAGGAAAACCAGGGAGGCAATCCCTACCAGTGGCGATACTCCGAGACTTATGACAACAATAACCGTGTTTGATATGAGATTGCCCACCACGGGAAGCATGCCGACGGCAAAGGTAAGCAGAACCAGCAGTGATGCCATTGGCAGGTGAACACCGAAAAGCGGCAGCACCACAAGCAGGTAAAGGGCAGTGAAAATTGAATTGAGGCCGGAAATCTTGACTTGGGCAAAAACAACCTTGTCGAAGGCTGTCGCAAGTTTTCCCAATCTGGATCGCAAGGCTCCGATAAATGGCGGCGACTTTTCGTGTTCAATGAAATGATGTACTGCAGCCATTCCGCCGACCACCATTCCCAGGAGAACGTGGGCAAATACCTTGATACCCTCCATTCCTACCACGGATATTTTTTGGACATGATTACGCAGTATCTCGACAAGCTGCTCATTCAGCCCCTCAATTGTCGTCGGCAGCACCTCGGCCACGGAGTCGGGAAGCGTTCGACGCAGGCTGTCAAGGGTATCCACAACCGTGGCAAGCAGGGCAGCGATGCCATGACTGCTGCCCACGAAGGACCAGATTGCAGCCCCGGCGCTGGTAAGACAGGTTATGACGCAGATTACCACAACCCCCAGAGCCACCTTGTGGGCAAAACGGTTCATGTTTTTCGGGAGATGACCGGCGAGCTTCAATGTCAGTACGTAGACTGCCAGGCCTGCGAACACAGCAGGCAACAGGTGAAAGCGCAGAACGAGCAATACGGCGCTGACGGCCAGCAGATAGCTGATTGTGGTATATCTTTGCATGAATTTGCCCTCTGAATTTTGAACGAAAAAGCGAGACGATCAGCACACCCCAGGGTGATGCCGAGAGTCTCGCTAATTGGCCTCAGCCAACGACAAGGCCAGGTACGTCAGTACCAGCTACTCCCTTTCAGGTATTGTCTCTAATATCACATTTCGAATAAAGATCAAGATATTTGAGCTGAAGTCCTTTGACTTCAGTTCCATCAGCAGAAAAAAGCACGAGTCCCACATTTGTGAGACTCGCTCAGTAATTGAATGAAGAGATACATAGTCCTTATTTATGAGAGCTCCTCTCTGCCCTACCCACTTTTTCCTGTACCTTGCCGGCTGTCTTTTCAGCTTTCCCTTTCAGCGTTGTGCCCGGCTTGTTCAATGCCTTGCCTGCAGCTTCCTTGAGGCTGCCCTTCATCTGATGGTATTTGCCTTCTGCCCTGTCCTTCACACTTTCCTTCTCGCTTTCTTTCATGATCGGCCTCCTTTAGCCCTCTCCGAGAAAGAGCTTGGGACTACCTCTTGTAAGTGCCGGAAAAGCAGGACCTTGATCCATATGAAAATTGTAGTTTAGCAACCTAACGTGTCAATACTTGCCGACATCTAACCCACCATTGGGGTTGCCATTTTTCCACAATCCGGCCCATGCTGCTATTTTGACTTCATCCCCGGCTGGCCCTTATCAGACGGGCAGAAACGACCGATGGCATGGCACAGTGGTCGGCGAGGCGTTACGGACATCGGCAATGCCTCGTACAAAAAATCTGCGTCAAACCTTCTCGAACAGCCCGGCCTGGGAATCCTCCTGCACTTGCACCTTCGCCTTGTAGTGGAGCAGCTTGCCTGTTGCTGTCATCGGCAAGGCATCGACGAAGCGGTAGTATCGCGGTCTCTTGTAATTGGCCAGCATCGGGTGTTGCAGGCAATATTCATCCAGTCCTTTAGCGGTAAGCATCTCACCAGATTTTATTACGTATGCAACCACCACTTGCCCCCACTTTGGATCCGGCATACCCACCACCAGGCTGTTCGTCACTTCGGGATGCTCGTTAAGCACTGCTTCCACCTGAACCGGATGGATGTTTTCACCGCCGGAGATGAACATGTCGTCTTTTCTGCCGACTACGGTCATGAACTCCTCCTCGTTCCAGGTGCAGAGGTCGCCGATATAGAGCCATCCCTTGTAGAACTTCGCCTTGGCGTCCTCCGGACGGTTCACATAGCTGAACGAACACTTGCCTGCAGCCCGGACGATCACCTCCCCCACCTCGTTACCGTCCTTCGCCACGTGGTCGTCCGGTTCCGCCAGCCGGTCCGGGTATACCCTGACCACCGCCATGTCGTCGTCGGTGCAGGATCGACCGGCCGATCCGGCCATGTCCGGCAGGTCGTAGGGGCGCAGGAAGGTGTTCCAGAACGCCTCCGTGCTACCGTAGCCATTGAAGATATTGGGGGTCAGCACCTCCTGAAACCTGATACAGGCTGCCCGCTCCAGGGGGGCTCCCATGGTGACGATCCCCTTCAGTCGGCTCAGGTCCCGGCGGTTTTTCTGCTGTTCGTCGGCCAGTGCCGACAGGGTAACCGGCGCGCCGACAAGGAAGCTGAGGCCATGCTCCTCAGCCAGCCCCATGACCGTTGCCGCATCGAAATGGCGCAGGGGTACCAGTTCTCCCCCCACGTAGAGGGTGGGGTTCGGCCCCCCCGAGTAGAGCCCGCCCCGGTGGAACCATGGGGTCATGTTCAGGGTCTTGTCCCTGGGAGAGAGGGGAAAGTGCATGATGACGTCGTGGGCGCTGAAGATCTCGTTGATGTTGTTCAAGGGCACCCCCTTGGGCCGCCCGGTGGTGCCGGAAGTGTAGAGGCGCGTCACTTCGTCGTAGATATGGGTGGGACGGGGAATGTCCGGGTTCGTGTGGGGCTGGTCGCGCACGTAATCTTCATAGGAAATTGCGCCGGCAAAGGGCTTGGCCGTGCCGAAGATATCCACCATGACCACCGTTTTCGGTTTGTGCTGAGCGGCATTGAGCGCCTTTTCGGCCATCTCCCCATCGGCGCCGTCATAGAAAAAGACTTTGGGCTTGCTGTCGTCGATGATCGTCGCGGTCTCCCCATAGGAGAGGCGAAAGTTGATAGGGCAGTTGATGGCGCCGATCTTCTGGGGCGCCAGGTAGATGAAGACCCACTCGGCGCAATTGTACAACTGGTACATGACGATATCGGTCTTGCCGACGCCGTCGTTTCTGAGGGCGTGGGCGAGACGGTTGCAGTCCTCATTGAGCCCCCGGTAGGTCCACTGCCGGTTGCGCAGGTAACAGGTGAGCGCGGTGCGGTCGGCATAGCGGTGGGTATTCCGGAGAAAACCGTTGAGATAGGTAAAGTCGTTTTCGAAGGTGTCCCGGAACATTGAAATATCATAAGTAAATTGTTTGTCGTCTGCCATGGAATCACTCCTTTGTCGTTTGGCCGAGGGTATTGCATTTCATATAACAGTTTTTTATTACACTGTTTATGCCAAATTTATACAACTAGCACCATAAGCAAACTATGTGATTTTAAATATATTTTTGCACTGCACAGATATAATACCTTGTATTATGAATTGTATACTGTAGCCACACAGAGACATTTCACCCTTACCTCACACCAGGCGGCCCTTTCCGGGCGTAGCATAAGAAGACATGTCCCCCTATGACTACATTACCGGCAGGGCCGGTGCTGCAAGGCCTTATTTGGGGGATTTAGAGAGGCCAACGGATTTGCGGATGAGCGTCAATCTTCCGGTCCCCCTTTGGCAAAGGGGGATTCAGGGGGATTTGCCTTTGAGGGACATTGAAAATCCCCCCTGCCCCCTCTTTCTTAAAGGGGGGGGTAATTCCCAGCGGCAGATCGGCGCTGATCAGCATGAATTTTGGCAGAAGGAAGGCTGCCACGATGGTAAAGCTGGAAAAGAAAAAGATACAGGTGAGTGAAAATCAGGGGGGACAGAAGGGGGAATCAGCCCCGCTGGCAAGGATGGTGATGATTTCCGGCACCAGCCGCTCAAGGACGGCGGTAGAATAGCCTCCTTCCAGGAAGAAACCGGCTTTCCCTCCGCAGTGGTTTCGCGCCGTTTCATGGATGAGGCGCACCGCCCGGAGAAAGTGCCGGTCCTCCACGTTCATGACCCCGAAGGGGTCCTGGCGATGGGCATCGAACCCGGCCCCCACCAGCACGTAGTCGGGGCGGATTTTATGGGCGGCACATTCCAGGTTGAGGGCGAACTGCCGCAGCCACTCGTCCCCCGACGTATCCAGCGGCAGGGTAATGTTGCAGGTGAAACCCGCCCCCGGCCCCTGGCCCGTTTCGTGGACATAGCCGAATGGGGATAGATATGATCGGGAGTGCCGTGCAGGGAGTAGTAAAAGACCTTGGGATCGTTGTAGTAGATGTAGTCGATGCCGTTGCCGTGATGGACGTCGAAATCCACCACGAGAAATGTCGCTGCCGGTTGCCGCTGCCTGATGGTCTCGATGGCCAGGGCGATATGGTTGACGAAGCAGAATCCCTCGGCGCTTTTTCTGCCCGCATGGTGCCCCGGCGGACGGGCCAGGGCGAAACCGGCCCCCTTCTCCAGCAGCGTCTCCCCCAGGGCCAGGGCGCAGCCAGCGGCGGCAAGCACCGCCCGGAAGGTATCGGGGCAGATATGATTATCGGGGGTCATGAAAAGTGAGTCCCCCCGACGGCAGGCTGCCTCCAGCTCCAGCAGGTACTTCTCTTCATGGACCAGTTGCAGTTGTGCCACGGTAGCCTGGGGTGGGACCTGAAAGGACACGGGAAGGGAGGCGGGCAAGGCGGCGCAGCCCCGCAGGATGCTCTCCAGGCGGGCGGGAGTTTCCGGGTGACCTTCCCTCACCTGGTGCAGGAGGCAGTCGGGATGGGAAAAGAGCACGAAGCGCCCTTCTCCCTTGGTAAATTTCTTTTCAAGGCTCCGCATGACCCTCCAGGTTGAGCAGGTAGCGCAGCTCCGACGGATCTTCGGCAGAGGCCGCGGTAAATTTGAACTTTTCGAATACCCGCCGCATGGAAGTGTTGTCGGCACGGACATTGCCGATCAGTACCTTCAGGTTTCTCCTGCGGGCGATGTGGATGAGCTTTCCCAGGAGCAGGCTGGCAAATCCCTTGTCGCGCATGGATTCATGGACGACGAAGGCCGCTTCCGCCTCTTCTCCCCCTTCCAGCACGTAGTAGCGCCCCACGGCCAGGATCACCTCACGGGGACCCTGGCGCTCGACGATGCATAACGCCATATCCCTGCTCAGGTCGGTGTTCACCAGGCGGTAGGCCTTGGCAGTGCCCATTTTTTTCGGCTCGTTGCGATAGCGCTGGAAGAGGGTCGCCTTGTCGTGGGAATAGAAAAAGGTCTGGAGACGCCGCTGGTCCGAAGGGCGCAAGGGGCGCAGAAAGTAATCCTCCCCCTTCCCTTCCAGCCTGATGACCTCCGTGTCCCCCAGTTCCTTGACCGGCGCGGGTGTGTCCCGCTGGTAGGCAGGCACCTTGTAGGATTTCAGCATGTCGTCCAGGAGCTGGTCCCGGAACCTGGGATGGGCGATCTGGATAAGCTCCATGACCCGTTCCCGGATGCTGCGGCCGCGCAGGGTGGCGATGCCGTATTCGGTCACCACGTAATGGACGTCACCCCTGGTGGCGCCCACTCCTGCTCCAGGGCTGGCCACGGAGACGATGCGCGAGATGGTGCCGTTCTTTGCCGTGGAAGGCAGGGCGATGATGGGACGCCCGCCGGGCTCATGCCCGCACCGCGGATGAAGTCCACCTGGCCGCCGAGGCCGCTGTAGAACTGCCCTGCCACCGAATCGGAGACGATCTGCCCCGTAAGGTCCACCTGGGTGGCGCTGGTGATGGAAACCATCCTGCGGTTTCGGGCGATGACCAAAGGGTTGTTGACGTAGGCGGTGCCATGAAACTCCACGTGGGGATTGTTGTCAACGAAGTCGTAGACCTTCTGGCTGCCGAAACAGAAGGAAGCGATGGTTTTCCCCTCATGGAGCCCCTTGAACCTGTTGGTGATGTTGCCGTTCTTGTACAGGTTCAAGAGCCCATCGCTGAACATCTCCGTATGGACTCCCAAGTCATTGTAGCCGGTCAACCGGCGCAGCACCGCATCGGGAATCTTGCCGATCCCCGCCTGCAGCGTGCAGCCGTCCTCTATGAGCAGGGAGACGTACTTGCCGATCTGCAGGGTGACCTCGTCCATCTCGAAGGCGGGCACCTGGGGGAGGGGCTGGGAGACCCGGAGGAATGCCGCGATCTCGTCCTGATGGAGGTAGCATTGGCCGAAGGTGCGGGGCATTTGGTCATTGATCTGGGCGATGATGTACTTGGCCGATTTGGCCGCCGCCAGGACGATATCAACGGCGACGCCCAGGGAGCAATAGCCCTGGCGTCGGGGGGGGTTACCTGGATGAGCGCCACGTCCACGGGGAGCACGTCTTCCGTGAAGAGCGCCGGAATCTCCGAGAGAAAACAGGGGGTGTAGTCGGCCCGGCCGGATCGCACGGCATCCCTGGTCCCCTGGTCGAGAAAGAAGGTATTGACCCGCAGGTTATGCTCGTACTTGGGATCGGTCCAGGGGGTCTCGCCGATGGTGAGCAGGTAGACCAGCTCCAGGTCCATGAAGTGCTTGGCCGATTCCAGGAATTGCTCGATGAGCGTGTGGGGACAGGAGACTCCTGAGCCAAGGAAAATGCGATAGCCGTTTTTGATGAACTTGGTCCAGGAACTGCCGGTGATCTCTTCCATGGTTCCCCCCCATTCTTTCCTTGCCGAATAGCCCGGCTGATTCGACAGTAATCGACAAATGGTGCAGATGTAAAGGGAATTTAACCGCGTCAGTCAGGCATTTAGATCCTGTTCATCCTGCGGGCCGCTCCGTCAGTTCCCCACGAAAATCGGGATGGGCGATGCTGATCAGGTTGAGCGCCCGTTGCCGGGCGGTCTGTCCCCGGAGCTTGGCCACCCCGAATTCGGTCACCACGTAGTCCACGTCATTCTTTCCTGTGGTGACCGATGCACCCGGCTTGAGGGTCGGGACGATCCGCGAAATGGTGTCGTTTTTAGCAGTGGAGGCAGTGGTGATGAAGCCTTTGCCCCCATTGGATATATTTGCGCCCCGGGCGAAGTCGGCCTGGCCGCCGGTACCGCTCCATTGCAGATGGCCGAAGGATTCGGAACAACACTGACCCAGGAGATCCACCTCCAGGGTTGCGTTGATTGAAACCACCTTGTCGTTCTTGCCGATGTTGTGGGGGTAGTTCACGTAGTCCACCGGATGCATTTCTATGGTCGGGTTTTCATTCATGAACTCATAGAGACGTCTCGTTCCCAGGGCAAAGGTTGCCACCGTCTTGCCAGGTGGGTCTGCTTGCGGGAATTGTTGACCGCGCCCGCCAGGATCAGGTCCACCATGCCGTCGGAGAGGAGCTCGGTATGGATCCCCAGATCCTTTTTGTGCAAGAGCGCCTTACAGACCGAATTGGGGATGCCTCCCCAGCCCAGTTGCAAACACGATCCATCCTCCACCAGTTCGGCTATGTAGCCTCCTATGGCCTCCTCAATGGGTGATATGGCGATATCGTCAATTCCTCCAAGGGCTCGTTGCACTCGATGATGTGGTCTATTTCTGAAATATGGATATGGCAATTGCCATGGGTTCGTGGCGCCTGGTGATTCACCTGCACCACCACCTTCTTCGCCTTTTTTACCGCCTCCATGGTGTAGGCCACCGATAAGCTGCAGGTAAAGTAGCCATGCTCGTCCATGGGGGACACCACCGTCCCGGCCACGTCGATGGGCCAGTATTCCCGCAACAGCCGCGGTACTTCATGGAAATAATTGGGTATGAAGTCGGCCCAGCCGTTCTGTACCGCCTCTCGCGATACATGGCTGGTGAACCAGGCATTTACCCGGATGTGCGGGGCCGAGTCTTTTGTGAAATAGTCGGGGCAGAGGTGATGCTGTTGATTGACGATTACTCCTTCCAGTTCGTGTTTGCGTGCCGCCAGCGCCCGGACGAAAAGAGTCGGCTCGCCGACGCTGATGGGGAAACAAAGGGCATCGCCCGATTTGACGATGGAGGCGGCCTCTTCCGGAGAGCACAGTTTATCCCGGTATTGTCGGCCATAGCTGCTTTTGGCGTTTTTCACGATGTCCATGGTGATGGCTCCTTTTAATTGTGTCTCTTGACTTCGTCCGTCCGTTCGGTCGCCACAGCAGTGGACCTCTAGGAGT
>NZ_BBCJ01000006.1 GCF_001311985.1 Geotalea toluenoxydans JCM 15764
AAATCATTTTTAGGCGGTCAACATTTTTACTATTATTATATCCTAAGGATGAATAAGCACCAGAGGCTCTGCCTCCAAGGCTTTGATAAGCGGGCCATCGGCACATATCAAAGTCCAAACAACGAGACTCAATGTAACGAATATACATTGAGTCTCCTATAAAGTTAAAGCGGCAGAGGGCGCACGCAGAAGTGTTTCCTCAAGCCCTGCTAGATCTGCGAAGCCTGTAACGCCTGATCGAGATCAGCTATCAGGTCGTGGGCATCTTCGATACCGACGGAAAGACGAATATAATCAGGAGTGACACCACTTGCTATCTGTTCTGCTTCTGAAAGTTGTTGGTGCGTGGTAGACGCAGGATGGATCACCAGCGATTTTGCATCGCCGATGTTTGCCAGGTGGGAAAGCAGTTTCACGTTATCGATGAATTTTTTGCCTGCTTCGACCCCTCCCTTGATACCAAAACCGATGATGGCTCCGGCGCCTTTTCCCAGATATTTTTTCGCCCTACCATGATCAGTGTGGGAGGCCAGTCCGGGATAATTCACCCAAGCAACATTGGGATGTTTTTCCAGCCACTCTGCAATCTTTTGTGCATTCTCCACATGCCGCGGCATACGCACATGCAGCGTTTCCAGTCCCTGCAAAAACTGGAATGCATTGAACGGTGACAGCGCTGCTCCCATATCGCGCAGAAGCGTGACCCTCATCTTCAGTATGTAGGATAGATTACCTAACGCCTCCCAGTATTTAAGCCCATGGTAGGATGGGTCAGGCTCGGTAAATTCAGGGAATTTGCCGTTGTTCCATGGAAATTTACCACTGTCGACAACGCAGCCGCCAATACTGGTGCCATGTCCGCAGATGAATTTGGTCAGGGAGTAAACAGCAATATCGGCACCATGATCAAACGGCTTAAACAGATAGGGAGTAGTGACCGTATTGTCTATTATAAATGGAATACCCGCAGCATGGGCGATATTGGCAATGGCTTCGAAGTCGTCCACATTATTTTTCGGATTACCCACCGACTCCGTGTAAACCAGTCGTGTTTTTTCATCAATGGCCCGGCGCACATTTTCCGGGTTCGATGAATCAACAAACTTCACGATAATACCAAGTTTTTTGAGAGTATAGTGAAACAGATTATAGGTCCCGCCATAAAGGTAATTGGTGGAGACGATATTTTCTCCGGCCTGGGTAATATTGAGAACTGCATAGGTTATTGCTGCCTGCCCCGAGGCTACCGCCAGCGCGCCGACACCTCCATCCAGTTGCGCCATCCGCTGCTCCAGCACGTCGGTGGTAGGATTCATAATCCTGGTGTAAATGTTGCCGAATTCCTTAAGACCGAAGAGGTTGGCTGCATGCTCGGAACTCTTGAAGACATATGAGGACGTTTGATAGATGGGAACCGCCCTGGATAGCGTCGCTGAATCAGGTGACTGTCCGGCATGCAGAGTGAGGGTATCAAAGTTAAATTTTGTTTCAGGCATTTTCATTCCCCCTTGTGAAATAGTATCAAAAAGTTTTACCATAAAAGTTCTAAAGAATAGATTCTTTTTGCGTTCATTTTCATCTATCGGAATACTACAGATTGCTTCTGCCTCTTCCATACATTTCCGTCAAAGCCTTGAGCCGTTTCGCCACGCCATTGTCCAGCATCTCCGCAGAAAATCGCCATGACCAGTTGCCTCCCGCTACACCGGGAACATTCATGCGAGCTTCGCTGTCCAGGCCTAATATATCCTGTAGCGGGAAGATGGCCATATCAGCTACCGATGCCAGGGTAGATCTGACAAAATTCCAGCTGATATTCTCGGCCCCGATATTGAGATAGCAAAGTATATCCTGTTTTTCTTTTTCCTTAAGTAAAGCAAACCAGCCGGATGTCGTGTCATTGTCATGGGTTCCGGTATAGACAGCGCAGTTCTGCACGTGATTGTGGGGCAGATACGGATTCGATGGTCCGGAGCCGAATGCAAACTGAAGGATTTTCATTCCGGGAAACCCGAACTTGTCCCTGAGCGCCTCCACCTCGGGCGTTATGACCCCCAGGTCTTCGGCAATAAGCGGAACTGCACCCAACTGGCTGGCCAAGGCATAAAAGAGTGCATCGCCCGGCCCCTTGACCCAGCGTCCGTTTTTTGCCGTTTTTTCCCCGGCCGGCACCGCCCAGTAAGCTTCAAATCCACGGAAGTGATCTATCCTGACCCGGTCGTAAAGAGACAAATCATTTCGCACCCGTGCCACCCACCAGCTAAAACCTTCTTCGGCAACCCTTTCCCAGTTGTAAAGGGGATTGCCCCACAGCTGACCGGTCTTGCTGAAATAATCAGGGGGGACGCCGGCAACCAGCGTTGGCCTTCCCTTTTTGTCCAGGTGAAAGAGGTGCGGATTGGCCCATACATCGGTGGAGTCAAAGGCAACGAAAATGGGCATATCGCCGATGATCTCGATATGCCTGTCGTTGGTATAGGCTTTGAGGCGCTGCCATTGGCGGAAAAACTGCCATTGCATGTATTTATGTTCACCGATGGCCGTTCCGAGCTTTTCTGAATGTTCTGCCACGGCTGCAAGCTTGCGCAGGGCAATATCTTCCGGCCAGTCGCACCAGCTCTTGCCGGAGTAGTGCTCCTTGAGCGCCATAAACAGCGCATGGTCATGCAGCCAGAAGGTATTGTCGCAGAAATACCAGAAATCCTCTTTGCGCCGCTGGTCAGCTGTTTTAAAAAAGCGGGCCGCAGCTTTTCGCAGGACACCAAGTTTATACGGTTGAACCAGACTATAATCTACACGCCCGCTTGGCAGGTTTGGCTTCAGGTCCTTGGAATCCACATCGCCGTCATCAATAATTGATTCCAGTGAAATGAGCAATGGATTGCCGGCAAATGCAGAATAGCAGGAATAGGGAGAGTTCCCATAGGCTGTCGGTCCCAAGGGCAATATCTGCCACATTGTCTGGTCAGCCTTCTGCAAAAAATCTACAAATCTGTACGCATCCTCGCCCAGAGAACCGATACCGCCTGGCCCCGGCAAGGAAGATGGATGAAGTAGGATGCCGCTCTTTCTTCTTCGTTGCATAAACTGACCCCGCTGATAAATTGGCTGGTGTCAACTATGCCACAAAGCTGCTATAATGCAATTCCGTTTCAGGAGATACAGCTCTTGGCAGGGAAACCAGGAGAAAGGAATATTTACTATGGAAACTATCAAGACAGCATTATTTGAAACTCTGCTGGAAAGCGCAGTTCCCAACGAATCAGGCGGGTTTACATTTACCTGGAAGGGGAAAGTTATCAGATCAAAGATACCCTGAAATTTCCAGGATAGCCCAGAATCATGGCTATATAATCATCTATTGAACAGAGTTCAGGATCTCGTCCACCTTACGTCCGTCAAGTGATTCAGCCTCAAGCAGAGCACTCGCCAAAACATCCAGTTTCTTTCTGTTGGAAGATACCAACTCTTCGGCTTTTAACTCTGCTTCCTTTATTATGGCAGCTATCTCCTGGTCAATAAGCCAGGCCATCTGTTCGGAAAAAGATTTTTCCTCTGCCAGCTTGCGGCCTAAAAAGGGATGCTCCTCTCCCCGGCTATAGATAACAGCTCCGATCTTTTCGCTCATGCCCCACTGACAGACCATCTTTTCCGCGAGCTGGGTCACCGTCTTCAGGTCACTTTGGGCACCGGTTGAAATATCATTGAAAACCAGCCGCTCGGCCACCCTCCCCCCCAAAGCCACGCATAGCCTGTTGGTGAGATAGGCCTTGGATAATGATAGCGGTCATCCTCCGGCAGTTGCTGGGTCAGCCCGAGAGCCATGCCATGGGGAATGATCGTCACCTTGTGCACAGGGTCCGTACCGGGTAGAAGCTTTGCCACCAGAGTGTGGCCTGCCTCATGATAGGCGGTGATGTTCTTTTCGTGCTCCGAAATTACGATCTTCCGCTCCCCCCCCATCAATATCTTGTCCAAGGCCCTCTCCAGATCATCCATGGAGACAGTCTTGGAATTTTGACGAGCTGCCTGGATTGCCGCCTCATTTATCAGGTTTTCCAAGTCGGCCCCAGTCATGCCCGGAGTCCCTCTGGCAATTATGGAAAGATCCACCTGTGGGTCCAGCCGAATCTTTCTTGCATGGACCTTCAAGATCTGCTCGCGGTCACGCAGATCGGGACGATCAATCACCACGTGACGGTCAAACCGCCCGGGCCTGAGCAGGGCAGGATCAAGTACATCTGGACGGTTGGTTGCAGCAATGACGATAACTTCCTCATGTGGATCAAAACCGTCCATTTCGGAAAGAAGCTGATTGAGGGTCTGCTCTCTCTCGTCATGACCGCCGCCAAAGCCGGCGCCACGGCTTCTACCGACAGCATCCAGCTCATCGATAAAAACGATACTCGGCGCGGCCTTTTTGGCATTGCTGAAGAGGTCACGCACCCTGCTGGCACCAACACCGACAAACATCTCTATGAACTGTGAAGCAGAAATGCTGAAAAACGCCACACCGGCCTCCCCGGCGACGGCCCGTGCCAACAACGTTTTGCCTGTACCAGGCGGCCCGACCAGGAGTATCCCTTTGGGAACCTTCCCGCCAATATCCTGGAAGCGTTTCGGATTCTTCAGGTAGTCCACCATCTCCTTCAGCTCCTGCTTGCTGTTTTCCATGCCGGCCACATCTTCAAAGGTGACATTGATCCTTTCACCACTCACATACATCCTTGCTCCGGATTTGGCAAAGCCCCCCATCATGGCTCCCGGCCCCTGTCCTTTGACCCCTCTCATCATCAGCCACCAGATTCCTATGATCAGAAGCCACGGCAGTATATAGATCAACACGCTGGCAAATGAAGAAGTCTCTGTGGAAACTGCCGTTACATCGACCTTTTTTGCTGTTAGTTCCGGCATCAGTGTCGGATCGGCCATAGCGGGCAACACTGTCTTAAAGGCCGACACTTGGCGCGTCACCTCTTTCCCCTGAAGATTCTCCACCAGATTGATCTTGTTGCGAAATGTGCCCCGCAGGTTAACCCCTTTTATGGTTACCTTCCTGACATTATCCGCAGCCAGCTCGTTTCGGAAGCGACTGTAAGAGACGCTGAATTCCTGTTCTGCACCCTGATTGGCAAGGTTGTAGAAAAAGTTGAAAAAAACAACCAACACCAGCATTAACACAACCGGTTTCCACACAGAAGGCCCCATGTACGGCTCCTTGCATTATATCCTGATATAAAGATCGTTTACATTTGGAGTTCCGGACCACTAGATAACAGCTTACCCAGTACCGGCGGTTTTACAAGCAAAACAAGCCCACAGGCTGGCTTATCGGCAAATCCCATGCATCAGATACCTGCCACGGCCAAAGGATGCCCCTTTTCCAATATTGAAATACTGACCAAGCAGTAAAAACGGATAAAAGATATCCATATCTCCGGAAAAAGCAGTTCTGCCATGATGCCGCTCAGCCTCGCCCCCGGCGTGGCCACTTTCCATTCAGTCCAGGCCAACTCCGATTCTATCGTTTCAACATGGCAACTTTGTTCTACCAGCCATTTGAAATCGCAATTCATTTCAACTCCACCATAATAATAGGCAAGAGAAGAAATTCGCCTGAACAATGCGCGGACGAAAGTGGAAAAGGACATTTCCCGCATAGCATGGCCCTGACGTAACAAAATAACCGGAGTAACGAAGGTAACTTCGATCATACCTGAAATATGTTGGCAGTTATTCTGCAATTCTTCTGCGGAAAAAAGAAATAAACGGTCATGATGCAGTTCTCCCAGCTCCCCCATTATCAGATAGCGGTTCCCCATGTAGTCTTCGGATTCCGCTTTTACCAGAGCAGCAAAACCCGAGTAGACAGAGGACACACAATGAATGAAGTGCTGGTAGTATTCAGCTGCGGATCCAATCAATACGACCTCCACCTCGACGGTCATGCCTTTGTTGGGCAGATCAGGCACGAGTGGGATATGGAAGACAAAGGGCAAAGAAGGTTTCTGGTACCTTTTCAAGGCCAATGGGTCTGCGGACAGAGACTGTGAGAAAATACCAGGATGACAACATTCTTCTCCGCTCCGGCAGCCATAGCAGCTTGTTTGGCAGCAGTTTATATTTTGACGAAAGACGCTCTCAAATCCATTCTTCAAATTAAAGAAAGCATATCGCCCTCGAATGTCTCTTTGCAGCCGGAGTGTAATAACAATTTTGGTAAAGGTCAGAGCCATTCCTGTCTCGATGATGGTTAAATTTACTTCTATAACAACCATGTGGTAAAAGAATTGTCAAAAACAAACTAAAATTTGCAACATTTTTTTCGTCAGTTACTTATGTATCTTGACAATAATGAACTTTCCACTATGATTAGCAGCAATTTATATTATGGAGGACACATGAAAAAGCTCCTCACCGCCATACTCTGCACAGCCTTGTTGGGAGGAATTGCAATTGCCCAGACCGGCGTAAAGCAGAAAAGACCAAAGGTATATGAATATGGCAGCCTTCTTGTTTTACCACCGTCAGGCGTTAAACCGGAAATGCCTCCGGCTGTTTTCGATCACTGGGTCCACAGGGCCAAATATACCTGCAGACTTTGTCACGCCGATATCGGCTTTTCCATGAAACGCGGGGCAACCGATATCAGGGCAGCCGATAATATGCGCGGCTACATGTGCGGCACATGCCACGACGGAAAAAGAGAGTATGAAGGGCGGAAGATTTTCAGGTCCTGCTCGCTGGAAAAAAGCGGTGCCCATGATCAATATTGCGACAAATGCCATGAGAAGGGAAAAAATGAGGCCAAGGCGGATGGATTCTTTCGCTTCAGTGACAACCTGCCGAAAGAGCGTCTCGGCAATGGCATAGACTGGGAAAAGGCTGAAAGCGACGGTTACATCACTCCCATTGATTTTCTGGATAAAGTGTCCATAAAACGTGCGCCTCTGGCCGTGCAGAAAGATTTTGCCCTGGAAGCAAAGGTAAACGAACTGCCTGACATCATCTTTTCCCACAAAAAACATACCTTCTGGAACGGCTGCGAAGTCTGCATCCAGAGGTGTTTGCCGGGATCAAAAAAGGAATGACCAAATATTCCATGGCAGAAATAAACGAAGGGAAGTACTGTGGCCTCTGCCATACAACCGTGGCTTTTCCGTTACAGGACTGTCAGCGCTGCCACAGCACACTGCCTCAGAAGTCCTGATACCCATTACAGCGGACGCAAAAAGGGCGGATCCAAAAGATCCGCCCTTTTTTATTGGTGAAGCTGTCATTATGTTCTTACTTAAACTGAGCCTTCAGGTACTCCCTGTTCAGCCTGGCAATGAACTTGACATCGATCCCCTTGGGGCAGGCTGCCTGGCACTCATAGTGGTTGGAGCAGTTGCCGAATCCGCACTCCTGCATTGTCTCAACCATCGCCTTGACACGGGCAGCGGCTTCAACTTTTCCCTGGGGAAGAGCTGCCAGCTGGGCCACCTTGGCTGAAGTAAAGAGCATTGCCGAGCTATTTGGGCAGGCAGCTGCACAGGCTCCACAACCAATACATTCGGCTGCGTCCATGGCATAATCCGCATCTGGCTTGGGCACCAGCACAGCATTACCGTCAGGCACACCGCCGGTGTGGCAGGAGGTATAACCGCCGGCCTGGACGATGGTGTCATAGGCACTACGATCAACGACCAGGTCCTTGATGATCGGGAATGCAGTTGCACGCCATGGTTCGATGAAGATTGTGTCCCCATCCTTGAATTTCCGCATGTGGAGCTGGCAGACGGTGGTCCTCTCCTGGCTCCATGGGGCACACCGTTGACAACCTGAGAACACATACCACAGATTCCCTCACGCAGTCGTGATCGAAGACGATCGGCTCTTTTCCTGATTTGATGAGGTCTTCGTTGACCACATCGATCATTTCCAGAAAGGAGTGGTGCTCGGTTATTCCCTTGGCGGTGTAGGTTTCGAACTTTCCGGGTTGGTTAGGACCCTTCTGCCGCCAGACATTAAGTGTCAGAGTCATGGTTTTGTGATCGCTCATTATTTATAACTCCTTACCGCAAGATGTACGTTCTCGAACTTGAGTGGCTCCTTGTGAAGTTCCGGAGTCTTACCTTCCCCTTTGTATTCCCAGGCGCCAACATAGCAGTAGTTCTCGTCGTCACGCTGTGCCTCACCGTCTGAGGTCTGGTATTCCGTCCTGAAGTGACCACCGCAGGACTCGTTACGGTGATGGGCGTCGCGGCAAAGCAGCTCGCCGAACTCGAGGAAATCGGCGGTACGGCCGGCATTCTCAAGATCCTGGTTCAGGTCGGCACCGGTACCGGTAACCTTGACATTCTTCCAGAATTCCTCGCGCAGAGCAGGAATCTTTTTCAGGTTGGCTTCGAGACTCTCTTTGCTGCGGGCCATGCCGCAGTTTTCCCACATGAGTGTACCTAGCTCGCGCATGAACTCCGAAACCGTTTTTTTACCGTTTATGGAAAGAAGCCTTTTGGTATTAGCCTGCACGTCTTCAATGGACTTCTTGAACTCTGCATTGTCGGCGTTGACCGTTCCGGGTTTGACAGTAGCAAGATAGCCGCCGATGGTGTAAGGAATGACGAAGTAGCCGTCGGCCAGACCCTGCATGAGAGCAGAAGCTCCGAGGCGGTTGGCACCGTGGACGGAGAAGTTAGCCTCGCCAAGAACAAAGAGCCCAGGGATGTTGCTCTGCAGATTGTAGTCAACCCAGAGACCGCCCATGGAGTAGTGCGGTGCCGGATACATACGCATCGGCCGTTTGTAACCATTCTCATCGGTAATTTTCTCGTACATCTCGAAGAGGTTACCGTAACGCTCCTTGATGGTGTGCTCGCCAACCCGCTTGATGGCGGTGGCGAAATCAAGGTAGACACCACGACCACCGGGGCCGACGCCACGGCCGTCGTCACATTGCTCTTTTGCGGCACGTGAAGCGATGTCACGGGGGGCCAGATTGCCGAAGCTCGGGTATTTGCGCTCCAGATAGTAGTCACGATCATCTTCGGCGATGTCGTTGGGATGCTTGCCCAGGTCTTCCTTCTTCTTCGGCACCCAGCAGCGCCCGTCATTACGGAGTGACTCGGACATGAGCGTCAGTTTTGACTGGTAATCACCGGCCTGAGGGATACAGGTGGGATGAATTTGTGTGTAGCAGGGATTGGCGAAAAATGCGCCTTTCTTATGGGCCTTCCAGTTTGCCGTGACAGAGCAGCCCATGGCATTGGTGGAAAGATAGAAGACGTTCACATAGCCGCCGGTAGCAAGACATACGGCATCAGCTGCATAGGACTCCAACTCACCAGTTATGAGGTTGCGGCAGGTAATACCTTTGGCAACACCATCCACAACAACCAGGTCGAGCATCTCGCGGCGGTTGTACATTTTTACCGTGCCAGCTTTTATCTGGCGTGAAAGCGCAGAGTAAGCGCCAAGAAGGAGTTGTTGGCCCGTCTGCCCTCGGGCGTAAAAGGTACGGGAAACCTGGGCGCCACCGAATGAACGGTTGTCAAGATAACCGGCGTAATCACGGGCAAAGGGAACACCCTGGGCAACGCACTGGTCAATGATGTTGTTGGACACCTGGGCAAGACGCCAGACATCCGCCTCACGGGCACGGAAGTCGCCACCTTTGATGGTGTCGTAAAAGAGTCTGTAGATAGAGTCGCCGTCATTGGGATATGCCTTTGCAGCATTGATTCCGCCTTGAGCGGCGATGGAATGGGCCCGGCGGGGGCTGTCCTGATAACAGAAAGCCATGACGTTGTAACCAAGCTCACCCAGAGATGCAGCAGCGGCGCCACCGGCAAGACCGGTACCCACCATGATAACAGTATATTTTCTCTTGTTTGCGGGATTGACCAGCTTCAGATCAAAGCGGTGCTTGTCCCATGTTGTTTCAATAGGTCCTTGCGGACATTTTCCGTCGAGTATCACTATGAACCCCCTAAAGTTTCAATAATCCGGTTAAGATGACCAATGGAATGGAGACGTATCCTACCAGGAGAATGCCGGAAATAACCTTGCCGACAGTGGAGAATACAGGGCGAGTCTTGTCGTTATTCCAGCCCATCGTCTGCAAGAAGCTCTGGATACCATGGCTGAGGTGAAGGAAAAGAATGACCATGGCAGCAGCATACATGAGGGCAATGAGCCCCTTCTGGAAGCTGAGCACGACCATCTTGAACACGTCAGGTCTCTGCAGTGCATCAAAATTGCCGGCTAGTCCGGCAGAAATTTCAGGATTGGTAATATGAAGCGTGAAATGGAGCAGGTGATAGATGACAAAAGCGCCAATCAACAAGCCTGTCCAGATCATGTTCTTTGAAGCGAAAGTGGCCTTCAGATGATTTTGAACAGCATAGCTCTTTGCATTGGCCTTGTTGTTTTCCAGGGTAACCTGAATGCCGTAAATGATGTGGATCGCTACGGCAGTCAGCATCACCAGCCTGAAAATCCAGACGAGGGGGGGCAGGTCATGAAGATGCTTCGCATATGCGTTGATTCCGTCGGCACCCAGAAAAATTGAGGAGTTGCCGATCATATGGACGATTACAAAAATGATCAGCAACTGACCAGTAATCGACATCAAAATCTTTCTTCCCACAGAGTTTTTAAAAAATTCCATAATTTAGTCCCTTTGAATGAATTGGAAAAGAGTTACTGAGGGGTATGAGGAACCCTTTTGCTAAATTGCCAGGCATCCCTTTCTATCCGTCTTTGACTCGCAGCCGGAAGAAATGGAAATGTGAACTACGAAGGGGGTGCGCGCCATTCTGTGCCGGTGAGCATAACCTACCTCCTTCTAAATAAATTAAAAAACAATGGACAATGTGCTTAATCGAACAAAATATTAAAAATTTATAATACTTAGGAAATGTATACTGTATACTAAACGTCGTTTTATAAAAAAGCAACCAAAATTATCCCTTTTTAACAGCTATTTTTTCTCTGCGACCCGTTGTCTGGTTGCATTTTAGCAGCCATTCTGTTAATTCAATTAGGTATTTAAATTAGTTCCACGGAAGTGATAAATGACAATGTTCACGCTTATAAAAAAAGACTCAAAAACCGCGGCCAGACGCGGACAACTGAAGACGCCCCATGGCACGATCGAAACCCCCATATTCATGCCTGTCGGCACCCATGCCGCAATGAAGGCAATGACTCCTCAGCAGGTTAAGGAAACCGGTGCCCAGATCATTTTGTCGAATACATATCATCTTCATCTGAGACCTGGCGAAAGCCTGGTGGAAAAAGCGGGGGGCCTGCACAGGTTCATGGCCTGGGAAGGACCGATCCTCACGGATTCCGGCGGTTTCCAGGTTTTCTCCCTGCCCAACAAGCGTATAACCGATGACGGGGCCTATTTCAAGCATGAAATAACCGGAGAAGAGGTCTTTCTCGATCCGGCCAAGGCCATTGCCATCCAGGAGGCACTGGGAAGCGACATCATCATGGCCTTTGACGAATGCATCCCCTACCCGTGCGACAAGCGGTATGCTGACCAATCGACCAGGAAAACCATTAGATGGGCGGAGGCATGTAAAAAAGCCCAGACGAGAAAGGACCAGGCCCTGTTCGGCATAGTGCAGGGGAGTGTCTTCGAAGACCTGCGGGAGATGTGCGCGAAAGAACTTGTTGGAATGGATTTCCCGGGTTACGCCATCGGCGGTGTCTCAGTAGGTGAAGGACTGGAGCTACTGAAGAAAGTTGTCGCCATGACCGCACCATTTCTGCCGGAGGACAAACCTCGCTACCTGATGGGAGTCGGTCTCCCCGAAGACATCCTGGAGAGCGTGGAGCGAGGCATGGACATGTTCGACTGCGTCATACCCACCCGCTATGCAAGGAGCGCCACCCTCTTCACCAACAGGGGCAAGATCCGCCTCACCAACAAGAACTACCGACGGGATTTCTATCCCATCGATCCCAACTGCAGCTGCTATGCATGCCGTAACTTCACCCGTGCCTATATCCACCATCTGTTCAATGCCAATGAGGTGCTCTCGGCAATCCTGGCCAGCATCCACAACGTTCAGTTCTACCTGGATATGATGGCAGGCATTCGCAAAGCCATCGAGGAAGACCGCTTCACCCAATTCAAACAGACCTTCCTTGAAAGCTACCTCAAAGGAAAATAGATCCAATGCACAGAAAAGCCCGCTTCGAAGCGGGCTTTTCAATTGATGCCGGTTTGACAAACAGGTAATTCAACGGTGCTCATTCCAGCCAATCACAGCCCTGTGCTGTTGCCTGTCCGGTTTCTGCCACTGCCTGGACTCTTCTCGCGGCACCTCCCGCCGGTGATCTTTCTCTCCTGAAAAATGCACCCGTTCAACAGGCACTACATTCCTGTCGTTGTAATAGTTCCTTTCATTACCGAAACGACGCTGCCAGGCATGGCGATAATCTCGCACACCCTCTATCCTTTGGCTGCGCAAGGACCTCGGAAGATCCCGATGACTGACCATTACCCAAGGTCCGCGGCTGCTGCGCCCCCTGTGCCAGCAACCATCGCGAAAGAGGTAATAGCTGTTCTGCAAGTAGCACATATCATATGGTATCCCTACCACAACATACAATCCGAGCCGGTCAGCATAAACCATACGGGGTCTTTCCATTGAAGAATATGGTGGTTCATAATGGGATACTATCACCCGATCACCGTCGGAAGGGAGTCGATCCCCCACATGGAGGCCGAGATTGATCCCCACATTGCCAGCATAGGCAGGTGATACGCTGAGTGAAACGAGGATTAGCAAGATTGATTTTTTTAGTAACTGTTTCATGACTGTCTCCCCTTCAAGTTTTTTTGCTGAAGGTGGAATTCAGATTATCATGATCCCTACAGAACATTTTAGCGACATCTATAGCAAACCGACCCGATGTCGGGTCGGTGGAAGCGAATCGACGCACCTTACGATGACCATTTGATGGTAATGAGTGAAAATAAAAAACCAGGGGGATGCTTTTCTGAAGCGAAATGACTGGTGGGGAAGAAAAGAAAATGAGGACCTGTTCAAAAGGCCATTTTTATTTCAGGTATGGAAAAGAAGAATTGCCTGGCAGATATTATATAGAGGATGCTGCGGGAGAAAATTCTATTTGCACTTCCGTTTCAGGCCCAGCTTCAGCGTCGGTCTCCGTCTTGATTATTTCGATCTCGCGATGCAGAGTGTTTACAGCTTCGCTGATGCCCCCGAAGCGTGTCGCCACCTCCTTCACCCCTTTAACGGTATCGATACTGATGTGACTTACCTTTTCCATGGCAACAATTAATTCTTCGCTCATCTCGCGCTGTTTTCTGGAAGCTGTAGCTATCTCGCAAGTCTTGTCGTTTGCCATGGTAAGGTTTTTTGAAATAAGCTGTATGGACTCAACCTGGCTTTCGGAGGCGGACCTGGTGATCCTCGTAGCCTCCCGGATGGTATCAAAGTCCTGCTGTAAACCCTTTATGCCATCATTCTCGACTCCGGTGGTGCGGTTCACCTCATTTATCAGCTCCCTTATTTCGTCGAAAGCTTTGACAATCCCCTGCAGACCCTGGTTCTGGTCAGCCGTCACATCCTGAATGGTGCTGACCATCTGCGTAGAGCGTTGAGAGGCATCCCGGATCTGAAGCAGTGCCTCATTGACCTTCACGGCAACTGTCTTCCCCTCTGCAACCATCCTGGATGTGGCGATGGCCGAAGATACCGCCAAACTGATTTCATGCTGGATGGCTGAAACTATGGCCTCAATTTCCGTGGTCGAGTTTGCGGTCTTGTTGGAAAGCTCTTTCATCTGAGCTGCAACGACAGAAAACGGGCGGCCATGTTCACCGGCCTGACCGGAGAGAATCTGCGCATTAAGAGAGAGGAGCTTCGTCTGGTCGGTCACCTCCTTGATAACCTCAAGTATTTTTGCAATATCGTTCGACCTGGAGCCAAGACTCGAAATAGTACCTGAAAGAGAGGCGGCAAGCTGGTCGATTTTCTGCATGCTTTCTATTGCATCGTTTACCGATTTCACCCCCTGTTCGGCGATAATACTGTTCATCTCCTCGGAAACATCCGTTGTCTCCCTGACAATGGCAGCAATTCTTGTAACAGAGCTGTTGATACCGGATACGGCAAGATCGGCGGCTGCTACAGAACCGTCGGCCTTTGCCGCCACCGAAGCAACCTCGTTTGCCGCATTGGAAAGTCCAATGATGGTGCCGTAGGAGGAATCGACATGGCTGCTGAGGCGATCCATTTTGTCCACCACGCCTTGGGAAGCACTGAGGATATCACCCAGGGCTGAGGTGCTTTCCCGGGAAAGGTCGAGCAGTTCCTCAGTGGCATTGATGATCTGCTGCTGGGAGACCAGGGAGTTTTGCACCGAGAGGAGAGCTTTTCCAGTTGACTCCTGCTGCTGGGTTACACCCTTGATGAGCGTTCTGAAAGTCCTGGAAAGGTGATTGGTAGCATCGGCAACGTTGCTGGAGATTTTCTTGATCCTCCCTACGGTCGTGGAGAGCCAGCCTATGACGAAATCGAGTCCATAGGAGATGGAGCCCAGTTCATCATTGGCAAACTGTTTAGTCCGGGTAGTCAGGTCCCCGCTGCTGACCTGATTCAGATTGGCATTGATCAGCGCAATCTTGGAGCCGATATCCCGATTGAAAAAGAAGATGGTGAAGGCGCCCAGAAGCAGAAAGAGAACCCCGGTAAGAACAATGGAAACCATTGTCTGGGACAGGATATTGCCCATGACTCTGGCATGGGAGTAAGAAAAGTCAATGGTGCCGACCCTCTCGGTTCCGGAGAGGACAGGCAGCGCCATCTTAAGCTGATCGGCAGGAGGATTGGGCTTTTTGACATCGATAATGGTGACGCCATTGTCGATGTAGGTAATCCGGACAAGATCCGGGTCCTTGATCATCTCATCAGCCAACTGCCCCAGGTAGGTGAAATCAAAGGTCGCTCTCGACACCACGGCAACGGCAGTAAGTTGCTTGCCGCAAAGAGTGAGCTTATCCTTTACATCCGCCTCCTGGATCTTTTTATTGGAGTGCAGTGACCAGCCGAGTGTCAGACACTGACCCAGGAAAAGAATAAAGAGAAGCCGAAGCAGGAATCTCCTGGAGAGACTCCTGCGAAACCGGTTCCTTTTTTCACCATGCCCTTCTTGCTCTGATTGCATTGTGCCTTAAAATTTGAAAACGGTTGGGATGGCTTTTTCACTCTTGATGATCGCCTGCCCTTCCGGCGATTTGATGAAGGCCATAAACCGCTTGACCCCTTCGCCTCGGTTCTTTCTAAGGACAAGATTGTTCCGTAAGACAAATGGCCACTTGCCGCTTTCAAGCATCTGGTGGGATTTGTTGTCGACTTTGATTTCTTTGAATTTACCCGCAGCATCCCCCAGGGCGATTGAATCAACAGGCCCGATGGCATTGTGGGTGGTGCCCAAAGCACCAAACATATCTGCTGATTTTGGGAGGTTCAGAATCTCCGGCGCTTCTTTTACACTGGCCATACAGGCATAGGCCTGCGGAACATCGCCTTGGTGGAGTCACTCTCCGGCCTGGTCAGCGCAGCTATCGGGGCGTCCGCCCCCCCGACCTGCTTCCAGTTCTTGATCTTGCCTGCATAGATGTCGCACAGCTGCTGGCTGGTCAGGTTGGTTGCCGTAACATTCTTATTGACCGCCACAATCCCCGCAACCCTGGCGATCTCAAACTGCTCGACTTTCAGTTTTGCCTGCTCGGCAGTGATGGGCATGGCAGACATGGCAATGTCAATTGCCCCGGCATTGAGAGCCGCAATTCCCCCAGGCTGCCCCATGGATTTTGGGTTCACCTCAATGGCATCTTTCGGGTTTTTCTTCATGAAGGCCTTGCCAAGGTTGGTTAATAGAGGATCATGCTCCCTGAGCCCCCGATCTTGATGGTTTCCGCTTGGGCCGACGTAGCAATGAGTATGGACAGTGCAAGTACCAGTGTTGTTTTTTTCATGAACGATCCCCCTTCTAAAAAGGTTGTAGCTCCCTGAATTTATGGCCCAAACCGGTCAAAAATGAAGCTGCAGCACGATTATCGACCCGCCAAGGCAGTTCTAATGGGTAAGCAGAACATACACCAAGCATTTTAAGCGGTCAATGAATAATTATTAGAAAATCTATTTGGATTTATCCCTATGGTAATCATTCCCCAATGTCTTTTTCGATAGAGGATTCCAATCCATTGGTTGGCCGGCATTTCTGACCTTGCATCCACCCTTGCCTCAGGACTGGCTTGCGTGAACAAGTAAACATGTGTATTGTTGCGTGAGATTTTAAAAGACCGAATATATCACCGACGGGAGAACCCATGTCTGAAGAAATGAAAGGTTTTGACCGCCTCGTGGAGATAATGCGGGAACTGCGGGCGCCAGGGGGGTGCCCGTGGGATGCGGAGCAGACCCACGAAAGCCTCAAGCGTTACCTCCTGGAAGAATGTTACGAAGTGATCGAAGCCATTGATGCAAAAGACCCCGCCCACCTCAAGGAAGAACTGGGGGACCTCATGCTGCAGCCGATCTTTCATGCGGCCATCGCCGAAGAACGCGGGGAATTCACCATGGAAGATGTGCTGGACGCCATAAATGAAAAGCTCGTCCGCCGGCATCCGCATGTTTTCGGAGACCAGATTGTGAAAAGCGCTGACGAACAGGTGGCAAACTGGGAACGGATCAAGAAAGCGGAAAAAGGGGAAGAAAGAAAATCCGCCCTCTCCGGTGTGCCGCCCCACCTGCCGGCCCTGATGAAAGCCCACAAAATTACCGAGAAAGCTGCCGGGTAGGTTTCGACTGGGAGCATACTGATCAGGTCTTTGCCAAGGTGATTGAGGAGTTGCATGAATTCGAGGAAACCCTGGCTCAGGGTGATCAGGAACGTATGGAAGCAGAGCTGGGTGATCTGCTCTTCGCCATCGTAAATCTGGGCAGGTTTTTATCGCTGGATACAGAGGAAGCACTGCGTAAAACCATAAACCGTTTTATCCGACGATTTAATCATGTGGAAGACAAGCTTCATGCAGCCGGAGTGACCATGCAGGAAGCAAGCCTGGAAGAAATGGACAAACTCTGGGAGGAGGCGAAAAGAATAGAACAACAGGAGGAAGAGCGGTAATTGTTTCGGTTTTTCAATACGGTAACAGATTTTCCACAAAAGCTGTGGATAATCTGTTAATAACTTTGTGGACAAAACAATAAATTGATACTTTTCAAAGCCTTTCTGCAATCTGCTTATTTTTTACGCAGAGTATTTAATTCAAAGATATCACTGACTTGGCAGTTCACTTCCCTTTTTTTTAAGTTGTAAACATTTTCGCAACAGGTTCAGGAATTACTTGATGAATTTGTTTATTCGCATGTTCATAAACATAATTAAAGAAATATCATTTAAATTTTTGCCCTGCCGTTTCCATCCAGGGTAACACCCTCCATAATCAGCAGAATCTTCTTTGTGGCAATGCCCCCAGCAGCTGAGTAACCTGTCATTGCGCCTGAAGCGCCTACAACACGATGACATGGTATAACTATCGGCAAAGGATTGCGGGCCATGGCAGTACCAACCCCTCTGGCTGCACCCCTGCAGCCGATTTCGGCAGCAATCCGGGCGTAGGTTTTGACTTGTCCATAGGGAATGGCGGCGACGTATTCATAGACACGTTTCTGAAACGGAGTAAATCCTTCCTTGTCCAGTTCCAGGCGAAACTCCACCCGCTCACCTGAAAAATATCTCTGCAAAAGCTGTGCAGACTTTTCCGTCAGCCCGTTGCCCGTGTCTGCCTGGGGATAAAGCTTTTTCATGCCGGTCAGCATCTCTTCTACGCCGCTCCCGGCAAAAGGGAGGAAAACCTCGACCAGGCCGGCAGCACTGGCCACCACTCCACCTGGCCCCATGGGGGTGCTGTACACTGAGCAATATTGTGCAGACCGTTGCTTCCGTCTATTCATCGTTTAAAGACCTTCTTGCGCAGGAGATGTGTCACCTCACGGGCCTCTTCACAGCGAAGCAAGTGGGCAAATGCATAGTAGATGATAATTCCGGCAGCAACAGCTCCGCCAAGGACCAAGATCTTGACCAGTTTATGCCCATGACTGGACCAATCAGTCAGGGTAATGAACCAGTAAACGGCAACAGACATTGGCACCGACGCCAGAAGTCCCTTCCCCCCTGCCAGAACGATGCTTTTGCCGCCGAATGGGCCGATCTTTTTGCGCAGGAACCAGATGAGAAGCGCCATGTTGCCCAGTGCAGACAGGGTGGAAGCCAGCGCCAGTCCGCCGTGCCTGAGCGGCCCCATGAGCAGCAAGCTGAAACCGAGGTTGAGGATAAAGGCAGTGAACGCTGTCAACACCGGTGTCCTGGTGTCTTTGAGCGCATAAAAAGCAGGCACCAGTACCCTGACCATGGCCACAAAGGTCAGCCCCAGGGAATAGTAGAAAAGGGCCACGCCACACTGCTCCGCCTTTGCATAATCGAAGGCGCCCCCCATGAAGAGGAGGGAAAAAATGGGCGTAGAGCAGAGCATCAGGCCGGCCATGGCTGGTATCGTTATAAAGAGGGTCAATTTGAGGCCGAAGGCAAGGGATTCCTTGAGGGCATCCATGTCGCCGGCCGCCGCCTGCCTGCTCATGGAGGGAAGCACCGCCTGGGCCACCGAAACGGTAAATATCCCCTGGGGAAACTCGAAGAGTCGCTGAGCGTAGTAAAGAAAGGATACACTCCCCTGGGAAGGTAGGACGCGAGAATAGCGCCGACCGTGATATTCAGATAATAGACACCGACACCGAATATGGACGGCCCCATGAGGAGGGCAATCCTGCGCACTGCCGGATGATGGAAATCGAAGCGGAGACGGAGAGGAAAACCCATGCGGTAAAGAACCGGTATTTGAAGGAGCAGCTGTAAGATCCCGCCAAGCAAGACGCCGACCGCAAGGGAGACAATGGGCACCTGGAAGCGGCTATGGAGGAAGACGGCACAGAGAATCATTGAAATATTGAGGAAAACGGTAGAGATGGCAGGGGTGAAAAAATGGCGAACTGTATTTAATATCCCCATGCAGAGTGCCACCAGGCTCACAAGAAAAATATAGGGGAACATCAGCCGGTTTAAGAGTATGGTCAGCTCCAGCTTTGAAGGCTCGGCCTTGAACCCGGGAAACATGAGGTTGACGAGCAGCGGGGAAAAGACAACCCCCAGCAGGGTGACAGCTGCCATAACCATGATCAGCAAAGTAAAGCAGATGTTGGCAAGGTGGCGCGCCTCCACTTCTCCCTTTTGTGAGTACCACTCGGAAAAGGTCGGCACAAAGGCCGAAGTCAGTGCCCCCTCGGCAAAAAATCTGCGCAGCATATTGGGGATCTGAAAAGCGGCGATAAAAGCGTCAGTGGCAAAACCAGCGCCGAATAGCCGCGACTGCACCATATCCCGCACCATGCCCATGATGCGGGATAGTATTGTGGCAAAGCCGAGAACCCCGGCAGCGCGGACGATGTTTTTCTTTTCGGACATTGATTCCTCAGACTCTGAATAATAATACCTTTACCCTGGCCGGTATTGCCACCTAAATGTGGTCACCCGCAAGGGAGTGCTACATATGATTTTGTAGGGGCGACCCTAGCGGTCGCCCTGTTTTTCCGGCCTTTCCCTTGAACATTACTTCTGCATTCCTGGTAATTCCGGAGTAGGGATACCCCTTGCGGGTATCCTGGTAAGTCAGGATATCAGGTCGGAATTCATCCTCACCGACCGGAAATACTCCTCCCGGCACCAGTTCTCCACCTGGACCATGGCGCGGAAGGCTTCGCCGAAATCGCGGCCGATGGTGAAGACCCCATGGCCGTAGACGATGGCCTTGCCCGGTTTGCCGATCACCGGCGGCACCCTTTTGGCCAGACCGCCGGCGCCGATTTCGCCGGCCACCACGGGGGTATCGCCCAGGAAGCGGACCTTGGGGCAGTCTTTCCAGCAGTCCTTGATCCCGCAGCCTTTTTCTGTGCAGCGCATGCTCATGACCACGGCGAACTTGGGATGACCGTGGAGGATGACCGCCGTGCCGGTCTCCTCGTAAATGCGCCGGTGGGCCAGAAGCTCACTGGAGGCGGTGATGCCGGTGGTGGAGGAATTGTCCATGGGGACCGGATCGATGCAGCCGGCCAGTTCATCCAGGCTGGCGGCGGTCTGGGAGATATAGATGAGCTCGCCCTCCCGGGCCGAGATGTTGCCGAAGAAGGAATCCACCAGCCCCCGCTCCACCGTGTAACGCCCCACACGCTCCACTTCCGCCAGAATCGCCTCGCCGCCGGTGAGTGGCGCTTCCGCAAAACTCAGTCCCTCTGCAGTCAGGGGATGCAGCCATTGGTTGCGAAAGTCCGCGAATGCCTCGGCCTCTTCGGGGAAGATAAAGCCCCGATCCAGCACATCCTGCAGATATTTAACGAAGGAGGAGTGAAATATGGAGGAGTAGTTGATGTAGGCCTGTTCGACGGTAACGGCGCCGCTGGCGACAATGCCCACCCCCTCGATGATGATTCCCTTGCGATTGCCCAAGAGTTGGGCGATGCGGGGAGCAGGGTCGTCCTCCAGTTCAGCCCGGCGCAGAAAGGGAATGTCATGGAGAAAGGTGCGGGTCTCCGTGTCATTGGGGACAATGCGGCTCTCGGACATGGGAGCACGCCTCACCAGAAATTCGGCAAAGGGGAGCGAAGGGCGGGCGGCAACGAGGCCAAGGCAATTGAGGCGGGAGAGGGAATCGCCTGCAAGTTTTGCCAGACGCGGATTGCCTTCGCTGATCAGAACATCATCCTGGGCGGCAAAGGCGATCTCTCCGGTACATGCCGAACGGTCCGAGAGAAGCTTGGCACTGTATTTGGCGATCTGGTCTTTCATGGCAGACGCTCCAGAAAATCCGGGTCGGCAAAGGTCCCGTCTTCAGTCAGGCCGCGGATTCGGTAGTATTTCTGCATCTCCCCATGGAAACGGTGCCGGTCAATCGGATAAATGTCGATCCCATCACCACTGGAGCCGGGCTCACTGTAAAACCGGTCCGGAAGGAGATCATCCACTGCGGTAAAGCCGTTGGCGCAGTTATAGAATCGTTCGGTCAAGTAGATGCGCTCCCCTGTTTCTTTCAGTGACTGGGGCGTATATTCGACTCCGGTGGCGGCGCTCACAAGTTCCGCATATTCTTCCAGGGTGGCGCCGAAGAAGGAGAACTTGCAGGCAATCAGGGAATCGACAGCAGCATTGGTATCTTCGGCGATCTTGATGATCCTTGCCTTGCCCGAGAAGGAGAAACGGTCGGTGGGGACCGGCTTCCTCAAAATTTCGTGGGAGATGGGATAGGCGCGCAGATGGCAGCCCCCGCGATTGCTGGTGCAGTAGGCAAGCGCCATGCCGTAGGCACCGCGGGGGTCATAGGCCGGCAGCTCCAGGGACTTGACCGACATGGACAACTCCGGCCGGCCCAGTGCCTCTGCCACCCGGCGCGAGCCTAAGGAAAGGAGTTCCCCGTCATGGCATCGGCAGGCAATGTCATGGAGAAGCTGGGGAATTTCCTCTGCTATGGGGAACCTGCCGCAAATCTCTCCCCACGCAGAAAAGGTGGCAGCAGCAGTTATGGTATCCAGGCCCAGCTCGTTGCAGAGGGTATTTGCCTTGACGATGGCGGGGAGATCGGCAATGCCGTTGAGACCGCCAAAATGGGAAACCGTTTCATACTCGGGAAGATGCTCCCCGTTCGGCGTGCTCTTCTTGCACTGAATGGGGCAACCATAGCAGCCGTCCTTTTTTGCGGCACAAGCTTTGCGGATGGCAGGACCTGAATAGTTGGCTGATTCGGCAAAAAAAGTCTTTCTGAAGTTTTCGGTGGGAGCCATGCGCCGTTGCCGCATCAGGTCCACCAGTGCAGGAGTTCCGTATTCGCCGATGCCAAGTTCGCCGAAGATGACCGGAGAAGCTCGAAAAAGCCGCATCACATCCTGGCGGGCGTGGTCGAAGCGGGCCTGATCAAAGATCGCAGTAGATTTACTGCCCTCCACGACAATGCCCTTCAGCCGCTTTTTGCCCATCACAGCGCCGAGTCCGCCACGGCCGACCGAGTTCCCTTCCCCCATCATGATGTTGGCATAAAGAACGCCATTCTCTCCGGCCGGGCCGATACAGGCAACGCTGCCTCCTGCCCCCAGCGCAGATATGGCTTGATGAACCGTCTGCCCCCAAAGGTGGCCGGCAGCCCGAAGCTCAACCTTCTCGTCGGCAATGGAAAGCACTACCGGCTGACTGCTCTGGCCCGTGATGAACAAGGCATCGATCCCTGCGGCCTTGAGGCGCCAGGCAAAGCGTCCGCCAGCCGAACAATCATAAATGGTGCCGGTAAGAGGCGACCGGGAGACGACAGCCAGTCTTGCGGCCGTGGGGGCAGAGGTGCCGCACAGTGGCCCAACGGCAAAGATCAACGGCATCTGCGGGTCAAAGGGGTCGAGGCGATAATAATCCCGCATCAACCGCACCCCGAGCCCGCGCCCACCCAGATAGGAATGGAGCAGTTCAAGAGAGATATCTTCACGCCAGCAACGGCCACTGGTCAAGTCTACTTTTAAAATTTTTCCGGTCCAACCAAACATGCAGAAAACCGTTCTATGTTCTATGTTCTATGTTCGAGGTTCTGACCATCAACCACCGTCCATTAACCGCCGACTGGGTCTTTGGCCGCCGACTGCCTTTACAGGTATTCCGTAAGTCCCCGCCGCGCCAGCTCCTCCACCACCTTTTTCACATCCTGGGCTCGCTCTTTGGGGCAGACAAGCAGGGCATCGGGGGTATTGACGACGATCAGGTCCTTGACTCCGACCAGGGTCACCAATCGGTTGTCGCCATAGACGAGACAATCGCCGGCATCGACGGAGATCACCTCTTTGGCGTTGATGGCCACGTGGCGAGGTCATCGGCATCGGCCACTTCCGGAATGGCGCTCCAGCTTCCCACATCGCTCCAGCCGAAGTCAGCCGGAATTACCTGGACATTGTCCGCCTTTTCCATAACGCCGAAGTCGATGGATTCTCCCCCGATCTCCCCGTAAATGGCTTCGATCTGCGGCTTAAGGTCTCTGAGCTCCCAGATGCTCTCCGAAAAAACCAGTTTTGACAATGAAACGGCCAGCGGAGGCATGTAGCGACTGATGCCATCGAGTATGGTGCAGGCCTTCCAGATGAACATGCCGCTGTTCCAGAAGAAATTCCCTGCGGTGAGAAATTCCAGCGCCTTCTCCCGGTTCGGCTTCTCAACAAATCGTTTGACCGGAAACGGGCCGTGCTGCCGAAATCCATTGTCCGCTTCGATATAACCATAGCCGGTCTCGGGCCTGGTGGGGGTGATACCCAGAGTTACCAGATAGCCATTGATGGCCGCATTTTTGCCCTGGGTGATAACCCGGCAGAATCCGTCCTCATCGGAGATGTAATGGTCTGCCGGTAGGACCGCCATCACCCCGTCAGGATCGTGATAGGCGATGATGGATGCAGCCAGGCCGATGGCGGGGGCAGTATTGCGTGCAACCGGTTCGGCAATGATATCCACCGGAACCCCTTTGACATATTCCAACTGCCGGGTGGTCTCCTCAGCCTGCATGGCGTTGGTTACAATCAATACTCTTTTCGGCTTCAGCGGCAGGACACGTTCCAAGGTCCGTTGCAGCATTGATTTGCCACCGAAGACCGACATGAGCTGTTTCGGAGTTTTTTTGCGCGAAAGGGGCCAGAAGCGGGTGCCGGATCCGCCGGCGAGGATCACTATGTACATTTGGCATCTCCTGAAAGGGAAATTCTTATCGCTGATGACGCTGCAAAGTCTAGGTTGTTGTCCAGGATATGTCAAGCACAGTGGGCTATCTGGAGGGCTTTGAAAGCTTTGACAGTAACAGGGCCAAAGGTGCGGCAAGGATGCTCAACATGGCACCCATTTTTGCAGCACCCTGTGCCCCAGGTTCGACGAAAGCCTCCCCGGCGACGAAAAGCGCAACGGTAAAGCCGATTCCGGCAATGACCCCGGCCAGAAATAACTCCCGTCGCCCCATCCCCTTGGGGAGCTGGTAGCCGAATAGCTCCGCGATCGTTCCGAAAGCAAAAACTCCCAGGGTTTTACCGACAATGAGAGAAAACAGGACAATCCAGGTGGCCGGTCCAACGGCGGTAAATTCCACTCCGGCATTGGCCAGGCCGAACATGAACAGCCCCAGATCGACGAATACTTTCCAATCATGTTCGAACCTGGCGAGGGTGGACAGATCATCCGGATCCTCTTCGAAAATATGCTTTCTTTCCCGTGCCGCGTGGGGTAACAGCGGAATGATGAAGACCAGTGCCAGAGCAGGATGCAGATGGGCATTGAACAGCCCGGCCCAGCTCAGTCCGCCGCCGATAATGATATAGGGCCAGTAATTCCTGATCTTGGCCCAGCGCAAGGCAAGCGCCGCGAACACCCCGCCTGCAGTCAGCAGCAGCCACTGGGGTGCGGCCGACAGGTGTGGATCTGGATAAAATATGGCGATGATGGCCAAGCCGATGGCATCGTCGGCAACGGCTAAGAGCAGCAGAAAGGAAACAACCGGATGGTTTTTGCCGAAAACGAGGCGGGCGGCAAGCCAGGCGAAGGCAATATCGGTCGCCGTGGGAATTCCCCATCCATGGCGTAGCGCGGGGGTGCCAATAAGAAAATTGATGCAGAAATAAACGATGATCGGGCCTGTAACACCGCCAACGGTGGCAAACAGCGGATTCAATGCCTTCTTCAGCGGGTTGAGATCTCCCCCGGGATGAAAACTCTGTGTTATTTCCACTGCCGCAATGGCAAAGAACAGCACCATGAACAGATCATTGGTGATGAAATGGAAACTGAGCCCTGCAATGGACGGGGAGTGAACAAAAGAGTGATAGCCATGCGGGTCGAGGTTGATCCAAAAAAGGGCTGTGACGACCCCGGCCAGAAGCGGTACCGAAAATTCGCGCAGCATGTTTAGACGTTTCTTCACCAGGAATTCCTTTGGTTGGTAGGACGCAGCAGAAGATCAGGGGAGTGTTTCTTCTCCATTATCCACCCGGTGATAATCGTCTTGAAAGCGGACGATGTCATCCTCCCCAAGGTATTCACCACTTTGGACCTCAATAATGGTCAGGGGTATCAAACCGGGATTTTCCAGGCGATGGGTTGCCCCCATGGGGATGAAGGTGGATTCGTTGATATTGACGATCTGTTCCCGGTCGTTGCATGTTATTTTTGCCGTTCCCGAAACGACGATCCAGTGTTCGCTACGGTGATGGTGCATCTGCAGGGAAAGGCGCTGGCCGGGCTTGACCTCGATCCGCTTGATCTTGTAGCTTTTGTTTTCCTCAAGGACGGTGTAGGTTCCCCAAGGTCTTTCGCCATGCTCCATCACAGCCTCCTTAGTTTCAGATAATGCTTCAGCGCCTCTCGCCACGGCTGTGGCTGAAATCCGGTGTCACGGGTCAGCTTGCCGCAGTCCAGGGTGGAATAAAGCGGCCGCGGCGCCGGTCGTCCGAGATCCTTGGTCGACATGGGATTGACAGTGATATCCAGGCCCGACTCGGCAAAAATGGCGCTGGCAAATTCATTCCAGGAACAGAAACCGGCGTTGGCCGCATGGTAGATGCCACGACAATCTTTTTCGACAAGCGCCTTGATGGCCAAGGCCAGATCAACAGTCCAGGTTGGAGAACCGATCTGGTCATCGACCACCGCCAGTTCCCTTTTCTCCGTAGCCAGGCGCAGCATGGTTTCGACAAAGTTCTTGCCGTTTATGCCATACAGCCACTGTCCTGACGATAAGGTGGTCGGGGTTGAAGCGGGCATTCATCTCCCCTGCCAGCTTTGATTCGCCATAGACGCTCAGGGGCGCAGTCGGTTCATCCTCCAGATAAGGACTCCCCTTACCGCCGTCAAAAACATAGTCAGTACTCACCTGCACCAGTTTGGCGTCGATCTCACTGGTGGCCATGGCTAAATGGGCGACCCCTTCGCCGTTTACCTGCATGGCCAGTTCCTGGTTCGTTTCACAGCCATCCACATCCGTGTAGGCTGCGGCATTTATCACAACCCGTGGCCTGATGGTAAAAAGAACCTTCTGCACCGATTCCAGTGACGTGATATCGATATCTTCCAGGTCCACGCCACGGGCCCCAGGACCGAACAGCGCCATCAGGTCTTGGCCCAGCATCCCTTTTGCACCGACAATGAGTATCATCAGCGTCCCCCATACATCTTTTCATAGTAGTCGCGATAAGCGCCGGAGGTCACCTCTTCGACCCAGTCCTGATTAGCCAGATACCAGTCGATGGTCTCGGCAATGCCGCGCTCGAAGGTATAGGACGGTTCCCACCCCAGTTCCCGACGCATTTTCGATGCGTCGATGGCATAGCGTCGGTCATGGCCGGGGCGGTCCTTGACGAAGGTAATGAGCTGCCGGTTTTCCCCTGCTGCACGCCCGAGCCTGCCATCAAGCAGGTCGCAGACCAGGTTGACGATGTCGATGTTCTTCCATTCGTTGTTGCCGCCAATATTGTAGACCTGGCCGAGCCGGCCGGTTTTCAGTACCGTCTCGATGGCGATGGAGTGGTCCTTCACATGGAGCCAGTCCCGCACATTGAGGCCATCGCCGTAGACGGGGAGCGGCTTTCTGTTCATGATGTTGTGGATCATGAGGGGTATCAGCTTCTCCGGGAAATGACATGGTCCGTAATTATTTGAACAGCGGGTATTGAGGGTAGGAAAACCGTAGGTCTCGTGGTAGGCGCGGACCAGGAGGTCTGCACCGGTCTTGCTGGCCGAATAGGGAGAGTTGGGGGCAAGGGGAGTTTCCTCGGTGAAAAAACCGGTATCTCCCAGTGAACCGTAGACCTCGTCGGTGGAGACCTGAAGATAGCGAAACTGCGGCACGACCTTGGCCTGCCAGTGCTTGCGGCTCTCTTCCAGGAGCACCTGGGTGCCCAGGACGTTGGTGCGGACGAAGATTTCCGGACCGGTGATGGAACGATCCACATGGGATTCGGCGGCAAAATGCACCACCGCATCTACTTTTTCCTCTACAAGCAACCTTGCCACCAGAGAGGCATCGCAGATATCGCCCTTGACAAAGCGGTAACAGTGGTTATTTTCCACACCTTTCAGGTTTTCCAGGTTTCCCGCATAGGTGAGAAGATCCAGATTGATAATCCGACAACCGGGATTGGCCGGCATAAAGCTGTTGATGAAGTTCGAGCCGATGAACCCGGCGCCACCGGTGACGAGAACGGCACGCGGTTTAAAGTTTTCCGACATCATTCCTCCTGTCTCACCCTGCTGAGTATTTATAAAAGTGTGCGAAGCTTTAGAAAGTCTTCAGGGGACCGACGGCACCCACCCCGGCCAGGGTGAAGGTCAGCATGAATTCCCGATTATCCGCCCGGTCACGATAGGACAAGGTCACTCCCCAGCACTGATGCTTGTATTCAAGTGCGTAGATGGACTCAAGAAAATCCCCCTTGTCGAAAGAATAGCGGCCAGTGTAATTGAAAACAAAGGGTTTTACAAGACCAACGCCGAGCGTCCCTTCCAGGTACTCCAGCGATTCCCTGGAAAAGCGATAGCCGACCCCGAACCTGTTGCCGTCTTCCCCATCGTACCCGGCAGCAAGGATGGTCGAGGAAAAGCTTCCCCGGTAGGTGTTGAAACGGCTGTCAAGGTCCAATGACAGCCCGCTTATGGGAGACAACCGTGACTCGATCCTGAGGTCGGTCAGCGGCCGTCCTTCGTCCACCAGGGTCAGCAGGTCGCGGCGGGAACCGGTAGCCTGGTATCCCTGGCTGAGCCGCAAAAACATGATTTCCCGATAAAGGGAAGACCCGTCGGCCTGGGTGAATTTTCCGGTGACATAGTTGGCCAATGAAAGGTTGACCAGATTCTGCCCCAGCATCCGGTCCTCATAGTCGAAAAAGGGAAGTTCATCCTGATTGCGTTCCTGAACGAAAGAATAGGCAACCTCCGGTATCAGCAGATGGCGCACCTTGGGTATCGACAGCATCCCGGTATCGAATACCCTGGCGAAACGGCTCGATATGGTCAGCCCGGCATCGGCAACGCCTTCGCCATGGGTACCATTACCCGAATCGCCGCCGTAGGCATTGTAAAGACGCTGGCTGTAGCCGGCAGAAGCCGATAGATCGAGGAAACCCGCTTTAAAATACGAGGTAAACGTGGGGTGCACGGTAAAGCGCTGCCCTTCGATTCCCTGTGGGCGGTAAAAATTTACGGCGCTTGAATCCAGTGAAAAGAAAAAGGGGCTGTCGCCGATCTTGCGCCGGACAGCCGTAAAGGAGACGGAGGGAAGCCTCTGCAGGGTTGTTTTGTCGCTGCTGCCCATGTCGACGTTTTGCACATAGCCTAATTCCGCGTTCAGTACCTGGTCCTGCCAATGCTTTGTCAAGGCCGCCCTTGAATCCAGGTACTGGCGGTTATATTCCCCGGCGTCGTTGGTAAAGTCCCGGTAAAAGTCCCGGTCACTCACCAGATTGATGTCAGACCTGAAGGTGAGGCTGTCGGCAGTGGCATCCACATGTCGTTGAACAATGTCGCCGCGAAATCTTGACTGGGAGGTATCGTAAATGCCGTAGCCGGCAACGGACCCTTCGCTTCCCCCCTTGGCCATGTAGCGGTAATCGATACCGGTACCCACCCCGCGCTTGGTTTGGATGTCCAGATTGAGGGTGGCATCCTGGCTGGGGGTGATGGCCCAGTAAAAGGGAATGTCCAGATAAAATCCTTTTTTCGTAGAATTGCCGAGGCGCGGGAAGAGAAAACCCGACTGCCGTTCGGTTTTAACGGGGAAAATAAAATAGGGAAGATAGAAGAGGGGAACGTCCTTCACGTAAAAAAGCACATCGCGGCCGGTCGCATATTCTTCCAGGGTAAGATCCAGATTCCTGGCGGTAAAATGCCAACTGGGAGAATCGCCGTCACAGGTGGTGAAGGCACCCCGCTCCATGTGGTAGTCAGCGGTGCCCACCTTGCTCATCAGGCCGCTGCGAATATGGAAATTAGGCTTCTTCAGAAAAAGATAGCCATTTGCCACCTCTCCCTGTTCCGTCACCGTATTCAGCCTGACCCGGTCACCATGGAGTATATCTTCCCCTTTTTCCAGGACAACGTTGCCTTCGGCAATGGCTTCGCCCTCTTCTTCACTGAAAACGGCACTGTCCGACAGAAGTGTGACGCCATCATACCTGATACGCACATTGCCGTCGGCCTGAAAAGACGAACTCCTTTCAGCATAGGAAAGGCTGTCGGCAGAAATACGCACCGGTCCCGATGGAGAAACATCGGTAGCCATGGCAGAACTGGCGCAGGCAAGGAAAAAGAGAATTTTGCAAAACGGCCCAAGGGCTCTTGAAAGCTTCATTCAGGACTCTGACTGGCTAAAATTTGAATAGTTGGGCCGATATTCATACTGCTTTCAACCGCGGAACGGCTCGAATTGCCGGGAAAAAAGGGTGGCTCTTGCCTCACCCACCGTGAAGAGGGACCCGCAGACAAGGATCAGGTCATCGGCCCCGGCCCTGCTCCGGGCAGCAGCCAATCCAGCCGCCACGCTCCCCGCATCATGGGCCATCAGCTTGTCGACGGCAGAATTCTGCAAGTTCAACCCCAGGGAGAGCCCGCGGCAACAAAGGTGCCACGGCAAAGACCTCATCGGCGAAAGGCAGGATAGTCCGAGAATGCCCCCCAGATCCTTGTCCCCCATAACGCCAACGATCAGCAACAGCCGCCTGCGTGGGATTTCAGACAGGGCACCAGCCAGTGCCGTGCTTCCGGCCGGGTTGTGGGCTCCATCAAGGAGTATGCGGGGTGAAGTAGTTATCATCTCCATCCGGCCCGGCCACTTTGCCCCTTCGATCCCGGCAGACATGGCAGTCATTGCCACGGAAAATCCCGCCTGGCCAAGGGCCTCCACTGCGGCCAGAGCTACAGCAGCATTGAATTTCTGATAGCTGCCGCAAAGTCCCGGCCTGAGGCCTGCCAGTGAAATGGACCGCCCTTTGTAGGAAAGGCCGTTTTCCAGCCACTCCGCGTCAAAGTCTCTGCCACAGCAATAGAGGGGGCTGTCCAGTTCACGGCAACGCATTTCCAGTTCCCCCCTTGCGTCAGGCTCTTGGGGGGAAATGACCACCGGTCGCCCGGCCTTGATGATGCCCGCTTTCTCTCTGGCAATGGCAGCAATGGATGACCCCAGATATTCGCTGTGGTCAATAGAGACAGGAGTAATGACCGAGAGAATGCCGTCAAGGGCGTTGGTGGCATCAAAGCTTCCCCCCATGCCTGCTTCCATGACAGCCAAATCCACCTTCTGTTCGGCAAAATGAAGACAGGCCATGGCAGTGACCATTTCGAAAAAAGTCGTTTCCGCCGGTGCTGCCGACAGCACTCTCTGCCCCAGCCTGACCACGTCCTCTTCGGAAATTTCCCTGCCATTGATGCGGATTCTCTCGGTGAAGCTGATCAGATGCGGTGAGGTAAAAAGCCCGACGCGATAGCCCCCCTCAGCAAGCATGGATGCCATAAAACACGAGGTGGAGCCTTTGCCGTTGGTACCGGCCACGTGAACGGATTTGAAGGTTGACTGGGGATTATCCAGGGCTTGCAGCAGGGCGGTTATTCGGTCCAAACCAGGCCTGATACCGAAACGGCCAAGGCCGTATATGTGGTTGAGAATCTCCTGATAGGTCATGGCAGGCCGGAATTATAGGGAAAGCACGTGGAAAAGTCTACAGATTTGCGGTGAGCGAATATGGAAAACCCCTGCCATTCATCCGAAAAGCAGGGGCGTTGGTCCCGGCACCGACAAAACGTTGAATTATTGCCGGTACAACATCTTCAGCATCTGGGAGAGTTTCTGGCGCATCTCCCTGCGCTCGACAATGATATCGACCATGCCATGGTCAAGGAGGTACTCAGCCCGCTGGAAACCGGCCGGCAGTTTCTGGCGGATGGTCTGTTCGATGACCCGCGGACCGGCAAAACCGATGAGTGCCTTGGGCTCGGACATGTTGATGTCTCCGAGCATGGCGAAGCTAGCAGTTACACCGCCGGTGGTGGGATCGGTGAGGATGGAAATAAAGGGTAGCCCCTTCTCCTTCAGTTTGGCCAGTGCCGCAGAGGTTTTGGCCATCTGCATCAGCGACAGGATACTCTCCTGCATCCTCGCCCCTCCCGATGCAGAGATGATTATCACCGGGGTATGTTTTTCGATACCCCGTTCGATGGCTCGGGTTATCTTTTCGCCGACCACGCTCCCCATGCTGCCCCCCATGAAGGAGAAATCGAAGACGGCAACCTGCAGCGGCGTTCCTTCAATCTTTCCTTCGCCGCAGATGATGGCGTCCTTGGAGCCCCCTTTGGCAACGGCTGCATTGATACGTTCCTGGTAGCTTTTCGAATCCTTGAAGTTGAGGCAGTCCACCGACACGATGTTTGCATCGTGCTCGACGAAACTCCCTTCATCGAGAAGGATGGCAAGTCTTTTCCGTGCCGAAATGCGGAAATGAAAATTGCATTTCGGGCAGACATTGAGATTGTTCTCGATGTCCTTGGATATGATGACTTCGCCGCAACTCTGGCATTTCGTCCAGAGCCCTTCCGGAACACGGACCCTCTTTTTTTCGGTAGTCGCCTGAACGCCGTTACGTTTACTGAACAAGCCCATATTTGCCCTCTTCATGGCATCATTTGCCGGGTTGGTTTTATTGAAAATGAAATGTTCTATTAGCAGAAAGGATGTGCCAAGTCAATTTTTATGGAAGCGACGATGGATTTCCTAAGGACTTCAGAGGTTATGATGGTAAGTTTCACGCCGCAATGCCTGCCTTGAGGGCTGAAACCATGGTTGACAACTTCGTATGGAGCTCTTTGCCGCTGAACTGTTCGAACTGCCTGACAAGGGCACTACCGACAACTACTCCGTCGGCAACCGAGGCTATGCTACCGGCCTGAGCCGGGTCGGAAATGCCGAATCCGACAACCACAGGCAGAGTCACCCGGTTCCTGATCTTTTGCACGTCGGAAAACACATTTTCGGCTACGCTCGACCTGGCGCCGGTAACACCTGTAACCGAGACGTAGTAGATGAAACCACTTCCCAGGTGCGCCACTTTCCTGATCCGTTCCTCATCGGAAGTTGGAGTCAGTAGAAAGATAACCGCCAATCCGCTCCTGTCGGCAATGGCCTTGAATTCACCGGCTTCCTCCGGCGCAGGTCGACCAGCAGAACCCCGTCCACACCGGCAGCAACGGCATCAGAAACAAATCGCTCGACTCCGTGAAGAAAAATTGGATTGTAATATCCCATGAGAATAATGGGTATCTGGGTCTTTCTGCGTACCGATTTTACTGTGGCTAAAATTTTTGGCAAAGTGGTACCGGCTGCCAAAGCACGCTCCGAAGACAGTTGTATGGTGGGACCGTCGGCCATGGGATCCGAAAATGGAACCCCCAGTTCTATCAAATCGGCGCCTGCTTTCTCCAGATCGATGATCAGCGATTCGGTTGTTTCAAGGTCCGGATCACCGGCGGTAATAAAAGTTACCAGCGCCTTTTTTTTGTTTTCTGCCAGCTTGGCAAAGGTATTGTCAATTCTGCCCATCATGAGTTCTCCGAATTATGCCGTTTCCTCAAGTTCAGTAACTTCTTCCTCGTCCACCTTGAACATGTCCATTTCCTTGCGCAGGACTTCGATCTGGCGGAAAAGGCCGGAAACCGCTTCTTTCATGGCACCGGTGGCCTCCAGGTTGATATGGGTCGACTGCTGAATGTCCTCGACGGCAACAACAATCTGCTCACTGCCCCGGTTCTGTTCATCACAGGCTCGCTTTATCTGCTGAATCATGTCGGTTATATTTTCAGTTGACTTGGCAATGAAAGTGCCAACCTTGCTCTGCTCCCGGTAGAAGACCTGACCTGTCCGGTGAGTGCCTTCATTTTTTCCACGGCAGCCATAATCAATTCGCTTCCCTGCCCCTGCTCGCGCGTGGCCTTGGCAATCTGCTCCACCATCTCGGCCACCTGCTCCATGGCTTCGCGGATCATCTGGCTGCCCTTTGCCTGCTCGACAGTGGCGCGGGCTATCTCATCCACCTGCTCCGTCGCCTTCTGAACGCCGGTTACGATCTTGTTTAACGCTTCACCGGATTTCTGGGACAGGAGTTCGCCGTCAGCAATGCTTTTTTCGGCCTGCGCCATTGCTTGCACCGCCCGGCGAGTCTCATCCTGCACTGCTTGATGACCAGGGCGATTTCACGGGTGGAACTGCTGGTACGTTCGGCCAGTTCCTTTATCTCATCGGCCACAACGGCAAAGCCCTTGCCGTGCTCCCCAGCCTGAGCCGCAATAATGGCTGCATTGAGCGCCAGAAGATTTGTCTGCTCCGCCACCTCGTCGATAACTGAAAGAATGGCGCCAATATCGTTGGCCCGTCCGGAGAGAGTATCAATAACTTCGTAGGTAATGCGGGAAGAACGCTTGATCTCATCAATACCTTCGATGGTAGCCTCAACGGCTTCCTTGCCGGTTTCAGCATCCTTGCGGACTTCATCGGAAATAGCTGCCGTCTCCATGGCATTTCTTTCCACCTGCTTGATGGTGCTATCCATTTCCATGACCGACGAAGCAGTTGACGTGGCCACATCAAGAAGACTCACCACCCCGTTGCCGATCTGCTTGATGGATGCGGCCATCTGGGTAATGGAGGAGCTGACATCTTCCACGGAATGGGAAAGGGTTTCGACATTCTGGGCTACCTCTTCGACACTGGCGGCCATTTCCAGAATAGAGGAAGAGCTTTCGGAGGCGGAAAGGGACAGGCTGTCCACACCCCTGGCAACCCCTTTGACCGAGGTATTTATCTGGGAAATCGCAGCCGAAGTGTTGTTGACACTGTCAGCCTGTATTCTGGCAGTATCGACAACCTTCTGGGATGATTCATTTATTGTACCTGAGATAGAGGTGAGCTCGGCAGCAGATCTATTGACTTTACCGACCACCACGGAGAGCTTTGCAGCCATGACGTTGAAATCCGCACCAAGTTTTCCCAACTCGTCGCCGGAATCAACGGCCACCCTTGTGGTAAGATTTCCATCGGCACCCTCATCAAGGCACTTGCCATTGAATGGATGCGCGTAACGATATTTCTTGTGGTTTTGATACCCAGGAGTATACCGAGAATGACCGCTGCGATAATCACAACGATAAAGGCGATTACCGAAGTGCTTTGAATCTCATGAACCTGCTTGTCCGCCTTGGTCATCTGCGTTCCGACCTCAAGGAGCAGATCATCGGTGTCGGCCTTTGCCTTTTCAATCGCATCGGCAATATCTTCCTGGGCAAGTTTGTTGAGCCTGTTGTCAGCCAGGGCAGCCATTGCTGCCTGATCTATGACACCAGGCTTCACGCCTTTCAGCAGGCCCTCCTTGTGAGCCAGAAGTTCGTCAGCTATTTTCTCGAACTCTTCCCAGCTGGCCAAGGCGGCGTTGGTCCGCTGTTCGACAACGCTTCCTGCCTTGGCAGGCTTGATGCCGAGTTTGGCATTTCCTTTCAGTATGATTTCGCACTGGCTACGAAACAAATCTCGCTTCATGCGATAGTCTTCGGCATATTCCTCGAATTTGTCCTTTTCTGCGCGAACCATGGCTGCCTGCATCAGGCTCACATGGCAGTATTTCTGGGTCACCCCCATTAGCAGGACAAGTTTCTGCTGGCTTGCCAGGTTCTGCATGATGTTCTGGATCTGATCCCCCACCTTTTTCATGCTCCATGAGCCAAAGGCACCGGTCAAGGCGACAATCAGGGCCATGATCAGAAAGGAGCCAACCAGGCGATAACTGAGTTTCATATTTTTCACGTGCGAACCCCCGTGATTTCAAAACTATTACAAGGTACGGACTTGCTGGATATTTATGGTTCCGTATAAGTATCGGGCTGAAAGTTTAGTGTTCAGCTTCATTAAGCAGGTAGTTCATCAAGTCAACTGTAGCTTTGACCTCCGGCTTGCTCATGTTGGAATCGGGCTTGCGCAGCATTTTCACGCCATAGGCCTTGGTCGCGTTCCGGTCGAAGATCTGTCCGGATATGGGGGCAACTCCCGTCTGAATGGCCACGATTGTCCTTTCCAGAGTATGGCATTTCACACACTTGGTTTTCATGATCTCATAATTAGCCTTCATTGCCGGTGGGAATTTTGCAGGATCAAGCCGCATGCTGTCCCCTCTGCCGATAACTTTGAGCCCGGCGTGGGCAGCGGTCGTAGAAAGGCAGAATAAAACCAGAAAAGAAAACACTTTATTCATTTGATAATTCCTCCGCAATACTTTGACTTGTTATCAAAAAGCGTACGTTACACCAAGAAGGGCAATTCGGAAAATTTTCTCCTGCATGTCTTCATATCGGTACTCAAGGGAGAGTTTGACGTTCTGCAGTGGTGTGTAAACTACAGCGGGCACATAGCGGCGGGTAATCTCCAACCCGTCATCCTGGTATTCATAACGGAAAAGCACCGCGGCGTCGATCGGTGATCCAAGGTAGTATTCGGCCTCGGAGCCGACGACAACGGAATCCCTCTCCACAGGGGTGCTGCTGTAATCAGGATTTTCATCCCAGCCGTGGACACCGCTCACCTTGATCCTCAGCCGTTTGTACTGGAGATCCATATCGCCACCAGCGCGGTAAAAACGGTTCTGCATGCCAAATCCGGTGTCGTCCGTGGTATTGCGCCCCGCATAACCGAAGCCGCCAAAGGTAACCGTCAGATAGTCAAAGATACTCTCGGTGTCCAGGTCCATCTCCGGCTCGTTACCATGGAAATCGGAACCGCCCAGTTTCAAAGAGACATGGCCATAGCCTTCTTTTCGGTCCTGGCCATCCCGGTCGACAATGCCGCCTGCGACAAAGAGTCTCTTCCAGAGGACGGCATTCGCCTCAAGGGCGTCCTGACTTGAGGTCTGGGTAAACCGGGTCGGAAATACGCCTGCAACACTGTAAGAAAGAGGTGCCAATGTGGATGCAGTAGTAATCTTGTTGTTCGACTTCCAAAGGTTGAGTCTAGGCTCGAAGCGGCCAAACTTGATGTTTAAAGGAGTATCTAGAAGATTTCGCCACTGGACAAAAAGCTCGTGCAGTTTGTCCACATCGGCATCGCTCTCCGCATGGCTGGAGAGGATATATGCGGCATAAAATCCGAATTTATCCCGGAATGAGCCTCCTCCATTAAGAACAAAGGTGCGGGTGGCGAAATCGAATTTGTGATTGTCGGCAGCATCATTATTATAGACAACGTTCTGGGTTGCCCTGAAGGAAACGGGAAGTAGCTCCGGGATACCGGCAAGCCACAGCCCCTCGTTACCTTTTACCTTCTGCTCCTCTACTTTTGTTGCTTCACCTTTACCGGAAGCTGCCTGTGACTTCAGCTTTGCCAGTAGTTCGGGGTCGCCTTCGCCAGAGACCTGAACATCGGCGACAGGCGCCGGAACTTTAGCCTCTGCTTGCTTGGCGAGCGGGACGTAGCTGTTTTTCTGAAATGCCTCGCCGTACTCATTGAGCTCCGGATATATGGTATGACATGTGGAACATTCTGTTTTGTGTTGTCGGCTGAAAGCAGGTATTGCATCGGCAGTATTGATGTTTACCAGCATGAACGCTGCTGCCACTAGCACAAGCAGGGCAACCTTTATTTGGCTTAGCATGAAAACCCCCTTACAGAATTAAAAACAATACATTAACCACAGAAAGCTTTTAAAAATGCGCCATTTAACATAAATTGAGCTAATCACTATTACAATATTGCCTGACTTAAGTCAACCGCCGACCTCATGCTGTAAGAAATTTATTTACTAAAACAGTAATTTAACTTATACATTTCACCTGAAACAGTTGACGGCAATTACAAGTGTTGTTTTTTGATTAAAGGAGGTAAATGAATGAGAATTTCCTATCTGTTACCGCTGCTTTTATTCTCACTGCTGGTCTCAATGACAGGCTGTGGCAGTGACAACACCGCCAACCAGGCGGTATCAGCTTTTGCCGCCTCTGAGAAATGCATCACCTGCCATAATACCTCCGATTCCATTTCATCGGTGACCGGCGCCAAAATCAATGATGAATGGGCCCGTTCGGCACACAATACCATGCACGGAGCAAGTTGTATCGACTGCCACGGCAGCGGCAACGGACACCCAAACAACTGTGGCGGTTGCATGGCGGGTCGACTGCCTCGGGCCTGGAGTTCCATAACCCGGAGCAGGCAAGCACGTGCTACAAGTGCCACGGTCTATCCCACACGAATGATGCCATGTTGCTTAACGCTCCGCAGCACTTCGGCAATATGACGGCAAGTCTTACGAATGTGCGTGGCCGTGCCTCTTACGTCAGTTCCAATTTCATCGGCAACTGCCGGAAATGTCATAACCCCCATGATACCTCAACAGCACTGGAAATCGGGCGACAATGGGCGGAGAGCGGCCACGGCGATACTGCGGGTTCACCGCGGGCATCAAGGGATTTCAAAACCTATGGAACTTACCAGCCAGTGAATACTACTTTCGAAAGTAACTGCGTCCGCTGCCACACCACAACCGGCTATGTAAATTTCGTCTCTTCTGGATTTACGGTTCAGCGTCCTTTTGCCGGCCCGGGCTTCCAGATTGCACAGTATCCTGCACTTTCCACAGATACAACCAAAGAAGTCACCGCCTGCAACGCCTGTCATGACGACGGCAATGGCAATGCCTACAGCTTTAAGCTGCGGACGGTTCCTCAGGTGTATATCTATTATAACTATTCGGGAAGCAGCACCGCTACAAATCCCGGCGCCAGGGCCGTTTCGCTCCAGACCAGTATTCCTGTCAAATTTAACAACAACCTCGTCTACTATCCGGATTCAGGCCCGTCCAACATGTGCATCAGCTGTCACGCCGGAAGGGGTTATGGCAACATGATCACGATTGCAGCGGGTGCTCCGTATTTCCTCAACTTCAGCACCAGTACGAGCATCGGCAGCGCACATGCCTTTCCGGGAGCAGCTACTCTGTTTCAGAAAATCGGCTATGAGTATGCGGGGCGCGATTATTCTTCTGCTGCTTTTCTCCATAGCAAGATTGGGGTATCGAATACTAATGCCACCGGCAACCTTGGTCCCTGCATTTCCTGCCACATGAACAGTACTGAATCCCATTCTTTCAGGCCGGTTGCATTCTCCACAGAGCCCACAGAAACAAACCCGACCGTCGGAGTTATCGGCAGTCTCGTAAGCCGGACTTGTAGTAAATGCCATACCGGCGCCAATTCCTGGACTGCGACAAAACTTCAGGGCAAGCGTTCCGGTTTCCAGACGGCAATTACTGCACTTTACGGCTTGTTCTACAAGCAGGGAGTTGTGGTTTCCAGAACTACAACAAGCTGGGGAATACCGACGAATTACAACTGGAACAGACTCTACGGCAGTGCCAGCGGACCTAACACCATGGGTGCTTACACCAACTATAACGTGCTTAAAAGCGATTGGGGCGCCTATGCTCACAATGATCGATATGTGAGACGACTCATTTATGACTCCATCGACTGGCTCAACGACGGCGTGCTCAACAATGATGTGGAAGCGGCCATCAACAGCCTGGCTACCGCCAAAAACCCCTGGAACAGCAGCGTTAACTACTCAGGTTCAGAACTGCTGACAATGCAGCAGAATGCAATCCGATACCTGATTGGCGGACCGGGTGGACCACGTCCATAAAGAATCCGCTGCTTGACGAAAAAGCCCATCCGCAGTCAAGGATGGGCTTTTTTACCAGAGCAGTTTCAGTTTTTCCATTAATCACGTCTCCTTCTTCATCTCCAACTCTTCCCACCGTGCATACTTGCCAGCCAATTCCTGCTCAAGCTTCGAATACTCAGCTGAAAGTCCGGCAATTCCCTCTGCCGACTTTGCGTATTCCAGAGGATCGGCCAGTTTTGCTTCAAGAGATGCCTTCTGCTGCTCAAGTTCTTCAATCAGCGGCTCCAGTTTTTCCAGTTCGAGACGCTCCCCATAGGTCAAGCCTTTTCGAACTTTAGGCTCAGAAGAATTGGCCTTGGCAGGTTTGCGCTCTTCCCTATGTGCTGCGTTCTTCTCCTCAAGCCGTGACTGCTCCTTAAGTTCCCGATAATGGCTGTAGTTCCCCTCGTAAAAGACGGCCCTGCCGTTTCCCTCAAAGGCAAGGATGCCGGTGGCCACCTTGTCCAAAAAGAAACGATCGTGGGTAACCATCAGGACACAGCCAGGGAAACTGGACAGCGACTCGTCAAGCAGCTGCAAGGTGGGGATGTCCAGATCATTGGTCGGCTCATCGAGAATGAGCAGGTTGGCATCCTGAAGCATCAGCCTTGCCATTATGAGGCGGCTTTTCTCTCCCCCGGAAAGGGTGCCGATTTTACGTCTTCGATCGGAGGCAGAAAAGAGAAAGTCCTCCAGGTAGCCGATTTTATGGCGCTTGTCCGGTCCAACCTGCACATAATCTCCTTCCCCGAGGAAATCATAAATCGTCTGCTCAGGGTCAAGTATGTCGCGGGTCTGATCAAAATAAGCTACGCGAGTCTTTTTGCCGACGGTGACGGAGCCTCTGTCGGGTGACTCCTCCCCCATGATCATCTTCAACAGGGTGCTCTTGCCGCAACCATTGGGACCGATGATACCGATGCGATCCCCCCGTTTCATCAGGAACGTCAAGTCTGACAGAAGTGTTCGCGGACCGAATGATTTGGTGAGCGCGTGAAATTCCAGGACTGTTCCGCCAAGGGTTTCCTCGGTGGTGAAGGCAATCCTGCTGTCCTTTGCCTGCTGAACGACGTTCTTTTCCTGCAGGGCGTGATAGCGGTCGATGCGGGCCTTCTGTTTGGTGGATCGGGCCTTGGCTCCGCGCCTGATCCAGGCGGTTTCCACGCGCAGCAGGTTCAAAAGACGCGAACGTGACTGTTCTTCCTGAAGAAGCTGCTCCTCTTTCTGTTCCAGATAATTGGTATAGCCGCCGCTGAATGAGGAAATCACGCCTTCATCCAGCTCCAGCATCCGGGTTGCCACCTGATCGAGAAAATACCTGTCGTGGGTAATGAGCAGTACCGCCCCAGGATAACTCTTGAGATATTCCTGCAGCCATTGAGTGGTATCCGCATCCAAATGGTTGGTGGGTTCGTCCAGCATGAGCAGGTCGGGCGCCTCGAGAAGCAACTTGGCCAAAGCCACCCGTCGTTTGGTGCCGCCGGAAAGTTCAGCGATCCGCTGGTCCGGTTCGGGAAGCTGGAGATGGGTCATTATTTCCGCAACCCGGTAGTCGGTGTTCCACCCCCCGTGATGCTCTATCCAGCCGGAAAGCTCCCCCTGCCTGTTCAAAAGGCGGTCCATATCCGGAGAGCCGCTCGCCATTCGAGCAGACAGCTCATTGAACTCTGCCATGGCCTGACGTATTTCTTTCAGTCCACGCTCGATCTCCTCGGCCACGGTCAAATCCAGGTCCAGTGCCGGTTCTTGGGACAGATAACCGGTTGTTGCGCCGCGTTTAGTGGCTATAACTCCGCCTTCACTATCCTCCAGCCCCCCGAGGATCATGAGCAGTTGATTTACCGGCGCCGTTTCTGCCGATGAGACCGATCTTTTCATCTTCACCAATGGCAAAAGTGATATGGTCAATGACCTTCCTGGCACCGAAACTCTTTTCCAGACCAACGACATCTATAACATTCATTTAATTTTCTCTTTCAAAAAAAACTGGGCGAATCCTTTCGGACCCGCCCAGCATAGCACATTCAGTTTGTCAGCAACACCGGATTCGTATTCCGGTTATGAAGGCTGTTCTGCCTTATATTGCTTTACCACTGCCTCTTTGAGCCCTAATTTACCCAGCTCATCGAGAATTTCCCTGCGGAACTGGCGGCGTTTGGTCTCATAGGCATTGGCAGCCGGCCCCACTCCGCAGTATAGTTTTTTTGCCCTGACCAGGTCTCCCTTGGCCATGTCCATCTTGCTCAGCAGTTCTCGAACTGCGGCAGCGGCACATTTTTCATCGTCAGCCATGTCTTCAGGCTCATAGCCATGGCTCCTTGCCCTGTACGGCATCAGCTGCCATACGCCAAGGGCACCTTTATGGGACACGGCCCTTGCCGAAAGCCTATGGTTGCCTGTCTCTGCCAAGGCAATTTCTGCCAAATCCATCGGCATGAATGAGGTCCCAAGTGTTTTCAAGTAGCAAAGTGCGGCCAGCCAGCGTGCCCGCTCCGGATTGGTCCGGCGGGCAAAGGCCGCGGCTATGGCGGGGACCTGGCGCCTTCTTTCCTCCAGGTTTATCCCTTTTTCCATCACCTTGCGAATCTCGCGATCGACTCCGTGTCTCCGCCAACAACAGGCGCTTGAGCCTGGTTTACATGAGACTTGTCGCACGATACCCCCATGAGAAGCATTGCTGCCAAAATCAAAATTGTTTTTTTCATAATAAAGAGTGTCGGTTTTATCAGGCTTTGCCGGCTGGTCCATGCGACCCTCAGAATTCCCAGTATCGTTTCCGGCCAAAATCTCCTTTCTTTGGATTTAAGGATTAATCCATCCTCATTATGAGTGCATTATAATAGATTCCCGTTTATTTGCAAGCCGCAATTTTTTCCTGCCCCATTTAAACGCCAAAAGGACCCACTCACCGGGTCCTTTCTCTCTCACCTGTCATTATGGCAGGGTGCCCTCTTATACAATAAAAATTTCCGCATGTCAAACCAAAATCTGAACTTCACTTGTATTTTCAAATAGTTACAACAACATAACACTATTTTACAACTCAACTCCCATCACACCAGCAACGGTATGGATGTCCTTATCCCCCTGCCGGAGAGACAGACCACTATAGTCTTATCCACGGGAAGGGTCGGTGCCAGTCTAATGACATGGGCAATGGCGTGGGATGACTCCAGTGCAGGCAAGATTCCCTCTTCCCTGGTCAGGAGCTTGAATCCTTCCAGCGCCTCATCATCGGTTACCGACACGTATTCCGCACGCCCGGAATCCTTCAGCCAGGCATGCTCGGGACCGACTCCGGGATAATCAAGACCTGCGGAAATGGAATGGGCATGGGCTATCTGGCCGAACTCATCCTGGAGCAGGTAGGTTTTGTTACCATGGAGAACGCCGACGGTCCCGGCACACAACGGTGCCGCGTGCTTGCCGGTGGCTATTCCATAGCCGGCTGCCTCAACACCCACCATTTTTACATCCCTGTCGTTCATAAATGGATAAAACAGGCCGAGGGCGTTGCTTCCCCCGCCAACCGCCGCCACAAGGTAGTCGGGCAGCTTTCCTTCAACCTTCAGATGCTGTTTCCTCGCCTCACGGCCGATGACGGACTGGAAGTCACGGACCATCAGCGGATAAGGATGGGGGCCGGCAACGGTGCCGATCACATAAAAGGTGGTCTGGATATGGGTCACCCAGTTCCGCATAGCCTCGTTCATGGCATCCTTCAGAGTGGCAGTGCCTGCAGTAACCGGCGTAACCTTGGCGCCGAGGAGCTTCATGCGGAAAACATTCAGAGATTGCCGCTGAATATCCTCTTCTCCCATGAATACTTCACATTCCATATCAAAAAGAGCGGCAATGGTTGCCGTGGCGACACCATGCTGCCCGGCGCCGGTTTCGGCAATAACCCTTTTTTTCCCCATGCGTCGTGCCAGAAGCCCTTGGCCAATTGTATTGTTGACCTTGTGGGCTCCGGTATGGTTAAGATCTTCGCGCTTCAGGTAGATTTTAGCGCCACCCAGTTTCTTGCTCAATTTTTCTGCATAGTAGAGTGGATTCGGTCGCCCCACATACTGGTGCAGGTAATAGGCGAATTCATCCTTGAACTTTTTGTCCTTTTTATAATATTTATATGCCTGCTCCAACTCGAGCAGGGCCGGCATCAGTGTTTCAGAAACATATCTGCCACCGAACTGACCAAAATGTCCTTTGCTGTCAGGGACTCTCACACGGACCTCCAGAACTGAAATGAGGCTGCATCATATCCCCAGAAATGAAAATTTGCAAGACCGGCAACGGGAGTATGGAAATGGTTAAAAATGAATCTTTCAATATCGTGCTGGTGGAACCGGAAATTCCCCCCAATACTGGCAACATCGCCCGCCTCTGCGGGGCGACAGGTACAATACTGCATCTGGTGGGCAAACTCGGTTTTTCCACCGATGATAAGACCTTGAAAAGGGCAGGTCTGGATTACTGGAGCGAGGTGGAAATACATTACTGGCCGGACCTGGATGCACTGAAAGCTGCTTACCCCAATGGACGGTTCATCTACACCAGTAAAAAGGTGGCAAAGACATACGTGGAACTGGAATTCAGGTGCGGCGATTTCATCGTCTTCGGCAAGGAAACAAAGGGCCTGCCCGAAGACCTTATCGAGGCAAACCCGGCAACGTCCGTACGTATCCCCATTTTCGGCAAGGTGCGCAGTCTCAATCTGTCAACTTCTGCGGGCATCGTACTTTACGAAGCCTTGCGTCAGACCGGCAGCCTGGAAGGCAAATAAAAATTGGGGGACAGTGTATGCTTGCCAAAGCAGTAATATTCATGAATCTGGCGCTGATCTTTTACACCTATGCGGTCTTCAGCGGCCGCCGGGAAGGTCTGCACCGCAAACACCTGCTGGTTTTCGGCATCGGCCTCTTTTTCGACTACCTGGGTACCCGGCAGATGAATCTCTTTGCCATGCTTACGGAAAAGCGCCCGAATGGCACAACATCTCAGGCATCTCTTCACTGGCCGGCATGGCTTTCCATTTCCTTCTGGCGCTGATCGCCTCCTGTCTCAACCGCGCCGAGGTCATCAACCGCACCTTTCACCGGGTAAGCCTTACAATTTACAGCCTCTGGCTTATCGCCTTCGCCAGCGGCGCCATTTCCGGTATGAGCAGGATAGCGCCGAAACATTGACGATCGAAAAAAGGGCGCCCCCATTGGAGACCCCCTTTTTCGCAACTTCTTTAACAACAATTACTTCTGGTTAATCGCCGAAAGCCGCCATTGGTTGTTCCCCACCGGCCTGGTGAAAGTCCAGTATTCCTCGAATTTTACCGGCTCGGTCTTACTGCCCGAGACAACTGCTCCCGTTGCATCGTCGGTGGTATAATCCAGCAGGTTTGCGTAGATCTGGGCTGTTATGAAATCCTGCCCCGATTCCTGCCAGACCTCGGCAATCTCCACATTGCGCACGGCGATATTTTCCAGCCGGTTCACCTGCCTGTCACGCAGGAGCCGTTCCACATCCTCCTGCAGGATACGCCTCATTTCATCGGTGAAAATTCCGTTCACCGGTGACAGATCCCGATTCATCCAGGCCCCTTGAACCTTGAAGAACATGTCCATGACCCCATCGTTGAAACGCTGCTCGTCAAAGGAGGGGTCCATCTGCCGGATATGTGAAAGCCCTGTAGTCACGTCATCGGACGCAGGCTGAACGGCCTCATAGCCACTGCCGCGGGAAATGGGAGTCACCGTCCCCCCTTGATATCCTGTCTGTCCATAGGTGGCTGGGGCAGTTTCACGATTTTTTTTTACAAAGCGATAGATGAGATAGCCGATACCGGCCAGAAGCAGGATCTCGAAAAGTCCGATACCGCCGCCCCCCATAGCTCCACCTCCGCCGAATCCCAGACTCCTGAAGAGCATGCCGCCGAGCATCCCCCCCATGATTCCGCCCGCCATGCTGCGTAAGAAGCCGCCTCCCGGTTGCTGCTGGTATGGGGAACGGGAATATGTTCCTGCCCCCGGATTCGATGGACTGGTCTGATAAGGACTGGTCCTGGTGGATGGGCCGGCAGGCGCAGAATAGCTGCGCGAGCCACGACTTCCACTGGAACGACCTCCCCCAATCCGGGCATCGGCTGCGGATTCCATGAAGGTCACTGTCAGAAGCGAAAGAACTGCAAAGACTGCCATTATTCTCGCTGTTTTTTTCATTTTTTTACTCCTTGTGTTATCAGCTGTATTGCTTGCGGACCAACCTGTTTCTATTGCTTTTTTTCTGCATTGAATCTTTCAACGGCATAGTTCCATCCGGAGATCACTCCGGCCAGATCATTGTCCGCCTTGTTCAGACAGGCTAAAATACAGCCCCGGTAGCCTTTCATCTCCTTGTTGTACTGGTCCACGTCCTTGCCGGCTTTTTCCATCTCCTTGGCGTCGGCTCGATCCGATGGCAGCTCCGGTTTTGGCGGCTGTTTACAGATGCAGTCGGCAAAGCTTGTCTCCACCGAGGAAAGCAAAAGCAGCAGAATCAGCAGATTGAAAAATTTCATATTACTTCTCCAAAAGTACAGACTATGTCAATCTTTCATGAACAAACGTCTTGAGGGTGACCACGGCATCAAGAATTCTCTCGTCTTTCGGCAATGTTGCCGAGAGATGGTCTATATAAGCCCGCTCCTGCAATATTCTGAACGAGGTAGTAAAGTTAAGGTCGAAGACCCAGGAAAGCTGCAGTAGCTTGAAGTCATTCAGAGTCTTCAGCATGGACAGGCTCACCATGCGCCTGCTGTTCAGAGTTGCCAGCACTTCAGGAGAGTATTCGGGAAGGTCGGGAAAGCCGAGTCCAGCCGCCGAGGCACGCTCAGTCGCCGGTAAAGCATAAAATTCTATGAAAACACGCCAGATATCAAGTTTGTCGGCATCACGGATCAGCTTCAAGAACAGGATTTCTTCCTGAGTCAGGTTCTCTGGGATGCTAAAGATATTGTGCAGCCGGACGGACTTCAGGATGAGCTCCCGTTCAGCGTTGGCAAGGGCGGCAAGCACATTTTTTTCCTGAAGAATATCGGCACTCAGGGCAGCATGATTTATGGAGTCGCTGTCCTTGAACGTCTTGTAGCGGCGGTACTGTTCAAAACGCCCCAGATCATGAAAGAGAGCAATGATCTCGGCAATGTCCTGCTTTTCCGGGCTAAGCGACTCACCCAGCGTAATAGACCGAATGTTTTCGCAGACCTTGTGGGTGTGGTATTCCTTGAGAGAAATGTTCCGTTGTTTCTCTTGATCCGAAGAAGCGAAAGAACGGGAATAATCGGCAAACCAGGCCTTTAGTAAGGGAATTTCCAGCATTGTCATTTTTCAGCATCCTTCGACTTCTTCCCTGCTCGGGCCAAGCCATGGCATCCTATCATTTGCTCTGACCATCAAGGTACTTGAAAAATTCACCGATAACCTTGTCCCCATCCCCACACTGATAAGAGACGACGTTGCGCAGGTGAGCAAAAGAATCCACATCTATTTTGCTGAATTTTATGCCGATGCCGTTTTCATCGACCCTGACAACGCTGCCGGTCGCCTTGATCGCCACTTCCGGCGTCGTACCACTGAGTTGAATGGAGACATCCACCGGAAGACCGGCATCAAGCTTCCCATCGGGTTCAATATACAGCCCCTGCAAGCTGATATTCCTCACTTCGCCTTTGATGGTGATTTCCGCCTGGGTTACCAAAGCATCGATGGCAAAGCTCACACGGGAAAAATTGCGGTTGTTTACCAACGTCGACCTCCTTAAAATCAGTCATAGGGGCAAGTTAGCATAACAGTGATGAAAGTTCCATAAGCAAAAGATATGAAAAGCCCCCAAATTGCAGCACTGCCCTTATCTTGTCTCCTGCCACATGTGGGGATACACCTCATGTCTCACGATTAGGCTTGTACTGCAGATGGGGGCTTTTTCGCCTTAAATTTCAGCCAATAAAGATCAGTCGTCGAAGTTTCCGGACGGTCCCTTGTCTCCGCCTATTGTAGCCGCCCTCTCAACGATCTTGCTTTCGGTCCATTGGGCAGGGTCTTCCATACGGCCAATCTTGGCACCCACATCGTAGGAGCCCGCCTTGAGGACGGCCTGGATTGCCAGCGGCGCCGTATCCTGCGAGTTCAGAACCTCGGTGATCATCTTGTAGGCAAAATCTTCCACCCGCCTGGCCATTCTCTCCCTGACTTCTTTCGGCTGAGCCAGAAGTTTGTTTTCGAATGGCAGGTTGAGGCTCTTGTAGTCCCCCTTTTTCCAGCCCTTGGATTCGGCATAGGCAACCATTTCCACCCACATCTCCTCGGTGACGCCTTCGCCCTTTACCTTGATGAAGTTGCCGTTGGCGTCCAGCTGCGCATTGCCGTAATCGTTTACTTCAAGGCCCCAGGAAATCATCTGCAGCGCCGTGGCAACGTTGGCCTTGGTGGTGGCAGTCTTACTGGCAATCTCGCGCAACCTGTCCGAGCTGTTGCCCGAAGTGCCGTGCTGGGCGCCTGATACCTTGTATTTTTCCAGGGCATGGTGAATCTCGGCGGTAAGACCTACCTGAATGCCGGCATCGCTTGCCTCCAGGCCATGTGTAGTCCCATTGTTCAGGGCGATCCAGTCGGGGAAAATATCATGGGCATTGAGCCCCTGGATAAGGAAAAGCGCTTCGGGCACCGTGGAAAGGCCCTGACTCCCCTTGATCTCACCGACCTCGGTCTCCAGGCCTGCCCAGGAAGGAATCGACGGTTGATGGCGATATTGGCCAGCAGGTTCTTATCGTCGGGAAGATGGGAGGCGTCGATGGCAATGGAGGTAATGCCGGCCTCGAACATGGTGGGAACCTCTACCTTTGCTTCGGCCAGGTCCTTGTCGCTCTTGATGCCGTAATGGTCAGCATGAATAGCCACCGGCACGGTGATGCCCAGTTCATTGCAGACAGCATCCACCTGGCGGGCCATGTTCCAGTAGTTGACAGGGCAATAGGCGGATCTGCCCCCTTCCGACTTGGCTATCTCGATAATTACCGCCGCGTTTGCGCGCTGGGCAGCCTGCAGTACGCCTCTGATTACGAAGTGATTCCTGCCGTTTGCGGCCAGGGCAATGGCATTACCCTTCGCACCCATCGCCCTATCTATAACCTTGCCGCTCACCAGCAGTGCTTTCGAGTTGGGGAACAGCTTTGCCACGTTGGGTGGACGGCCAATCTCAAGTGCTTTTGTAAAATCCGAACCGTTTGCCATATCGCCTCCTTTTAGTGGTATTTAAAATACTTTTATGTATACAAAAAAATCAAATTCTTATAGCACGTAAACAGCTTAAGATCAAGGTGTTAATCAGAAAAAACACATCTGAAACGGTGCCCCCCAAATAGCTGCATTAATTAAACATCTCATATCTTATAACCGATATCTTTATTGTCAACCTGCAGTCAACCTGACCACCCAGCGCACATTGCGTCTTATCAACCAACGTCGCAGTTCGTCCAGAAGAAGAATCGCCAGCGCGAACGGCCAGGCAAGGACCAGCTCCCCTGCAGAAAGCGATGCGTTGCCGAAAAGAAGATGCAGCGGCGACCATTCAATGATCGACAGCGCCAGGACCAGTTCGACCCCTATTCCGAGCCAAAGCCGAAAATTGGAGAAAATGCCCTGCTGCAGCAGCGACTGGCGCTGGACTTTGCTGGCAAGGACATTGGCCACCTGGCAGAGGACAATTGCCGCAAAGAAAGCGGATACCGCTTTTGGGTAAAGACCTGACCCTGCCGCCAGAGGCATGCCGAACTGCCAGCCCCCGGCATGGAGAACACTGAAGTAGGCGTAAAATGCGGCTGCAGCCTCAATCACTCCTTTAAATCCGTAGGCAACAAAGATAAGCCGGCCGTTCACCAGCCTCTCCGACCGGGAGCGTGGGGGAAGCTGCATTATGTCCCGCTCGGACCGTTCGGAAGCCAGGGCAATGGCCGGCAGCATATCTGTCCCCAAATCTATGGCAAGAATCAGCATCACCGTCAGCGGCAAGGGAATGCCCAGGAGAAGAAAAGCCAGATAGGGAACCACTTCCGGGACGGCATGGGTGACCGTATAGGCGATGGACTTCTTCAGGTTGTCGAAGATGGTGCGCCCTTCCTTGATGGCAGGCAGCAGAGTGGCGAAGTTGTCATCCAGAAGCACCATGTCCGCAGCCTCCCGTGCCACATCCGTCCCGGAAAGCCCCATGCCACGCCGATATCCGCCTGCTTCAGCGCCGGGGCGTCATTGACCCCGTCGCCGGTTACAGCCACCACGTGGCCGTGGCGCTGCAGGGCCTGGACAATGCGCAGCTTCTGTTCGGGCGACAATCGGGCGAAGAGAACCTCCTTCTCCTCCAGTTCCCAGTCAAGCATGGCATCGCTCATGTCACGAAGCTCTTTGCCGAGAATCAACCTCGGGGTTTGCGTGGTGATGATGCCGATCATGCGGCCGATGGCAATGGCGGTCGTCTGGTAATCGCCGGTAACCATGACCACCCGCACCCCTGCGCTGCGGATGGCCTTCACCGCCTCCGCGACACCGGCACGGGGGGATCGAACATTCCCACTAGGCCGACGAAGATAAAACCGCCGGATGGCAGATCCCGGTTTTCCCATGTTTCTCGGGGCGCAACCTCACGATAGGCCAGAAGCAGCACCCGTTCGCCTTTGCCGGCAAACTCCTCATAGGCAGCGAGATAAGCCTTTTATGATTATCCGTCAAAGGCTGCGCCATTCCATTGATGAGGATACTGTCGCACATGGTAATTGCCACGTCGGGAGCACCTTTAAGGCAGGCAATCTGTTTTCCCTCAACATTATTGATGGTGATCATCAGCTTCGTGGCGGCGGTAAACGGTTCTTCATAGAGCCTGGGAGAGGCTGCCTGCACGGCAGCCACATCCTGAAACCTGCTGCAGAAGACCAGCAGCGCCCCCTCTGTGGGATCGCCAAGATACCGGTTCCGATCATCCTGCTGCAGATGGGCGTTGTTGCAAAGGCTTGCCACCAGCAGGAACCTTTCCAGTTCCTCCTTCTCCAGGTTTGTGTCCACCTCCGTGTGGATGCACTCGTTGAGAAAAAGCCTCTTTACCTCCATCCGGTTGCAGGTCAGGGTGCCGGTCTTGTCGGTGCAGATAACCGTAGTGCAGCCGAGGGTCTCCACCGATTCCAGGTTCTTGACCAGGGCCTTGTTTTCCGCCATGCGTCGGGCAGCAATGGAAAGGGACAGGGTGACTGTGGGGAGAAGCCCCTCCGGGACATTGGCGACGATGATGCCGATGGCAAAGATCAGCTTGCTCAGCATCGGATTTTGCAGAAAGAACAGGCTGACGAGAAAGACTCCAACTCCCATGATGACAGCAATGGTGGAAATTAACCTGGTGAAGTGGTGAATCTCGCGGCGGATGGGTATTTCCCGCACCGACACAGCCTGGGTCAAGTCGGCAGCACGTCCGATCTGGGTCTTCATGCCGGTTGCGAAGACCAGCGCCCTGCCCTGGCCTGCCTGGACCATGGTCCCGGAAAAAACGGCATTGCGGCTGTCGAGAAGATGCTTGTCGGTCGGATAGGTGGTGCGCAGTTGCGGTTCCGACTCTCCGGTCAGGGAGGCGTTATTCACCTTCAGGCCGGATACCTCCACCAGGCGTGCATCCGCCGGCACCTGGTCCCCCTCTTCCACCATGATCAGGTCCCCCCTGACCAGCTCCGCCGCCGGGACCTGTTTAAGCTCCCCACCGCGAATCACCTTCGCCATGTGGGGGAGCATTTCCCTGAAAGAGGCCATGATCTGCTCGGCCTTGTGCTGCTGTAAATAGCTGAAACCGCCGTTCATCAGCACCACGCCCACCAGGGCGATGGCGATAAAGATGTTCCCTTCGCCGGGAGTCAGCCACTCCGCCACAAAGGACAACCCTGCCCCGACCCAGAGAAGCAGGGCAAAGAGATTGAACATCTGCCGCAGGAACTTGATGATCTCATTCTCACGCTTATGCTGAACCAGGGCGTTGGGCCCTTCCTTCAGCAGGCGCCGGGCAGCCTCAGCCGGGTCGAGCCCACTGTCTGCAGAGGTTCCAAGCCTGCGGCAAAATTCTTCGATGGCAATCTGATGCATACGCTGCTCTCGTAGTTAGTGGCCATCCGGAAACTCCGATGAGACACTGACAGTTTCCGATTTGGAAACGAGGGATTTTTTTGTCCTGGCAAGGAAATCAAGGATTGCGCGGAGGCGTACTCGGTACGCCGCACAAGCTATCCCGCAGATTGACACCGCCAGGGCGAAAAAGAACCGTTTCCGGACGGAAACCAGTTGGAAAAAGAAATCCAGCTCAATTCTATCCCCTTATTGTCAATAGTCATGGCTGCAACATAAAATTCCTTCTCCTTGCAATAGGGTCCCCTGCTCTTTATAATGGGATGCTTTTTTAAGGAGATAACTGTGCCGCAACCCGTAACTTTCAACCAATCCCTTCTCGACAGCCATCTGGTGGTGGATGTGCGCACCCCGCTGGAGTTCGAGGAAGACCATATCCCCGGCGCCGTCAACGTGCCGCTCCTGTCCAATGAAGAGCGGGTGGAGATCGGCACCCTTTACAAGCAGACCGGTCCCAAAGAAGCCCGCATCCGCGGCCTGGAGCTGACCGCCCCCCGTTTTCCCCAGCTGGTTGCCGAGATAGGCGGGCTTGCGGCAGGAAGACCCATCCTCGTCTACTGCTGGCGCGGCGGCCTGAGAAGCAAGACCGTCACCGCCATCCTCGACCTGACCGGTTACGATGCGGTCCAGCTTCAGGGGGGCTACAAGACCTACCGCAACCAGGTCCTGGCCTGTTTCGAGAACTTCCAGCCCCCCGCCCGGCTGGTGGTCATCCACGGCATGACCGGCATCGGCAAGACCCCCTTCATCCTCGGTCTCGACCGGAATGACTTTTCCTTCATCGACCTGGAAGGGCTTGCCTGCCATCGGGGCTCAGCCTTCGGCGAACTGGGGCTCACCCAGGATCTTTCCCAGAAATGGTTCGAGAGCCTTCTGTGGGACACCCTGCGCAAGGTGCCCGGGGACAAGCCGCTCATCGTGGAGGGTGAGAGTAAAAGGATCGGCAAGCTGTCCCTGCCCGGCAACATGTACGAAGTAATGCAGGAGAGCACCAAGGTCTGGTGCCATGCATCGTTGGAAACGCGGGTGCAGCGGCTCATCGACGAATACGGCCTGCCGGAGTTCAAGGAAGGGATGGTGGTGGCCCTTGAGCGAATCAAGAAGCGACTTGGCGGCGACAAATACGCCGAGATCGAAGGTTATCTGGACCGCTGGGAACTGCAGCCGTTCATGGCCGAGCTGGTGAACAACTATTACGACAAGGTCTACTACAAGAACCGGGACTGGGTGGAGGACTGCAACCTGTCACTGGAAGATTACCGGGTTGCCGAGCAGGAGTTGAAGGGATTTCTTAAAACATCCAAACTCGATTAAAACCATCGCCCCGGTTGTGGACCCTGTCCCCCCCATACCAGCCGGTCCTTGACGGCAGTATCATTATTAATACCGTCTTCACAGCAAAGGACAGGCAAAGACATATCAGGTCAAACAGGTACTCAAGGCAATCGAGCGGTTGGAGGTGGAGAATGGGATATAAAAACGACAATTTACTTACCGGGTAACCTGGTCGGAAGATGATGCCGAATATGTGGGACTTTGCGCCGAGTTTCCCAGCCTGAGCTGGCTTGCACAGACACCGGAGGCGGCGCTGAAGGGAATTCGCAAGCTTGTGAGCGAAGTTGTTGCCGACATGGTCGATAATGGGGAAACTGTGCCCGAACCAATCGCCACCAAACATTTCAGCGGCAAATTCATGGTCCGCGTACCGCCCGATGTCCACCGGCAGCTGGCGATTCAGGCTGCTGAAGCCGGGGTAAGCCTCAATCGTCTGGCCAGCGCCAAGCTCAGTCACTGAAGACAAAGCCGGGCGTAATTTAAAATCTAGTCATTCAGCAATTCCCGCACCTCTCTCGCCAGTTCGACTGAGGGAAAGCCGCGGCACCAATGCCTCGTGGTCTCCCTCTTCCATGTCCCCACCATAAAGTACCTATATCTATTAATTAACGCAGTTGCATTGACTTTCCGTTCATGTTAGATTCCTTGCCGCAGAATCTGTCGTGGATAGGGAGGTATCATGGGTAAGTTGGGATCACCTTGGCTTCTGTTTTTTTTATTTCTTGCGACATTGAGTTGCCTGTTGCCGCAAAATGCCGGCGCCGTCAGTTGCAGCCCTGGGCTTGCTTCCGTAATCGGCACGGAATACATAGGGGACAAATGTCCCGGCGATAGTACCGTCTACACCTACCGCACCGTCGATCTCATCTGCAACAACGGCACAATCGAGCGCGATCCCAACAGCTCCGGCGACATGCTCTACGAAAACATCACCCCCAGCTACATGCAGAGCATGATCATGTCCCAGGCCCCCTATTTTCAGGCGAAAGTATTCCGCAATTCCGGCGGCACCAACTTCGTCATGGTGACCAAATACTTCGCCAACGGCGGCAAGCTGGACGGTATCGCCATGAGCGGCTATCCTGTCGCCCCAGCAATCTCCACCGATGTTTTCAACAAAATTCTCTACATTCCCACCTATGCCAAACCTCCATGTTGCCTTAAAATCGGTGGTTTTACAGCAATCCCCTCGCCCTTCAAGCCGAGCATGGATGAAAAAACCACTCTGTCGGCAGGGATTACCGCCAATTATCCAATCAGTTGTCGCTGACTATTAACGATAAGGGAACCAGCGGCAGCGGCGGAGCGGCAAGCTATATCTGGGACGGCAAGACGGGAATCAATCCGGTACCTGCAGGCGTTTATCAGGGCAAGCTTACTGCCACAGCGGACATCTGCACCGCAGAAACCTTTGCAAACGCCAAGGTCGTGGAGCCACCCAATCAATGTCCGGTAAATGTCAATTTCGGCTCCACCGCCAATGTCACCACCGGCAATCTTTCATTCAACCAGGATCTCTTTTCAACCAGAGGAGGCACACTACCCCTCGCCTTTTCCCTCAACTACAACAGTCTCGATACAACCACCGGTTCCATCAGCCGGGCTGGCGGCATAGCTACGATATAACCCTCTTGAGCAGCGGCAACAGCAGCAAAGTTCTGCTTGAAGGTGGCAAGCGGCATGTCTACGCCTGGAATGGCAACAGTTATGAAGCCGAAGCCGGAGATTCATCCACCTTGAACAGCAGCGCAACAGAAGTGTCCTTTGTGGATGGCCGCAGGTACGCCTTCAATGCCAACGGCACCATCAGCACCATCACCGACAAAAACGGCAACGTTCTCACCTTCGCATATACGGATACCGACCTCACATCTGTGATCGACGGCTGGCGCACCATCACCCTCGGTTACGACACGAGTTTAACACCGCATCGGCTCACCTCTGTCACCGATACAAACCAGAACGTGTTCACCCTCGCTTATCAGAACAACCTTCTGTGGAAGATCATCAACCCCATCACCGATGTGGGCACCCCCGCCGGCTATTGGGAATATACCTACACCACGGCAAATCTGCTGCAAACAAAGAAAGATCCGGGCGGCAACACCATTCAGTACGGTTACAACGGCAACAAGGTAAACAGCTCCACCGACCCCAACAACAAAACCCGCGGCCTCGTTTATCCTGTCACCACCGGCAATGTGCGCACCACCACCTTTACGGAAAAGGACGGCGGCCAGTGGCAGTACACCTACGATATCCAGAGCGGCTTTTTGAAGGAAAAGAGTCTGGTGGGGGGCAAGAAGACCTCCTATTACTACAACGCCGATACCACTCTTAGGGCAAAGGCTGAGCCCCTCGACAACAACTATCTCACCACCTTCTACACCTACGACAGTCACGGTAATCAACTGACTCAGACAGATCCTGTGGATATTTCCACCTATGTCCCGGCAATCGATCCGCAGACCGTGGACATCGCCGGACTTGCAAGCCTCAATCCGCCGATCAAGACGGCGCTCCGCTATACCTACGACCCGGCCAACTTCGACCAGATCGCCTCTGTGACCGACGAGCGCTTCACCCCCTTCAGGACCACGACCTATCAATACACAACCGTTAACGGACTCAAAGTCACCACCGTCACCGATCCGGAAGGAAAGCAGACCATCACCAGGGAAACCCCCAACGGGACCATTGCCGAGATGGAAGACGGCAACGGCAAGAAAACCATTTACACCTACTATCCCGACACACCGGAAAACCGCGCTGCCGGGCTGGCCGGGCAGTTGGAATCCGTCACCGGCCCGGACAACGTGGTCACCCGCTACACCTTCTATGATAACAACGGCAATCCGGAAGAGATCATCGTCCGTGATGCAGCCGGGAGGGAAACAACCACTACCCAGGAATACGACTCCCTGAACCGCCTGCGTGTCGTCACACGCTATGCAGCCGGGCTCCCTGACAACATCACCCGCTACAGCTACGACAACAACGGCAACCGCAACACAGTCACCGATCCGGAAAACCACGAAACCAAATATGAGTATAACTTCCAGGGACAAGTAACCAAAGTAACCGACGCACGACTGAAGGACACCTCCTATGAATACGGCGCAACCGGTTGCCCCTCCTGCAGCGGTGTCGACAAGCTCACTGCCGTGGTGGATGCCCGCCTGAAGCGGACTTCCTACCAATACGACACCTTGGGCCGGTTGGAGCGGGAAACAGACCCGCTCAACAAGGTGATTCGCTACACCTACTATGACAACGGCCTGGTGAAAGAAAAGATCGACACTACGAACCCCACTGGCGAAGTGATCCTTATCACCCACTACTACGACACCCAGGGGCATCTGACCAAAAAACACTACGCCGACGGCACCGAAACCACCTTCACCTATTACCCCGACGGCGCCTGTGGACCGCCGCAAACCAGCACATCAGCTACACCTACACCTACTATAAAAACGGCTGGCTCAAGAGCGTCAGCGACTCCAACGGCCGGGTCATCAACTACGATCAGTACGACAACATCGGCCAGAAGAAGACCGTCAGCTACTTCCCCGCCACCCCCGATGCAAAGACAATCACCTACGGCTACGATGGAGCCAACCGCCCCGAATCCATCATCAGCGCCGCCGGGACATTCACCATCGGCTACGACAACGCAAGCCGCAGAAAGACGCTCACCTACCCAACCAGATCATCGCCACCTACGGCTATGACGACCTGAACCGGCTCACCTCCTTAAGCCATGGGGCGCCGGGGGGAGACATCATCGCCGAATCCGGCTACACCCACGACCAGGCCGGCAACCGCAAAACCAAAACCGGCGCCGTAAGCGAATCCTACATCTACGACGAAATCTACCGTCTCACCGACGCCGTCACCGCCAAAGGCACCGAAAAATACACCTATGATGACGTGGGCAACCGCAAATCCGGCCCCGGCCCCAAAGACACCAACTATCAGTACAACGACGGCAACCAGTTGATTACCGGCAAAACCCTGAGTTTCCTCTACGACAACATGGGTAACCAGACCACCCGCACCATCAACAACGCCCCCGACAAGGACTGGACTTAGCTGGGATTACGAGAACAGGCTGACCAAAGTAGAAAAGAGCAAAGGCACCAGCGAAAGCAGGACCACCACCTTCAAGTATGATCCACTGGGGAGAAGGACCGAGAAGAAGCATGTCGCCATTAAAGACAACGTGACCTCGACCACGACAACCACGTATGTCTACGATGGTGACAACATCGCGCTGGAGATCACCAGCGACGGCACCACTACCACCAAAACCTTCTATACCCACGGGTTCGGAGTCGATGAGCCGCTGGCGATGGAGGGGGGTGGCAGTTTTTACTACTACCATGCCGACGGACTGGGGAGTATTACTGCAATAACCGATGCAGCCAGAAATGTAAGGCAGCGCTACACCTATGACAGTTTTGGCATGCCGAAGGCTGCGACCACTTTCAGGAACAGCTATCAGTTTACTAGTAGGGAGTGGGATAGGGAAACCGGGCTGTATTACTATCGAGCACGGTACTATGACCCGATGGAGGGGCAATTCATTTCTAAAGACCCGCTTGGTATTAAAGGAGGGATAAACCTATACTCGTATTCTCTCAACAACCCCATCAACTACACGGATCCATTTGGATTAGGCCTGGAGATATATTTCAGACTGTTGAAGTTGCTGTTACTGACGCAATTATGTATGCCACACACAGAAGCAATGCTGAAGGCGTAGAATATGGGGGGTGGATAACTAAGACTAAGGATTGTAAGTTTACGTATGGTGAACCCACAAGAGGCACTAGGCGTAATATTCCAAACTTCCCAACAAAGCCTGCAAATGCAGCGGATGCTTGGTATCACACGCATTTGCCAGTTACTTGGTTTGATGAAAAGCTCGCCGGTGCAAATCCAAGAGAATTCAGTCCGGCCGACAGACAGTTAAGTGATAGAACCCATAGTACAGGCTACTTAGGTTACGGAGGCAACATCTACATCTACAACCCGCAATAGAGTTTGTTGAACATCAAAAACCAAAAAGGAAATATGATGTATATGAAGAACATGCTTAAGTTTCAGCTCGCAATGGTGATTCTACTTTTGGTGACATCATGTAGTAGCAACACAGACCGATCCGACTTTGGCCAACTTACCGATGGGGCTAAAGAGGTCTCTATTGTTAGTCTAATTGCGACCCCAGAGCGGTATGATGGAAGGTAGTTCGTGTTTATGGAGTGCTGGTGCTGGAATTTGAAGGTGACGCTATTTACATTACTAAGGCTGATGCAGAAAACCATATTTTTAAAAACTCGATCTCATTACAGATAGACTACGCAAAGCTTGGCATTCCTGAGAAAGAACCGTCTGATCCTGAGCAACGTAGGCAAATGGTTGCTAAGGCAAAGAGCCTAAAAAGTTTGACAAAGAAATATGTTCTTATAGAAGGCGTCTTTGATAAAAATACTCGCGGGCATTTAGGACTGTCTTCTGGGTCGATCAACGTCACACGCATAGCGCACTTTAGTGAAAAGAAAAGTAGAAAGTTTCACCAATAGATGATCACAGCAACGATAAAAGTCAGTCCTCCAAATTCAGGCCAGTCTCACACAAAAAAAGTCCTAAAAAAGGAGTGCCAAATGCGCCACTTCACAAAAGCACTCATCGCCACAGCCATCACCCTGACAACCCTTGCTGCACCGGCATTTGCCGTGACTGACGGTTCATACACGCTGACAAAGTTGGATACAACCTTGTGGGAAGGCACTGAGGCAAGCCTGCTCAAGCCGGTGACAAGCGATTATGACTACCTATCCGGCGACGATGAATATCTCACCTATACGCTGCCTGTCTCCTGGCAGTTCAAGTTTTACGGCCTGCCATATTCACAGATTACCGTCGATACCAACGGCAATATCTGGTTCGGCTCGGCCCGTGCGGCCTATTCCTTCCCCCTTGCCAATGCCGGTCTCGGACCGGTCAGTGCTGCATTCAACGACGACCTGTCGTCCCTCTATGGAGGTGGCGCTTTCATTCAACACCGCACCAATCCGGAAAGGATTGTCATAGAATGGCAGACGGAAACCATGACCGAGGAAGGCAACTCACTCTTCAACAATTTTGAAGCGGTCCTGTTCGAAAACGGCACCATTCGTTACGACTATAAGCCCTTCAACACCCAAAGCACCACGGACAGCGGCTCCGGGATTTCAAAGGACGATGGCACAAGCCACCTGAGTGTGTCCACCAACTACGGCTCACCGAAAACCTTCGCGGCCCCCAGCTCATTCCTCTTCACCCCGGCGGGGGCTTCAACCGATGTGACCGTAAATGTTCTCTTTGCCGGCACCGGCAGCGGCACTGTCACCTTGACCCCACCCGGAACCGCCTGCAATACCACCTGCAGCGAAACCTACACAAGCGGAACCACCGTAACAATGCATCCGGAAGCATCCATGTATTCCCTCTTCAGCGGTTGGGGTGATGGCAGCTGCACCGGCAACGGTGATTGCTTGCTCACACCATCGACCGATATTACCGTTACAGCTACCTTCACATATGACACCGCCCGGCAGGTAATGGTTGGGACTACCCCCTATTCATCGGTACAAGCGGCTTACAATGCGACACCTGATGCCTCTATCATCAAGTTGTGGGCTACGAGCTATGCCGAATCCTTGACCTGCAACAGGGCGATCACCGTCACGCTGCAAGGAGGGTATGACAGCAGCTATGGATCAATAGTGGGTGAATCGGTAGTAGACGGAGCCCTGACAATAGCAGACGGAACACTGATCGTAGATGGGCTGAGCATCAGATAAGTCTATTCCACAAGAAACAAAAGATGGCTTTTTACACCTATCCATCCAGCAGTTCCCTGACCTTCCTCGCCAGATCCGGAGGGGAGACCGGCTTGATAACCAGTTCAACCCCTTTCTCCAGCAACCCCTTTTCCTGGATCAGATCGGCGGTATAACCGCTTATGAACAGCACCTTCACCTGTGGGGCGAGCATCCTGATCTCGCGGCAGGCCTCCGAGCCGTTCTTTTTCGGCATGATCATATCCAGGAGGACCAGATCTATACTGCCGCGGTTTTCCCGGAAAATATCCACCGCTTCCTGCCCGTCCCTGGCCACCATGACCAGGTAGCCGAAATCCTGCAGAATACTCACTTCCATATCCCGAATGGCCTGGTCGTCCTCGGCCAGCAGGATGGTCTCGGTGCCCCCCCTGGGCAGAGCGGGAGACAGCTTTGCTTCCTCCACCTCGGCGGTTTCGATCAGGGTAGATACAACCTGAAGGTGGTGCCGATCTCCGGTTCGCTGTACACCTTGATATAGCCGTTGTGCTGGGTGACGATGCCGTAGACTATGGACATGCCGAGGCCCGTCCCTTTGCCCACCTCCTTGGTGGTGAAGAAAGGATCGAAGATGTTCTGCAGGGTATGCTGGTCCATTCCCTTGCCGCTGTCGGAAACATTGATCAGGGCGTAGGTGCCGGGCTTGCCGAAACCGTGCATGGTGATGAAGGAATCTTCTATTTCCTGCAGATCCGTCGAAACGGTGAATTTCCCGCCATCCGGCATGGCATCCCTGGCATTGGTGGCCAGGTTCATCAGCACCTGATCGATCTGGCCGCTGTCCCCATTGATGAAAAGGGTTCCTTCATGGAAAGAGGTCTCAAGCTGAATGTCCTCACCGATCACCCGCTTGAGAATCTTCGTTACGCTTTCAATCAACCCGTTCAGCTCCACCGGCTGCTGCTTCATCTCCTGTTTCCGGCTGAAGGCCAAAAGCCCTTTGGTCAGCTGGGCAGCCTTTTCTGCAGCGGCAACAATCTGGTCCAGGTTGCATTTCAGCGGATCATCAGCATCCATTTTCATCTGCGCCAGGTTACCATAGCCGATAATGACGCTGAGCAGATTGTTGAAGTCGTGGGCTATGCCCCCTGCCAACTGGCCGATGGCTCCATCTTCTGGGACTGCCGCAGCTGTTGTTCCAGCTGTTTGCGGGCAGTGATATTTTCGAAAACGGTTATGTAGTGGATCGGTTCGCCGCTCTCTCCACGGGCCAGGGCCACGGCCATGTGCCCCCAAACGATGGAACCGTTCTTGCGGAGAAAGCGCTTTTCCATCTCGTAGGTGGTGGATTTCCCGGCAAGCAGTTGCTGCACCTGCTCCTTGTCCAGGTCCTGGTCATCCCCATGGGTGATATCTCTCAAGGCAAGCTTCTGCAGTTCTCCGGGGGCATAACCCAGGGCGTCGCACATGCTGACGTTGACCCGTACCAGCTGCCCGTCCAGTGCCACATGGGCAATGCCGACCGCCGCCAGTTCGAATGCGTTCCGGTACCGTTCCTCGCTTTCCAGAAGGTTTTCCGCCGTCCGCACCAATATGGCGGTCCGTTCCGCCACCAGGGCTTCCAGGGTGGCCTCCCGCTCTTCCAGGACACACCGCTGGACGTGCAATTCACAGAAGACCCTGACCTTGCTCCGCAGGATCGCCGGCTCCAGTGGTTTCAACAGGTAGTCCACCGCTCCGGCGTCATACCCCTTGAACTGGTAACTCAGGTCTTTCATGCCGGCCGTGACGAAAATGATGGGGATGTGCCGTGTCTTGGGGTTGGCCCGCATCAGTTCGGCGGTCTCGAAACCGTCCATCTCCGGCATCTGCACATCCATCAGCACCAGGGCAAAGTTCTGCTTCAGCGCCAGCCGCAGGGCGTCATTGCCGGACAGGGCCTTAACCATGGCCAATCCCAGGTCCCCAAGGAGCGCCTCAAGCGCCGTCAGGTTCTCCGCCCTGTCATCCACCAGTAGAATGGAAACTGGTTGTTTCCACATTGCAGCTCTCCTTTTCTATTCCCGCTCCTGCACCATAATACCTGCCCATCAGCCTGTTGCGGCCGTCACTAAGATACCAGTCTCGTCAGCAATCCCGGCAGCTCCGTCAACCTTGCCACATGGTCGGCTGTCACAAGGCTCAAGGCATGTTCCGGCATGGACGAGGCATCGGCATCTGCCGGGTCCTGGACAATTGCCATCCCCCCCTGTTCCTTGATCCGAAGCAAGCCTCGCCCACCATCATAGCCGGCGCCGGTAAGAATAATGCCGATTACCGCCGGGCCGAAAGCGGCGGCTGCCGATTCAAAGAGCACATCTACCGAAGGCCGCGCAAAATTGACCGGCTTCTCGGCGGAAAGGGACAGGCTGCCGTTGCTTTCAACCAGCAGGTGGTAGTTGGGCGGGGCCAGATAGGCGCATCCCCCTTGCATAACCTCCTCCTCGTCAGCTTCCTTGATCCGCAAAAGGCACAGCTGATCCAGCAGCTTCGCCAGGCCGTCTCCCGATGCCGGGCTCATGTGCTGGACGATGAGGATCGGCAGGGGAAAGTCTGCCGCCAGACCTCCCAATACCCTTTTCAGCGCCTGCACGCCGCCGGTGGAAACACCCATGACCACCACCCGGAAACGTTCTAGGCTTTCATGACTTGTAGCACTTGGCATAGATGCGCGTACCCCGCCCGATTTCATGGTAGTATGCGAAAATATCCCGGTTTTCCAGGGTTTCCTTGGTACCGAGACAGAGAAATCCACCCGGCAGGAGGGCCCGGTCGAAAAGGCTCAACACCCGTTCCTTCAGGGAAGCCTTGAAATAAATAAGCACGTTTCGGCAGAAAACCATGTTCATTTCACCGAAATCCGCATCCACCGCCAGGTTGTGGGCGGCAAAAACGATGTCCTTCTTAAGGGCCGGCATGAGCATGGCGTGATCGTATCGGGCAGTGTAATAGTCGGCAAAATCCCGGCGTCCACCACTTTTCTGATAGTTTTCCGTAAAGTGCCGCATCTCCTGAAGAGGATAGATTCCCTCCCCGGCCTTGCCCAGCACATCCTCATTAATGTCGGTGGCGTAAATCCGGTAGCGTCCCCCCATTCCCTCCTCCTGGAGCAAGATAGCCATGGAATAGACTTCCTCTCCCGTTGCGCAGCCCGCGTGCCAGATCTTGACGAAAGAATAGGTCTTGAGATGGGGAACGACCTGCTCCCGCAACGCCTTGAAGAACAGGGGGTCCCGGAACATCTCCGAAACGTTGACGGTGATGCCGCGCACGAACTGGTCGAAGAGGGAACGGTCACGCAGCAGTTTGTCCTGGGCTTCCGAAAGGCTGGCAAACCCGGTACCGGCAAGCCATGCGCTCAGCCTGCGCCTGATGGAAGCTTCGGCATAGTCGCGGAAGTCGTACCCGTACATGCGGTAGAGGGCTTCCAGCAGCAGATCGCTCTCTATGGCGAATCGGTCGTCGTTTTCCATGGTTCAACCCTTTTGATAGAGCCAGACCCGCATCAAGGAAAGCAGTTTGTCCACATCGATGGGCTTGGGAATGTAATCGCTCGCCCCCGCCTCAAGGCACTTCTCCTGGTCTCCCTTCAGTGCCTTGGCGGTCATGGCGATGATGCTGAGCCTGGCAAAGCCGGGTCCATGCGGATCGTCCTGATGGTTTCATAGCCGTCCATCTCCGGCATCATGATGTCCATCAGCACCAGGTCCACATCGGGGTGTTCCTGCAGGCGCGCCAGGGCCTCCCGGCCGTTTTCCGCCTCCACCACGATCATGTGCTTCTCCGCCAGGATGCTGGTCAGGGAAAAGATGTTGCGCATGTCGTCATCCACCAGCAGGACCTTTTTCCCCTCCAGCATGGTTTCCTTGTCAAGGGAGGCGCGCAGCATACGCTGCTTCTCCGGGTTCAACGAGCTCTCCACCTGGTGCAGGAAGAGCGTTACCTCGTTCAGCAGGCGCTCGGGGCTTTTCGCCCCTTTGATGATGATGCTTTCCGTGTAGTGGCGCAGTTTCAGCTCTTCTTCATGGGAAAGGCTCCTGCCCGAATGGATGATGACCGGAAGACGCCGTTTTTCGTCCTCATGCTCGATATGCTCCAGCAGATCGAAACCGGACATGTCCGACAAGCCCAGGTCGAGGACCATGCAGTCGAAGGCTTCCCGTGAGAGCAGATCCATGGCTTCCTTGCCGCTCCCCGCCACACTGATCGCCACATCCCGCCCTTCCAGGAGTGCCACCAACCCTTTGGACTCGGCCGGATCATCCTCGACGATGAGCAACTTGCGTACCGAGCGGGAGATGGCATTTTCGATGGTGGCAAACAACTCGGCCAGCTGATCCGGGTCCACCGGCTTGGTGACGAAGCCGATCGCCCCCATGGACATGGCCTTCTGCCGATCCTCCAGGCAGGTCAGGAAATGCACCGGGATGTGGCGGGTGCGGGGATTCTCCTTGAGGAGGCGCATTACTCCCCATCCGTCCACATGGGGGAGCATGACATCGAGGATGATGGCATCGGGCAGGCAATGATCGGCAAGGTAGAGCCCGTCCTCGCCATTGGCAGCCGCCAGGGCCGCAAATCCACGTTCCCGGACCATCTCCATCAGAATTCGGGCAAAGTTGAGATCATCCTCGATGAGGAGAATACTGCGCTGTCCCTGCTGGAGCTTCTCCCGGTCATCGGCCAGGATTGATGCAGCAGACGGCGCCTGTATTGGCCGAACCGGGGCAAGGCCAGCGGCAGAAGCGCCTTGAATCGGAGCGGAGTTATCCGGCACGGCTTTGGTTGAAGAGTTATCGGGCGGAAGGGTCAATGGCAGGTAAACGGTGAAGACGCTCCCCTCCCTTCGCGGCTTGCCAGGGTAATTTCGCCCTGCATGCCGCGGGCAAGCTGACGGGAGATGGACAAGCCAAGGCCGGTACCGCCGAACTTGCGGCTGGTGCTGCCGTCCCCCTGCTGGAAGGCATTGAAGACGATCTCCTGTTTTTCCGCAGAAATGCCGATGCCGTTGTCTCTGATGGCAATGGCCAGGGCCGGTACCGGCAGGATATTTTCGCCGGGGGCCGGAATCGAGGCCAGCACTTCTACACCCCCGTTATTGGTAAATTTGAAGGCATTGGAAAGGAGGTTTTTCAGGATCTGCTGGGTGCGCTGCATATCGGTGCTGATGCATTCCGGCACCCCTGCCCCGGTCTTTATCCGGAAAGCCAGCCCCTTCTGCTCGGCCAACGGTCTGAACATGGTCTCCAGGGGTTCCAGCAGATCGATTACTTTCAGTTCCTCGAAGTGGAATTCTAGCCTCCCCGCCTCCACCTTGGACAGATCGAGGATGTCGTTGATCAGGTTCAGGAGATCGTTTCCCGCATCGTTCATGGTGCGGGCGAATCCCACCTGCTTCTCACTCAGGTTCCCTTCCTTGTTGTCCATGAGCAGGTGGGAAAGGATCATCAGGCTGTTGAGGGGCGTGCGCAACTCGTGGGACATATTGGCCAGAAATTCCGATTTATAGGCACTGATTCGTTCAAGTTCGTCGGCTTTCCTCTGCAGTTCCCGGCTCGCCTCCTCCACCTCTTTATTCTTGTTCCGAATCTGTTCCCGCTGCTGTTCCAGCATCTGGCACGTTCCTCAAGTTCCTCGTTTGATTGCTGCAGCTCTTCCTGCTGGACGCGCAGCTCCTCGGTCTGCTGCTGGGTCTGTTCCAGAAGTTCATTGACCCTCTGCCGCGAAATGTTGACGCTGATTCCCACCGCCAGCCCTTCCATCACCGAATCGAGCAGCTGCAGCTCCCTTTCGTTAAAACCGTGGAAAGCCCCCAGCTCCACCACCCCCAGCAGGGTATTGTCGTGTACCAGGGGAAGCACCACCACATTGCGCGGCGCCGCCTCTCCCAAGGAAGAGGCGATGGCCAGGTAGTCCTCGGGGACATTGGAGAGGCAGATCATCTTCCGCTCCCTTGCCGCCTGGCCGGCGACTCCTTCGCCCATATTGAGACGGTCGTTGAGGTTTTTCCTGCGGGTGAAGGCATAGGTGGCGATGATGCGCAGATTCTGCTCCTGCGTATCATGAAAGTAGAAGGTTCCGACCCCGCAATCCAGGTATCGGGCCAGGTAGGCCAGCACCTTTTCCGCCATCTCCGCCATGTCCTGTTCGCCCCGCAGCAGGGCATTGAGCTCGTTCTGCCCCGTTTTCAGCCAGTCCAGGTCCTGCTCCACCTGGCGGTTGTGGCGCAGAGAACTGGTCATCTGACGAAAGGCGCCGTCCAGAGTGATTTGCGCCTCCTCCAGGTTGCAGACTGCCCTGACCAGATCGCCGGCCTCATCCTTCGCGATGGAGGAGCGATCAATTTGTATAGGCCTGCTGTCGGGCAGGTCGCGGCTCAGGTCACCCGAAGCGATAGCCTCGGCAAGATGTGATTTTTCCATGGATGAGCCGGAAATACCGAGGAGAGCATCGAGGATGGCCGTTATGGGTCGAACAATGCTCCGGGTAATGTATGAAGCCATGACGAACCCGGCCGTTACGGCAAAAAGCACCATACCCAAAAACCAGCCGATGCGGGAGTGAAACAGTTTTGAAGCATGATCCCGCTTTTCCTTTGCATGGGACATTTCCCTGGTGATCAGCTCTGCCAGGGTGTCGTCCATCTTCTTGAAAATCTCCCGCCCGTCTTTTTCCAGAACAGCATCCGCTTCCGGCGCCTGTTGTCCCTGGACAACTTGAAGACCCGTTCCTTGACCTGGAGATATTCAGGCCAGATCTTTTCGAACCGGTCCACCAATTCGATCTCCTGCGCATTCAGGTCCATCTTGTGATACTTGGCAAGAGCCTCGGCAATGGCCTTTTCGTTCATCAGGGTCTGTGAGGCGACGGTATCCTTGACATCCGGCTTGGAGCCAAAGCGTGGCGGTAGACCCTCCGATAGTGGTACAGCACTTCCACATAGAGCTTGTTGGACAGAAAGACCGACTGCATGCTTTTGTTGTGGATTTCATCAAGGGTGTCGTCCATGCTCCACATGCCCTGAAACCCGATGATGCCGATAAGAATGGAAAAGACGATGACGACCGCAAAACCGCAGGCCAGCTTCTTGCCTATTTTCAGATTGGCGTACCACCCCATGTCGCAACCTCCGTCACCGGTGTTTCAGTCCACTTTACTTATCGGCATTTTCGCAGGAGATTCAATTAATAAGGGGGGAAAAATGCTATGGCGGGGGATTTATTTTATCAACGTTTTTGCCAGCCGCCCCAAAGTCTCCAGTGCCTGTTCGATCTGTTCCGACCATAAAGCGGCATTGAGCCGAAAACAATTTCGGTACCTGTCACTTAATGTAAAGATGTTCCCTGGAGCAATGCTGATACCTTCATTCAAGGCCAGTTCGTAGAGTTTGAAGCTATCGAATCCGTCCGGCATCACCACCCAGAGAATATAGCCACCGTCAGGGGGATTGACGTGGGTTCCGTGGGGGAAATAACGTCCGACGGCATCCAGCATCTTTGCAATCTGCCTCGCATAGACCTTGCGGAGCGTCCGCAGGTGGCGATCGTAGCCTCCGTTGGTAAGGAACTCCGTCACGGTGAGCTGAGTCGGTGACGCAGTAGCAATATTGAGCAACGTCTTCAAATGTAACACCTTGTCCAAAAATCGGCCGGGTGCTATCCAGCCGACCCGGTAGCCAGGTGCCAAGGTTTTGGAGAACGAGGAACAGTAGAGAACCAGCCCATATTTGTCGAAGGACTTGATGGCGGCGGGACGATTAGAGCCAAAACACAAGTCACCATAAACATCATCTTCGATCAGAGGGATTTCGTGTTTCGCCAGTAGCTCCACCAGCTGATGCTTGCGTTCATTTGGCAAGAGGCTTCCCAGTGGATTATTGAAATTGGCGATGGTGATACAGGCATGGACGGGGTTTTGCCTGATGGCATAGTCAAGAACATCCAGGTTCATTCCCTCGCTATTGGAGGGGATTTCAAGCACCTTCAGCCCCATCCACTCGATCGCCCTGAGAAAGGTGGGATAAACCGGAGAACCGATGGCAACGGTATCGCCGTGGCGGCAGACAGCCTGGAGCGCGAGGGTAGTCGCTTCCACGCAGCCCGAAGTGATGATGATATCATCGGGCATCAAGGAACAGCCGGCGTCGAGCAATCGCTTAACAATCTCCGTGCGCAAACGCTTGTGCCCCCTTGCAGACGGATAAGCAACACTTTGGAGAGGGAAACGCTTCGATTCAGAGCCAAGCATTCGGTTCAGTCGATCAATCGGCAGCAAGTCGATGTTGGGAACCCCGGAGCCGAGCGGGACGAGCTTAGGTTCCCAATGGCTTGCATGACCTGCAAGGCGGCATCATCTATGGTTACGGGACTAGGGACGATGGCGGACAGAGGCGCGCCGCTTGCCTGCCGGCATACCGCCTGCCGTTGGGGAGCACAGACATAGTAGCCGGACCGGGGGCGAGCCTCGATCAACCCCGCATTTTCCAGCCGGAGGTAAGCCTCCATGACCGTATTAACACTGACGCGCATCTGTCTGCTCAGGGTCCTGACAGATGGTATCCGCTCGCCGGGCAGGTAGGTACCCACCTTAATCATCTCGCGGACTTTGGCAACAATCTCTTCGTAGAGCAGCACTCCGCACTCTCCTTGTATTCTTCGATTTTTATGTTGACATGGCAGTCATGCAAAACAGGTACAGTTCACGCGAAATATCAGGGTAACAGTTGCTTTTTGCGCCCAACTGTTGGTGTTAAAAAAGTGCGGAGTTGCATCTGTGCATTTCTCTTTATTGCCTCTATTCTTAAGATAACCTTAGATAGGAGGATTTTTATGAGAAAGTACGTGCTTGTTTTTGGAGTATTTTTGCTGGTACTTGGAGTTGCCTGTGCGACTGAAGAGATGGTTGGATGTATTTTAATGCCCGTTTCCGGCGTGCTGTATTTTTTTGGCACTACTTCCAAAAAGGTATTCTCCTTTTTTAATGTGGAAACGGGCAAATATTTAGTAATGGCCGGAACATTCATAACGGTTTTATCCTTGATCTTCTTGATCCCGGAAAAAAATAAAGAGTTACGGAAAGACATTCAAAGCTTCAAATGGAGCCAATTTGGCGCATGGAAGAAAAGGAGAACTTTATTCCAACTCTTCATCTTGGGATTAATAACGTTTCATATCGCACTCGTTCACTACAAAAATTTAAACATACCCTCCATTTGCCCAAGATCATCTACTGACTTGGCAACCACTGCCGGCAAATTCGGATTGTCTGCTGTATTTTGGCTAATCATGTACCTTCTGGTATTCATATGGGGACGAGTCTTGTGTTCATGGTTCTGTGTTTATTCGTTTGTTCAGGAGCAGTCTAATAATATCCTCACCGGATTCAAAAAGAAAATACATAATATAGTTAAGAATAATAAAATTATTTACATAATAACGTCAGTATTCTGGGGAAGCGTTGTTTACAATGTTGCGAAATATGCTCTGCACATCGATTCGCTTACCTTCAATTTAACTAATGGTTATAAGGTCGCTGACTTGTGGGTATTTTGGGGCGGAATGCTTACTATGCTGCCTCTTACAATGTTTCTAACGTACTATTTCGGGAACAGGTTCTTCTGTAAGTATTTATGTCCTGTCGGCGGATTGACAAGCATATATTCTCGTCTTGGGTTATTGAAAATAAAAATAGATCATAATAAATGCAAAAACTGTAATGTATGTGCCCGTAATTGTCAAATGGGTGTAGGTATAGACAAGTACATTACTGAAAAAAGTCCTGCTATAATTGACAAAAATTGCATATGTTGTGGAGATTGCATTGACACATGTAAATTCTCTGCCCTTAATTATGGATTGGTTTCGCCTATTTCCTTCGCTAATAGCTCAACCAGACATGACATAGACGAAGCCGCGTGAACCATAAAACAGTAACACACAAGTTATATCTCTCCTGACTGAGCTGAGGAGGATTCCAGCTTATATTAAACGTTAAACAAGAAAAACGGGTGAGGCAAATTACTATGAAGCCAAGAGAACTTACAGCAACAGAGTGCATTGCCCTCCTTTCAACCTCCCGTTATGGCAGACTAGGTTTATCCTGCAAAGGCCAACCACATGTAATTCCTATGTCATACGCTTACTCCAATGAAAAAGTTTACCTGCATTCCAGGGGGAAAGGAGAAAAGTTAAAGATTGCCAAGTATAACCCCAAAGTTTGTTTCGAAGTCGATCTGTTGGAGAAGAACCACTGGTCCAGCGTAATTGCCTATGGAATGGTTTCGATTTCAACGGAAATAGAAGCCAAATACAAAATGTTTGACGCATTTGTGCTTAAAAGCATGGAGGGGCACGGATGCAGGCAGTTTAAGAGAGAAGAACTGGGCAATTTAAACATGATTGTCTGGGAGCTGAGGATTAAGTCGATGACGGGGCGAGAGGGAATTTGGTAAGCAGCATCACAAAGTCAAGCCGGGGGTAATTACATGTAACTCAATAACGGTGGGAGGAAGACCATGGCAAAAATGAAATCAATCTGCATCGAGGCAAGATTAGACGAAAAATTTAAAGTTGCAGTCACAGCAGGAGATCGCACTATTTATGTCGATCAACCCAAATTTGCCGGTGGGACTGATGCAGGGCCGAATCCAATGGAATTTTTCTTTACATCTCTGGCAGGGTGTATTGCCACAACAGCGAGAATTGTTGCGAATCAGAAAAATATCAAATTGAATGGCATGGACATAAAGATTGAAGGTGTTTTCGATACAGATATATTGCTCGGAAGAAGCGAAGAAGGTAGGCCAGGAATGACTGACATAAATGTCATTCTCAATATTGATTCAAATGCATCAAATGAAGATTTTATAAAAGAAATACGAGCAAGGTGTCCTGTCTCAGACAATATTGTAAATGTTACACCTGTAACCATTCAAGCTTTATGATGCACTCATGTTTTAGAACTGTCAAACTCGCTGTGCGCTGCAACTGTTATTTCGATTATCAGAATGATGCTGCCTATATATGATGGTAAAAAATGCGTTGATAGAGCCCGCAGCAGTCAATTCCATAGATGGAGGCACATATGAGACAGACAAATTGTTGTGGAACAGGAAGCAAAGTGGGAACAGACGAGGGTTATGAACTGGTACGCATTGAGAAGGCAAAAAATAACTGCCGGCTCTGCGACGACTACGCCGAGCGTCAAAAAGCCAAGCCGGTAGCCGTGATGTGTTGCGAAGGGGCCTGTCTGCGAGGCGAGATTGCCCGTAAGGCAGCCAATATCCTCTGCCACACTCTTGCCCCTGAGAAAACTGCCAGGATTTGCCTGGGTGGAGCATTCACCAAGGACACGGGACAACGCGATCTTGTCCGCAAGGCCACCCGTCTCATTGCCTTGGAAGGTTGTTTCATTAACTGTTCGTCACGCATGATGAATGGCGTGATTGATGGGCTCGAACCGGAAGTGATACTAGTCGACCAGCTCTATGATTTTGACCGGAAGCTTTTTGGAGTCGAGGAAATGTCAGCCGAGGAGATTCAGTCCCATGCCGGCACCGTGCCGAGAAGATTGCCGTTAGATACGGCATCAGTGAAAAATCATCCCAGCAAGTACCAGGTGAGCTGAGTTGCGTGAATGGATTAAAGCAGTCGATGTACCACTTCTTTTAATGCAGGGGAATCCTAGGCAAGTTATAACGGCAAACAATCAAGCTCTTGAGTTGTTCGGGAAAGAACTCCATGAAGTTGAAGGGCGCAGAGGCGGGCAGGTCTTTGACTGCATTTATGCATTTACAGAAGACGGCTGCGGGAAAGATAGTCATTGCGAAGGTTGCAAGATCAGAGATGGGATCATAGATACCTTCACGACCGGCAAGTCACACAACGGGGTTTCAACCTCGCTGCAAATTCAGAAATCGGATCAGATAATTCCATACCTATTGCAGGTTTCAACTGAGAAGGTTGGTGACTTGGCTTTGGTAAAAATCGAGCGTTTTGAAAATGCCTGAGGGGGAGGAGAAATGGATCGCAGCAGCGTCACTGCTGCGATCCAGGGTTAAATTTTAGTTAATCCGGGAATTCTGTGAAGTAAAGGCATTCGCGACATCGTCCGTTCGCTCTGTCGCCACAGCTGCGGACCTTGTGGTGCCGCCCGCATAATCGTGCATGATGCTTGGATCTGCCTGTTGCCTCTGTTCCACATGCGGCGGGTGTCCGCTCGCCGCTGTAGCTCGTCGCTCTCTCCCGATGCCACGACTGCCTTCCCTGGAAATGCCTTGAAAAACCCAAATTTTACGGGGATTGCTACTCCCCTGTTCAATCAAATTCAAAGCACCCATGGTGGCTGTCATCGGAAATATCCTGCCAGCCGGTCACCTCCACATCAACCATCTGGGCCACCGCATCGGTGAATCGGTCGACGAGAAAACCGATCAGCGCACCTTTCATACCGGCAGCCACCTTGTCGCCGAAGGTTGCATTGCCGGCATCGGCAGCACCCATGTCGAGAAAGAAGTTCACCACATAGGCCGGCATGGAGAAGGCCACGCCGGCAATCTTCATCCCGGTTGATTTAGCCAGCATGTCCCCCATGAGCGGGAAAAGGGCATTGACCATGTAGACAGCTATGGTGGCCTCTGCTTGTTTTGGATATTTGATCGCACCCAGCTGGACTTTGAAATAGGTGGCAGCGACGAATTTCGAACCCTTCACCAGCACCTGAAAGGCGCTCTTCCAATGGCTCTGATACCAGTGAATATTTTTATAATCCCCCACCTGGTCGTGCAGAAGCCACTCGGTCAGAATGAACTGGATGCCCCTGCCGAAGCGCGGCGTTCGTGCCCGTGACGGGTAGTAAAAAGCCAGTCATCTTTATTATTGCTACAGGCGCCGCTTTTGGTGAACAGCGCCATTTTGGCCATGCTCTTCTGATCGAATTTTTCGCAGGCGGGAATGACGGTCCCGGTCACCGGATCGATCACGGCAACTTTCTGACCATTGCCGTCAACCATGCAATAGTCGCGTATGGGCTCATCATCCGCTGTAAACGCAGCAGCCTCACCGGTTAGAGCCGATGCAAGCTTGGCGGACAGTTGCCGGCTGAAGGCAGCCGGAACCTGGTAAAAAACGCTCAGAGAATTGCCGGCGCCTTTCTGCAGGCGGCTGCCTACCGAGGAGACGCCGCTGATAATGGCGGTACGGGGATTGATATGCTGCTCGACAACTTCCTGGCAAGCAGCATCTTCTGCAGATGATATCTGACCTAATAGTTCTTTGTAATCGCCACTGATCAGATCGGGCGCAAGCTGGAACATGAAGGTATATTCAGTGGCTGATCCGGGCAGTATGGCAGGTGAGCCGTATATTGCCTTGATTATGTTCGCGTCCAGTGCCTGATTGATGGCTCTGAGATTGTGGGTGGCTTCGTAATTGCTAAGAGAGGCCTCCACATCGATGGCATCTCCGGAAGATCCGTCCTGCACCGCGGGTATTACCTGTCGCTGCGATTTCAGATAGTCCAGGTGAACATAGGTTGTCAGCTTGACCACATAACGATCCTTGATCGCCCCTCCATACTTGCCGATGCAGGCATCCAGGGTTGGAGAGGGATTCCTGTTGTATGCCACGGGCTTTACAATTTCCGTGATCATTGTCGAATGTGGTTCCAGTGCGCCGTCACCATCGATGTCGGAACTGCTGTTGTCGGAGATGGCTACCGTGCTGAGGGAGTAGTCCGTTTCGTCAAAGGGATCGAACGCGGCCATATGGATGGTTGCATGGGCTGAATCATCATTGGTGAAATCGGTGAGCTTGGCCAGTATGGCATCCCGATCCGCTTTGGAAACGTTGGAGGTCAGAGACTGGATGCTTTTGTCGGGTATTGCATCGGTGATCGATTGCCCCACCTGGATACTCAGTGATTGCGGGTCATGCTGGGAAACATGCTCGCTCTCAGGGGCCGAGCTTACCCCCAGGTTGTCCAGGCAGATCCGAAGTTCGGTGCCGGTCAGCCCCGAGCAGGCGAGCGGAATAACATCCGGTTTCTTGAGGCTCGGGATACCTGGTGCGGTGGAAAACGGGGCGTCAGTGACCGTCGATGCTACCCGTTTGCTCAACGGAGCAGGAGGTGAATACAGGACGAAGTCGGTGAGTATGGGCTCAGCCTGGCTTTTTTGCAGTGCGGTCGCTTTCGCCGGCAACAGTTTAAAGATGCTTGCATTATCGGAATAAAGTTCGCCGCTGGCAGGAAATTGTGGCTGGGCTGCCGCAAGCGCCACATGCTTGCCCTCTGCCAGATAATCGTAATAAACCTTGGTGACATTGTCGGAAACAGTCCGGGAATTGCCCCTGTCGTCTGAACATCCCGAAACGATGACACCCGCCAGCAGCAGACAGATCAAAATCAAAAACAGGGTCCGTTTATACATTCTGCACCTCCCTCGAAAATTGCATCGGCATCTCAAATCCTGATCAGGCAGCTGTTTTTTTTGGACAGCCTGTTTTATGGATTGTCTTAGCGTTGGTCTGGTGGGTTGGTGGATATGGCAACCTTATGGGCGTTTTTAATCTGCACATAATTTACCTCACCCAAATTGATAAACAAGTGGGGGTTCTGCCGGACAAAAAGAAGGTTGCTGAAAAACCTTGGTTTTAACTGTCATGCATCATCCCTTTCTGCAAGAGGTTGGGAGCCTCTCGCTCTCGATATTATTCCGGTTTCGGTCACAAACTATTAATGACAAATAATTTTCCTCGACTTAATTATCAGCCAGTTTCACGAATTGCTTCGCCAGCTGTGGACCCTTTCCCTCTTCCTCGTGTTTGAAAAAGACGAAGACATCCTCCCAAGATTGCTCCCGCAACCGCTTTACCCATCCATTCAGTTCATGGTCGCCATAGTCCGGCCTGCGCAGCCGGAAATAGCCCCAGTTGGCGGTGGCAACAAAAGGCGCCTGCAGGTCCCCTTCGGCATCGGCAATGCACAGCGCCGCCTGATGCTTATGCAGCAGGTCGAAAAGCTCATCAACGAACCAGGATGCGTGCCGGAATTCGAATGCCGCGCGGCACCGGGGCGGCAATAACGACAAAAAACCCGCCAGCCTCGGCAGATCCTTTTTCAAGCCAGGAGCAACTGGAACAGCAGCGGCCCCAGGCGGTCCTTCAGCGTTCCTGCCACCTCCAGGAGATATGACAGGGAATCGTCGGCGTTCTGCAGCCGCTGCACGTGGGTGATCCGTTGCGGCGCCTTGAGCACGAATTTGAATTCCGCCGGAACCTGGCTCGCCCATGTTTCCAGAACCGACACCTTGGGCATCCGATAAAAGGTGTTGTTGATCTCCACCGCCCGGAAATGCCCGGCGTAGTAATGGAGCATCTGCCTGTCGGGGAGTTCCCTTGGGTAAAAGGTGCCCTTCCATTCTTTGTAGGAATATCCGCTGGTGCCGACGTAGAGGTTCATGTGTCGCTCCGGGGCAAGGGGGATTGCTGGGCATTCAAGCCTTTTTGACGAACTCCGATTTCAACTGCATGGCGCCGATGCCGTCGATCTTGCAGTCGATATCGTGGTCTCCCGATACAAGGCGGATGTTCCTGACCTTGGTACCGACCTTGACCACCGATGACGATCCCTTTATTTTCAGATCCTTGATGACGGTCACCGAATCGCCGTCGCTGAGCAGGTTGCCGAAGGCGTCACGGACGACACTGTCGGCCTCTGCGCTCTCCACTGCTGTCTTTGGCCACTCGTGGGCGCACTCGGGGCAGACGTACATTTCGCCGTCTTCATAGGTATATTCAGAGCTGCATGAGGGGCATTTGGTAAAGTGGTCATGTTTTGTCCTTTGTATGGTTGGTAAATCGTTGCACTATGAATTATATCGCCACGTATTCGGCATGAAGCATCCGGCACACGATGCAGATTTATTGAGCCGAGACTTGGCGATTTCAGCCCTTCCGCAACAGTGCAGCATGGCTCCCCGCCACCTTGGGCGTGTCCAGCACATATAAACCGGCCTTCTCGGCCATGGAGAGTGATCGCTGGAACTCCTCGATTCGGACATGGCCTTTGGGCTCTGCCACCAGGCACCTGCCACCCGGCTTCAGAGCGCGGGCGATATTCTGAAAAAGAAGTCCGGCATCGGAGACTTCATGTACCACGGCGAAGGCGACCGCAAAATCAACTATCCCCTCAAACTCCGGCACCTCAAGGGACGTTGCCGTGCAGGCACGCGGAACGATTCTCTCGCCAACCTCTGCCTTACGGGCACGCTTTGCCAGCGAACGCAGCATCTTCTCCTGAACATCCACGGCGACCACCTTCCCCTGGTGCCCCACCATCCGGGCCAGGGGAATGGTGAACCAGCCCATGGCACACCCCACATCCAGCACCGTCATGCCGGGGTTAACGAATGGCTGCAGGATTTTCTCCGGGTTGTGGAACAGCCGGCGAAGGGGGCTGACAAGAAAATAACCCACCCAATGCGGACAGACTCCATGGCTCATGATCTCCTCCCCATCTTTACCGTGCCCAATCTACCCGCTGCCCCATCCGCAGCATTCCTTCTTCCAACTTTTATATCCCTTTTCCAACATCTGCATTGCTGGGCGGTTCATAATCCTAGTTCGAAGCTTGTGAGGTTATTCGTTTGACTTCATGTAAGATATAACTTACAGTATTTATAATGCATACAGAACCATATCGAATAGCATATTACACAGACGAAAACGGAAACAAGCCATTTCGAGTATGGCTACAGGCATTGCGTGACCAAATAGCAGCAGTCCGCATCCGCGCCCGCCTCACACGGGTTAGGTCTGGCAACTTCGGTACAGTTCGCAATGTCGGCGAAGGTGTCATCGAGTTGAAGATTGACCATGGACCTGGTTACAGAGTTTATTATGCAATTGACGCCGGAACGGTTGTTTTGCTGTTGTGCGGTGGCGACAAGCGGACTCAACAACGCGATATTGAAACGGCCCAGAGGTTTTGGAAAAACCATAAGGAGCAACCAAAATGAAACATATGACCGACTATGAATCCGATCTCCATGAGTGGCTAAAATCTCCTGAAAATGCAGCTGCATATCTGAACGCAGTTCTTGAGGAGGGAGATAAATCAGCCATGTTGCTGGCATTGCGGGAAGTGGCGCAGGCTAATGGTGGCATGGCTGCAATTGCCGAAAAATCGCACGTAAAGCGAGAGAGCCTCTACCAGATGCTTTCCAAACGAGGTAACCCAGAACTCACCAGCCTATTTAACATCCTCCACGGTATGGGATTGACCATTACCATACAACCGATGCAAGAGGTTGAAGCATAACTGCCCTTTGAGGTTCTGGCCCGGAATTCCGAGTAAGTCAGAGCAGGTTCACCCTGCCCTTCCTCATCGACTGTGCGTGCAGTTTTCCCGTAAAAGGCTTTCGATTGCGATTGTGCAACTACACGCTAATTGCAAAATTGCAAGCCTGGCACTGTTCTTCTCCAAGCCTGGCACTGTTCTTCTCCTTCATGCAACCGCTACATTTTCCTAGTAAATTGACTGTGTTCCGAGAAGCTCCCTAACAACAAGTCCAGTATTCGGGCTGTCGGGGATCTTCGTCCAGCCGCGGCCTTTTAAAGACTTTTAAAGTCTGCTTTTTCCTGGAGCATCAGTTCAAGGTCCTCAATCGGAACATTTACTTTTCTGGGTGGCAAGTCAATAACAACGCAGTAAGGATACTCTATGGCAGGCATGTATGTGTTAAGCATTCTTCCTGTTTTGGCGGTTGTTATGAAGCAAAGACTATTTCTATAAGAAAATAAAATAGTTTCACCAGGCACGATCCTCCCCTCGGCGATTCTGCCTTCAGTGAAACGGAAGAGGCCTGGTGGATTCCTCTTTGGAAGTTCCTTCGAAAAATATTCATCGAGCTTAAGGTCACTTTCGAACTCCTCCACGCTCAACTTTATGAGTCGCATCAATCTCTCCTCCTCGACTTGCCCAGATTCCAAGCTGCGTCTTAAATTTCAGCTTGGTCCGCCCCCTCGCGCCTGGAGCCGTTTAGTAGTTGTCCCCCCTATGCAGCATGGGAAAGTGGATGAACCTCTTTGTCAAGACGGTCCTGAAGGTTTTCCAGGGCCACCTCCATATCGTAATGTGTCTGAAGATTCAACCAGAATTGTGCTTCCATATTAAAGAAGCGCCCAAGGCGCAGTGCAGTGTCTGCGGTTATTGCGCGCCGTCCATGGACGATCTCGTTTATCCGCCGTGGCGTCACGCCAATATCTTTGGCCAGCCGATATTGAGTAACGCCCATGGGCTCCAGGAATTCCGTCAACAGGATTTCGCCAGGGTGAATGGGGGAAAAATCACGTTTTGCCATAATGTCACCTCTCAATGATAATCGACGATCTCGACGTTATATGCATCACTGTCTTTCCAAACAAAGCAGATGCGCCACTGCTTGTTGATCCGGATGCTGTGTTGCCCTTCCCGGTCATCGTGCAAAGCTTCCAGGTGATTAGCAGGAGGTACTCGCAAAGTCTCAAGAATAGTCGCAGCATTAAGAATTTTGAGCTTGATCGCAGCCGAGCGCTGGATCGCTTGCGGCAACTTCGTGGAAAAGCGCCCGAAGAAAAGTTTTTCGGCCTCTTTGCAGTTAAACGACTTGATCATGGGGAAATAGTATCCCCATCAGATATTATCGTCAAGGGATAATAAACAGATTTTCAGCCAATGCTTTGTATCTGCCCGATGGGACTTCAGCAGAACCTTTCAGGGGACGAGCACCACCCTTAATATGTGAAAATTAATTTTATAATATTACACTTTTCTACTTAATTGTTTTACATTGCCGACTTGTCGAGGTCATAAATCTATGGAGGTGCGTCAATGAGAAAAGCTCTTATCGTGGTATGTCTGCTCCTGTCCTTACCCGCGCTACCGACCCTGGCGGCGGAGGGCCCGCCCCCGTTTCATCTGATTTTCCGGCAGGAAAACGTAGTCAAGGACGAGGTGAAAACCAGCGCTAACGTGATGATCAATGTCATCAACCGCAGTGGTAGTGATGCCCAGGACATCCTTGTCTCAATTCCCATGCAGAACCCCTACCTGCCCAACGATGTTCCAGTTTTTTTCGGCACTATTCCCGATGGCCGCCAGTCAGAGGTGCTACAGATAGCGACATTGGCAAACGACATCATTGCGGCAGCTGAGCCTGAAGAAAAGTTGGTGTGGCGGATCGAATACACCAACCAGGCCGGTGAACGTACATCGGTCGACGTCAAGGGAGAGAACGGGTTCTGATTTTATAATGAACATTTCAGAGGAGTTCAGATATGACATCACACTATCTCAGGATAATCCTGCTGCTTTTTGTCACTCTACTTCCCGTGTCACAAGCCGCAGCAGTTACACTCGACCCAGGTTACATCGCGGGTCAGGTCAGCCTTCCCGGCTACACCCCTACCAGTATTTCATTGAACGCCACCGGGGGCGGCTACACGGCAAGCAAAACCACCTACAACAGTCCCAATTATCAGCTTACAGTCCAGAGTGGAGACTGGAATTACAGCGTAGCCGCTTCCTGCGGTGTCTCGGGGACGAATGCACCCTACACGACCGTCTCCTTCAACAACAGGACCATCAAGGTCGCACCCAACCAGACAGTAGCCAACGACTACATCTACAACGTGGGCACGGTGCGATTCCAGGTGAATATCACCGGCGATCCCACAACTTATTCCTATGGCCACAGTTCCAGCGCTGTTAAAAATGTAACGACGGGTGAAAGAACATATACGACCAGCTCCTATACGCCCAACTTTACGACCAGAAGCTATTATTGGGACATTCCCGTAGTGCCGAACCAGCAGATTGCCCTTGCCGCCTCGGTGTATGTCCATAGCTCCACCGGAGGAAGGTATTATTCCTTCAACTCGAACGCAGCCGCCCCATACAACCTGCCGCTGCAGGACGTGCAACCGGGTGAAACGGTGATCGTCCCCCTGAATATCAGTTTTGTCGCCCCTGTCCCCAGCGACCCGCCCCCACCACCTACCACTTATACAGGTACTTTGGCCGGGAATATCGACCTCGCCGGGCTGCCCGCTGCAAATTTCGCCAGCCACTCGGCTGCCGGCATCACCATACCTGCAAACCCTGGAAGCTACACCAGGAATTACACCTTTTCCGGCAACGCCTACAGCTATTACGTCTATCCCTACACCTTCTTTGACAGCAGCATAGACAGCAACCTGCGCTGGCCGTACAAAAACGGCAGCCAAATCAACAACAGGTTCACGGTATATCCCAACCAGACAACCCTTCTCGATTTTTCCGGCGAAGGAGCTTCCTGAACGGTTCGATCAACTTCTCCGGCACCGTCAAGAACGAGGATCTGAGATACTACACGATGACCTTGAACGGGCAGGATTCCGTCTGGGAAACGAACAGATTGGCCTATAAAAACACCAATTATGCCTACGTCTACCTCCGCAGAGATGTAACGGGAAACTACAAGCGTCCGCCGGTGCGTCAGTACAAATTGTTCATGACCCCCGGCGATTGGGATACCGTTGGTTTCGGCCTGAGAAAGGACTTCGTCGCTCCATACATAAAGTATTCAACCTTGAGCTTTAACGATTACAAACTCAGCTACGATGGCAGAAGCTATTTCGGCACTCCTGTGCACATTGCCTCAGGAGCGGAAAACCAGAAAGATTTCAACTATTGTTTCGGCTCGGCTATTTTCAGGTTCCGCGCCGTGGGAGGCGGTTTGCTGAGTTCCCCCTACATGTCCGGCAACGGCACCCACAAAACCAATAATGTTGACGACCTTTCCGCAAGTGTCAGTGCATACTCTTCGGTTAACAAGGTTGCCAACCCCGATCTGGAAATTTTCGGCCCCGCCGCGAACTATACCTTGAACACAGTTCGTGTCTATGCGGAAGACGGCAGCCAGATCATCTTCCCTCCCATAACCTTCAGTCTGGCCTGCAATACGACGAAATTTTTCGACATCCCCGGTCCGACGCTGATCGTCATGTCCCCCCAGGAGGATCTGATCACCAGTGCCAGTTCCGTACCGGTAACAGGAAGGTCGTACAGTGGCTCCACCATAGAAAACATAGTCGTGAACGGTGAAGCCGCGGTCGTCACCCCCGTACCGGGGAGCTCGACCAATGAGGTTACCTTCGATCACACCATCCCCCTTTCTGCCGGCAAGAATATCCTGAATATAACCGTCACCGATGTGTCCAACGCCCAGGCAACCGACCAACGTGTGGTATTTGCCGATCATTGGCTGCCTGCGGTTTCCATAACCCCAGCTAGCGGCACCCGCTTCCCCGACACCGAGACGGTTATTCCCTTCTCCGTCCAGGCCTCCGATCAGGGGTATGGCTACACGCTTCAGGTCTATCTGGACGGCGCTCTGATCAGCACAACTACCGGTGCAGAAAACGACACGACACCGGTTGCCGTTTCCTATGCAGGAACCCTGGACCGGCCCTCTATCGGCGAGCACGTCATTACCGCCGTTGCCACCGATCTGGCCGGAAACAGCACCACATTCAAGAGCATAATCGAAGTCTATCTGGCCCGCGACATGGTTCCGCCGGTCATCACCCTACTTGGTTCCCCGACAGTATCGGTGGAAGCAGGAAATGCCTATGCGGATGCCGGAGCCACAGCCTTTGACGATCGTGACGGTGACATCACCAGCAGCATCGTGACGGTCAATCCGGTGGATACCCTGAAGCCCGGCGACTACACCATTACCTATAACGTCACCGATGCCGCAGGCAACCCCGCCCCAGAGGTAACCCGAAAGGCCACAGTCGTCGACACCACTGCGCCGCTCGTCACGCCCCCACCCAACCTGACCGTCGAGGCAACCGGTAAGCTAACGGCCGTAGTCATCGGCACTGCCACCGCTACAGATCTCGTTGGCGTCGTCTCCGTCACCAGCGATGCCCCTCCTGCAGGATTCCCCATCGGCACAACCGTCGTAACCTGGACCGCAGTGGACAAGGCAGGTAATAAGGGAACGGCCGCACAGACCATAACCATTGTCGATACCACCCCTCCGGAACTTTCCATCCCTGCCGATCAGACCGTCGAAGCTCTGTCTGCAAACGGTGCGACGGTGCAATTCAGCGTGACCGCAAAAGATCTCGTTACAGCGGCGCCAACCGTGGTCTGCACACCCCCTTCCGGGTCTGTATTTCCTCTGGGGACAACGACCGTAACCTGCACAGCAACCGATGATTACAACAATAAAGCCACGCGAAGCTTCACCGTTACTGTACGCGACACGACATCACCACTTCTGACGGTGCCTGCCGCCATCACCGTACTGCTGAACACCTCTGTCAATGATCCGGCTGTGCAAGCTTTTCTCAATGGTGCTACAGCCGTTGATTATGTGGATCAATCGGTCACCATTACCTTCACACCCCCCGTTCTTGACAGTGTCGGTGCAAAACAGGTAGTGTTCACCGCGGTTGACGATTTCGGCAACACTACAACCGCTACAGCGACTATTCACGTCAGATACGGTTGTAGCGGCAACTTCCTAACCCCGGTGAGCCTGCTCAGGCCCTTCAAACTTGGCTCCACAATACCGGTAAAACTTGCTCTGTGCGATGCAAACGGCTCCACCGTCACTTCGGCAGTCGCAATGCTCTTTCTGCAGCAATACTCGGCCAGCGAGCCGGTTGGAGAACCCATAGAAGTGACTTCCACCAACGCAGACACCGGAAATTACTTCAGGGTCAGTGAAGGCATGTACATTTACAATCTCTACACCAAGGACCTTACTTCCGGCACCTACCAGATCCGGGCCGTCCTGGACGACGGATCGACCAGCACCATTTCCCTCTTACTGAAGCAGTAGCTCCTCCCTGCCATATGAGTGGGCTCCCCTTGGGGAAGTCCACACCACAAAAAGCAAACCCCGCTGTTGCCAGCGGGGTTTGTTGTATCATCTGCAGCCTCAAAACGATCATCCCGCTGTGTTGCGGCTCCCAAGATCACCTCAATGAAACACCACCGCCGTCTCCCCTTCCGCATAGACCTGAATGGAGATCTTGTCCTTCTGCACCATGACGTCATTCAGTTTCAAAGTCTTGACGCTGCCGTTGAGAAAGACATTTTCCGCCAGGCTGACCTTTGCCATGGCCTTCCCCGCCATCTCCCTGGCCTGTGTTACGCGCTGGGTCAGGTCCATGTTGAGCTTCTCTTTGATGGTGTTCCTGATGGTGCCGTGGAGGAACCAGTCGGCGGAGGTGAGGAGCAGGCTCTTGGTCTGCATCTCGAAGTCCACGTCCTCCACGGAAAAGACGTTGGTCTGGGGGTTGAACGCCGGTCTGCAGGTAAGATAAAAGGTTCCTTCCAGGTCGCCGGTCGTCACCACCTTTACCATCAGCAGCTCGCCGTTGCCGTACAGGTCCAGGTCCTTCAGCATCACTTTTCTGCCGTCGCTGCCCAGTTCCTTGTTGAGAAGAAGCGGTTGGGCAATGGCGCGAAGATCCCTGTAAAAGAGGTCGGTGTTGAGGGCGACGCGAAAGTTCCGCTCGCTTCCGCTGATCAGCTTCAGGTTCGGCAGGGGCACCGGGGGGCGCACTGGCGGTTGCGGTCCCACCACCAGTTCGGCATAGGATTTCAGCCCGACACTGAGCTTCACCTGGTTTTTCTGGGCATAGAGCGGGTAAAGGATCACCTCCTGGGGCTGATGGTCAGCCAGGCGTTGTAGTTCTTATCCAGGAGAACCGGCTTCTGGGCGGAGCTCCAGGCTTTTGCCACCTGGGCCTTGAGGGGGAACTGTTCGTTGAGTTTTCTGCTGATGAGCTCCGAAAGGGTCCGTTGCACCGGCTGGATGATTCCCTCGACGATGCTGCGCGGCTTGATGGAGATGGGGCCGATGCCCACATTTTCAGCAAGAAGGTCGGTAAGTCCCACATAATAGACCTCGGCGTTGACTTTCCAGTCCGGGGCGACCCTGGCGCCCATCTTGAACTTGAGCTTGGTGGCCACGGCCGGAGTCTCGAACATGCCGTAGCTCAGGGACATGGAGATGGGAATGGTGAGATGGATGAAGTTATCGGCGGCACTGACGGCAATGGGACCGGTTCGCAGCAGGTCGGCAGTAAGCCCCTTGGTCTTGGTCGACCCCTTGTAGAGCTCCTTGGGTATCATCCGGTTCAACATGGCCGCAAGATCCCCCGCCGACGCCTCCACCCCCACGTTCAAGGTGGAAACTTCCCTTTTCAACTCCGTGCGGCATGCTTCATCCTTGGGGCGTTCGGCATTCAGAGTATTCGCTCCCTTGGTGAGTGGGGCATTGCCGGCAGCGCAGGATGTCAGGATAATGAAAAGTGCTGCCACTTTCAGCAGAGAAATAGCCTTTCGCAACAGATACATGACTGGCTCCTTCGATTGGTGGGGTGTGCAGGGTAAGAGTTGTAGCAGGAATGCCTGCATATCTATAGCACAGTTGCCACCGCCTTAAAATAGTTTTAGCAGCGTCAATTTACAGGCTGTACGGCTGCGTGGCATCTTCCCTCAAGCAGCCACTTATCCTTCCGCCGGAAGGGTAAAATAAAAGGTGGAACCTTCCCCTGGAGTGGACTCGACCCAGACCATCCCGCCATGATTTTCCACGATCTTCTGACAGATTGCGAGTCCGATGCCGGTTCCCTGGTATTCCTCCCTTTGGTGCAGCCGCTGAAAGATGACAAAAATTTTGTCATGATACTGGGGCTCGATGCCGATGCCGTTATCGTGAATTCCGAATAGCCACTGGTTTTTCTTCCGTTCTGCCGAGATCTGCACCTCAGGGGTCACCTCTTTCTTCCTGTATTTGATGGCATTGCCGATCAGATTCTGGAAAAGCTGCAGCAACTGCACTGGGTCCCCCATGACCATCGGCAGCGGATCTTTTGTTATCCTTGCTCCGCTTTCCTCCATGGCAACCCGCAGATTATCCAACGCCTCCTTCACTACCAGTTCCGTTTCCACCGGCATGAACTCCCGTTCCCGCCTTCCTACCCGGGACAGGGCAAGCAGGTCGTTGATGAGGGAAGACATGCGGTGGGCAGCCTCGACAATAAACGAGATGTACATCTCTGCCTTTTCATCCAGTTTTCCCTGGTAGCGTTTCTGCAGAAGCTGGACGTAACTGGTCACCATGCGAATGGGCTCCTGAAGGTCGTGGGACGAGACATAGGCAAACTGCTGCAGTTCTGCGTTCGACCGCTGCAATTCGGTAATCAGCCGCTCCCGCTCCTGCTCTGCGTGCTTGCGGTGGGTGATATCCTCACTGAATACCAGTATTCCGGCAACCCTTCCGCTGGCGTCATGCCAGGGGCGCACCTCCCACCTGAACCACTGAATGGAACCATCGCTGCGAACAAATTGCTCCTCATCGGCCCGTAAAACCTCCCCTGCCAAGCACGGGCATGGATCTGGCGCCAGTGATCGGAGATCTCGGGAAAGACCTGATAATGGGACATGCCGCGCAGATGGCGCCCTTCCAGGCCGTAGTCCGTGAGCCAGCGCCGGCTCACATGCAAGTAGCACATCTGCCGGTCGAACATGGCCAGGGCGGCAGGGGCGTGCTCGATAAAAATTCCCAGCCGCTCCTCCCGTTCCAGCAGGGCCTCTTCCGCCCGTCTCTGCTCCGTCATGTCATAAATGGACAGATAGACCAGCCGCTCTCCCCCCAGGGTCTGGAGAATCGTGCCGGAGTAGGAGACCACCCGCTCCCACTCCTGATCCATGCGGCGCAGCACGAGTTCCACGTTCTGCACCTTTTCCCCCCGGATGATGCGGGGCATGGGCCACTCATCCAGCGTCAGTACCGGCCGTCGGCCAGGGAGAGTTGAAAGATCTGCTCAAACTCGGCCAGATGACGGCGTCCTTCTTCGGGACTGGCAAAGCCATGCATCATCCAGCCCGACGGATTCCAGTAGAACACCTCTCCCCCCTCGGTGGCGATGACGACACCTTCACGAAGGTTATCCAGTGCGGTACTCAGGCGTGCTTCGCTCTTCCGCAGCTCATCCTCGGCCCGTTTCTGCTCTGTTATGTCCTGAACGAACCCATATATTTTCACCACCCGGCCAGATCTGTCCCTGAGATACTGGCCACTGGCCTTGACGGTACGCACCTCACCCGTGTCCTGGCGAACGATCCTGTGCTCCATCTCGTATGGGCTTACCCCCCCGCGCAACGCATCAAACGCTGACCGTATGGCCGGACGATCTTCGGGATGGGCGATGGAGACGAGTTCATCGGGACACAGGGACCGGTCACGTGTGCCGTGAAGCCGCTGCCATTCGTCGGAAAACGTCCAGATGTCGCTGGTCAGGTCCCATTCCCAGGCACCGGTGTGGGAGAGTCTTTCTGCCTCCAGGAGAAGGGCCTGGGTCCGTTGAAGCGCCGTCAGTGCCGATCGCTTCGCCTCGTCAGCGCGGAAAAGACGTTTCGCTGTCTGATGCACCAGCCATGAAAAGATGACGATCCAGGTGATGACCAGAAAGCTGGTGCCGGAAATGCGCCCGTAAAGCCCATGCGACTCCCCCTGCAGGTGAAGCCATCCCAGAGCTATGGGAACCAGAATCGCGGCTGCAAGCAACCGCCTGATTGCAACACCTCCCGCATCGGCAGAGGTGATCGAAACCATGAGCCCCTCCTTTGGTCGTGCGCAGAGGAGTCCTGCTCCAAGAAAGGCAATAGCTATGGCCGTCGGCCAGGCAACAGACGTATAGCTGGAAACGCCATGAAATGTCCCGGTCCCATAGATATAGCCAAGCAGGCCCAGCAGTGCAATCAGGCACAGTATGATGCCGATCCACTGGCTCTGGCGCACCAAAGGCCTGGGGGTGTGCAGAAGGAACAAAATGGCGATTCCTCCCAGGATAAAACTGACAGCGGCAGGCGGCCCCATGCGATTGGGGCTTACGACACCCACTGCACCGGGGGGCTCGACAGCCAACAGCTGGTCGATGGCCAGTTCCCAGCCGGGAAGGTATTCCATGACCGTCAGCCCTCCCACCACCAGGCAAATTGCCGCAAAACAGCGTGCTGTCCAGCGCAATAGGGGGGAGGGGTCGGCCGGCACTGCCTGCATCAGGGCCGTACCGCATAGAATCAAACAGAGTGAGGCGTTGGTTTTGATTGTCAGGCTGGATAAACCGCGGTAGGTCATGGCGCCAGAGAGCCAGGCGAGGAGACAGACGACACCAATTGCCGCAGCAACGGCTCCGGCCCCGACGGCAAAGCATCGCAGGCGACGCTCCATTTTGATTTCTGCCTCCGGGTGCATGTGGCTCAGAAATACAATGGTGGCGATAACATCCGGAGTTTCCGGATGGACTCTACCTAAATAGTAAAGCCGATTCGAGAAAACACAAATTGTCTAATGAAAACAAGCGAGTGGCAGGAGGATGGGAATACCTGCCGCTCCGATCACCGGCAGCGTCGGAGCGGCACGCGGCAGGTCACTTCTTCATATCGATGCCGTAGCTCTTGATCTTGCGGTGCAGGTTGCTCCGCTCAAGCTCTATGGCTTCGGCGGTCTTGCTGATGTTCCAGTCGTTTTCTTCCAGTTTTTGAATGATGAATTCCTTCTCGAATTCTTCCCTTGCCTCGCGCAGTGAGCTCAGTTCCAGTGCGCTGCCCTGTTTCGCCCCATCCCGTGGACCTTCCTGAGCCCCGATATATGAGGGAACCTGCGCGGCGGATATGGTGCGGCCGGGGGTCATGATCACCAGCCTTTCAATGATGTTTTTCAGTTCGCGCACGTTACCCGGCCACTCGTAGCGCTTCATCAGCTCCACTGCCTCGGGAACGACGGTTTTGCGGTCACGACCTTCCCGCCGGCAGAAGTTATCCAGGAAGTGCTCCACAAGTAGTGGAATGTCGTCCTGCCGCTCCCGTAGGGGGGCACGTGAAACGGCACGACATTCAACCGGTAAAAAAGGTCCTCGCGGAAGTTGCCCGACCGGATCTCCTCCTCCAATACCTTGTTGGTGGCGGCAATTATCCGCACATCCACCTCCACCACTTTGGTGCCGCCGACCCGCTCGAACTTCCGCTCCTGGAGAATGCGCAAGACCTTGGCCTGTGTCTTCAGGGACATATCGCCGATTTCATCGAGAAAGATGGTGCCACCGTCGGCAAGGTCGAATTTACCCTTCTTTTGGGCAATGGCACCGGTAAAGGCCCCTTTTTCGTGGCCGAACAGCTCGGACTCGATCAGCTCCTCAGGAATGGCGGCACAGTTGATCTCGATGAAGGGCTTGTCCCCCCGCTGGCTGCCATAGTGGATGGAGCGGGCTACCAGTTCCTTGCCGGTGCCGTTTTCACCAGTGATAAGGACCGATGCGTTAGTGGGGGCGGCCAGCCTGATGTGCTCGCGCAACTGCTTCATGGGCGCTGAGTTGCCGATCATCTCATGATCCTTGAGGACGATGCTGCGCAGGGAGGTGTTCTCTTCCTTGAGCCTGCTCATACTGATGGCATTATTGACACAGACGAGAACTTTCTCCAGAGACAGGGGTTTCTCGACGAAATCATAGGCCCCCATTTTTGTCGATCTGACCGCGGTCTCGATGGTTCCGTGGCCCGACATCATCACCACCGTCAGGTTTGGATAAAGGTCCTTCAGTTTCTGCAGCGTCTGCATACCGTCCATGCGCGGCATCCAGATGTCCAGGAGCACCAGGCTCGGCATCTCCTGCTGGACCACGGTCAGTGCCTCGACACCATCCACGGCAAAGGCTGTCTTGTAACCCTCGTCTTCAAGAATTCCGGCCAGAGAAGTGCGGATGCTCTCCTCATCGTCCACCACCAATATCGTTGCGCTCATTACAACCTCAGGTTCTATGTTCTATGTTCTATGTTCTTGGTCAAAGTTCGAAGTTCGAGGTTCGAGGTTCGAAGTTAAAAGCCCAATCACCAATCACCGTATAATGCCAATCACCAATCACTGTTTCTAGTCCCCAATCACCAATCACCAATCACTGCTCTTTCACTGTTTAACCCCTATTTCCTCTGCCAGGGCCTTCCAGGCCGGGAGGCTCCGCTCGATCATGGCTTCATCCACACAGTAGGCGATGCGGAAAAAGCCGGGTGCGCCGAAGCCGGCTCCCGGCACGAGGAGGATGTGATGTTTCTGCGCCACCCTTACGAACTCAACGTCGTCGGCCAGGGGGGACTGGGGGAAGAGATAGAATGCCCCGTCCGGCTTGACCATGCGAAAGCCCATCGCCGTCAGATTGTTGTAGAGCAGATCCCGCTTCCTCTCATAGGGGCCCATATCCACCGAAGCATGCTGCAGTTTTGCCACCAGCCGCTGCATCAGGGCCGGAGCATTGACAAAGCCCAAGGTGCGGTTGCAAAAAACGGCGCCTTCCATGAACAGATCAACATGGGTCATGCGCGGATTGGCAACCAGAAAGCCGATCCGCTCTCCGGGCAGGGCCAGATCCTTGGAATGTGAGGTAACGATGACCGAGTTGTCGACGGCGTTGAATATATTCGGCACCTGTTTGCCGTCGTAAGCGATGCGGGAATAGGGCTCATCGGAGATGACATAGATCTGCCGCTCCAGCTCCCGCTCTTTTTTCTGCACCAGGTCCCCCAGCTGTTTCAGGCTCTCTGCACCATAAACGACGCCGGTGGGGTTATTGGGATTGTTGACGATGATGGCCCTGGTCTTGCTGTTGATGGCGGCCTCGATGGCAGCAAGATCGAGCTGGAAGTTCTTGCGGTCGGTCCAGACCTCTCGCGGAACGCCACCGTGATTGTCGATATAGAATTTATACTCGACGAAATGGGGGGTGAGGATGATCACCTCTTCGCCGGGGTTGAGGATGGTCTTCAACACAACATTCAGGGCACCGCTGGCACCGCAGGCCATCATTACCTGGCCAGCGGTGACTGCCTGGCCCGATGCCCCGGCCATGAATTCCGCCACCGCCCGGCGTGTATCTTCGTAACCGGCATTGCTCATGTAACGGTGCATGCCCGGCAGCGGATTCTGGGCCAGGTTGCGGAACTCGGCGTAAAATTCAGCCGGCGGCTCTATATTTGGATTGCCAAGGGTGAAATCATAGACATTATCAGCGCCATGGATCTTGCGCAGCCGTTCCCCTTCCTCGAACATCTTGCGAATCCACGAGGCGCTCTCGATGGATGTCTGAATTTTTGTTGCTATGGCCATGGCCCGCCCCCCTGTGTGTTGTTTGTGCAACACTTTTAGCATATTCATCATCGGGGGGCAAGGGGAATGAGAGAATGGTGCAGCGCTCCATGGTGGCAGGCGCTGGTTTAGACAGGATGGTATCAATCGGCGAGAGCGGAGCGACTTTCTTTGGTTGCCAGCACTCCGGCCATTTCCTGGTGAATTATTCCGTTTGTGGCTAGAATGCGATGATCGTACGTGGAAAAAGGCTCAAGGGCATGATTGGTAACTTTTCCCCCGGCTTCGGTAACCAGCAGCTGGCCAGCCGCCACATCCCATGGCTTCAGTTTGCACTCCCAATAGCCATCCAGCCGCCCTGCCGCCACATAGGCAAGATCAAGAGCAGCTGCGCCGAAACGGCGCACGGCGCGGGCGGACATCTGGAAATTCATGAAGTTGTTGAAGTTGTTCTCGTTGTCCCAGGTCCGGTCATAGGGGAAGCCGGTGGCCAGCAGGCAGTTCTTCAGCGGCCCCCTCGATGAGACATGGAGCTGTCTGCCGTTGACAAAGGCCCCCTGCCCCTTAATGGCGGTGAACATTTCATCCATCATCGGATGGTAGATGACACCGGTTTGGACAATTCCCTCGATCTCCAGGGCGATGGAGACGCAGAACCAGGGAAAGCCGTGGGCATAATTAGTGGTGCCGTCAAGGGGATCGATGATCCACTTGCACGGGGCATTGGCGGCGGCATAATCATTCTCTTCGGCCAGGATGTCATGATCGGGGAACTCGGCACGGATCAACTCGACTATCAAGGCTTCGCAAGCCTTGTCCACCTCAGTTACCAGGTTGATCTCGCCCTTGAACTCTATGTCATGCTCGGACCAGAGCCGCTCCTTCTGCATTGCCCCGGCAGCCTTGGCGGCACGGACGGCTGTTTCCAGATATCGCTGCATTGTCGATTCCTCCGTTTGAATTGGCAATTGCGGCATGCTAAACCGTTAAAAAGGATAAATCAAGGGACAAAAAAGCCGCTCACCTCAAGGATGAACGGCAGGGGCAACATGAATCTTGATTTTTCCTTACCAGGTCAGAGAGGAAACAGGAGAGTGAACGTCGTACCCTCGTTAACGACACTCCGGACTTGTATTTTACCCCCAAGGCGCTCGATGATGTGGCGAGTGATATAGAGGCCAAGGCCGGTCCCCTCATTGGCCGCTTTGGTGGTGAAAAAGGGCTCGAAAATATGATCTATGGCCCCGACAGGGATTCCTTTACCGGTATCGGCCAGTTCCACCGCCACAAAAGGGCCATCGGCAGCGTAGGTTTTCAGCAGTAGCGTCCCGCCGTCTTCCATTGCCTGGAAAGCGTTCATGATCAGGTTGATGAATACCTGCTTGAGCTTGTTGGCGTCCGCAGCAATGGGTGGAAGGTCGAAATCTTTTTCCTCGATCACCATTATGGAATCTTTCCGGGCCTCATACCTGAGAAAGTCCATCACCTCCTGCAGCACCAGGTTCACATCCGCTTCCGTATCGACATCGGCATCGCTACGGGCAAAGGAAAGGAGGCTTCTGGTAAAAAAAGACAGACGCTGGGCCTCCATTCCGATCCGTTCAACCATTTCCTTGACGAAGTCGGGAAGCTGCTCTTCGCGCAGGATCATCTGGCAGCGGAAACTATCACCGACAGGGGAGAATTCAGCTCATGCACCAACGGTTGAAAGCTTGCCCAGCTCAGCCATCTTTTCGTTGAACGCCAGTTGTTCCAGAACCTGCTCGTCCAGCAGCAGGCCGTTGGCATCAACTATTTTTCCCAGACTTTTTTCCATTAATCCCCCCATAACCGGGGCGCGTTAGATGTGCCTTTTACGAGGCACAAGTCGTGCCAAGAGAACCTGAACAGAATTCCAGCTAGTTACCAGTATAAAGCCCTATGCATAGCTGAGGGATGCGTAAAAATTAGGCAGTTTTCTGCACAAAAACAATGCAAAGAAAAAAGGCCGCCCCCTTAAGGAAGCGGCCTGGGATGCCAGGTGCGATTGCAGATGATCAATTATATGCACTTTCCGAATGCTGGGTTTGGTCGAGTCCAACGATCTCATCGTCTTTTTCGACTCTGAGACCAATGGTCTTATCGAGAACAAAGGCGATGATCAGGGTGACGATAAAGGCATAGGCGCCTGCCGCCACTACGGCAATAATCTGGGTCACAAACTGCTTGAAATTGCCCGACATAAGACCGGTGGCGCCGACGGTGGCAAAGACGCCGGTCAGGATGGCGCCGGTGGTGCCGCCGATGCCGTGAACGCCGAAGGCATCCAGGGAGTCGTCATACTTCATCTTAGCCTTGAGCAAGACGCCGCCGTAACAGACGACACCGGCAACGAGGCCAAGGATCAGGGCTGCACCGGGTTGCACGAAACCGGCTGCCGGGGTGATGACGACCAGCCCCGCCACCACGCCCGAACCGAAACCAAGGGCCGACGGTTTTCCGGCATGAATCCACTCGGCAATCATCCAGGAAAGGCCGGCTGCTGCCGGGGCGATGGTGGTTGTGGCAAAGGCGAGACCTGCCAGCCGCCTGCCGCATCGGAACAGTTTACGCCGACAATGGCCGAGCCTGCATTGAAGCCATACCAGCCGAACCAGAGCATGCCGACGCCGAGCATGGTCAGGGGCAGATTGTGGGGGGCCATCCTTTCCTGGGGAAATCCATGACGCTTGCCGAGGAACATGATCGCTGCCAGGGCTGAGATACCTGAAGAAAGGTGGACGACGGTACCGCCGGCAAAGTCCAGTGCTCCTTTTTTGAACAACCAACCATCGACCATCCATACCCAGTGGGCCAGGGGATCATAGACCAGGGTGGTCCAAAGCAGGACGAAGAGGCAGTAGGCGGAAAACTTGATCCTCTCGGCCAGGGCGCCGGAAATGAGGGCAACGGTAATGATGGCGAACATGCACTGGTACATGGCGAAGACATACTCGGGAATTGAACCGGGTTCGGTGGTCACGTTCTGGAACAGGGTATAGACCGGATTGCCGTCCTTGAAGGTGATCAGCCCATTGAGGAGCGCCTTGCTGGTATTGCCGATGAGCCCCATGAAGGCATCGGGCCCGAAAGCCAGCGAGTAGCCTATGATCGCCCACTGCACGGCGACAATACCCATGGCGACAAAGGAATGCATGAGGTGGAGAGGACGTTCTTGCTCCTGACCATGCCGCCGTAGAAGAATGCCAGGCCGGGGATCATGAATAGGACCAGAGCAGCGGAGATCAGCATCCAGGCGGTGTCGCCGGTATTGAGCACCGGATCGACCGGTTTAGGCGTAGCAGCCTCGGCAGGGGCGGCAGCGGCCGATGCAGCAGCTTCAGGGGCCGCGGCGGAAGCCGAAGGGGCTGGTGCTGGTGCAAGTGTAGTCTCAGCTGCCACTGACTCAGTGCCCTTGGCCGGTTCTTCAGCCAGGACTGCCACCGGCGCCATGACAATTGTCACAGCCATGAGCAGGTTGATTAAAGAAAGTTTGATTTTCATAATAGCCTCCAGAACTATTAATTGCTTAAATTGCGTCATTTCCTTTTTCACCGGTCCTGATCCGCAGTGCTTCCTCCAGGGGCAGGACAAATATCTTGCCATCGCCGATCCGCCCTGTTTTTGCGCTTTCTGCGATTGTTTCAATTACCTTTGCCACCAATTCGTCGGCCACCACGATCTCCAGTTTCACCTTGGGAATGAAATCGACGACGTATTCTGCACCGCGGTAAAGCTCGGTATGGCCTTTCTGCCGGCCGAAACCCTTTACTTCGGTCACTGTTATTCCTTCTATGCCCACCTCGCTGAGTGCGTTTTTAACTTCATCCAGCTTGAACGGCTTTATGATCGCTTCTATGATTTTCATGTTGTTTCTCCCCTTTGCCGGCCTTTTGTCGTTTCCCTTCCCGGAAAAATGGGGGCTGGAAAGCCCCATAACATTGAAGGAGACTGACAGCCTGTTAAAAGTTGATATCCAGCTGAGTGGTGAAGGTATCGGCTGTATTTTTTGCGTTATAGATATCGTAACCCAGAATCAGGGAGATTTTTGGAGTGAAGCACCAGGCGACTCCGAAATTGAGGGCACCTAACGAGCTCTTGCCGCCTTGGTAGTCGACGGCAGCCCAGAGCTTGTCGGAAATTTCGCTCAAAGTGCGGTCCCAGGAAAGAAGCACGCCGTCGTTGTCCTTGCGACCATCCTCCAGGCTCAAAAGGACGTCCCCGTTGCCATTGTAATAACCCGCGGAAAGGCGGCCCAGCACAGGAACCGTCTTGGCAGCCAGGGCATAAATCACATTCTGGTTGGTCACGTCTTTTTTTGTCCCGATGCCGAATCCGCCGACAGCCAGGGCCGGAGAACCTTTGAACATCGAGTCTTCAGGGGTGCCGAGCTTGGCATTGAAATATATGGGGTGCCCATCGGCAGATCCGGCGGTGCTGATATAATCGACGCCGATTTCCAGCTTCAGCTTCTCAAAGGGAAGGACGCCGACGCCCAGGCCAAGATCGTAGGTGTTGCCCCCCTTGGTGGTGGAGGTTCTCACATAGTTGTCCACATCCAGGTGGACCTGTTTGAAATCCCTCACATCAGTGGAAGGAATCCATATCTGGGTTGACGGGGTTGCCAGTGCCATACCGGTTGCTGCCATTGTCAGCATCATTGCCATTGCGAAAATTCCTGTGATCTTTTTCATTTCATACTCCTTTGTAGTTAATCCATGGAATTTAATATCCGTTACAACAAGTGTTGAAGTGTGAGCCCCCTTTCCGGTTCTTAAATAAAAAGGCGCCTCTCACCAAAGGTGAAGAGGCGCCATTGCCGTCACTTTAACCTGCACCACCTTGTGCACTGGTTTTGGGAAGAAAATAGCACAAGCCGTGCCATATGCTTCCAAATAAGGCAGCACCTATTTTTTCAATTACTTACAAGAAGAATGTGAATTTTGAATAATAAGGAAAATGACAGGCATTTTGCCAACAGGGGACAACTGATTATTTTTTATGCAACGAAGGAATAAAAACCATCAGTGGCGGGCCAATTGAAAATGCTGGACCACATCGTATAGTTAATAAAGGAGAGCTAATGGAGTAATTACTGGAGGCAAGGTGAGCCCTTACAGCCCCGATCAGAGAAGGCCGGGCGTTGCCAATAAAATCAGGCGGGCCGTGGTAGGCGCCCCCAAACAGCTCAATGATCCGACCCTGTTCCACAGGATGTCGCTCATTCCGGTGCTGGCTTGGATTGGGCTTGGCGCCGACGGCTTGTCATCCTCATCCTACGGCCCTGAAGAAGCTTTCCGTGCCTTGGGCTCCCATACCTATCTGGCGATCCTGCTTGGGCTGGCAACCGCCATCACCGTTTTCATCATTTCCTATGCCTATGCCCGCATCATCGAGGTCTTCCCCCATGGCGGCGGGGGTTACATGGTGGCCACCCACATGCTGGGACAACGGGCGGGGGTAATATCCGGTTGCGCACTGCTGGTCGATTACATTTTAACCATTACCGTTTCCATCGCCTCCTGTGCCGATGCCCTTTTCAGCTATCTGCCGCTGCACCTCCACCATTACAAGGTCCCTTTCGCCTGCCTCATGGCCCTGATGCTCATTATCCTCAACATTCGCGGACTTAAGGAATCAATCTACGTAATGGCTCCGATCTTCATCGTCTTCGTCATCATGCACCTGACCATGCTGCTGGACGGGGTCATCACCCACCGGGACCGCTTCGGTCCGCTGGCGGAGGAGTTCCGGCGCGGACTGGATTACGATCTTTCCACCATGGGCTTCGTCGGCATTGCCCTCCTTTTCCTCCGCGCCTACTCCCTGGGGGGCGGGACCTATACCGGTATCGAAGCTGTTTCCAACAGCATGCAGATCATGCGCGAGCCGCGAGTCAAGACCGGCAAGCGGACCATGCTTTACATGGCCACATCCCTTGCTTTTACCGCAGCAGCGCTGTTCATCTGCTATGCACTTTTAGGAGTAAAACCCATAGAAGCAAAACGCTGAACGCCGTTCTCGCCGACATGCTGTTCTCCGATTGGCCCCTGGGGGGAGCAATCGCCTTCGTCACCATCTTTTCAGAAGGTGCACTTCTATTGGTAGCAGCACAGACAGGCTTTGTCGGAGGCCCCAGGGTAATGTCCAACATGGCGGTGGATTCATGGCTCCCCCACCGCTTTGCCGCCCTGTCGGAGCGGCTGACCATGCGCAACGGCATCTTCATGATGGGGGGGGCGGCGATTGCGCTCCTCATTTATACGAGCGGCTCGGTCTCCGCACTGGTGGTCATGTATTCCATCAATGTCTTTGTCACCTTTACCCTGTCCCAGCTCGGCATGTCCAGGCTCTATCTTAAACGGCGGGACAAGGACCCGAAATGGATGCAGCACCTGTCCGTTCACCTGGTGGGTCTCGCCCTCTGTGCCACCATACTGGTGATAACTACGGTGGAGAAATTCACCGAAGGGGGCTGGCTGACCCTCGTCATCACGTCACTGGTGATCGGGCTCTGCTACCTGATCAGGAGCCATTATCTAAGGGTACGCAAGGGGATTGCCGAGCTGGACGAAACACTGCTCGATTTCCCCACCAGCGGACCGGTCAATACCGATCCCCTCAACCCCAACGATTCCACCGCCATCCAACTCGTCACATCCTACAATGGTTTCGGCATCCACACCCTGCTCTCAGTTCTTACGACCTTTCCCGAAACCTATAAAAATATCGTCTTCGTCTCGGTGGCGGTCATCGATTCCGGGTCTTTCAAAGGGGTGCATGAGATGGAGGCATTGGAGGATTCGGTGCGGGAAGGGCTGGAGAAATATGTGGATCTGGCCCGGCGTCTCGGATTTGCCGCCGAGTATCGCATGGCAACCGGGATCGACGTGGTGGAAACTGCTATAAAATTATGCAGAGAAATTGCGGAGGAGTTCCCCCGCTCAGCGGTGTTTTCCGGACAACTCACCTTCAGGCTGGAAAAGTTCTATCACCGGCTACTTCACAATGAGACGGCCTTTGCCATCCAGCGCCGCTTGCAGTGGGAAGGAATCACGACGGTGATCCTGCCGATCCGGGTGAAGGTGTGAACGGTCTGTCAAGCAATGAAAGCAGATGAGGGTAGGCTTGATATCTGTTTGTCAAAATGCATAAGGAACTACTCATTCGGCGCATTTTCGTCCCATTTGTGGCACCCGGAGCACCGCTGGGGCCCTGGTCATTTTGGTGTGGCAGCCTTTGCATTTTTCATGGCCCCAGTCCTTGCCGAACCCCTTGATTCTCGCCGGTTCTTCCACATGGCATTGGAAACAGGTCTCCGTATAGTTCATATGATTGAAATGGTTGAAGCGTACCTTGTTCTTCATGGGAATCACTTCCGAAACGGCACATGCTGAAGTGGCAAAGATAAGCAGGCAGAGGATGGATAACCAGGCTGGTTTCATGTACAACTCCCGTATATTCTGTGATCTGGGTCGATTGTTATAGCACGAAAAAACAAAGGAAAAGAAGCCCTCTTTTCATTTCCCGACCACACCACCGCATTTGCTTGCCCTAATCATCCTAAATTTTATCGCAGTTTTGGGTTGATTTCGACCGGTTGCATGGAGTAGAAAAATAGGTGTATAAAAGCAGAAGATGAGCAGCGAAATCTATAGAAGCTTGGACAGTATTGCTCCAGAAACTTAATCGGCAACGGAGCTGGCTTTTGAAGGCCGGCTTTTTTATTTGCCTGGCTCCTGTCCGCTTCGGGAGTGTCCGTGATCATTTTAACCATCAATTGCTGGAGCTACTCGGTACGTTATCAGCTCTTCGACTGGGACAACAACAAGGTCCTGGCCGGAGGCACTGTTGAGCGGGTCATTATCGGCGACTCCTACTTCGATCATGAAATACCAGGCTCTCCGACCGTCCGCATCGAGCAGGACTGCCCGGACCATCGCACTGCCATCGAACTTATTCTGGGAACGCTGACCAGTGCCGAACTGGGAGTTATAGGCGAAATTTCTGAAATCGGCGCCGTCGGCCACCGCGTTGCCCATGGCGGAGAAAAGTTCACCCACTCGCTGCTCATCGATGATGAAGTGATGGAAGCGGTGCGGGAGATGGTTCAACTGGCTCCCCAGCACAACAGCAACAACATAGCCGGTATCGAGGCCGCACAGGCCCTGTTGCCCGGCGTCCCCCACGTGGCCATCTTCGACACCGCCTTTCACCAGACCATGCCCGAGCATGCCTTCATCTATCCCCTCCCCCACGAATGGTATGAAGAATACGGCGTCCGCCGCTACGGCTTCCATGGCGCATCCCACCTTTTTGTTTCCAGGCGGGCTGCAGCCCTTCTCGGTAAACCGGCCACCCAGTGCAATCTGATCACCCTGCACATCGGCAAAGGCGCGTCGCTCTGTGCCATCAAGGACGGCGCATCCATCGACACCAGCATGGGACTTACGCCCATCGAGGGGGCTGCCATGGGCACCCGTTGCGGCGACATCGACCCTGGCATTCCTCCATTCATCATGCAGGAGAAGGACGTTTCGCCGCGAGAGATGGACACCATCCTCAACATGAAGAGCGGCATGCTGGGCATTACCGGCAGATACAAGGACCGGCGGGACATCATCCGTGAAATGGAGGCAGGGGATGACCGGTGCAGGCTCGCCTTCGAGATAGAGGCGTACCGGCTGAAAAAATATATTGGCGCCTATCTGGCTGCCATCGGCCCGCTTGATGCGCTGGTATTTACCGCAGGAGTGGGAGTCATGGCCTGGCAGATAAGGGAGCAGACGCTGCAGGGACTGGAAATTTTCGGCATTGTTCCGGATAAGGAGGCCAACCGCCGGGCGGTTTCCCTGGAGTCCGAAATGGAGATCTCCGCCGCTGATTCGCGGGTAAAGATATTCGTCATTCCCACCGCCGAGGAGCTGGTCTTTGCCGAGGACACTGCTGCCATCCTGCCGGGACCTATACCGACCCGGCCCACTTCCCCTATTCCTTCGCCCGGGCAGACTTCAAAAGGACGTACCACCTGCCGGACTCCAGCCGCAGAGCTGCCGGCGAGGGATAAGAATTGAAGAGATTTTCCACAGCGGCCTTTATCCTCTATAAACAAAAAGCCGGGACTGCAGTGACAGTCCCGGCTTTTTTTCCTTCGTCGGTTGATCAGTAAAGTTTTTCGATGAAGTTGGCGATGTTTTCCCCAAGGGATTTGGCTTGATGGGGAAACAGATCGTCGAAACTCTCCATTGTCATGGAACCACGGTAGCCGGTTTCACGGTCTTCGAACGTTGCCAGCTCCTTGCCGGTCTCGGCATCGATCAAACGACCCTTCATCTTAAGATAGGTCTTGCCTGCGCCGAAGCCCACCCAGAAACGTACGGCACGGTTACCGGCATTAAATTCGGTGAAATCTCCCTCCAGTATTACCGCCTTCTGCTTTGCCTCGCCATTTTTCTGGATCTTTTTGAACATGTTCCGTCTCTTCAACTCCATCTCCAGTGACTCTGCAACCGTACGCACCAGAAACGGCTTCATTGCTTCAACTTTCGGCTTTTCCTCTTCATCGATGTTGGAGTATTCCGCCCCCTCCACCTTCAGATCACGCAAAATGATGGTATCGTAAGTGGAAAGGCGCTTGGAAGTCATTACCGCCTCTTCCGTGAGCACGTCAGGCTTGGGGAGCGGCGCTTCATCGGCCGCAAAGAGCGGCGATACGCTAAATGCGGATACAACCGACGCCAAAAGTACTGCACGAACAAGTTTCATAATTCCCCCTGATATTGAAATAAATGAAGATGATTGCTGCCAGCAGCTTTATAGCACAGTTTTCCCGAGAAGAAAATTATTGTGTTTGGGTTTTGTTGCCCAGCCCGGACAGCTGCAGGAAATTTAAAAGCAGGCGGTGGGAGGCTGCATTATAGGCAGCAGCACTGGCAGCAAAATCAGCAAGAAGATCTCTGCTGCATGCCATGGTTTCGGGGGACCAACTGCTCCAGTTTTCGATGATCTCACGGTTGATTTCGGGGTGAAACTGGGTGCCGTAGCATTGGCGCCGAAGCGAAAGGCCTGGTTTGGACAGGTGGATGAGGAAGCAAGGAGTTCGCCGCCGTTGGGGATGGCGAAGCTGTCATTATGCCACTGGAAGGTCATGAACCGGCGATCGATTTCCCTGAAGAGGGGATCAGCAGAGCCTGGCACGGTGAGCGTCACCGGCAGGGTTCCTTTCTCTCCCCAAGGTGAATTGCAGACCACCGGTGCCCCAAGGACGTGGGCAAGGAGCTGGCCGCCTAGACAAATACCGAGTAGCGGCACCTTACAGGCAACGGTATCGGCGATAAAATCTTTAACTCCGTCAAGAAAGGGATATTTCGCCACATCGTTCACCCCCATTGCCCCGCCGAGGACGATGACGGCACCGATACCGGCAGGATTAGGGAGCGCTTCGCCGGCATAGGGACGGATGGTGCGGAATGGTGCCCCGGCCTCCGCGAGATAGTCGGCATAGGTTCCAAGGGGGACTCGCGGATCGTTTTGTACGACGAGCAGCATGGGTGGCCTCATTTTCACTCTCCCCATCCCCCTACCTCTCCCATCAAGGGGGATAAGAAAAGGAGCGGAAGGTGTGTTCAGAAGGTTTTTTGCAGTGAATGCCGGTTGGCTCTATCCATGTTGCACGAATGCAGGAAAAGCTCCATATGCAAGGCTTGCAAACCTGCCAAGTGAGGCGTAGTAGGGCTATACCGCAGCGAAGAAGGGGAGTATAACGCAGCAGATAGACTTTTGCCGCGTCTCGTCCTACTTGAGGCCTGAAGATTTTAGCACGGTCTGTTAACTCAGCCAATGGTGCACGAGCGCGGAAAAAGTTCCAGCTGCAAGGCTTGCGAACCTGCCGAGTGAGGCGTAGCAGGCTACGCCGCAGCGAAGAAGGGTGAGCATAACGCAGCAGATGGACTTTTGCCGCGTCTCGTCCTACTTGAGGCCTTCGGCTACCAGTTCGGCTACATCCCTGACCTTGGTTCCCCCCGCCTGCTTGTCCTTGAGGCCGTCCTCGAACATGGTCATGCAATAGGGGCAGCTGACACAGATGGTGTCGGGGTTGGTGGTCAGAGCCTCACTGACCCGGTTCAGGTTGATCCGCTCGCCGCTGAACTCCTCCATCCACATGCGGCCGCCACCGGCGCCGCAACAGAAGGAATTTTCCCTGCTGCGCTCCATCTCTCGGGGCACGTTGCCTGTTGCGGCCTCTATCACCTGACGGGGAGCGTCAAAGACATCATTATGCCGCCCCATGTAGCAGGAATCATGGAAAACGATATTGCCTAGCTCTTTCACCTGATGGTTCAGCTTCAGCCTGTTCTGTTGCAACAGCTGATTGATGAACTCCGTATGATGGATTACTTCCAGTTCCAGTCCGTACTGGCGATAATCGTTCTTGAAGGTAGTAAAACAATGGGGGCAAAGGGTAATAACCTTGGTGATGCCTTTCTCCTGGAACTGCCTGACGTTTTCCTTTGCCATCTTGTCGAAGACATACTCATTGCCGAGCCTGCGCAGACTGTCGCCGCAACAGTTCTCTTCCTTGCCCAGAATGCCCCAGGAGACACCGGCGGCATCAAGGATGGTGGCCATGGCCACGGTGATATGCTTGGCCCGGGAATCAAATGAACCGGCACAGCCCACATAGAAGAGATACTCCGTCTTGCCCGTCTCAAAGGTTTGCACGTTCATGGTCGAAACCCATTTGGTCCGCTCCGACGGTGCAATACCCCATGGGTTGGAGCGCTGCTCCATGTTCTCGAACAGATTCAGGAGTTCCTCCGGGAATTTGCTCTCCATCTGCACCAGGTGGCGGCGCATCTTGATGATTTTCGGCATCTGCTCGATCATCACCGGGCAGGCCTGCAGACAGGCGCCGCAGGTGGTACACGACCAGATGGTCTCCTCGGTATTGGTCCCCTCCCCCTCTTCGCCGATCAGCGGCACCACCGGTTTGCCCCCTTCCTGCACGAGCGGTCCGTTCTGCAAGAGATTGGTCTTGATGGCATGGATCACCTGACGGGGATTGAGCGGCTTTCCGGTGTTGGTGGCCGGGCAGGCATCCTGGCATCTGCCGCATTCGGTGCAGGAGTAACCATCGAAGAGGTCCTTCCAGGTGAACTGGTCCACCCTGGCAACGCCGAATGAGTTACCCTTGATGAATTCCTCCCGTGGCTGGGTATTGGCCTTGCCAAGGGTCTGGAAGAAGCAGTTTGGAATGGCGGTAAGAATGTGCATATGCTTGCTGTGGGGAAGGAAACACATGAAAGCGAGCAGCACCAGGGCATGGATCCACCAGCTTATGGCAGCGAAAGGAGCGAGGAGTGAGGGGTAAGGTGCGATGAACTGTGCAACAAGGGCTGAAACCGGCATATAAGCTGCGGCTTCCGTTTCTCCCAGGGCGATTTCAGCGCCGTGGAAGCCGAAATAGGCCAGCATGAGCAGGCCGATGAAAGCAAGGATGAGAAAGGCCTCGGGGCTTCTCGCCTTTACGTACTGGGTACTGAGGTATGGAGGCGGAAAGAAGATCCGTCGGGCAAAGGATAAGGCAATGGCGATCAGGGTAAGAAGAGATACCCCATCGAAGGCGAAAAGCAGGAAATGGTGGATCTGTGCCGGTAAAGCGGACAGGCCCAATTGCGGGAAAGCGCCATGGACCAGGAATTCCAGATTGGCGATGAGAAGAATGACGAACGCCCAGAAAATGACGAAATGGTTGATGCCGAACGGCTTCTGCACAACCCGTTTCTGACCGAAGGCATAGAGGAGCATGTCCCAGATGCGCAGCCCGGGGTTATCGTAGCGATTCTCCTCCCGTCCGAGGGTTATGAGGCTGAAACGCCTGTAGCAGCTCCAGGCGAAAAAAACCAGGGCAGCAACGAGTAATATGGTGAAAAGTGTCGGATTGGGTGACATGGTTATCCTCATCTCTGGTTATTGGTAAAACAGGTTCTGGCTTTCAATGTTACTTTGAGCCTTTCGCCGATTTCAGCTCTCTCAGCAGATTTGTTAGCGCCGGGATGATCTGGAAGAGGTCGCCGACGATGCATAGGTAGCCACCTCGAAAATAGGGGCCTCCTTGTCGCGGTTGATGGCGATGATGACATCTGAATCCTGCATCCCCACCAGATGCTGGATAGCTCCGGAGATACCACAGGCGATATATATTTTGGGGCGGACGGTCTTGCCGGTCTGCCCCACCTGGCGCTCCTGCGGCATCCAGCCTGCATCCACGGCACTTCTCGAAGCGCCTACCACCCCGCCCAATTCATTGGCCAGCTCCTGGAGCATGGCGAAGTTTTCCTTGCCCATCATGCCCCGGCCGCCGGAGACGATGAAATCGGCACCGGCCACATCCACCTGGTCTTTTTTCTTGTCGCTGATAATCTCCAGCACCTTGACCAGGATGTCTTCTTCACGTACGGGACAGGTTTCGCGGATGATTTCACCCATTGCGCCGGGCTTGTGTTCGGCCATGGGCATGACGTGGGGGCGGACGGTGGCCATCTGGGGGCGGAACTTATCGCACATGATGGTGGCCATGATATTGCCGCCGAAGGCGGGGCGGGTCTGCATCAGGTTGCGCTTGTCGTCGATGGCAAGACCGGTGCAGTCGGCGGTAAGGCCGGTGCCGACGACAGTGGCCACGGCGCCGGCCAGGTCGCGCCCCAGACCGGTGGCGCCCATAAGGATGATCTCCGGTTTGTACTTGTCTATCAGGTGGTTGATACCCCTGAGATAGCTTTCGGTACGGTAGTAATGGAAGACCGGGGCGTCCATGAGATAGGCTTTGACGGCACCGTAGGCGAAGGCTTCACGGCAGAGATGCTCCACGTTCTCGCCAATGACCACCGCGGAAAGCTCAACGCCAAGGGCCGCAGCCAGTTCCTTCCCCTTGCCGAGCAATTCCCAGGACACCTTGGCGGCTTCACCTTCGGTCTGTTCGATAAAAACCCAGACTCCCCGGTAGGCAGCGAGCTTCTTCGCCAGGGAAGCAGCCTCTTCATCGATTTCCTCAACGGCAGGAGCACCCTGCTTCAGGATCTCGTCGAGAATCTTCTGCTCTTCGGGGGTGAAGAACATCTCGATAGCCTGGGCAGGACAGACTTTGACGCACTTGACACAGCCGATGCACTTATCCGGGTTGATCACCGGTTCACCGGCTTCATTCATCTCTATGGCATCCACCGGGCAGGAGCTCTGGCAGCGGGCGCCGCAGGCAATGCACTTACCTTCCAGGACGCAGGCCTTGCCGCGCGGTTTTTTCAAGGGTTTTTTGATTTCTTCAGTCATGTAAGCCTCGTGGAAGCGGTTCTATGTTCTATGTTCTATGTTCTATGTTCTATGTTCTAGGTTCTAGGTTCAGTTCGAAGTTCGAAGTTCGAGGTCACCCGTCACCCGTCACCAATCACCAATCACTGTTTTTCCAATCACCAATCACTGTTTTTCCAATCACTGTTTCTAAATGGATAGCAAATCCTTGCTCAACAGCTTCTCCACCAGCAGCCGGGCGGTTTGTTTCGGGTCCTGGATGCCTTCGCCGATGATCTCCCCCTTTTCACGTTCCGGGGAAAAGATCCGGCTCACCCAGGTTGGCGAGCCCTTCAGTCCTATTTTCTGCTCATCGAGCTTCAACACCTGATTGTTCCATACTTTTACCTCCGCATCCACGGATGCCAGGCGCATGGGAACCGTCGGGTAACGGGGACGGTTCAGTTCGCGAACGACGGTCAGCATGGCAGGGAGCGGCGCCTCTACCATCTCGTGACGCCCTTCAAGCTTGCGCCTGACACGTATTTTGCGGCCTTTAGGGTCAAAATCCTCGACACGGTCGATGAGGGTAAGCTGGGTGAAACCGAGACGGGTGGCAATACCGGGGCCGACTTGGGCCGTATCTCCGTCGATGGTCTGCTTGCCGCAGATGACCAGCCCCACTTCTTCCTCTTCCGATAATTTGCGGATTGCTGCAGCCAGAACATTGCTCGTGGCCAGGGTATCGGCGCCGCCGAAAACCCGGTCGCTGAGCAGTATCGCTTCATCAACGCCCAGGGCCAGTGCCTTTTTCAGTGTGGCCTCCGCATTGGGAGGCCCCATGGAGATGGCGGCAACCCGGCAGCCGAAACGGTCTTTCAGGCGCAGACTCTCTTCCAGGGCGTGGGTGTCGTAGGGATTGACGATAAAGGGAATTCCTTCCCGGACCAGGGTGTTGGTAACCGGGTCGATCTGCACCTGGGTGGTGTCCGGAACCTGTTTGATGCAGGCGACTATCAGCATGGGAAAACCTCGTAATAAAGTAATAAGCAAACTAGAGCTGTGGCAAAAGTTTGGGCCTTGAGCCGGATCAATAACGTGGAATGAATCAGAGTCTAAATTTTGTGCAGGCGGGATAATAACAAAAAGCCCGCAGAGAAACAAGCACAGAGCTGCTTATAATTTGAGCAAATTTTTTTAGTATTAATAAAATTATTTCCGCTACTAATGCCTGCTGAATGTCATCAAACCCAAAGATAGTCAAGTAAAGAGCTGGCTGCGCTGTCGCATAAAAAAGAGGCAGATGTAGTTTTTTTCCCCACCTTGATCAGACTTTTAATCTTATCCCGATTTGAGGTAGTGGCAACTGCAAAACTTGAAAACACGGCGTTCGCACCTGCTTTCTTTTGGAAAGTCGATCGTTGGAACCAATGCTGGATCACCGGCTGGATATTTAACCCTTTACAAAAGGCTTGCCAGTATTGATACATGGGATTTTTTTAAGTTTGGGCGACAAGGAAAGTGTTTCTTGTATTATCCAGTGCCTGGACATATTATTTAGTCGTTGAGGTGCACAGATCAAATCACACCGGGGTAGATGATGAAATTCCGCATTCTCGCTTTACTGGTATTTGTGCTGAGCTGCAGCCAACTTGAGGCATCCGCACTGGAACCTGCCGACAGCACTATCAAGCAACCGCAGGTCAAGATGCAGTTGGAGGAGTTGCAGGATGCTCTGCTGGCGGACAAGGAAATAGTCGCCCTGATACTCATGCTTAAGGACAACCCGGAAGTGCAGGCACTTCTTCAGGATCCTGATGTGGTGACAGCAGTTACCAATGGGGACATCGACGCACTGACCGGAAACCCTCGATTCCTTGAGATCCTCAATAACCCCCAGGTCCAGGAGATACAGAAACGGGTCAAACAATGAAGCCGGCTGAAGATTTCAAATTGTTTGATGCCCACTTTCACATCATTGACGGCCGATTTCCTCTGGTTCCGAACCAGGGCTACCTGCCGAGATGTTCACCTGCGAGGACTATCTTGCCAGGATGAAGGGGTACCGGCTTGCCGGGGGTGCCGTAGTCTCCGGCTCCTTTCAGGCATACGACCAGAGCTACCTGATCGACGCCCTGAAAAACCTGGGGCCCGGCTTTGTAGGTGTGACCCAGTTGCCGGCTTCAGCCTCCGATGAGGAGCTGCTGCGTTTGAACGGGGCAGGAGTCCGCGCCGTAAGGTTCAATCTGAAACGGGGGGGATCGGAGGATATCCGGCACCTGGAAAAGTTTGCGCGGCGGGTATACGATCTGGCAAGGTGGCATGTGGAGCTGTACGTGGATGCCGTGAGCTGGGGGACCTGTATGAGACGCTGGTCGGCCTGCCTGCTGTCAGCATCGATCACCTGGGGCTGTCAGGTGACGGTTTTCCCGTGCTCCTCAAGCTGGCAGAACGGGGGGTACGGGTGAAGGCGACAGGCTTCGGCCGGGTTGATTTTCATGTGCCGACGGCCCTCATGGAACTATACGAGGCAAATCCGCAGACATTGATGTTCGGCACCGATCTTCCATCCACCAGGGCACCAAAGCCATATTCGGATCAGGATTTCAGGTTGGTGGTGGAAACGCTGGGGGAAGAAAAAGCCCATCGAGTCCTATGGCAAAATGCCGCTGCTTTTTACGGTTTGATCCAGGAACAGTTCTGACAGGGGACCCCCTTCAAAAGGGTGCACAGAACCATCGGCAGATACTTCTTACCAGTTGTAGTCCTTGATAAATTTCAGCAATTGTTCCACCTCCGGCTTTGGCTGTCCCTTGGTGACGACAATAATCTCCGACCTGACAGGAACGGTTTTCGGATTCCTGGTGTTGGCACTGGCAAATCCCTGTGGATCGATACCGATAGCCCCTGATGTCCGTGATATTCTGTCCCTGATCTCGTAGTAGTCGAAAGCTTCCACTGCAGACTCCGTCACCGGTCTGCCATCCATCACCTTCTTCATGAAGAGCTCATTCTGCCCCGGGTGGATACTCCCCAGACCACTACGATCTGCTGGTTGTCTCCACCAACCTGCTTCCAATTTCGCACCTTTCCCGAAAAAATGTCCTGAAGCTGCTTTTTGCTTAGGCCCGCAACCTTGTTGGATTTATGGACAAAGACCAGCACATTGCTTTTGCCCACATTCCGTACGGTGAAAAGCCCCGAATCGATGATGACGCCATTCCTTGCCGCCCCCTTGACCATAGAAGAAAAAGGTAAGGGAGAGGCGACAATGTCCGCCGAACCGTTGTTGAGCTCAATAAGCCCCTGAACCGGAGTTGTAGTATTTATTGCCAAATGGATCCCGGTTTCGCGTTCAAAGTTGTCCTGGATGGAACCAAATATCTGCTTGCACGATGCTCCCCCACCCCCTATTTTTATCTCCCTCGGAGCTTCGGCAAAGGCAGTGGAACAGAACAGCCATGCCAGCGTGCACATCACCAGGTTTAATATCTTCATTGATGCCTCCTCTTACCTATCCTATCGGTATACCGACGGAAAGCTTGAAGCTACACCCTTTTAATGAGAGATGCAAGTATTGGATTGCGCAGGTCAAGTTGTTGCTGTCGTGTGGTCAACACCCACACCGGCCCTTCCGGCAACAAATTCATTCTTGCAAATGGTGCGGCTATCTTTTACCATCCCTCCACTACATACCCGGAGCGTTCAAATGGATCTCAGCGTTTTTATCAGCACCTTTGGCATAATTTTCCTTGCAGAGTTAGGGGACAAGACGCAACTTACCGCCATGGCACTGGCGACCAAATATCCCTGGAAAAGGATCTTCATCGGCATAGCTGCAGCCTTTGCCGTGCTTAATATAGGTGCGGTCGTCATCGGCCAGATATTGTTCTCTTTCCTTCCCCTGTTCTGGATCAAGATGGTTTCAGGCATCCTCTTCCTTTTCTTCGGCATCACCACCCTGAAGTCGGCCGGGTTTTCCCAGGAGGAAGAAGAGTCGGAAGAAAAGCAGTTGAAGTCAAAGGGACCGGTCGCAACCTCGTTTATCATGATTCTGCTGGCTGAGTTGGGTGACAAGACACAGTTGGTAACCACCAGCCTCTCTGCCCAGCATGATTCCACGCTGTCTGTTTTTGCCGGATCAACACTGGCCTTGTGGATTGTTTCCCTGCTGTATATTCGTCGGTAAGCAACTTACCCGTTTTGTCCCTCTTTCCACCATTCACAGGGGAGCCGGCTGCCTTTTTCTTATCTTCGGCATCGCCATTCTCTACCAGGCATTCTGATCCGGTACCTTTGACTCCTCCTCAAGACACTGGTAAATTTTAACGCCATTTGCAATTTGGCCGCTGACAGCTTACAATTTTCGAGAAATCCATTTTCTCCGGCAAGTGAATGTCCGATAAGCACATAGAAAAGATATTCCTTTATCTACTGGCAATATCCCTCCTCCTCCACGTGGCGGTATTCGCATTCTTTATCCTATTCCCCCAGGAGAAGAAACCCCGGAAGCAGGAACCGTACATGGTCGAGTTGCGGGACCTGCCGGAGGTGAAGGCACCGCCCCCTCGGGAGCAAAAAAAGACAAGCAGACTGGCGGAAAAGCAGAGACGGGTGCCGAAAGAGATTGCACCTAAAGGTGAGCGGGAAGTAGAGCGGCTGGCGCCGCCGGTACAGCCACCAGTGGCGAAACCGGGGCAACAGGCGAGAAGAGAGGAGATAAGAATACCGCAACGGCAGGAGCGCGGCACCATACCCCGTGAGGAAGCCCCACGGGGAGAAAGCGTCTTTAAACCAAACCGGCAGGAGCAGCCGTCCCTGGCCAAGCTTTTTCCAAGCTCCGGCAAAATGGCCAAAATAGAAGAAAGCTACCGCAAAAAATATGGGCACGAGGTGGAGGACGGCGAGGCTTCTTTTCTTAACACCGATGATATTTTGTTCGGGTCATTCCTGCGCCGGTTCGAGACGGCAGTTTACGGGGTATGGCGTTATCCTCAGGAAGCGGCGCGACAAGGCTTACAGGGCGTAACGCCGGTGAGGATCACCTTCAACAGAAAGGGCGAAGTGGTTGATGTCAAACTGCTGGAGAGCTCGGGGAGCAGGATTCTTGATGAAGAGGTCCTGAGGACTTTGCGTGAAATCGGCCGGATTGGTTCATTCCCCCGCGGCTATACGAAAGACACCTTCAAGCTGATAGCGTTTTTCCAGTACATCAACAGCAGCAGCGGCATCAGAGGATCACTTCGCTGATCAGCGTTTGATGCAGTCCAGCCGTTCCCGCAGAAACCTCTCGAAGTCGCCGTTGAACTCCTCCCGCTTCAGAGCCATATCCACCGTGGCCTTGAGAAAGCCCAGCTTGTCGCCACAGTCATGGCGGATGCCTTCGAAACGGCAGCCGTAAATAGCTTCATCCTTTGCCAGTTTCTTTATGGCATCGGTAAGCTGAATCTCTCCCCCTTGCCCGGCTCCTGTTTTTCAAGAATGGGGAAGATATCCGGGGTGAGGATATAGCGGCCGATAATCGCCAGATCGGACGGGGCATCCTCCTGCTTCGGCTTTTCCACCATATCCACCACCTCATAGATCCGGTCCGAGATAGTATTGGCGGCGACACAGCCATAGGAAGAGATATTCTCCAAGGGCACCTGTTCCAGCGCCAGGACCGGCCCGCGATACTTGCGGTAGACCTCCAGCAGTTGTCCCAGACATGGTTTTTTGCCGTCGATGATGTCATCGCCCAGTAGAACGGCAAAGGGTTCATTGCCGATGAATTCCTTGGCGCAGAGGATGGCATGGCCAAGACCAAGTGCCTGTTTCTGCCGCACGTAGAAGATATTCATCATCTCGGCAATATCCCTGATCTGGCTCAGCTCAGCGTCCTTCCCCTTGTCGTACAGCAGTGATTCCAGCTCGAAAGAGATGTCGAAATGGTCCTCAATGGCCCGCTTGCTCCTGCCGGTGACGAAGAGGATCTGCTCGATGCCCGAGGCAACGGCCTCTTCAACCACATACTGCACAAGAGGCTTGTCTATCAGGGGCAGCATCTCTTTGGGGGTCGACTTTGTTGCGGGAAGGAACCTGGTGCCAAGGCCGGCAACGGGAAATATTGCTTTTTTCACCTGCATGATTCAGCTCCTGGATAGATGTTTTTTCTTCACTCTTCACTCTTCACTCTTCACCGACTCCAGGATTTCAGGAATCAGGTCTTCTCTCCCCATGGCCATAATGTGCAGCCCATGGCAATGGGGTTTGCAGGCAGCGGCAAGCCTTTTGGCAATGTCGACACCGGCTGCCAGCGGATCTGTCGCTTTTTCCAGTTCTTCTATCAATGCCGCCGGCACTTTCAGGCCGGGGATATTGTTAGTGACATATCTTGCCATGCCCGCCGATTTAAGAAGCAGGATGCCGGCTATGACCTTCACCTGAAGCGGTTTTATCGCCTCAGCGAAAAGGGCGAGGCGCTCCGGGTCGAAAATGGCCTGGGTCTGAAAAAAGCTTGCTCCTGCCGTCACCTTCTTCTCAAGCTTGAAGGTGGTAAGTTCAAAAGGTTCGGCTTCGGGGGCTGCGGCCGCACCGACAAAAAAAGACGGTAAACCTGTGATGCTCTTCCCTGCCAGATCCATCCCTTCACCGAGCCCCCTTATGGCCTGTAGCAGCTGGACCGAATCAAGATCGAAGACCGGTTTGCCTGCACGGTGGTCCCCGAAAGAGATGTGATCTCCGGACAGTGCCAAGACATTGTTTATGCCCAGCGCTGCCGCACCAAGCAGGTCGCTCTGCAGGGCCAGCCGGTTTCTGTCGCGACAGGTAATCTGATAGATCGGCTCAATCCCTTCCCGCACCAGGAGAGCAGCTGCAGCCAGGGGGGAAATTCGCATTGTCGCCCCCTGGTTGTCGGTGACATTGACAGCATCCACCAACGGTGCCAGCTTTCGAGCCTTTTCCAGAAATTCGCTGCAGTCGCATCCTTTGGGAGGACAGACCTCAGCAGTCAGGACAAAGCTGCCTCTCATGAGTTTTTGCTGCAGTCGGGAGGTCATCGGGGAATTTCTTTCTCCAGCTTCAGGGTTCCCGGCTTGAGCATTCCGGAATAATCCTTCTGAGAAACGGTTTTTTTCAGCTTATCCAATGCATCCCTGGCCTTGAGGCGCTCGTAGATCTGGGACCAGACGCACTCCCTTTCCTTGTCCGTCTCACACCGGCCGTTGTCCATGCCACCGCAAGGTCCATTCAAAAGTCCCTTGGGGCAGACGGTTACCGGACAGATGCAGCCGGTTTCAGTGAGGATACAGTCGCCGCAGAGGGAGCATTTCTGTTCGAAGTGTCCGAAACGGCGGATGTTACCGAGGAAAAGGGTATTCAGACCGGCAACCGTTTTCTTTGGGGTACTTGCCGAAACAGACTGGATGCCGGCACCGCAGGCCAGTACCAGCAGCGCATCCGCCTCGTCCACCATCTCCTTCTTGGCGCGCAGGTCCCGGCCTGACCGCAGCATGTGGCAGGCCTCGTCGATGACCACCGATCCGGTCACCTCCTTGCCGGCGGCAGTCAACGTATCCTGCATCTGCCAAATCTCTTCCTCGCCCCCCGCCTTGCAGACAGTGGCGCACTTTGCGCAGCCAATGAGAAAAATTTTACCATCATCGGCGAGAACGGCAAGGATTTCATCTATTGGTTTTTGTTTGCTGACTATCATATTTTTAAAAGCGGTCGGTGGTCGGCAGTCGGCGGTTTGAAGTTTTTCACCACCGACTGCGACCTCCGTCCGCATCATTACCGTCTTTTCGCCGATTGGAGTGTATTGTAAAGGAGCATGGTAATAGTCATCGGCCCGACCCCACCGGGAACCGGGGTGATGGCAGCAGCGCGGGCAGAAGCTGCCTCAAACTCAACATCGCCGACCAGCTTCTTTTCACCGACGCGATTCACCCCCACATCGATGACCACCGCCCCTTTCTTGATCCAGGCACCCTTTATCATTTCGGGCTGGCCGACGGCGGCGATTACCACATCGGCCATGGCCACTTTGGCTGCCAAGTCACGTGTTTTGGAGTGGCAGAGGGTTACCGTGGCATTCTGTTGCAGACACATGAAGGCAACCGGCTTGCCGACGATGTTGGAGCGGCCGACAACGACCACCTCCTTGCCGGCAAGATCGACCCCCGCCTCCTTGAGCATGACCATGACTCCATAAGGTGTACAGGGCTGAAAAAGAGGCTTGCCGATGACCAGCCTGCCCACATTGTAGGGGTGGAACCCATCGGCGTCCTTTTCCGGGGAGATTGCCTCCAGCACCTTTTCCGTGTTTATCTGCTTCGGCAGCGGAAGCTGGACGAGAATGCCATGTATCTTCCGGTCCTTGTTCAACTTGTTAATCAGTTGCAAAAGCTCTTCTTCTGTCGTCTCCGCAGGAAGTTTGTATTCGTCGGAAAAGATACCCACATCCTTGCACGCCTTTTCCTTCATGCTGACATAAACCTTGCTTGCCGGATCTTCGCCCACAAGCACCACGGCAAGACCCGGCGTTATGCCCTGAGTGGCCAGTTTCGCCACCTCTGCGGTAATTTCACCGCGAATTTTTGCCGCAATTGCTTTGCCGTCTATTATTTTCGCCATAAAGATAAGCTCCTTTTAACCATTTGTAGAAACTAGAAATAATAAGTAACAGCGGGACCTTTGTAAAGTATTTTCCTGGGAAATCCGGGCAAAAAAATCCCCCGTCGCCGGAGGATTTTCCCTGCTCCTTGCGGAGCTGCAGTCTTTTGGGATGTTGCTATGCAGCGGCAGACGGACATCCGGCGCAGCTGCCACCCGAAGGCAAGTCGGGGCATCGGAACTTTTGCTACTGCTGTACCCATCGTTGTACCATCCGCCCCCCTTGAGGGAGAAACCTGCCTGGGAAATCAGCTTCTGTACAGGTCCACCACAGCTGGGACATTCATTGGCAGGGGCATCCGAGAACTTCTGGCGCAATTCGAACTTATTTCCGCAATTGTCGCATGCATATTCGTAGAGTGGCATTTTCCAACTACCTCCTTTTTCTCATGAATCACAGTAGCTAATATAGGTATTTGCAGTTAGTTTTGTCAAGTCAAGTTGTCATTTTTTCAGTCATGGCAAAGAGCAGACGCGAACGGTAGATGATGCCGACGACCCGGCTTCCCTTGACCACCGGCAGACGCTGAAACCGGTGCTTGACGAAGAGTTCGGCGATATCGGCAACGTGGGCGTCCTCGGTGACGGAGATTGCCTGACGTTCCATGATCTCCGAAACCGGCAGCCCCTTTATCATGTCGCAGCGTTCGGAAAAAAAAGAATCATCAAGTTTTGCCGCCGATGTCACGCCGGTCATGTCCCCGATAAGGCCGTGATGACGCTGAGAGGGGTGAGGATGCCTGCAAGACCGCCACGTTCGGATAGCACCACAAGACCGGGAGCGGCATTGATGAAGCTCTCGTCACCATAGTTATCCTTCAGCATCTGCACCGCTTGTGCGACTGTGGCCTTGGTGGTAATGACCGGAACATCCGAAACCATTATATCTCTGGCTTTCATATATCCTCCTGCACTGCAAATCATTTTACCAGAGAAAGAACGGTATTCCTTGAGACACCTTCGACCCTGATGGTCTTGTGCCGGGATTTCGCCCCAGAGGTCAGGGCCAAATGGGATTTTGCCACGCCGAGAGCCTTGGCCAAAAGCTCTATGCAGAGCTTGTTGGCCGCGTCATCGACCGGCGGTGCGGTGAGGCGGAGCCTGAGTTCGTCTCCCTGAACGCCGCAGATCTCATTGCGAGAAGCACGGGGTTGGACGTGAACGGTGAAAATCACCCCATCAGCGGTTTCAGTTACCTTGAGACTGCCTGTGTCGCCGTCATTCTTCATTGAAGGAGAGCATTTTGTAGTGGGCATCGAGAAGAGACTTCAAGGAAGTTTCAAACTGCACTTTCTCCCTGCGCAGTCCTGGATCTGGCTGGTCAGTTCCACCAGTTTCTGTTCTGCAGCGGCAATAATTCTTTCGCCCTTCAACTCGGCTTCAGAAACAAGCAAAGTAGCCTCTTTACGGGCATTGGCCTTCATATCTTCAGCTATGTTCTGGGCAGCAAGCACTGCATCGCGAAGCTTCGTTTCCTGGCCTTCCATGGCTGCCATGGCTGCACTGTTGCGATTCAGCTGCTCCTTGAGCTCGTTATTTTCCCGAAGAAGCCCTTCCATCTCCTGGGCTACCATCTGCAGAAAGGCATCCACATCCTCCGGGTCGAGGCCACCGATCATTTTCCCCTTGAACTGTTGCTGCTGGATGTCTATGGGAGTTATTTTCACAGTTATGCCCCCACGGCGAACTTCAGCCTGTTTGCCAATTCAAAAATGGAATTGACCAGAAACTTTTGCAGGAAAAAGATAACAAGCAGTACGATCATAGGGGACAAGTCCAGCCCCCCCATGTCCGGGAGCATGCGCCGGACCCGGTAAAGTACCGGATCGGTTGCACGATAGAGAAAATTGACTATCGGATTGTATGGATCAGGATTGACCCAGGAAAGGATAGCCCTGGCAATTATGATGTACATGTAAATGTTGAGTGAGAACTCAAGGACATAGGCAATGGCATTGAGGAAATTGGCAATTATGAACATCAGGCGCCCCTTTTTGCTTTAATAAAGCACAGAATTTTATACAGAAAAAGGAATAGCCTGTCAAGGACGGCAACCTGACAAATGCATGCCCGGAATGGAATCATCATTCCTGAATGTATGGAATCATTACAGGTGGCAACCACCCCCTATTGCAGGCTTAACATACTGAAATGATTGCATTTTGACCGCATCGCCGCGAATGAATGGAATTTCCGCCTGTACGATTTCTTTACAGCTCAAGGTGTTGCCGCAATAAAATTGTGGAAAACCAGGTAGTTGCACATTGGCATTTGAATTGCTCTCCTTTTTTCAATGGACAGCAAAAGTGCGTCCCATTGAGGAGTGCCCTTCGCGAAATATCCCATCAAGGAGCCGTTAACATGAAAAAGACCGCCGCGTTTGCCTGTCTTTTCCTTTGCCTGATGCCGGCCTGGCTGAAGGCAGAGGAGCCTGCCCCTTCGACACAACCGAACTACACCCTGCAACCGTCCGCAGAGGAAGAAGATTGGCGTGACCGCCTCCTTTCGGAGGTGAATGTCAATGACGAAGAACTGGTGCAGATAGTGGGGCATGGCCTTGAGACTGCCATTCCCATTGGGGTCCTGTTCTCCGGCAAGCTGGAACTGGCGGCATCGAAAATAAAACTGTGGGACGAAGCAGACAAGGCATTACCGACAGCGGCAATTGTCTCCGGAGAATTACTCTTTCCACCATAGGCAGCAAGTAAGATTGCTGCCGTGTTTCCAGGACGGCTGCCGTAGCCGCCCCATCGCCCGAGCTGCTAAAAATCCAAAAGATAGGCCGATCCCGACTTGCCATACATCCGGATCGGCCTCTCTCGGTGAAATCGACCCCGTTTACTCGGGCATTATCTCCGCGCTTAGCATCTCAGGCGGGAAGAGTGCCCCATTGCCGTCTACCGCCTGGAAATTCTTCGGGTCGTCAGGATTGTCGGGATTGCGGTAGATGGTGAAATCCGAAGTCGCTAGTACCGCCCCTGGGGCAACATCGCATTTGATCGTCAAAAACTCCCCGGCTGTAAAACCGTATGCATTACCCAGAGATATGGTGATCATCCCCCGAGCACCCGAGGCAGGTGGACTATATGCCGACTGAAATTGGGTATTTGTGGACATGGTACTTGGCAGGGTAACAACCGCGGACAAGGGTTCTTTTTTCTCTTTAGAGGTTACAAAATTCGCCCTCAGCGTTACCCCGGGTGGCAACACCAGCGTCACCGTTATGCCCCGGATAAGGGCGTTGGCACCCTCCTTTGCAGAGGTGGCAATCTTGATGGTTTTTGTCGTGCCGCCGGCGTTGGCCAAGTTGGTATTGTTGATGCTGGTGATACCGGTGGCATTCTTATCCGAGCCGAGAAAAGCGGTCAGCGCCGCCTGAAAGGCGCCGGCACTCTCCACCGACATGGCGCCGTCTGCGATATCGCCGCTCAGGGCATTCAAGGTCCCGGCCAGTGCCCCTGCATCAGCTTTGGCCATCTGGGAGATGGCGGCAAGCGCCAGGGTGTAATCCCTCTGCCCCTGCCCGGTATCGGCTTTGATACCGGCTGGCGTCTGATCCGGCTCCACCGGTTTCGTGCCGATAATGTCCACCCTGAACATCTCCGAAACCAATGCATTTGCTGCCGTTACATCGGTGGAGGCCAGACTCTTTCCCCCCTGCTGGAGCGCCAGGACTTTTCTGGCGGCAAGCTCCGTCAGCGGGGTCACCGAGGCAGTAAAGATCCCCGACGGATTGGCGATAACGGCCCTGAGGGGATTTCCCTCGTCGATGGTCAGCACCGAGCCGGTCGATTCGTCGAGATAGGAGCCGGTCGCTTGATCAGGTAAATACCGTTATAGGACCCGGTAGTACTGGTCTTGAACGCGCTGATGCGCGAGGAATAATTGCCGAACGCGTTGATCCTGGAGGTCCTGAGCAACGTTTCGGTGCCGTCGGTGTTGAGGGCATAAACCCGCACCGTACCATCCTTGAATAATCCTTTGGCAACGACGCCGGTTATCTTGGTATCGGTGTCGGTCTTCGACTGGTTGGCGGATGCTGCATCGTTGTTTGGATTGTCGGTGAAACCGCCGAAACCGCAACCGGAAAGAATGGAAACCAACAGGATAAAACCTGATAATATCGCTCTGTTCACTTTCATACCTGCAACACTCGCTTTCTTTTCATTTTTGTGGTGCCTCAAGGGTGATCAGTTTGACCGCCGCCTGGAGAATGACGACGGCATCACCCACATTGATCCTGCCGTCGGAGACCGGTTTGCCGTCTATCAATGGAGCAACATCCCCACGGATCAGGTCAAAATCAGTCTGGGTCAGCATGCCATTGGAAATCTGCAGCGCAATCAGGCGTCGAGGATATCCACCCTGTCGTCGCTGTTGATATCCCCCCAGGCTGGAGCGGCAAAGATGACGTTCCGCTGGACAGTTGTCTCGTTCCCCGCTGCATCCGTTGCCGTCACCACAAAATGGTAGACCTTACTATCCGTAAAGGTCACCGTCTTCTCAAAGGACTGCCCCGACTCGCCTGTGACCAGGAGAACCGGCTCTGGTTCATTGCCATCCTGCTTCACCGTCACGGCAACCTCACTGAGGGCATCGGAAACAGCTCCCTTGATGGTCATTATGTGCAAATTGGTCCTCAGGTCCTGAACAGGCTCGGTAATGGCCAGATTGGGTTTCTGGTTGTCGTAGGTAACGGTCCTTTTGTAGGAGCTTCTGGTCCCGGTCTGGTCCTGGGCGGTGATGACGACGGTGTTGAGTCCTTCGAAGAGATTGGCGGTGGCGGTAAAATCCGCTCCGCTGATGGACGCCAATTGGGGGGAAGCAGGTGTCTGATTCCGGTCGTAGGTAGTGACCTCGATGGTGGCAGTTTCGTTGGTCGTCCCGTTGATCTTGACGAATGACTGGTTGGTCTTCAGATTGTCTGCAGGGCTCGTTATGGTAAGCTCGGGTCCAAACGGATCGTAGTTGATGGTTCTCGTATTGCCGGTCCGGTTACCCGCACGGTCAGTGGCAGTCAGGGTCAGCTTATTGGCCCCGACGGCCAAGGTCGCATGTGGCTGAAAGCTCCCTTCCCGTCGAGTATGACCTCTCCGGAGCCGGTAGTGCCTTCGGCCGCATATTCAAGGGCAAGACTCGCGATGCCGCTGGCATCGGTGACGGTCCCGGAAATGTTCAACTCTGCCACGTTGGTAAAGTTGCCATCCAAAAGGGTGGATACATTCATTACCGCAGGAGTCAAATCCACCATCCAGGCGGCGGTGGCGGCGCTCCCCTCGGTCTGCCAGTTTCCGGCGCCGTCCCGACCGATTACCGACACCGTATGGTTCCCCTCAGTCAGGGAGACAAGCGTTATGGGGGTGGAAACGGGCGTCTCGCTGGAATATGCACCGTCGTCGAACTTGTAACGGTAGGCAGTAACCCCTTCCCCACCGACTACCAGAGTGGCCGCCGTCCTGTTCGTTGGGCTCGATGGAACGCTGGTGATAACAGCACCCGGCGGGGTTATGTCTACGATCCACTGCACCGTCGATTCGGTGGTTTGCCAGTTTCCGGCACTGTCCCTGCCGATAACGGCGACGGCATGTCCACCATCCCCGAGAGCCGCCAACTGGATGGGATCACCTACCGGTCTTTCACCGGAAAATTCGCCACCATCCTGCCGGTACCGGTAGATGACCACGTCGTCTCCGCTGACAGTCAGGGTAACGCTGGTATCAGCTGTTGCCTGAACGGGAGCGCCGCTGATTGTGGCCTCAGGGAGGATCAGATCTATATTGGTCCTGTAGCTGCCGCTTGGGGACCAGTTGCCGGCAACATCCCGCTCCTGCACATACAGCGTGTGCTCACCTCCGCCCAGTGCCGACGCCGGAGTAAAGGTAAGGTCTGGCGTCTCGGTTGCACCGGTTGTCAAATCTTCGCTGTCCAGCTTGTAGCGGTAAGTTCCGCTCCCTCCCCCGTTCCCGGTCCAGCTCCAGGTGGGCGTGGGATTGTTGGTCAGCGTCACACCCGACACCTCCGGGGGGGTGGGTAGAGTGCGGTCGATGACGATGGGTCCGGCCGAAACTGCCGTAACCTGCGACTTGCCGTCGGCGATGACACCGTACACGTAGTAGCTCCCGTCCTGAAGGACCGAGGTATCCCAGGTGTAGCTGGTCACATTCTTGCTGAGGCCGCTGGCAATCAGGGTTCCCCCGGTACCGCCGGCATCCGGGGCGTGGTACAGGGCGATAAGGGCCGGACTGTCCGGGTCGGCGGCAGTCCAGGTAATGGTATAGGAATTTATGGAGTATTTGTTCATCACTGGTTCATTTGCACCGGGAGCGGTTATGGTCATGGTCGGCGCAGCATTGCCGCTATCCTTGTTCTTGACGATGAACGACTGTGCCGCCATTGTCCTGCTGAAGGTGCCGTGGAGATCCTTCGCCATGGCTGTCCAGTAATAGCGTGTATTGTCCGTGAGGGGGGGAGTGACTATCCAGGATGCAGGCTGGTCCACGGCATAGGCAACCCGAAAACGTTGTTCCATACTGCTATCGGTGAAGACCTCGAAGGTATAGGTCATGGTATCGCCGTTGACGTCGCTTCCCTGCACCGAAAGCACCGGCGTCAGGGAATCCGCCTCGCCCCCGGCCGGTGGGCTCACCAGCGCAGGAATGTTGGGAGCGATATTTTTCGTGGAAACGAAGAAACTGCCGGTGGTCATCCATGGGCCGTCAGCTGCACCGTCGTTCGCCTTGCGCGCCAATAACAGGTGGTGTTCTCGGTAAGATTTGCCGCTACAGGCCAGGCGGTGGTCCCCGCCCCCTCGGGAATAGCCGGCGACACCTGCTTGCCGGCACTATCGAAGGTGTTGACCGTATCGATTTCGAAGGTGTAGGTGAGAGCCGCCTTCACCGGGTCGGGATCGGTTGCATTATTGACCACCAGTGTGGGGGTGAGGATATTCACCTCATTGACATTGGGCGAGCCGTTTGCCGGTGCGCTCAAAGTGGGTGCAGTGGGGGCGTCGTTGGCAGTGTTGATGAAAAAGGATGAGGTGATGTAGTTACTGGTTTTCCCATCGTGGTCTACGGCCCGGCATCGCCAGAAGTACCGGCTGTTATCCTTTGCTTTGTCCGGGGGGACAGTCCAGGCTGTGCTCCCTCCAGTGCCCTGGGCAATGCCGGTGCCACTGGCCACGATATTGCCGGCGGCGAATCCCTGGTCCGTTGCCAGGTCGAAGTAATAAGTGAGGGTATCCTGGTCCGGGTCGGTAGCGTTGGTGACCGACAGCTCCGGTGTCAGTGAGGGCACTTCGGTGCCGGCGGCAGGATAGCTCACCGCTGGATCGGTCGGTGCCTCCGCGGTTGTGTTGACGAAGAAGGTACCGTCGGCATGTAACCGCTGTACAGGTGGCCGTCATAGGCCTGAACCCGCCACTGATAAATGGTGTTCTCCGCAAGGGATGTCGGTACGGTGAAGGAAGCTGCACCGTTTTCGGCGGTAATTCCTTCCTTGTAAGCCACAACGACAGGAGGGTCGCTGGTGGTACTCACCTCGAACGTATAGGTAACTGGATCGCTGTCCGGATCGGTGACGGCATTGACTGAAAGGGTGGGCGTCAAGGTGGAAACTTCACCTGCCGTATTGGCTCCCCCACTCGCCGGCGCCTTGAGGACCGGCGTAGTGGGCGCACTGTTAGCAGTTTCGGACCGGATAAATGTCGCAGTTTTGCTGCCGGCGGCCAAACCATTGTCGGCCAGGTCGGTAATAGCATTGCCGGTGATGGTGTAGGCGACACCGATTGTTTGGACGGATGTGGTAAGACGATAGATATTGCCGCTCACCCAGGCTACCTGGCTGATTTTCAGGTCATTGCCTGCCCCATAATTGGCTGGAGCATCCGCGCCTTTAACCTCCTCGCTGAAGGTCACCTCCACATGGGTCGAGTCCACATATACGGCAGTGCCGTTCATGGTCGGCGGTATATTATCGACGATGGTGATGGTGAAAACCGCTGGTCCCTGTGTTTCCCCGAAGTCGTCCGTGTAGGTAAAGGAAAAACCGTCGGCGCCGTTGGCGCTCCCCGAAGGAGCGAAGCTGATGGAACCGACGTCGATGTCCGCCTGGGTAAAGGTGGCGCCGACAGCGAGGGCTGAGTTCCCTTTTTGCAGGGTCCCTTTGACCGGCACGGCGGTCAGGGTGTAGGTCAGGGAGCCGGCACCGGGATTGTTTTCATCCGTGAGCTGCAAATAGTTGTTACCGATGGTACCGGCAGCGGCATCCTGGTTGATTCTGAGCACGGTATTGCGGGCCAGGACAGGAAGCTCGTTAATGCTGTTGATGACCGTCAGGGCGAAACTCTGGTCGGCAGTAAGATTACCCGGGTCTGTGGCGGTCACCGTCACCCCATAGGAGGTATTCGCCGTCACCTTCGGCAGCTTTCCCGAAATAAGCCCGGCGGAGCTGATGCCAATGCCTTCGGGCAGGCCAGTGGCGGTGAAGGTAAGCGTGTGGCCATCCCCATCGCTGAAAGAGCCTGCCACGTCAAGGTTGATGGTATCAGCCTCGTTTTGGGCGACGTCTGCTATTGGTGTTGCGGAAGGTGTGGCGGCATGAATGTCGGGAACGGCCGAGAAAACAGCGAATGCAATGAGGATATACAACCAGATAGTGGTTTTTGTACCGTTCACGTTACCCCCTCCTGTCCGATAACAAGAGAAACAAGTATTCATTGGTTGGGCGCCGATCGCTTAACCTTACTCTCCACCTGTCATCCATGTGACCGGCGGGCGTGACTAATTATATATCACAAATTAATTTTTACAAATATACCTAAAAATATTTTTGCTTTTTGCTTCCTTAAAAAATAAATTGAGCTGGTCATTGACATCCGGCCGCCATTGGATTAATTTAATCAATCGAATTAATTTGAATTAATTTTCTCTGGAGGTTTCGATGCCCGCTCATGGAAAAACCATTACCGCCTGCGTTTGGGTGGCTTTGATGTTGCTGCCTGCAAATTCATTTTGCGCAGAGTCTTCCCCCCCGGGCAAAGGGAAAAACCGGCCGCCGGAACAGTACCGGGAAATTACCTCCACCAAAAAAGGAAACGAAAAGAAGGCAACTGCCAAAGCAGGCGAGGCGAAAGAAGAAATGCGCACCGAAGCAACGAAGACGCATATTCATGAGCCGCCGGTAGGGCAGCCTGGAGAAGCACGGACACCGGATATAGCTCCGATCTTCGATCAACCGGGGGTACTGACCCCCAAGGGAACGCTGGTCCTGGAGCCATCATTCCAGTTCTCCAATTCCTCCTCCAACCGTGTGGCACTGAGCGGCTATACTATCATTCCCTCCTTCACCATCGGGCTCATCGATGTGCGGAACGTCAACAGCAATACCTACGTCGTCTCCCTGGGAGCACGCTACGGCATCACCAACCGGGTGGAATTCGAAGCCAGGGTTCCCTACGTCTACCGTTCCGATTCCACCTCGTTCGAACCGACTACCGATCCCAATACGGGCAACCGGATACCGGCAAGTGTGTTCACCGCCGACGGGAACAATATGGGTGACGTTGAATTCGGTCCCCGTTTTCAGCTTAACCAGCCGGGGGGAAACGGTCCCTATTTCATCGCCAACCTGCGGGTAAAATCCATCACCGGCAAGGATCCCTTCGAGGTTCCCACAGCGGCCAACGTGACCAGCCCATCGGGGGTACCGTTGCAGACGGAACTTCCCACGGGGTCGGGCTTCTGGGGCATCCAGCCGGGGATCAGCGCCATCTTTTCTTCCGACCCGGCAGTATTTTTCGGCACCGTGAGCTACATGTGGAATATGGCGAGAAAGGTCCCTGGCCAAGGCAGAATGGACCCAGGGGACACCATCGGCTTCAACTTCGGTATCGGTGTGGCACTCAACGAAAAATCCTCCTTCAGCATCGGCTACGACCATATCGTCCTGGGCAAGCCGAAGATCGACGGCACCGAAATTCCCGGCTCCATCATCACCCAGGTGGGGAGTCTTCTCTTCGGCTTTTCCTACAAGTTGACCGAAAAAACGTCGGCTAATTTCTCCATAGGCGCTGGACTGACGCCGGCCGCCTCCAATGTGCAGTTGACCTTGAGGCTTCCCACCAGTTTCCTGCTCACGGGAAAGTAGATGTCCGTGTTTTTTAATTCTTGCAGGAAATCACCCCCCTGCTCACTATTGTTCGCTTCCCCCCTAGGAATAGGGGGATTAAGGCCCAAGGTCCGCAGCTGCGGCGACAGAACTAACGGACGAAGTCGCGGCAGCCGGGGCTGTCCATTGTCCGAAAAAAAGCCGTCTGCCCCAAAACTGGGACTGGCGGCTTTTCATATGGGCCATCATCGGCAGATATTTTTATTTCATTGCATTGATCAGCTGTTCGTTGATCAAAGACCTCAGATTCATGTTGCGATAAGTATTGAGGACATTAACCGTGGCATCTATGCGAGTAACGTTCTTGATTGCGGCAAAATCGAGGCTGTTCTGGATGAATGTAAACAGGCCGCTCTGGCCACCGGGAATATCGATGGTATTACCAAGCCATTCTGAACGACCATCCTCTGACTCTGGAGATCGGATAGAGACTGGCCCGAATCTGCCCCCAGGAGCGGAACATTCAACGTACTTGTGGCCTGCAGTATGCCGTTAATAAACACAGCCTTTTCAATGCCGAAGGAGACCTCCAGGCCATCTCCACCAAGATAGCCACCACGTGTCAGCTCCAGTTCCGAGCCGGCAATGGCACGGCAGTCGTTGCATTCGACCCAATCCGCATGAGCCGAATTTGTAGCAGACATCACTATTGCCAACAATAGGGCGATTTTCCACATATGGTCTTTCCCCTTTGGCGTCATCGCAATACTCCCGGCAGCATCAAGGTTACGCTGGCAAGCTCGCTGGGGCTCAAGGCCAAGCCCAGTGGCGCTTTCTCCTTGACATGCCATTCTCGATCGCGGTTGAAGTAGTTTTTAGCTACGTTTTTCTTGTTCAATATGATGAAAATCAGTCCGTTCCAGGTGGATTCAAACTCGGCACGGGGAATGGTCTTGGCCCCAACGGCCGGGTCCGAGACCAGTACCGACTTTGCCGAAACCCCCTTGACCACCACAAAATGTTTGTACCCCCTGATATTGACCAGCACAATGGCAGGCACGCCGATTTGCGACAGCCGGTCGAGGGTTACCTTGTACCCGGCAGCTTTGTAGCCATTCTCCTCCAGGTAATTCTTCATATCCAGCAATGAAAAGCCTTCCCTACGGATCTTCTCCTTATTCCCCTTGTCGAACATGGCCTTGAATACTTGCTGTTCCGTAACGGGCTCTTCGTAATTATAGGTCAACAGCGTTGCCAGCGCCGCCGATCCACAGCTGAAGTCGTACTGCTGGTGGACCGTGGTGCGGAAACGCGCTTCTTTTATACTCGTCACCTTCACGGTAAAAGCACCGCCGGTCACCCCTGGCACCACTATGGTACCCGCCTCAACCGGCGATATCACAAAAAAAGTGGGTAGCAATGCAAAAAAGGCAACGTGTAATATGGAATGCTTCATACGCTTCATTTCACCGTCAGATTCATGATCAGGTCGTTCTGAATCAGGACCTGGTTGCCGGAGTTCTGGATCACCGTCACCAGGCCGCTCGCCTGGGCAAAGGCGTTGCCGCTGATGCCGTTGGCGCCGGAGGTGAGGTTCGAATCATTAATAAGGTTACCATCTGCCTCACCCAATTGCGTTGCAGTGCTTAGCTGCATGTCGAGCTGGTCCACGTTCATGTTCTGCCGTCCGGTCAAGTCATCCAGGTTTTCGTTGGTTAATGACTGCCCCAGTTCCAGGTCGGCCGTAGTCACCATCTCCCCGGCTGATCCTGGGCCGATTCCATTGGCCGAAGCCCCTTGAGCCGAGATGGTGGCAGCAGACAAAGCCAGTAGGGCAAACAGGGCTTTTGTCGATCTTCGCATTTTCCTGCCTCCTTATGGGTGCAGCTAAATTTAAATGCGGCAAAAAAGCACCCGGTGACGCTTATGCATCACCGGGGTGAACATGTGATTACACTTACGGCCTGTTAACCTGAACATTGACCGACTGCTGTACCAGTGAGCTGAAGCCGGTGTTCTGGGAAAGGACGGTGATGCCGCTCGGAGATTCCAGGGAATCGTTGATTTCATTGTATCCGGTCAGAGGCACGTCCTCTGCGTCGGTCGGCGCAACGTTGCTCGATACTGTACCGTTGAGAACACTGGAGGCGATTTCAACATCCACATCACCGACGGTCAGGGTCTGGTTGTTGCTGTTGGTGGTATTGTTGAAGTTTTCCTGGGCGTAGGCGTCACCGTTATAGGCAGCTGCACTGTGATCCTCGGCATGGTTGTTGTAAGATTCCTCGGTTGTGCTGATGTCGGCGTTGCCTGCGGCATTGACGGCAATGGCGCCCTCTTCGGCGGTAGCGTTGATGCTGGAGTCAGTGTTGAAGCTGTCTGTCATGGAAGCAGTGCCGCCGGTGGTAGCTGCCACGGCGCCGCCTGACAGATTGTCTATGTCGCCGTCCACTTCCTCTTTCGTAGCATTACCCCCGATGGCAGCAACGCTTCCATACTGGGCTTCGTTTTCGGTTTTCTCAATCTCTACTTCCTTGCTTGATTTATCGATGTCCACATCTCCGACAGAAAGATTCTTTGAATTGTCGGTAGATTTGTCTATGTTGACGTCACCGACTTCAAGCTTTTTTGAATTGTCGGTCACGTCAGAAGTGGAGCCGTTGACGGCTACTGCATTGCCTTTACCTTCAGCTTCGCCTTCAGCTTTCTTTATTTCTACTTCTTTGGAAACCTCGATGTTTTTGCTGGCATCGACTTGGAGAGTTTTGTTCACTTCCACAGTGTTGTTCGAATCAATGGTTTTGTTCACTTCTACTTCTTTTTTAACTTCAATTGTGTTGTTCGAATCAATGGTTTTGTTCACTTCCACTGTCTTGGTGATATCCACGTCCACTTCGAGTTCATCATTTGCCAATGCCTGCCCGCCAAACCCCAAGGCAGAGACCACAGCCATCGTCACGATCATTTTTCCCTTTTTCATAACATATCCTCCTAGAATTAGATTTTGGCAAGGCGCTCTGCCGTTGCTCTTATTTCTCTTATGGCAATTGATGTGCCAGCTCTCATATTTATTTGTAACCCACTGCTATTCCTGCATCTTTATTATTTTTTGCTTCCGGTACCGGTTCCTGTGGCAGCCCTTTCTGTAAAGATTATTGAAAATGTGTAACCTGTTATCCGTTAAGCAGGTGTTACGGTCATCGGTGGTTCTTTATTTTTCAGCAACTTGGACATCCAACGGAGCAGTGAATCTGTAAAATTCTGATACACCGGGCCTTCCATTCCCTTGTTACACCTCACTCTATGCCGTAGATCTTCATCCGCCGATAGAGGGTGGGGCGGCTCACCCCCAGCAGCTTGGCAGCCGTGGAAATGTTGTAGTTGCAGCTTTTGAATACCTCTTTGATCTTCTCCTTCTCCAGAACTGCCACGGCACTGCTCAGATCGCTGTTGCCTGCTCCGTTCTCAACCTTCGCCACGTCCAGCATCAGATCCGCCGGGGTCACATATCTGCCCGCAGCCATGACGATGGACCGTCTGACCTTGTTGATTATCTCCCTGACATTTCCCGGCCAGTCGTAATTATTGATGACATCGATGGCTTCCTTGGTAAAGGTCTTCGCCAGCCCTCCCTCCCGTGAAAACTTGTTCAGGAAATATTTGGCCAATATCAGGGTATCCTCCCCCCTTTCCCGTACCGGTGGCAGGTTGATGGCGAATTCGTCAAGGCGGTAGTACAGGTCGCTGCGGAATTTGCCCTCGGCAATGGCCACGCTAAGATCCCTGTTGGTGGCGGCAATAACCCTTACGTTTACCTTTTTTCCGCCGACGGTGCCGACCCTTTCCACGATCTTGTCCTGAAGAAAGCGCAGCAGCTTGGCCTGGAGGTTGGAAGGCATATCCCCTATCTCGTCGAGAAAGATCGTGCCGTTGTCGGCATATTCGAATTTTCCCTTCTTCGTGGTGTGTGCACCGGTGAAAGCGCCCTTTTCGTGACCAAACAGCTCGGCTTCCAGGAGATTATCCGGGATTGCGGCGCAGTTTATCGCCACGAACGGCTTGTCCTTGCGTGGGCTTCTTTCGTGGATCGCCTGGGCGGTGAGTTCCTTGCCGGTCCCGCTTTCGCCCAAAATCAACACCGTGAGATCGGTGGGCGCCACCTTGCGGATATTGGCAAAAACATCCAGCATCGCCTTGCCGGTGCCGACAAACTGGTCAAGGTCATCATTCCCTTTCAGCTTGAGGATATCCGTATCGATAAAACCGGAGACCTTTTGCAGCTGGTCCAGATCGAATTTTGCAAGGTTGCCGTTTACCCTGTTCAGCAGACAGGTCCTTTCATGGTAGTCAAGATAACCAGGGGGATTGAAATCCAGCTGCCAGCCGCAACTTTTGCATACCGGCGGCAGAAGGCCATAACTTTCACCGCAGAAGGGGCAGCTCCCCGTGTTGTTGAAATTCCCGGCAATGAGCTGCCAAAGCTTGTTTTTTGTCATGCGGTCGATGCCGGCAAATTGCACTCCGTAGCCCAGTCCATCCTTTCTGACAATGTTTCCCCGATGCTCGAAAAGTCCCTGACCAAAAAGGTCGTACTGCACCAGGACCTGGGTGTTCAATGGGATCTTGTCGCGGAAAGCAGGAGGTAAAACTTTGAGATAGGCGCCATCGAGACCAAGATCGATAATTTCTGTCTCAATTTTTGATGAAGGGGTGTCGAGCTTTGCGGGAAGAATCGCTTTTATCCTTGGACTCTGTCGCGACATAAATTTCTCCAACCACACATTAAAATATAATTATTAATGGAGTGTACCACGCCGGGAGATTTATTCAATCAACGGGGAAGTTGGAAAATTAATTGTTTGGAATTGTAGTCTGGTGGAATGGAAGCAAAGAAATCAGGACAGCGTCTTGTGAAAGCGCCGCACGGAAAAGAGAAGGATTACCAGGCCGAGAACAGCAAGGGCTGCAAACTGCGGCCAGAGGATATCCATGCCCGTCCCTTTGAGAAAAATACCGCGAATGATCACCAGGTAATAGCGGATCGGATTGAGCAAGGTCAGCCACTGGACAGGGGTGGGCATGTTTTCGATGGGAAAGGCAAAGCCGGAGAGCAGCATGGCGGGGAAAATGACCATAAAGGCGCTCATCATGGCCTGCTGCTGGGTCCGGCTGACGGTTGAGATGAGAAGCCCGATGCCAAGGGAGCTCATGAGAAAAAGCCCGGTGGCGGCAAAGAGAAGTGTGAAACTTCCCCTGATCGGTACATCGAACCAGTAGGCGCCAACTGCCGAGATAAGTCCCACATCGATAAAACCGATTATGACAAAAGGAATTGTTTTGCCGAGGATAAACTCGGTCTTCCTGATGGGGGTGACGATGATCTGCTCAATGGTGCCGATCTCCTTTTCCCGGACGATGGCCATGCTGGAAAGGAGCATGGTAATGATGAAGACGATATTGGTGATGACTGCAGGCACATAAAAATTACGGCTCTCCAGGTTGCTATTGAACCAGGCACGGCTCTCAAGGCGCACGCCGCCGGGAGACTGCACGCGGCCGCTGCTCCTGGCCAGCTGTCCTGCCTGTAGATCCTCACTATAACGGGCGGCAATCCTGACCGCGTGACTTAGGACGATACCGGCCGTGTTGGAGTCGGTCCCATCGAGTATCAGCTGCACCGGGGCAGTATTGCCGGCGCCAAGGGTCCGGCCGAAGCCGCTGTCGATGCGCAGCACCGCCTTTGCCTTGCCGCGATCGACCAGATCCCGCACTCTGCTCTCGCGGGCTATGTATTCCTTAATATTGAAATATCCGGAGGAAACGAAGCGGGCCACCAGCTCCCTGCTCTCCCTGGTGTTGTCCAGATCATAAACTGCCGTTGCCACATTCCTCACATCGGTATTTACGGCATAGCCGAAAACTATCGTCTGCACCGCCGGCACCACAAAGATGATGAAGCGCATGCGGCGGTCCCGCAGCACCTGGATGAACTCTTTGATCAGCATGGCTTTGAGCCGTTCCAGCATAGGACCTCAGTGTAAAGCCTTCCCGCAGATTTTGTTTTGCGGTTTTCAAAATCAGAGTAACCGTTTAATCGTGGATTCGTTTTTCCTATTCGATCTTTTTCCTGAACTTGAATACGGAAAGCGTCATGACCACCAGGCAGAACACAGTCAGAAAGGCAGTCTCTACGGCCAGAATATCCAGTCCCACATCCTTCAGGTAAATGCCCCTGATGAGAACCACGAAATAGCTGGCCGACACCAACCGTGTGACCCACTGGATGGGTAAAGGCATGTTGTCGATGGGGAAGATGAAGCCTGACAAAAGAAAGGCCGGGAGCATGGTTGCCACCAGAGCCAGTTGGGATGCGACCAGTTGGCTCTTGGTGACAATGCTGATCAGCATGCCGAGCCCCAACGCACCAAGCAGGAACAGCAAAGACAGGGCAAAAAGCAGCAGCAGGCTTCCCCGCAGTGGAATATCGAAGAAAAATTCGCCGACAATGACGCACAGGACGAGATCGAGGATGCCGATGGCAAAATACGGCAGGAGCTTTCCCAGAATCAACTCGGGTCCTGTCACCGGCGTCGCCAGGAGCTGCTCCATGGTGCCGTTTTCCCATTCCCTGGCTATGGTCAGTGAGGTAAGCAGGGAGGCGATCACCATCATGACAATGGCGATCAACCCGGGAAAGATATAGTTCTTTGAGACCATGTCGCTGTTGAACCAGACCCGCGGCCTTATGTCTATCCCGGCACGGGACGGAGGCATCCCCACTCTGTTGAGTCTCTCCAGGACCACCTTGCGGGAGAAGCTGCCGGTAACGGCCTCGGCATAGCCAGGGCAAAGGTGGCGGTGTTGGGATCGCTGCCGTCAAGTATGGCCTGCACCGCCGCGGTTTTTCCCGCTTCGACGGAACGGGCGAAGTCGCGGGGAACGACAAGGGCAATCAGCGCCGAGCGGTCATCTATGGCCTGTTCTATTTCCTGGTAACCGGCAGCATGACCCTGCAGGGCAAAAAAGCGCGATCCGGTAAAACCGCTGACAAATTCCCGGCTGGCGGGACTATTGCTCTGGTCCCAGACGATAAGGGGAACCCGGTCCACATCCAGGGTCAGGGCGTAGCCGAAAAGAAAAAGCATGATCATGGGTATGGCAATGCCCATCCCCAAACTGCGCCAGTCGCGAAAGACATGGAGAAATTCTTTTCGGGCAATGGCCTTGATGCGCTGTATCTTCATAGTTCCTCATTACCCCCCTTTTTGCAAAGGGGGACAGGGGGTAAAAAAGAGAGGGCATTACTAGGAGTCTGTCGGACTTAGAATGAATCGGCTGCGAAAATGGCAAATCGGTCCGGATATCCGTAAATTTTCGACAAATAGGTCCACTATTCGCTCTCAAATTTCCAGATATCCGTCCTCGATTTTCCATTCTCTCGCTTCGATCCCTAAGTCCGACAGACTCCTAGCGGCTGAACTCCCGCTGGGGAGAATCCTGCCGGTCCCGCATCTCGATCAGGGAAACAAAAACATCCTCCAGGGAAGGCACGATCTTCTCCAGCCGGTCGGCGGCAATCCCTTTCCCGGCCAAGAGCGCACGGATAGCTGAAATGGACTTTTCCCCGTCAGCGGTCACCACATGCAGGCCATTGCCGTAAAGGGCGGCATGCTTCACCCCATCCAGAGCCTCCACTTCCTCCATCAGTTCCTGTGCCCCATGACATTTCAGCTCTAGAACCTCTTCCGTCATGAACTCCGTCTTCAGCTGGGCGGGTGTTCCCAGGGCGATCAATTGGCCCCGGTAGATGAGGCCCAGGCGGTCGCAGTACTCAGCTTCGTCCATGTAATGGGTGGTGACGAAGACGGTTGTGCCTTCTCCGGCCATGCGGTAGATGAGATCCCAGAAATTGCGGCGGCTGGCCGGGTCCACGCCGGAGGTGGGCTCGTCGAGAAAGACGATGGGGGCTCATGGAGAATGGCGCAGCCAAGTGCCAGCGCTGCTTCCAACCTCCGGAAAGGACTGAAGCAGGGGAATTGCGGTGGGATTCCAGCCCGGCCATCCTGATGACCCAATCCTTGCGCACCTGCCGTTTTTCAGGCGCAATCCTGTAGATGCCGCTGTAGAAGTCGATATTTTCCTCGACGGTCAGGTCTTCGTAGAGGGAAAACCGCTGGCTCATATAGCCGATGTTCTTCTTGATGGACTCGGTCTCGTTGACGACGTCGAAACCGGCAACGGTTCCCGATCCGCCACTGGGGGGCAAGATGCCGCAGAGCATACGGATGGTGGTGGATTTACCTGCGCCGTTCGGTCCCAGAAAGCCGAAGATCTCCCCCTTCCCCACGTCGAGACTGATCCTGTCCACGGCGGCAAAGTCGCCGAAGCGCTTTTCCAGGTTGCGCAGGGACACGGCATATTCATCCGGCTGTGGCATGGCCGTCCTCTCCCCCATCACCGAAATAAATACATCCTCCAGGGACGGTTCGATCTGCCGTATGCTGACAATTTCGACACCCTCGCCCCTCAGCAGGTCCTGCACCAGGAGCTGCGTCTTCTCCGGGGTTTCGCTGACAATGTGCAGACGATCGCCGAACAGTCCGACCTGGTAACCCTCCAGCTTCCGATGCAGAATCTGCAAACAGGCGCGGGCATTGCCGGTGTGCACTTCAAGAATCCCCCCCGGCATCAACTGTTTCAACTCCTGGGGAGTGCCGCAGGCGACCAGCTTTCCCTTGTGGATCAGCCCCACCCTGTTGCACCGGTCAGCCTCATCCAGATAAGCGGTGGCGACGAAGATGGTCACGCCATCCTTGAGCAGCTGATAAAGAATGCGCCAGAAATCGCGCCGCGAAACCGGGTCGACGCCATTGGTCGGCTCGTCCAGGAAAAGTACCTGCGGCGTATGGATCAGGGCGCATGCCAGCCCCAGTTTCTGCTTCATGCCCCCGGAAAGATTACCGGCGCGACGTTTTTTGAACGGGGTGAGGTTACTGAAGGCCAACAGCCGGTCGATTTTTTCCTGTCGCCCCTTTTGTGGCAAGCCGTGGATATCGGCGAAGAAATGGATGTTCTCCAGCACCGTCAGGTCGGGATACAGTCCGAAACGCTGGCTCATGTATCCGATGCTCCTTTAAGGGACTCTCCCTCCCGCCCCACATGCCTGCCCATGATCCATGCATCACCGGAGCTTGGGTCCATGATGCCGGCGAGCATGCGCATGGTGGTGGTTTTCCCTGCCCCGTCGGAACCGACCAGGCCGAACAATTCCCCTCTGGAGACGGTGAGTGTCAGACCATCAACGGCAATCATGGCATCGAAGCGTTTGGTCAGGTTGTCGATCTTGATGGCATCCATAATTCTCACATCCCTCTGCTCACTTGCGTTCGCAACCCTCCTATTCCACAGGGGGGATTGAGGAGGGTTGCGCAGATAGAAGAATCTCCGCGTCGGCAGGCATGCCCGGCTTCAGCTCCATTTGCGGATTTGGCACCGTAATCTTGATGCGGTAGACCAGTTTTACCCGCTCCTTTTCGGTCTGTACATTTTTCGGCGTAAACTCGGCCTCCGGAGAAATGAACGTTACCTTGCCGCGATAGCTCCTGCCTGGATAGGTATCTACCTTCACCAGCACCGCTTGTCCCACCTTGACGCGACCAAGATCGGTCTCGCTGATGTAAGCGCGCAGCCAGGTATCGGTGATGTCCCCCAGGGTAACAACGGGGGTGCCCGCAGCCACCAGTTCACCCGGTTCCGCATGTTTGGACAGCACCAGTCCCGAAATGGGGGAGGTCAACGTGGCATATCCAAGTCTCGTCTCAGCCTGGGCGAGGGCCGCCTGCGCCTCCTTAAGCCGTCCCCTGGCCTGATCGATCTTTTCCCGGCGAGGGCCTTTACGCACCAGAGCCAGCCCCTCCCTTGCCTCGCGGACAGCCGCCCGGGAAGTCTCGAAGGCAGTTCCGGATGCATCCAGTTGTCTCTGGGAAATCACTTCCCTGGCAAACAGGGCTTTGTCCCTCTGATATTCCTTTTCCAGCCGGTTGGCTTCAGCCTCTGCCCTGGCTGCAGCTGCCTGGGCCTGGGCAATTTCCTCGCGGCGCGACCCGGCTTCAAGTTCGGCTAGTGAAGCTTCATCACCGACCTATCCGCTTCAAGGCGTGCCACGTCATGGCTCAGGTCCTCCGGTTCCAGGAGGGCCAGAACCTGGCCGGCTCGGACCGTCTCCCCCTCATCCACCAGGCGGGATTTCATCCTGCCGGGGACCTTGAAGCTGGCCTCCACCGAAACCACCTCTATGGTGCCGGAAACAGCCAGTCTTTTTGTATCGGGCTCTTCACGCAACACGAAGTAAGCAATTGCCCCCACCAATATGGCCAGTGCGGCAATAATGGCAATTTTCTTTTTCAATTTTGACTCCTGAAAAATTTGTAACAAGACTGCCTATCTATATACCACCACTTCATCGCCTTTGGAATGCTTTGTGCTGTTTCAATAATGTAGAGAGCTGGAATTACAGGGCAAAAATCATGATAAGGTGGTGATTCTATTGAGAAGCGTACTGATATGCGACGACGAGCCGGTTCTGAGGATGAGCCTAAAAAATAAGCTGAAGGATCTCGGCTTTGCCGAAATAATAGAATGCAGTGACGGAGAGGCGGCTGTTGCATCGGCCTTGAGCCGCCTGCCGGACATTGCCATTCTAGATGTTTCCATGCCGAAAATGGACGGCATCAGCGCAGCAAAGGCCATCCGCAAGAAACTTAAAGTGCCGATTCTGCTTTTGACCGCCTGCATGGACCAGCAGACAGTGGCCAAGGCAAAAGAGGCGGGTGTGGCCGCATTCCTGACCAAGCCGTTCCGCGATCAGGACCTGTGGCCTGCATTGGAGCTGGCCTTTGCCCACGCCCACGAAATGGACGAACTCAGGGAACAGGTGGAAGATCTGAAGGAAACCATCGAAAGCAGAAAGGTCATCGAAAGAGCAAAGGGGGTGCTCATGCGCAGCCAGGGTCTGACAGAACCGGAGGCTTTTCGCAAAATGCAGAAACTGGCCATGGACAAGCGAAAGTCGTTGCGCCAGATAGCCGATGCTATCCTGTTGACCGAATCTTAAATTGTCACAATCCTTGACATAGCCCACCGCTTTGCATATATTTGTAGCAGTAAAGGGGAGTAGCAATCGGCCGGAGAAATGGCCGACCCTCAGTTCGTCAGGACGGCCGGAAGGCCCGGACCCGGGGCAACGACTTTATGTCAACGCATGCAAGACCTTTATCCAACGCGATATCAACACGTCTGGGTAAAGGTCTTTTATGTTTGCCCGGACGAAACTCAATGGAGGTTAAAAATGAACCGACTGAAAACTACCCTGCTCCTGACCTGCCTCACCCTGCTGATGGTTGCCATGGGCAGCGCCATTGGCGGCAGAAGCGGCATGGTCTTCGCCTTTTTCATGGCCTGCGCCATGAACGCCTTCTCCTACTGGTTTTCCGATAAGATCGTTCTCCGCATGTACGGTGCCCAAGAGATAACCGAGATGGAAAACCCGGCCTTTTACGGCATGGTCCGCAGGCTGGCCATTCAAGCAGGCCTTCCCATGCCTAAAGTTTACATCATCCCGTCGGAGAGCCCCAATGCCTTCGCCACCGGGCGAAACCCGGAGCATGCGGCAGTGGCTGCCACGGAAGGAATCCTGCGCATCCTTACCCCAGAGGAGCTGGAAGGGGTGATGGCCCATGAGCTGTCCCACGTGAAGAACCGCGACATTCTCATCTCCACCATTGCCGCCACCATCGCCGGCGCTATCTCCATGCTCGGCAACATGCTCCAGTGGGCGGCAATCTTCGGCGGCGGCAGACATAACGACGAAGAAGGAGGGGGAAGTGCAATAGGCGGATTGGCCATGGCCATCGTCGCCCCCATAGCGGCAATGCTGATCCAGATGGCAGTTTCCCGTTCCCGTGAATACATGGCAGATGATTCGGGGGCAAAAATCTGCGGCAACCCCTTATCCCTGGCAAGTGCCCTGCGCAAGCTGCAGAACGCATCACAGATGCTTCCCATGCACGAAGCCCGTCCGGCAACAGCCCATCTATTCATCGTCAACCCGCTGACAGGCGGCGCACTGCTCAATCTTTTCTCCACTCACCCCCCCATGGAAGAGCGGATCGCTAAACTTGAGGCGATGGCCTACCGCTCCCGGTAATCCAACGATGGAGGAGAGCCTGAATTTTCAGGCTCTCCTCGTTTTTTCCTGTTTGAATCAAATAAATATGCTGTCAGGAGTTCTTTGTGTCAAATCAGACAATCATGTGGGTGGCTTTTGCCACTGTAATGACCGTAATGTTCGTTATCGACCTGGGAGTTTTCAGCCGCAAAACCCATGAGGTCAAATTCCGCGAGGCCCTCACCTGGACCATTGTCTGGGTTTCCCTGGCCATGATTTTCAACGCCGGCATCTATTATTTCATGGGGCCGGACAAGGCGCTGGAGTTCCTGACCGGCTACGTTATAGAAGAATCGTTATCGGTGGACAACCTCTTCGTCTTCATCATGATCTTTTCCTATTTCCATGTGGCGAAACACCACCAGCCGAAGATCCTCAAATGGGGCATACTGGGTGCGCTGGTCATGAGAGGGATCTTCATCCTCCTCGGTATCGCTGATCGAGCGGTTCCACTGGATGATCTATGTCTTCGGCGGATTGCTGATAGTCACCGGCATAAAAATGGCCTTCGGCGGAGACGATCATATCGAGCCGGAGAAAAACCTGCTGGTGCGCCTGGTGAGGAAATTTGTTCCGGTCACCAAGCGGGTATCCGGCGACCGCTTTTTCATCAGAAAGTGCGGCAAGATTGCCGCCACACCTCTTTTCCTCACCCTGCTGGTGGTGGAATCCAGCGACGTGATCTTTGCCGTCGATTCAATTCCCGCCGTTCTCGCGGTCACCCACGACCCGTTCATCGTCTACACATCCAACGTCTTCGCCATAATGGGGCTTCGGTCACTCTACTACCTGCTGGCCCACGTCATGGACATGTTCGTTTACCTGAAACTGGGGGTCTCGTTCATCCTCTGCTTTGTCGGCGCAAAGATGCTGCTCGGCGATGTATTCGAAATGCCCATCTATTTTTCCCTGGGCGTCATCGTCGGCTCACTGACCATTGCCATACTCATCTCGGTAATGGTCGGCAACAAACGGAAAAGCAGACATGCCTGAATGAGAGAGGGGCGCCCAAAAGCGCCCCTCTCTCATTTCGTCACACCAATCACCAATCACCAATCACTAATCACCGTTCTTCCCGACAATCCGCACCTTGACTATGGAGGTCTTTTTCACCTCTTCACAAACCAGGGTGTAATCATGCCATTCCACCGTTCCCCCTTCTCCGGAAACCTTCCCAACTGGTCCAGGATCAGGCCGGCCAGGGTGTCATAGGGGATATCCTCCGGCAATTTGATGCCAAGCAGGTCTTCCACATCATTGATGGAAATGAGGGCATCAACATGAGGCTGCCGTCAGGCAGTCTCTGCACCCGTCCCGGTCCGATGTCATGCTCGTCCTCTATTTCTCCCACCAGTTCCTCCAGCAGGTCTTCCGTGGTCACCAGACCGTTTAAGCCTCCATATTCATCCACAACCAGGGCCATGTGGGTCCTCTTCCGCTGCATCTCCTTCAACAGGTCATTGACACGCTTTCCCTCCGGGACATAAAAGGGAGGCCGGATAATGGTGTTGATATCAAAATCAGGCTCGGTGACGATTCGCCCCAGGAGATCCTTCAGGTGGACCACGCCGGCAATGTTCTCCACGCTGCCATGGAATACCGGATAGCGTGTATATTCGTTTTCCAGGACAAAATCCAGCATTTCTTTGCGGGAAAGGTCCAGGTCGAGGGCAGCCATCCTGGTGCGTGGAACCATTACTTCGCGGACACTGGTGTGGGTGAAGTCGAAGATATTGCGGATATATTCCGATTCGGCGGCACTGAAAACCCCGGTTTCATGGCCTTCGGCAACAATATGCTGCACTTCTTCCCTGGTAATGAAGGCCCGCCCCTCCCCCTTTATGCGCATTAAAGAAAGGACTGCCTTGCTTGAAACGGTCAGAAATGAAACGGCGAGGGTGCTGACCCTTGCCAGAAGGTTCAACGGCTTGGCTATATATAAGGCCATGGTGTCGGCATATTGAAGGCCGATGGTCTTCGGTACCAGTTCCCCGATAATCAGACTCAGGTAGGAGACAATGATGACGACGATGGACACAGCCAGGGGCTCGGCCGCATCACTGACCAGTTCGTAGGGGACCTGCTGCAAAAGTGGCTTCAGGTGCTCCGCAGCGATTATCCCCCCACTGCCGAGGCAGTCGAACCTACCACCGTCACCCCAATCTGGACAATGGCGAGCAGACGGTGGGGATCCTTCTGCAAAGCTTCAATTATCATCGCCCTTTCGTCGCCGGCAGCCACAAGCTGAGCTACCCTGCTTTTTCTTATCGAGATAATGGCAAACTCGGAACAGGCAAAAAAACCATTGATGACAATGAGGATTGCAATTACAACAAGTTCCACTGAAACGGTTTCCAAAAAATCCTCCCGTTAAAAAAATTTTCTCATTTTCCATTCAACAACCGGCTTTGTCAACTGTTGATATTGCCGAAGCACCACCAAGTGTGAGTCTGGGCATCAAAACAAAAAGAGGGGCAATGCCCCCCTTTGAAGAAACAAACTGTAGTTTTTTTCAGTTCTTCACAACATATTTAATTGTCGATTCGGTCGCATCCATCACCTCGATCATGACATTTTTCACGTTGATCATATTCGCCGATGTCATCTCGTAAGTCAGGACCTGGGAAAGCGCCGGGGTTTTCATCGTCCCGTTGAACTCCTGATAGGTGAGGCTAATGACGGAATCTGTTCTGCCGCTGTAGACAAGGCGCGCCTTGTAGCTGTCTTCCAGAGGAACATCCGTGTAAACAAAAAGCCCGTGGAGATGATTTACCTGCCCGGACTCCCGATCGGTATCGGTGTAATACAAGCCGGCAAACTCCCCCCAGGGCTTGATGATAAACAGGGGCAGCTTGGTCGCCAGTGGAATCCCGGTGCTGGTGGTAACATCCTTTTCGGAAATATCAGGACAGAGACAAAGGTAATCGCCGCTGGACAATTTTCCGTTGCACACCCAGACAGTCCCTTTTTTAACCGGTGGAAAGACCAGATTGTCCATTTCGGGCAGGTAGTAGTTAGCCGAAGCAACAAAACCGGGTAAAGCCCTGATATAGCCTATTTCATACATGGTCCCACCCAGCACCGCCGTTTTCACCACGCCAGGCTCAAGGGTATCCAGCTTTTTCAAGGTAGGATGCAAGGAGCTGGTGCAGCCAAACAGGAAGGATGCCATAACTGCAAAAATCGTCAGTCTCATGTTCGGTATCTCCGATCCTTTTTTCTGTCACAGCGTTTGTCCTCCTGCAAAAGTTCTGCCTAAATGAAGCACCTGTAATGTTCAGGCAAACCGGCAGCATCCGAAGCATGTTTCGGTCGCGATAACGAATATGGATAGGGAAATTTCCTGAAATAAACTTTGTGTTGACTAGCAAGACCCGATGCTTTATCTATACAGAAAACAAAGGGGAAGCACGACCGTCGCTGGTGGGCGGCCCGGTCTTCAAAACCGGTGAGGGGGATGAGAAATCTCCCTGGTGGGTTCGATTCCCATGTGCTTCCGCCAGACCCTAACCTACTGTTTTGATTGACTGTCCCTTGAAACATAACTTGGCAGTTTCTGCAACTTATATTTCCTCTACCAGAAACACCTCTTTCAAAGAAAGCCGGTGCAGTAGCTGGCTCCTCACTTTAACCCATCATAGCCTTTGTGGAAGGGCGCAAAAAGAATCCATCCAGTGAAATTTCCAGGGGATTTGCCTTTCATGGTAAAAATAACGGCAGAATAACGGCAAAGCTGTGATAAAATAACGGCAAAACTTTTGCCGTTAAAAGAAGATCATCATGACCAAAACTCCTGCCTGGCATCCACGCTATACCATAACCACGGCCATTGCCAGCCGCCTGATGAACATTGAGGCGGTGCGGGTGGCGGTGGAGCATACGCCGTTGGCTCCGGCGGCAGAGGAGGAATTGCGCCGTCAGGTACGCCTCCGTTCCACCCACTATTCAACCCGAATCGAGGGGAACCGCTTGACGTTGGCGGAAACTGCGGAAGCCATCGAGCAGCAGCGCGCTCGTTTCCTGGGGCGCGAGCGGGATGCGGGCGAGGTTCGCAACTACTGGAATGCCCTGCTGCGAGTCGAAGAGTGGGTGGCGAAGGACGTTCCCTTGACCGAGGAATTGATACGGCGTCTCCATGCCCTGGTCGAACAAGGAAAACGTGCCAAGCCAACCCCTTACCGTGATGGACAGAACGTGATCCGTGATGCCGCATCGGGAAGCATTGTCTACCTTCCTCCGGAGGCTTCTGATGTGCCGCAACTGATGGCACAGCTCGTCCGCTGGATCAAACTATCCGTGGCAGAGGGTATGCCGGTGCCGCTCATTGCCGGCTTGGCCCACTACCAGTTCGTGACCATTCACCCCTATTATGACGGCAACGGTCGCACGGCACGTCTGCTGGCAGCATTCCTGCTCCATAGCGGCGGTTACGGGCTTCATGGCTTCTACTCGCTGGAGGAGGAGCACGCTCGCGACCTGGCCGCTTACTACATTGCTTTATCCACCCATCCGCACCACAACTACTACGAAGCAGGGCCGAAACTGATTTGACACCATGGCTGGAGTATTTCACCATGACGCTGGCCGGGGTCTTTGCTGCGGCGCTTGATATGGCCGCTCGCTATGCCGCCGAAGGAGTGATTGTGGAACCGGATGCGATACGCGCTCTCGATCCCCGCGCCCGAGCAGTGCTAACCCTCTTTGTCCGGACCGAACGGATTACGACCGCCAATCTGGTGACATGCCTGGGGCTCTCCGAACGGACCTGCCGGACGCTCTGCACGGAATGGGTACGCCAGGGCTTCCTTGAGGCGACGAGCAGCGCCAGAAAAAATCGCGGCTACACTTTATCGGCAAAATATCGGCAGTTTGTTCGTAATTTATCGGCAATGGAAGACCGCTCGTAACCAGTTCATAACTGTCGTTGGAGCTATACTCCAACGCCGGTTATCTCGCCAAAAATGAATCAGCTCAGTTCGGCAGAAAAGTGCGCAAGGGAGTTTTGGGGCCGGGCCGCCGGCGACAACAGGATTTCATCCACGTTCCGCGCCGTGTGTGCTGAAAATCTCAAGAAAGTAGAAAGAGCGAGCAAAGGTCCTCGCCTGGTTTAACAGCAATAAACGCCTGAGGTCGCCCCCGGAGTTCTCAGCCATGGTCGTCCACCAGCTGATAAACGGCTGCCAGTGCCCGGTGACGGTAATAATGACAAATGCGTCTGAAGCCGTAGGGATTGACCAGCCTGTCCAACTCATCATGGGAATAGGTTTTGATGCAGCTGTTGCATTTCATGTAATGGGTACAGCCGCTGCCGCAAGGTACCAGGTTCTGACGGCAGCGCACCTCAACCAGCAGATAGCCGTCCCGGCGCAGGTTTCTCACCGTGTTTCTCAGATAAAGCTGTTTCTCCAGACCATCAGGAATAATATTAAAGACAAAATTCGAGATGACCAGATCCACATTGAGCCTTGTCTGTTCCAGTTCGGTAGCTTCTATCAGTCCGGCAAGACGACTGGCAGCAGGTTCTTCCTTCATCCGGCCTATCTGCTCCGGCAAGTCGGCGGCGAAAACGTTAAATCCTTTACCGGAAAGGAAGAGAGAATTGCGAAGCTTGCCGGCACCATAATCAAGGACGCGCCTTGCATTCCGCTGCTGAAAGAACCTGTAATAGCGCATGATGCTGGTCGCTGCGTTCATATTGCCTCCCACATTCAAGCTAAATACAACCTAAATCCATATAAGCATTTACCATAAAAATGATCAACAAAATTTTTACATACACTACTTTTTTTATAGAGTTTTCTCCACCCCCTGTAACGAAAAAAGCTTAGGTCGCACCCTGCACATTAATCCTAACCAATATGGCGTCACCTGCAATAATCCCATTTCTGAATGCCTTGACTTTCACCGGACGCCATGCATAATGTCGGCAACATTAATACCCCTGGTGGTAGACGATAATACTCAACCATCCGCGAGGATGGGGCGGAAAGCCTAAAGGGTCTCTCTGAGACAGCCGGGTTGCCGAAATGTCATCGATATTTCTGCCCCGGCTTTTCTTTTTCCGAAAGGCCGGGAACAAGGGGAAATTCGCTGCTAGGAGGTTGTCATGCTTAAGAAGGTAAGAAGTTTGTGGGGATTGACATTGGCGGTTTTGCTGGCACTGGCGGTTTCGCAGTTGCCGGGTTGTGGCGGTGGCGGCAGTTCCACCCCCACCGGCACACTCAAGGTCGGGCTGACCGATGCCCAGAGTGATGCCTTTGCCAACGTGTTCATCACCATCAAGGAAGTCCGCGTCGTACCGGCAGGCCTGGAAAATGCCAAGGACGACGATGCCCGACTCCCCGTCGTCGCCACATTCACAACACCCAGGAAGATCGACATCCTGACGCTGCGCTTTGTACAGGAAGCTCTGGGCGAGGTCGTTCTGCCGGCCGGGAAGTATAACCAGATCCGGCTTGTCCTGGCACCCAATGAAGCAGAACACCGCCAACTACGTCGTGCTGAAAACGGGTCAGACCATCCCTCTGGATACCCCCAGCGGGCAGCAGTCGGGGCTGAAGATTGTCGGGAAAGTCGATGTCAAGGCGGGAGTCATCAACGCCATCGTCATCGATTTTGACCCCAATACCGCCATTGTCATCACCGGTAGCAACCAGAACAATCAGAAGTATATCCTCAAACCGACCGGCATCCGCATCGTTCAGTCCGGAGATGTTTATAACAGCTTCGGTTCCCTGACCGGCCACGTCTCGACCCTGGGCAACTGGTCAACGGCTACCGTCTCCGTCGTCCCCCAGGCAAGCAGCACCGCCATCGCCGCCGGCAGCATTTTCGCCAACGCCACAAGCGGCGGTCCCCGGGTTCCGTTCAGCTCCTTCGTCCCCAGCGGAACCTATCGTGTCCATGTTGACGCGAGCGGTTTCCTTCCCTATTCATCCCCTCTGCAAACGGTCACGACAGGTAATCCGACTGCCGTGGGCATCATCCAGCTTCTGAAGTAGCGATACTCTTCCCCAGGGCACCGAGCAACGGTGCCCCTGCCCCCCTTAGACTGCCGTTTCTCCCATCGGTTATGGGTAAATAGTTGTTTCCTTGTCACATCCTGCTATGCTATTTTCTCATTATAGCGACCACCACCGGAACAAGCGCATGTGAAAATCTGGTATGAGAATTGAGACAATCGACAGGTTTAAAAGGGTTATCCTCGACCCGGGCGAATTTCACGCCGCAGCCGACGCCACCGTTATATCGACCCTGCTCGGTTCATGCGTTTCCGCATGCCTCTATGATCCGATCGGCAAGGTCATTGGCATGAACCACTTCCTGCTCAGCAACCGGCGATATTCCAGGGATCTTCCTCTCTATGTCTCAGAAGCCGGTCGTTACGGCATTCATGCCATGGAACTCCTGATCAACGAGATGCTGAAAAGGGGGGCGCAGAAGCGCTTTCTCAAGGCAAAGGTATTCGGCGGGGCCAATATCATGGTCAGTAGGGAATCATTAGGCAATTTCGCCTGTGTCAGCGAAGTAAACTGCAGGTTCATCCGGGAGTTTCTCAAAAACGAGAATATCGATATTGTCGCCGAAGACCTTGGCAAAGACCATGGCCGCGTTATCCACTTTTCCAACGGAGATTTTGCCGTTTATGTGCGAAAGATTGGCCAGAACAGAAGCCAAAGCCTCCTCATAAGAGACCGGGACTGCTGGCAGAAAGCCATCGAAATGCAGGAAAAGACTCTGCCGGCCATCGACATCTGGTAACAGGAAAGGTATGTATGATTGAAAATATAGGTGCTGATATTTACAGATCATGGACCGATGAAAAGCGGCGGGAAGAGATCGGCAAGCTCATCGAAGGATACCGGAACGGACTCCCCTTGCCGATCCTTTGCACCATGCAACTGCCATAGCCGGCAATGAAGCCGGTGCACGGAGACATATCATCAAGCTGATGCCCCTCAGGGAGCGCAAAGCGCTGATAACAAAGGAAGCCGGCACCGACACCGATCTCCATTCACGCCTGAGCGGTTTTTTCATCTGACTTGTCAGGGACCTTTGAATAATGCGATCAGGCAGCCGAGATGCAGGGCTTAAAGGAGCGAGGGGTTGGAAAGTACCGATGTACGCCTGGGTTCCTGTCGTCAGCCGAACATGTATACCAGTTTCCCCTTGTCATAGAGCTGTATCGGCCCATCTTCCGAGACCTTGATCACCTTCCCCAACAGCGACGCAGCGCTTGCCGCAGTTGTTCTCCCCCCGCCGGTTATGAGGTCAGGGGTCAGGGATGTGTCTATTATCAGCCGTATCCAGCAATTCACCCTTTTCGTTGAATACCGTCAGGCCATCAGAGGAAAGAATCCTCACCAACTGTCCGGAATTCTTCAGATCACTCACCTTCAGATCCTTCACCTGGTCGATGAGCATGCTGCTCAGCGAATCATGCCCCCCGACCGAGCCTTCTTCAGGGAATCCAGAACTCGCTTTTCTTGCTCGCAGATAAGAACAATGGTACCGTGACGGATCTTGGACAGTGAGTACAGGGTCATGATCAACAGCTCCTGTTCCCGTTCGTCCATGCTCCCATCGAGAAAATACTTGTAGATGTCCGGATCGAACAGGCTCCAGTTTCCCCTGCGCCAGACAAAGAGCTTGTCGGGACAGGTCATTACCTCCAGCTCGGAACTGAAGTTGATATCCACGGCAAAAGCCCCTTTCCCTGCCCTGTTCAAAAGACCGAACGTGTTGGCATGGTACAGGCGCTCCACGGCATCGCAGTGTCCATAACTGTCGAACTTGATCATGCCGGTAACACGCATGTTGATGTTGCTGGTAAAGTAGGTTCCCATGCCGTCCACCAGCCGGTATGTCAGGGGAGAGGCGAAGAATTCCGGGGAAATACTCAGGTTCGGTTTAAAAACATTCCAGGAAAATTCGGGACCGCTGCAGGCATCGCGGAAGGCATGCAGCTGTTTCCGGTAGATGATAAAGCCGGTAGTGGCCGGTACCCCCTCGTTGCGATGATAGGACAGGTTCTTCAGCAGCTGGATGAGCCTCTGGATGGACCAGAAAGCCCGATGGTGCTCACGGCGCAGATACCGGGCAATGGCTATATCCATCAGGGAAGAAAGCAGGGCTGTCCGGTAATGGGCTTCATGGCCGTTTTTCTTGAAGCCGTTGAACAGCACCTGGAAGGCAGAGGCGAGCTCCTCGCCGAATTTTATCTCAGTATCGGTGAAGGGAATATCGCTCCGCTTGAAGTGAAAGGCGAAATCACCCGCCTCTGTCCTTATTTTCCTGGCAAAGGCAAACCTGCCGTTTCGCTCGGCTTTTGAAACATCATCGTACTTTACAACCAGGGCGGCGGCCCCACCGTAAAAGGCCTCGATGCCGGTCCTTATTGTCTCGAATACCTTCTGAGGCATTCCTCCCCCGATCCAGCCACATTGCTCCCAACCTGTCTTGCACCGAATAGATTCATGGGTATAATTAAATACACTTCATTTAGGAGGTTACCACATGCAGCCATTCCATGCAAAATTCCCGGTGCTCCTGTTGTTGATGATGTTTATTACTTCATGTGCAGCAACCCGTATGGTCGACTCATGGCATGCGCCGAATCAGGGCAAGAAGTATCAGAAGCTGCTGGTCTCACGGGTTACCAAAAACCACAGTAACCAGAAAATATATGAAGACGTCCTTAGTGCAGAACTCAAACAGAGAGGTGTCGAAGCGGTGCCTGCCCACATGTATCTGAAGAACGGAGATACTCTGCCAAAAGGCAGGCGCTGGAAAAAGCGGTGCAGGAATCGGGAGCCGAAGGGATTCTCTGCATGCAGACCACCAACATGGAAAAAAGGACCAATGTCCAGCCCGGCTATATGGATAATTATCCAGGCTACTGGTATCCCTCAGCATTTCCATACTGGGACATGTACGGCTATTACGGAGGCGCATCGACCTTTTATGAGCCCCCCGTGGTCACCACCTATAACGTTGCCACCATACAGGTGCATCTCTTCGATACAAGCAGCAGCAAACTGGTCTGGGCAGCTACTTTTGAGAGTTCGGAACCGGCCAATGCCGTAAGTGTGAGCAAGGATCTGGCTGATGAGATTACAGACTCCCTCTCCAGGGAGGGTTTGATATGATTTTTTTGTTGCATTTAAAAATTAAATAAATATAATTAGCCCTCTTTTGACAACCTTGAAATATTTGTTAGAGTTTTTTCAATATCCGGCAAAACTCCGGATAAAATCACATCAACCAGGAGATAAAAAGTAATGGAAAAAGGCACGGTAAAATGGTTTAACGACAGCAAGGGGTTCGGTTTTCTTGAGCAGGAGAACGGTGAAGATGTGTTCGTCCATTTTTCTGCCATAACGGGTGACGGATTCAAATCCCTTACCGAAGGCGATAAGGTGACCTTTGACGTAACCAGGGGACCCAAGGGCCTCCAGGCGGCAAATGTGACCAGAACGTAGTTCTCGAACAAATGGATGCTTAATAAGCCTTGGTGAAAACCGGGGCTTTTTTTTACCTCAGATACCTGCCATTGCATGCTGTCTGCCAATTGCCTCCGCTGCTTCCCTCTAATTTTCACCTTGCATCCCTGCCACTCCCATGGTTTATTTTCTAATTAAGGATATACTCTCAGGGGGTATGGAGCGCCAGCTCGTGGCGCCAGGGAGGCGACAGCAATGAAGAGTCCAATCACCGGGAAAAAAGGCGAAAACGCAAACGTTCACTGGCTCAAAGAGCAGATGAACCCTTACTTTTTCATCTCCATGAAGGATGAACCGGAGCACTCGCCCTGCTGGAGAAGGGACTGGGGACACTGCGGGAAAACCGCAGACTGATCCTTGCCGACCGGGACAAGACCTTCATCATGGCCATGGTCAATGCTCCCGGAACCCTGTATGATTCACTCCGCCGGTTTCAGGAGCGGGATATTTCCTATGCCATGTTTACCCATTCCCAAGGATTGATGCCGGGCATGGAACAGGCACTGGAAATCCAGCGTTTCGAGTTCGACCGCAAAAGTAATGAAGAGATAGTTGGCGGCAGGAACGTGGAAGTACCGTCTCCAATCAGAAGAAAGATCGTCAGCGAGCTGAAGAGCCGGTTTCCCGCCTTTGATTTGAAAGACCTGGACCGGCTACTCCGCATCCTCTGGCTGAATAATGAGAACTATGTCAGGATATCGCCGCCGATCAGGGTTGCCCGGATTCTGCAGCTGCTCCAAAGGGGTAATCAGCAGGGGGGGCTTTATCTGGGGTTGGAACAACTGCCGGGCGGCAGGGAGTCCAGAATCCTGTTTGCTGTCGGCAATCCCCCGCAAAAGGATTTTCTCTTTCAGGTCATGGAGGTCTTCAACCGGCTGTCGCTGGCCGTCAACCGTGCCTATTGCCTGACCGTCTCCAACGGCGTCCACCCATATTTCCTCGGCACGTTCTATGTGCTGCACCGGGACGGAGAACCGCTGGCAAAAGAGGATCAGGTTTTCACCCGTCTGCAGCAGGAGCTCTACAATACCCAGATTTTATCCACGAAATCCCTGCTGTACCGTGATCTGGTCATGAACAGCCTGATGAACGGCGAAGATGCTTCCCTGATCAGCGCCTTCATGGCCTTCTGTCATACCAGTCTGTCCCACAACAATCCTGATAGATTCGATGAATCGGAAGTGAAAAGTGCCTTCCACTCACATCCGGAAATGGCCCTGCAATTGGTCCGTCTTTTCCGGACACGCTTCGATCCAACCGGTACTACTGAAGCCACTTATGCAACGATGCTCGCCGAAACCAAACGGGAGGTGGACGAGTACAACACCGGGCATAAACATTTTGACGAACTTCGCCGGACGATCTTCCGCTCTTGCCTGGTCTTCATCACCCATACTTTAAAGACAAATTTTTTCGTCCTTGAGAAACAAGCCCTGGCTTTTCGCCTGGACCCTGCCTACCTGGCCGCACTTGGCCCCGAATTCACCGCCGACCTGCCCCAGGCAATACCTTTTCGCATTACCTTTTTCTTCAGTCGCTTCGGTTTTGGCTATCACATAGGTTTTTCCGACATCGCCCGGGGAGGCTGGCGCACGATCATCGCCCGCAACGATGATGATTTTCGTGCAGCAGTCAGCACCCTCTTTCGGGAAAACTTCGTTCTCGCCCATACACAGCACCTGAAAAACAAGGATATTTACGAGGGGGGCTCCAAACTGGTGATGGTGCTGAATGTTTCCGATCTCAGTCCGCGGGAGCGGGAAATGGAGACCTGGCGCCTCTACAAGCTGCAATACGGCATCATCAACGCCTTCCTGGATATTTTCATAACCGACGGCGGTATTGCCAGCGATCCTCGGGTCAAGGATTATTATCGGGAAGACGAGCCCATTGAAATAGGGCCCGATGAAAATATGCACGACTCCATGATCGAAACCATCGCCAGACTTTCCGCCCAAAGGGGCTACATGCTCGGCATCGGCATCATCTCCAGCAAGAAAGTGGGCATCAACCACAAAGAGTATGGCGTAACCTCCACAGGCGTGGTGCGGTTCGCCGAGATCACCATGGAGGATCTGGGCATAAAAATGGGTCGGGATCCTTTCAGCGTCAAGTTCACCGGCGGGCCTAACGGCGATGTGGCCGGCAACGCCATGCGCATCATGCTCGACCGCTGTCCCCGGATGTCCATCCGCCTCATCCTCGACGGCACGGCTGCCCTCTTTGATCCTTCAGGGGCAGACCGGAACGAGCTCTCGCGGATAGTGCTGAAAAACGATCTGGATGCCTTTGATCCGGCGGCTTTGCACCAGGGGGGATTCATGCTCTTTCGCACCGGCAGCCGCAAGGACGGGTTAAAGGAGCTCTACCGCAAGGTCAGGAAAACCGAAACCGGTCTGGCAGAGGAGTGGATCTCCAATGATGAGTTTCATAGGGAGTTCGACAGCCTGCCTTTCACGGTGGAAGCCGATTTGTTCATACCCGCAGGGGGACGCCCCGAGACCATCGACCGGGACAACTGGCAGCAGTATTTCCTGGCCGACGGCAGACCATCGTCCAGGGTCGTCATCGAGGGAGCCAATTCCTTTCTCACGCCGGAAGCCCGTGTCCAGCTGCAGCAAAAGGGGGTCATCATCATGCGCGATGCCTCGGCCAACAAATGCGGCGTCATCTCCTCTTCCTACGAGATCATAGCCAATCTGCTCCTGACCGAACAGGAGTTCATGGAGCACAAGGACCGGTATGTGTCAGACGTGCTGCAGATCCTGGAGAAAAGAGCCGCCGATGAAGCAAGGATCATTCTGAAACGCCACCGGGAGGACCCGCTACTCCTCTACACGGAAATTTCCGATGCACTGAGCAGCGAGATCAATGGTCATTACACCCGCCTCTTCAGATATTTCCAGAGCCACCCGGAGCTGTGCCTGCAGCCGCTGTTCCGCAAAGCCATTCTCAATCACCTCCCCCGCATGCTCAGGGAGGAGCCCCGTTACCGGCAACGTGTCAAAAAATTGCCTCAGAAATACCTTTTTGCCATCCTGGCAGCCGAGATAGGCTCATCGCTTGTCTATGAGGGTGATCGGGACGAGGCATTCGCCGATGCCGTCAGACTGCACCTGTTGCGGACTTTAGGCCACGGATAAGCGTCTTCATATCCTGAAGGACCCTCACCTAATGAGCACGGTACAACATTTGCTCCTCCCTTTTTCTATTATGACTGAAGAGGGGGTTTCATGAAGAAGGGGTTCACCATTAAGCAGCGGGTGTTGGTTACCCTGGCCGGCATATTCTTCGCTGGAAGTCTGGTGATGGGCTTATGGAGCTACTTTAGCCAGTTACGCCAAATAGAGCAGAGTCATAGCCAACTGGCCCACGATGAGAGCCGGCTTTTCAAATCAATCATCGCCATCGACGGCGAAGGACTTGCTCGCGCCCATTCGGGCCTGGACCGGCTCGATGACATAATCGCCCCTTTTGCGGCAAAAACCGCGAGCTCCTCGTGCAAAACGCTACGGCAGTTCTCGCAGAACTGAAACAGAACAACAACATTACCCATCTTTATTTCATCGAACCTGGCGGCACGGTGTTTCTGAGAGCCACAAGCCCGAGCAGTCAGGAGACCGGTTGCAAAGGGAGACCTATCTTAAGGCGGCTGCCACCGGCAATATAGCAAGCGGCCTCGAAATGGGAAAAAATTTCTTCTCACTGCGCAGCGTCCGTCCCATTTCCCACGCAGGGAGCCCGGTCGGGTATCTGGAAGTAGCCCAGGAAATCGACCACGTTTTTGACCAGATGAAGGGGATTACCGGCAATGACGTGAGCCTTTTTCTTGTGGAAGACTTCATCAAACTGAGGAAGGCGGAGATAAACAAGAAAAAGGCAGGCAATTTCACTATTCTCGAATCGACAGCCCCTGAAAAGACACTGCAACTGGCGGCCAAGCTGGGCCAAAAGTTAAACCAGGGCCTGAAAAAAGATCTTGTGCAAACCGTCGCCCTCGGCAACAGCAGATATGTGATCGGAATCAGCTGTGCTTGACGCGTCCGGCGCCGCTGCCGGCATCCTCCTTTCCACAAAAGATGTCTCTCCGCTCTATACTTCCATTTGGAAGGGAATCCTTATCAATATACTGCTTTTCGCAGGCATCATGGCAGGAGCACTGCTGCCGCTCTATTTATCCTTGAAGAAAAGCATGAAACTGTTCACTTCCCTGCGAAATCACATCCAGCATGTGACGACAAACTGGGATCTGGCAGAGAAATTGGAAGTGGGCACATCCGACGAGGTAGGTCAGCTCGCAGTTGATATAAATAACATGACTGAAAATCTGAGCATGGTTGTCAATCGTGTCCGCCAGTCCAGCAATGAATTGGCACAGATTTCATCAACGCTGCAAGAGGTTTCCACCCAGGTTGTGGTTTCGGCAAGGCAGCAGGTGGATAATGTTCAGCAGACTTCAGCTGCAGTCATGGAAATCAGTTCATCCATGAAAAAGGTTACCGGCAGTGTCGATGGTCTTTCCTCTTCCGCCTCCCAGACCTCTTCCTCGATTACGGAAATGGTTGCCGGCATCGAAGAGACGGCTATCAACATGGACGCTCTTGCCGACATGGTGGAACAGGTAAGCGCCTCTGTTACCCAGATGACGGCAGCCATTCACCAGGTTGGCGCCAACGTAACTACCCTGTCTGACTCGGCGTCAAATACCTCCGCATCTGCCACCCAGATGGATGCCACCATCAAGCAGGTTGAGAAGACGACAAGAGAAAGCGTGTTGATAGCGGAGCAGGTACTGAATGACGCCAACCACGGGAAACAGTCGGTGGACGCCATCATCGAGGGCATTAAGGCCATCAACTCTTCAACCATGGTCACTGCAGACGCCATCAACAATCTGTCTGCCAATGTGGACAATATCGGAACCATTCTGGCGGTCATCGACGAGGTGACCGGCCAGACAAACCTGCTTGCCCTCAATGCATCGATCATTGCGGCGCAGGCGGGCGAGCACGGCAAGAGCTTTGCTGTAGTGGCCGATGAGATCAAAGAACTGGCTGACCGGACAAAGAATTCCACCAGGGAGATCGCCGACGTCATCCGCGGCATTCAGGGGGAAACGGAGCGCGCAGTCAAGGCCATCAAGGATGCGACCAGCCAGGTTGCGCAGGGAGAAAAACTTTCCCGATCCTCGGAAGAGGCTCTCATCAAGATCGTCGAGGGAGTGAAACAGAATTCACAAAGGGTCGACTTGATTGCTCGGTCCATGGATGAACAGGCGACCACCAGTCAGTATGTCAGTGCGGCCATGCATCAGATGAGTGAAATGGCAAGCCAGATTGCAACGGCCAACCGGGAGCAGGAGAAAGGTGGAGAAATAGTTCAAAAGGCCGCCTCAAGCATGGGAGACCTGGCAAGGATCGTAAAAAACGCCACCCAGGAGCAATGTCTCGTGGGGGGACAGATCACTAAGGCAACCGAGCATGTGAGCGACATGATCAGTCAGATCATGGTCGAAACACAGGAGCAGGGCAAGGGAAGTGAGCGCATCATAAATTCGGTGGGAAATATCCGCATTGCCACAGATGAAGAACTGAGTTCGGTACAGACTCTGAATGACTCCCTTGACAAGCTCGGGAGGCAGATAGGCAGATTGCAGGCAGCTGTCGAACAGTTTCAGGAAGATTAGTCAAACAGGCGCCTGATCAAAGGGCCCCTGTTTTCCCATAGTGCACGAAGTAGATCCGCTTCCCCTCTTCCATGAACTTGAGCATGTACTTGGAGAGATGGTATCCCTCCAACTCATGCCGGTAAAGGTCCGGTGCAAGACAGTTCTCGAATCCCTCCACGCCGGGAAGCATCCCCGCCACGTCAATACCGTAGTCGTCGAAATCAGTGGCAAAATAGAAATCTGCCCCAGGAGCCAGGTAGTCCCGGAGGAATTCCATGAACTGGCGGTTCACCAACCGCCGTTTACGGTGCTTCTTCTTCGGCCACGGGTCTGGACAGTTGATGTAGACAGCCGACAAGGAGCCCTTGGCGATGCGCTCGGTGATAAACTGCCGTGCCTCCTCCCGCAGTACCCGCACATTGTTCAGCCCGTGGAGATCGATGCGGCGGCAGGTCTTGTAACACCCCTTATTGTAGTAATCAATGGCGATGAAATTGGTCTCCGGCATATCCATGGCTGTTTTCACCATGAAATCGCCGATGCCGCAGCCGATTTCCAGGGCCAGCGGCCGGTCGTTGCCGAAGACAGCCGACCAGTCGGCCGGGCTGGCCAGGGTTTCGGTTTTCAGGTAGTTGGGGGATTCGATGTGGATGAAGGATTGCATTATTTGTCCTTTCATGTGGCTGGAAACTAACATAACACACGATACCTGCCTGGTGAAGGTGATTTTACTGCAGTGCCCCATTCCCGGCCCCGACCGAGGCTTTCCATTGTCATTTGCACGATGGTATGTTAATGATATCCTCTTGAAATAAGGCAATAAAAGGATAATCCACATGAAATTCACCGATTTGAATCTGCCGGAACAGGTGCTGAAGGGCATCGCCGACACCGGCTTTACCGATTGTACGCCGATTCAGGAAAAGGCCTTGCCTCCGGCCCTTTCAGGAAAAGACGTGGCTGGCCAGGCCCAGACCGGCACCGGCAAGACCGCCGCCTTTCTCATCTCCCTCTTCACCAGACTGCTGAACCAGGAAAAAGCCGGCACCGAACACCATCCACGGGCGCTGATCCTCGCCCCGACCAGGGAACTGGTGGTGCAGATCGAAAAGGATGCACAAGCCCTTGGCAAATACACGGGCTTCAACATCCAGGCCATCTATGGCGGCGTCGATTACATGAAACAGAAGAATGCCCTCAAGGAGGGGGTGGATATTGTCATCGGGACACCGGGACGGCTCATCGACTACCTGAAGCAGAAGGTCTACAGCCTCAAGAACATCGAGGCGCTGGTCATCGACGAAGCCGACCGCATGTTCGATATGGGCTTCATTGCCGACCTGCGCTTCATCCTCCGCCGTCTTCCCCCCTTTGACGCGAGGCAGAACCTGATGTTCTCGGCGACCCTCAACCAGCGAGTCATGGAGCTGGCCTACGAGTTCATGAACGTGCCGGAAAAGGTGGCCGTCACCCCTGAGCAAATGACAGCGGAGCGGGTGGAACAGGTCCTCTACCATGTGGCGAGGAAGGAGAAATTCCCGCTGCTGTTGGGACTTTTGAGGAAAAAGGGCATGGACCGGACCATGATCTTCGTCAATACCAAGCGGGAAGCGGAATACCTTTACGACCGTCTCAACGCCAACGAATTCCCGGCGCGGGTCATCTCAGGCGATGTGGAGCAGCGGAAGCGAATGCGTATCCTGGAGGACTTTAAAAACGGCAAGCTTCCCATCATGATTGCCACCGACGTTGCTCCCGGGGTCTGCACATCGATGGGGTCTCCCATGTAATCAACTATGACCTGCCCCAGGACGCGGAAGACTATGTTCACCGCATCGGCCGTACCGCCAGGGCCGGGGCCGAGGGCAAAGCTATCTCCCTGGCCGACGAAGACGGGGCCTTCCACATCGAGGACATACACGAATACATCAAGGAAAAGATCCCGGTGGAATGGGCCGAAGATGAGCTGTTTGTCCATGATTACAAGCGGACCAAACCGCGGCCTAAGTCTGAACCGAAACCTGCAGCTAAACCAAGGGGTAGAAACCACGGCAAGTCGGGGGGGAAACCTCCAGCCAAGACAGTGGAAAAACCGGTTGAAACCGCGACGGCAGAGGGAGAAGCAATAAAGAAAAAAAGGCGACGGCGTCCGAAGAGGAAGAATCCTGCCGGTGAAGGGGGACAGGCGCCAAATGCAGAAGGGTAAGCCGGCAAAGAAGTATTCCCAGGCCGGACGGCTCCATGACATCATCCGCCTGATCGAGGCCCGCCATGGCATCACCATTGAAGAACTGGCCGAAGAAGGCGGAGTCAACCGCCGCACCATCACCGGGACCTGAACGCCATCCAGGAGGCCGGCTACCCGCTGGTCTCCGACTGGGTCAACGGCTCGAAGACCTACCGCTTCCTCACCCGCTTCAAGGATGTTCCTCCCATCAACTTCACTCTCCAGGAACTGATGACCCTCTCCTTCCTCCGTTCCCAGCTTGACATTCTCAAGGGCACGTCCTTCCACGACGACATGGAGGCCATCTTTCACAAGGTCAACTCGGTTCTCCCTCCCCGCTATGCCGCCCATATGGACCGCATAGCCCGGGTATCCCTGCCGCTCTTGCAGGGGGGACGCGACTACAGCGGCGTCGCCGAACAATTGAAAGCCATCCGCGACGCTCTTCTCTACCAGTACCGGTTAATCATCACCTATGGGCCCCCCACCAAAAAATCGGCGGAAGAATACCAGGTCGATCCCTACACCCTTATCTACAACAAAGGAGGCTCTACCTGTTGGGCTATGCCCACAACCGCCGGGCAATCCGCACCTTCGCCGCTGAACGGATCAAAAAAGTCCAAGTGACGAAGGAACGCTTCGAGATGCCGGAGGAATTCCGCCCGGAGGACCAGTTCAAATCGGCATTCGGCATGGTGGAAGAAGCACCGATGGCGGTCAGCATCCGCTTTTCCCCCACCATTGCCCATACCATCAACGACCGGGTCTGGCACCCGACGCAAACGATCCGCCAAGAGCAGGATGGCAGCATCGTCCTCTCCTTTACGGCAGGAGGAAAGATGGAAATGATTGCCTGGATCCTCTCCTACGGCCGGCATGCGGAGGTTCTGGAACCGGCCGGCCTGCGGGAAGAATTGAAGGCCATCGCCATGGAAATGACCGGCATCTATGGTGTATTCCCTCCTCCCCCTGATTGCGGCCAAGGGTTGTCACGTTGACAATTGACCACCCTTGTTTTATAAAGTTACATTTTCTGGAGACCAGATGGAAAGTACACCAGCCTTAAAAAATATTCTCCTTGAGAGGATAAGGAAGGCAGGACGGCTCACCTTCGCCGATTTCATGACTGCCTGCCTCTATGAGCCGGGCCTCGGTTATTACACCTCGCCCGGGCGAAAAGTGGGCGCGGAAGGCGATTTCTACACCAGCATGAACGTGCATCTGATGTTCGGCCGCCTCATTGCCAGGGAAATCTCCAGAATGTGGGAGGTTCTCGGTAAACCGGAGAGCTTCACCATCGCCGAAGCGGGAGCAGGGGGCGGACAGCTGGCCAGGGATATCCTGGACACCATCGCCGAGACAAACCGCTCCTTCTACAACGTCCTGACCTACCGCCTGATTGAAAAAGAACCGACCTCAAAGAGGCCCAGCAGGAAAAACTTTCCCGGCATCTTGCCCGCCTCAGTTGGTCGGCGCCGGAGGATCTTGCCGCGGGCAGACTGCACTTTTCGGGCTGCGTGCTCTCCAACGAGCTGATCGATGCCATGCCGGTGCACCTGGTGGAGATGACTCCTGCCGGACTGATGGAAGTTTATGTGACGGCAATTGACGGCGAGTTCGGCGAGATGCTCGATGAGCCGTCCACGCCGGATCTGGCCGATTATCTGAAAGGAAACGGCGTGACTCTTCTTGCCGGACAGCGGGGGGAAATAAATCTTGCCGCTACGGGCTGGCTGAAGTCGGTGGCAGACACCCTGGAAAAGGGCTTTGTCATGACCATCGATTATGGCTATGAAGCAGATGAGCTTTATGCTCCCATGCGCAAGAACGGCACTTTGCTTTGCTATTATCAGCACACCACCTGCGAAGACCCGTATACCCGCGTCGGAGCCCAGGACATAACCAGCCACGTCAATTTCACCGCACTTGTCAGTGAAGGTGAGAAGCATGGACTGCGCAAGGTCTGGTTCGGCGAACAGTACCGTTTTTTGCTGGGAGCGGGGTTGATGGAGGAGATGCTCACCCTGGAAAAGAGCGGGGCGACGGAAACGGAACTTTTGAAGACTCGCCTGGCCTTGAAAAAGCTCATGCTGCCGGACGGCGGCATGGGTGACACCTTTCGCGTCCTCATCCAGGCAAAAGAAGTTGAAGATCCTCGTCTGTTGTGCATGAGAGACTGGGGAAAATTTTGACAGTGCGGCATCCGGTTGCTAGACTTTTAGTCTGAAAATCAGCTGCTGATGGCATTGGGCAGACATACAGCCGGAAGAAAGGAAACAACCTCACGTGCAAAGCGATATCAAAGCTCTGATCTTCGATCTGGACGGGACCCTCTATGTCAACAACGACCTGGGCATGGAAATATCACGTGCCGCCTGCAGATATGTCTCCGATTTGAAAAGCATCACCAACGAAGAAGCCGCTGAACTGATAAACCAGACGAGACGGGACCTTTCCCGGGCCACCGGGCTGGATTCCACCTTGAGCCACACCATTCTCGCCCTGGGCGGCGATCTGCGAACCCTTCACAACCGCTTCTCCGAGGAAATCACCCCCGGTGACTTCCTCTCCCGGGACCGTCGGGTAGGGGAAATGCTGAAGGGGCTCGCCAACAAGTTCGAGATGTATATCTACACCAACAACAACCTGCGCCTCTCAAGCAGCATCATGGAGCTGATCGGGGTAAAGGGGCTGTTCACCAGGGTCTTTACCATAGAAGATGACTGGCGGCCAAAACCTGACCCGGAAGCCCTGGAACATATCTTCAGGCAAATCGGGAGAGATCCCGGCGAGTGCCTTTTTATCGGCGACCGCTATGATGTTGACCTGCGCATTCCAGCGGGCATGGGCAGCGCCGTCTTTCTCGTCAGCAGCGTCATCGAGCTGCTTTCACTGGCCAAATTTCTGGCGAAGGACAATCTATAAGCAGCAGGAAGGTAATCGGCCGGCAGACGGTAGAAGGTAAAAGGTAAACTAATGGTAAACCGTCAGGAAAAAGATACTCTCGGCACAGTCCAGGTCCCGGCCGGGGCATATTACGGCGCCCAGACGGCCCGTGCCGTGGCCAATTTCCCCATTTCCGGCCTGAAACCCCACCCAGCTCTGCTCCGGGCAACGCTAATCATCAAGAAATGCGCGGCAAAGGCAAACATGGCCACCGGCCGTCTGGATGAAAAGATTGCCACGGCCATCATTCAGGCGGCGGACGAGGCCCTGGCCGGCGCATTTGCCGGGGATTTCGTTGTCGACCCTTTTCAGGCGGGTGCCGGCACCTCCCACAACATGAATGCCAATGAAGTTCTTGCCAACCGTGCCAATGAGCTTCTCGGTTGCCCGATCGGCAGTTACGAACAGGTCAACGCCAACGATCATGTGAACATGGCCCAGTCCACCAATGATGTGTTTCCCACTGCCATGCGCCTCGCTTCCCTGCAAATGGTAGCCCTCCTTCGCCATGAACTGGAGCAATTACGTGATGCTCTGGCTGCAAAAGGGCGAGAGTTCAACCACATTCTCAAGTCCGGGCGCACCCACCTGCAAGACGCTGTGCCGATCCGCCTCGGCCAGGAATTCGAGGCCTATGCCGTTGCCATGGATAAGAACGTGGCCGGCCTTGATCGATGCCTGCCGGACCTGAGCAAGCTGGGTCTCGGCGGGACCGCTGTGGGCACCGGTCTCAATGCGGAACCGCGATACATAGAACTGGTGGTGGAGGAAATTGCCAGGGAAACGGGCCTGCCAGTGATGAATGCCGGTAACCTGATAGAATCGACCCAGAACATGGACCCTTCGTTGTCCTCAGTTCAGCCCTCAAAGGGCTTGCCGTCAACCTGATCAGAATCGCCAACGACCTGCGCCTGCTTTCCTCAGGGCCCAGGACCGGCTTCAACGAGATCAATCTTCCTCCGCTGCAACCAGGCTCATCGATCATGCCGGGCAAGGTCAACCCGGTAATGGCCGAAGTGACCGACATGGTGGCCTTCCAGGTGATCGGCGCCGATACCACCATCACCCTGGCCGCCCAGGCAGGACAGATGGAACTGAATGTAATGATGCCGGTTATCGCCTACAACCTCCTTTTTTCCCTGGAGATCCTGAAAAACACCATCGCCAAATTCAGAGAAAACTGCATCCTGGGCATCACCGCCAACGAAAACCGCTGCGGCCGTTTTCTGGAAGAGTCGGTGGGGCTGGCAACGGTGCTTGCCCCCTATGTGGGTTATGCTGCGGCAGCGGAAGTGGCCAAGGAATCCATGAACAGCGGACAGAGCATAAAAGAGGTAATTCTTGCCCGGAACCTCCTGTCACCGGAAGAACTCGCGCAGATCCTGGATCCGTATCCACTCACCAATCCGGGAGTGCCTGGAAAGGCTTGATGAACGAGGGCAATACGTTCTATACTAATAAGCAACGCAAAATAAAAGGAGAAGACGAAATGATCGAAGATGTAAAAAAAGTGCTCGATACAATCCGCCCTAATCTGCAGGCGGATGGCGGTGATGTTGAACTGGTCGAGGTCGGTGAAGACGGCGTCGTCAAAGTTAAACTGGTGGGAGCATGCGGCCATTGCCCCATGTCCACCATGACCCTCAAAATGGGTATTGAGAGAACCCTGAAAGAAAAAGTGCCGGGAGTTAAAGAAGTAATTTCCGTCTGATTCACCTGGGCGCGGGCTTTAAACCGCGCCTTTACTTTTTTCGGGTTATATACGCAACCCGGAGACTTTTACCTCACCTGCATTGGCTGATTCCATGTCCCTAATACGGCGGAAAAGAAAATATCGCATCTTTCGCACCCCCCGCTTCTTCAACATGTTCAGAAGAAACACCGATGCCGCTGCCTCCAGAGGAAACAGGGTGGAGCTCTTCAGAAACGGGGAAGAGTTTTTTTCTGCTCTGTTTCAGGCAATTGGCCAGGCAGAAAAGGTAATCTGCCTCGAATTCTATCTCATCCGTGACGACAATACCGGCCGTGCTCTGGCAGATGCCGTTCTCCAGGCTGCAGAACGCGGGGTAAAGGTTTATCTCCTCTACGACTATATCGGCTGCTTCGACACCCCCGGTGCATATTTTCGCGGGCTGGAAAAAGGGGGAATCGTCTGCTGCCCCTTCAATCCCCCCACCTTCAGCAAGGGTATAGGCTGGTTCGATAAGCGCGATCACCGGAAAATTGTCGTCATCGATGGCAGAACAGCCTTCACCGGAGGACTGAACATCGGTGATGAATATGCCGGATGCGGCGAGGACTTCGACCGCTGGCGCGATGTGGGGATACGCCTTGAAGGTCCTGCCGTACTCGAATTGAACCGGCTTTTCCGGGAAAACTGGCACAGAGAAAGGTCGACCATCCCTGAAGGTTGTGCTGATCCTTACCTGCTGAACAGTGCCGGTGAGGACGAAGTGTTTATCGTCAATGGTGGCCCCCACCATAACCGTTCATTCATTCGCAGCGCCTTCCGCATGGCCATTGCCGGTGCTTCGGAAAGCATCGTCATTGCCAATCCCTACTTTGTCCCCGGACCACGTGTAATCCGCTCTCTGCTTCGCGCTGTCGGCCGTGGAGTACAGGTGCGCCTCATCCTCCCGGCCAAAAGCGACGTCCCCATAGTCCGCCTCGTCAGCAGAAGCTATTACGCATCGCTGTTGAAGAACGGCATCGAAATTTACGAACGTCAAGGAACCATTCTTCATGCGAAGGTAATGATCATCGACAGCTGCTGGTCGGTGATAGGCTCGGCCAATCTGGACCAGCGCAGTTTTCATCGCAATTATGAGGTCAATGTCATTGTCGACAGCCCATCGTTCGGCGCGCAGGTTTCGCAGATGCTGATGGCTGACCTGGCAAGATCAAAAAGGATTGTACTTGCCGAACATGAGCAGCGTGGCTGGTTGGTACGCATGATGGAGCGGGTCTGCGCACCGGTGAGCTGGTTTTTGTGAATTTTTTGATAAAGTTGTAAATTTTAATGTTATTATCACGGCAGTCCTGTTTATGGAGTTTCCATGTTCACTTTGAAAGAATCCGTTGACTGCATAGAAGCAGCAGAATCGGACATTACAGACATTCATAAATCGCGATCTGCCGTTGCTATCACCCCAAACGGCCTTCCCAAGCAGCTATACGACGCATTCATCTGTTCAATTAAAGAAGGTGAATCGCTGCAGGTGTATGTTGCACTCGCCACCCGCAACAGCAAAAAAGCTCTTGTCTACACTGCTGCAGGTGAGGCAGCCATCCTGGCGGGAACTGAACTGCTGCTGGAGGAAGCCCTGGAATTTTTAAAGGACATGGGCTTCGAAATGGAGCATGTTGACCTGAATTACAGTGTTGCCTTGAGGGAAGTCGTGCTGCGCGGCATCCGCGTTATCCGTCCGGTAAGCGCCGCAAGGTTGCTGCCAGAAAACAGGCAGCCACAGAAAAAACAGCAGCTATGGAAGACGAAGAAACGCGCCGTGTCGAGGAAGACTCAGCACGAAAAAAAGCTGAAGAAGCAGCAAAGGCTGCGGCCGATAAAGAGCGCAAAGCTGCTGAAGAGGCAGCAAGGATCAAGGCCGAAGAGGAGCGGAAAGCTGCCGAGGAAGCGGCAAGGATCAAGGCCGAGGAGGAACGGAAGGCTGCAGAGGAAGCGGCCAGGGTCAAGGCTGAAGAGGAG
>NZ_BBCJ01000007.1 GCF_001311985.1 Geotalea toluenoxydans JCM 15764
GGCGCTGGTGATCGGCATGGTCGGCGGCGCTGTCGGCTGCCTGGCCGGAGGGGCGATTTCCGAAGGATTTCTCAAGATGATGGGTCAGACGACGGAAACGGTGTATGGGATCTCCTCCTCCGGAGGCTCCGTCATGTTTCCCCCGGGAATCGTGCTGGAGGCGATGATGTTAGGGGTCGTCGCCTCTGTGGTGGGGGCTTGGAATCCGGCGCTTGCCGCTTCCCGGATTTCTCCGACCGAGGCCTTTGCCAAAGGGGCCTTCCAGGCTAAGATTGCCGGAAGCTATGCGCTCCGGATCGCAGCCGGCGCCGTTGCCTTCGGCTGCGCCGTGCTCATCGCCCTTTTTCCCCCTTTTGGCGGCAACCCACTCATCCTCTCCGTGATGGCGCTCGGCGGAATCGGTATGGTGCTCCTCGTCGGCCCGCTTTCCCGCGTGCTCCTGCGCGTCCTCGCCCCGCTTCTTATGGGGTTGTCGCCGGTCGCGGGACGTCTCTGCTCCAATGCCCTACTGGGAGCTCCCCGCAGGACTTCCGGCACGGTCATGGCCATGGCGCTTTCACTCACTTTCGTGCTTGGGTTCGGCGGATACATGGGATCGATGACGGAAACGATGGTCAAGTGGATGGATGATGTCCTCACCAGCGACCTCTACGTGCGGGCGTCCGCCAACTGGTCGCGCCCCGATTTCCTCTTTCCGGGAACATTGCGGCAGGAACTTCTGAAGGTGCCGGGCGTGCGGGCAGTCGAATCGGTGAGGACGATCCGCCCCATGTACCAGGGGCATCAGATCGTCATCAGCTCCTTCGAGGTTGAGCCGGTGCTGAAGCGGATCAAGTACGAATATTTCAGCGGCAATGAGCAGTCCATACGCCAGGGGGTAGGCCAGCAGGGGATGTGCTTCGTTTCGGATAATTTTCAGAGCCGCTTTAAACTGGGCGTTGGGCAGGAAGTTGAACTGATAACCCCCCAGGGGCCCGTGCGGTTTACCATAGCCGCCGTGGTGCGCGACTTTGGCTCGGACCAGGGTTCCATTTATATGGACCGGGCGACTTATCTGCGCCATTGGCAGGATGACCGGGTGGATATCTATGACGTGTCAGTGGTTGCCGGAGCCGATGCGGGCCAGGTCCGCAACCTGATCCGGGCGCAGCTGGCGGGGAAGATGCCGGCCCTGATCTCGACCCGGCAGGAGTTCATTGCCGAGATCAAGAAGGCTGTCGATGCCTTCCATGCCCTGACAAAGGTCACCCTGTTCCTCGCTTTGGCGGTGGCGTTCCTGGGCATCGTCACATCGCTTCTGATTTCAGTGTCGGAACGGACCCGGGAGATCGGCGTATTGAAGGCACTCGGGGCGATCCCGTCGCAGATTGTCCGGAGCGTCGTGGCGGAGGCGCTTGTCATTTCCCTGGTGGCGGTCATCGTGGCAATCCCTGCCGGAAATCTTTTCGCTTCCTTCATGGAGGGGGCGGTGGCACGGTTCTTCACCGGCTGGAGCATGCCCCACCTCTATCCATGGGATATCCTGATCCAGCTTTTTGTCGCCCTCCCGTTCGTTTCCGCGGTTGCCGCCTGGGTTCCGGCGCGCCAGGCGGCGCGGTTGAAGATAACAGAGGCGATAGAGTACGAATGACAGGAAAAGCAAACAAAACGCAATTGGACGCGGAAAAAGCGGATCAAAGCGGATTTTTGAGAGAATCACCAGGGCTTAGCCATTAAATCCGCCTTTTCCGCCTGGATCCGCGTCCCTTCGCCTTTGATTTTTAGATGTCCCGACTACGGAGGCTGATATGAATATAAAAGCACCATTTGCAGCACTCATACTTTCTGTCCTTGCTACCACCCTGGCCCTGGCGGCACCCGATGCCCGGACACTCCTCAAGGAGTCTGAGGCCCGCCACCGGACGAAGACCCAGCAGTATTCCGGCAATCTTGCGTGGTCAACAAGGATGGCAAAGTCCGCAAAAAGGGCTGGAAAAGTTACCGGCAGGGCTACGCCGGTGACGCCAAGACCCTGACCCGGTTCACCGAACCGCCGGAGGTGAAGGGGGTCGGCTTCCTCTCCCTTTCCCGTCCGGCAGGGCAAAATGACGACCAGTGGCTTTACCTCCCCTCCATGAAGCGGGAACGACGCATCGCCACCCAGGACCGGGATGCATCGTTCGTGGGAACGGACTTCAATTACGAAGACATGGAGGAGTTCGACCACGAAAAATACAAGGTGGCCATGCAGGGGGAACAGACTGTTGATGGGCAACTCTGTTACGTAATTACGGCCATCCCGTTGGAAAGCGGCGGCAAGTCGGTCTACGAGAAGAAGGTCCTCTATCTGCGCAAGGACATCCTCTATCTGCTGCGGGAAGACCTTTTCCGCAAAGGGGACAAACAGCCGAGCAAGATATTCACCCTTTCCGACCTGCAGAATGTGGAGGGACACTGGGTAGCCAAGAAGTGGGAGATGAGCGACCTTAAAAAGGGGAGCAAGACCACGGTGATACTAAAGGAAATAACCTTCGACAAGCCGCAGCCTGCGGGCCGCTTCACCCTTCAGAACCTTAATCGAGAGGGGGGCGATTGAACCGGTTTCCCCTCCCGATTTGCCTGATCCTGTTGCTTCTGCTGCTATCTTCCCAGGCTGTGGCTGGAGAGCTCTCCGGATACGCCAGGTAAAGGGCTTCGTCTATCCGGAACGGACCGGAGGCCACAGTCCATCTGCAGACGGCTGGGGGACGCTGTTCAACAAATGGGAGCAGAGGATCGGAGATGCTCAACTGACCGCATCGCTGCGGGGGGAGTGGCTTTCCACTGATGATCGGGGGGGACGCCTATTCGATCCAATGGACCGGCACATCCGCCGCCCTCCCTTTTCGGTGCAGGATCTTTGGTTGCGCCTGCCCCTGTCCAATGACGTGGATCTGCAACTGGGGCGCTTCCAGCTGGCTGGGGCAAGACCGACGGTTATTCTCCGGCCGATGCCTTTCTTCCCCGTGATCTGACCGATCCCTTCGCCGATGAGAAACTGCCCCCCTGGGCGGTACGGCTGTCCGGGCAAAGGGGCTCCGTGCGCTATGAAGCGGTCGGCAGCCCGGTCACCACCCCCTGGCGCCTTCCCGTGCTAGGCAGCAGGACTGCGCCGCTCAATGGGGAGATTCCCGGCAACGTGACCCTGCAAGAAAGGGACAGCTCGCCGCCGGTGCCCGGATTCGGCGCAATTCGCGTGCTGGCCACCCTGGACCAGTGGGATGTGGGGGGGTGGGTGCGCGCGGGTATCCGTCCCGCTCCTCTCCTGGAGTTCCAGGTTGATCAGGCTCTGGAGACTGTCGATGGGCTGGTGATTCCGGTGGAGCGCCGGTATGTGGAGGAAGAAGGGGTAGGGATCGAGCTTTCGCGGGTGGTGGGCTCCTGGGTGATCCGGGGGGAGGTTGCCGGGCTCTTTTCCCGTGACAGGGAGCTGGGCAATGCGGTCATCGGGGCGCTGAGCGCTGAAAAAGGCTTCGGCGACGGGACCCTGCTCATGACCCTGGCGGGGAATGCCATCGATCCACCGGTGGATGAAATCCTGCTCTTCGACCGGGCGATCCTCCCGGCGCTCATCACCGCCTGGACCCGCACCGAGGAGTGGGGGGAATGGAAGGCGGTCTGGAGTGTGGGGCTGAAGCACGGGGACGGTCTCGTGAAAGCTGAAATTTCCTACAACCTCACCGATGTCTGGAAGCTGACCGTGGGAGGGGAGGCCCCTTACGGATCAGGCCAGGGGGGATTCGGTGCATTGGATGCGGCCAGGCGCCTGCACATGGCCGTTCGCCGGAGCTGGTGAAAAGATTCGGTTGCTAAAAACAGAGTGAGGAGGGGGTATGAGCATGTCAGGCATTAACAGAGTAAAGGAACTTTTTCACGCGACATCGTCTTCCGTCAGCCTGGGGACCCGCAGCAGGAAAGGGGAACTGAACATTGCCCCTGTCGGCAGTGCCTTCATGCCGGACGACAGTAGCATAATCCTGTTGCGGGGGCCGTTGCGACAGACCTATCTGAACTTGCAGGAAAATCCGGAAGCAGTGTTTCTGGTCGCGAACAAACATCCGTTCCGATGGCTCAAATTTTTTCTGACCGGAAAGTTCGGGGCATCTTTCGGATATCGGATACATACCCGATTGAGAGAGGTCAGGCCCGTGACCAGTACGGAAACCGAAGCCATTCTAAAGAAGCGCTTCGGCTTGGTAGCCGGATCGAGGGGAGGCAGGAAAATTCAGGCCACTCTGAAGCAGATGATGATCTTCGATATTACGCAGATAAGGGAAGTAACGCCTTTTTAGTATCTTACACAAGGCAGGAGGGGAAAACATGGCAAGTGTGCAGAGCGTATTACAAAAATTGAAGCTGAAATACAACAAGCCCTTTACCGCTCCATCCGTTCCCCTGGAAAAGTTGCGCGCCATGCAGGAGGATGCGGCTGAGCGGATTCCGTTGCCCAAAGACGTGAGGACTCAGACGGTTGTTGCCGGGGGGTAGATGCGGAGTGGGTGCATCCCCATGAAGCGCCCAAAGAGAAGGTTCTGATGTATCTCCACGGCGGTGCGTACGTCATGGGGTCGTGCAATACCCATCGTGCCCTGGCGGCGCAGATCGCCCGGGCATGCGGCATGCGGGCCCTGGTCCTCGATTATCGTCTGGCGCCCGAGCATCCCTGTCCGGCGGCAATTCACGACAGCGTCGCGGCCTACCGCTGGCTGCTGCACAACGGCATCCAACCCGGCGATCTGGTTATTGCCGGGGACTCAGCCGGGGGTGGCCTTGCCTTGGCGACTCTCTTGTCCCTGCGGGATTCGGGAGAGCCCATGCCTGCGGCTGCGGTGTGCATCACCCCATGGGCCGATTTGACGGGCATGGCTGAATCCGTCAAGACCCGTGCCAAGGCCGATCCGTGTCTGTGGCCCGACCATTTTTCCTTTGCCGGTCACTATGCAGGCGCCCATGATCGTTGCGATCCGCTCCTTTCCCCCTTGTACGCTGACTTGTCCGGATTGCCTCCCCTGTTGATTCAGGCCGCCGGCGACCATATCCTGTTGAGCGATTCCACCGGGCTTGCCCAGCGGGCGAAGGATGCGGGCGTTGCCGTCACCCTGGAGGTCTGGCAGGGGATGTGGCACGCCTTCCATCTCCATGCGCCGCAGTTGCCGGAGGCAGGAGCGCCATTGAAGCCATCGGCAGCTTTGTCGGCCGGCAGCTGGAAACAAGGGGGCTCGGCGCGCGTGCCTGTTTATAGCGCAGTCGGCGGTTGCCGATCGGCAGGGATATGACGAACTATTCAATCAAAAAGGAGGTTGTTATGTTTATAAAACGGGTGGTCGGCGTGCTGCTGGCCTTGGTCGTAATGGCAGGGCTCGGCGGGTGCGACAAGCGTTCGCTCTTCCAGTCGATCATGAACCATGAACGTGAAAGTGCAAAGCTGGCCGTCAAGATGGAGAACCTCCCCTATGGCAAGGTGGTCTACCTGACCAATGGGCCTGCCGGAAGTGAGCCTCCCATCGTCATGCTTCACGGCTTTGGCGGCGAGAAAGACAACTGGAACCGTTTTTCGAAGGAACTGACCGATGAGTATCGCGTGATCATTCCCGATCTTCCGGGGCATGGGGAAAGCGTTCAGGATTCCGGTCTGAATTACGGGATCGACGAGCAGTCAAAGCGCCTGAAACAATTCCTTGATGCGTTGGGGGTAAAGAAGGCCCATCTGGTGGGCAATTCCATGGGAGGCGCCATCGCCCTGCGCTATGCCTACCTTTATCCGCAATCCGTCGCCTCCCTCGGCTTGTTTGCCGCGGCGGGGGCAGAACAGACCGTTGCTGATTTTCACACTGCCATGAAAGCAACCGGCAAAAATCCTCTGCTGGAGATCCAAAACGCAAAGGATTTTGAAGATGTCATGAACAAATACGTCTTCGTCGATCCTCCTTATATTCCCGGTTTCATAATCGATATACTGGTGGAAGAAAAGCTCAAGCGGAGGGCCCTGGAGAAGAAGATGTTCGCCGACCTCATGGCAGACATGGACCAGACGAGTATCCTTTCGTCCATCAAGTCTCCTACTTTGATCCTTTGGGGGAGCCAGGACAAGATACTGCACGTGGATAATGCGGAGCTGTTCCGGACCAAGCTCGTCGGAAGCCGCAAAGAGATCATCGATGGGGTCGGGCACTGTCCCATGATAGAGAAGCCCGAGGTTGCAAGGGAGGCATACCGTAAATTCCTCCATGAGACAGCGCCTCAGGGCAAGCAGGCCGGGATTTGACAGTTCACATGCCTGTCGTCGCCGCCAACGGGCTGCGATTGACAATGTTAAGGCTGGAGAAAATGAGATTGACGATGGGAACATTTTGGAGTAGGTTGCGCGAAATTTATATTTTTCTTATGAAGGTTTCACATGTTTTCTGTCATCTCCCCTTTTATCGTTTCGAATTGCATTAACGCGGTCAGAGTCCGTCGTTGGGGTGGATCCTAACCTTTGGGGGGTGCAGGAACAACTATAGCCATAACCCCCCATTGGCAGTTGCCGCTGGGGGTTTTTTTTAGAAATTGAGGGATCATGATGAAGAAGTGGCTATTCAGGGGGCTTATTGCCCTGGCAAGTGTTGTGGTATCGGTTACTGCGATTGGCAGCGTTTACGAAGCCATGGGACGCCGGGAGGCAGCGATAGATTTTCCTCCTCCGGGCAAAATGGTGGACATCGGTGGGCGCAGTATTCAACTGGACTGTCGCGGCACCGGGTCGCCCACCGTGGTGTTCGAGTCGGGGCTGGATATGCACGGCTCGCTCAGTTGGGCCGCCGTGCAGGATGCCGTTGCCGAGACCACACGAGCTTGCACCTACAGCCGGGCAGGTATCATGTGGAGCGATCCTGGGCCGGTTCCGCGCAACGGCAAGAGCATTGCGGAGGATCTGCACGCCGCCCTGGAGCGGGGAGGGGAGCAGGGGCCGTTTGTGCTGGTGGGCCATTCCCTTGGCGGCCCCTACGCCATGACCTTCACCAAGTATTTCGGCAACGATGTGGCGGGGCTGGTTCTCGTCGATCCTTCACATCCGGAGCAGACCTCCCGTTTCAAGGCGGTCAGGGAGACAGAACCTTCCGCAATGAAGATTATCAGCAAGTTGGGAACAGCTTTGGCCTGGAGTGGTGTGGTTCGCGCACTGCAGCCACTGTTTCCCGGCGTGCCGAATCAGCTTCCTGAGACAGCCCGGGCGGTGACTGCTTATGCCTCGACGTCACTGAAGGCTGCTGTCCACGAGATCGATGCAATGGAGCAGACCCTTGCTGAGGCGGGGACCTTTCGCAGGTTGGGCAACCGACCGTTGGTGGTACTGACCTCCATGGCGCCGTTGCCTGCGGGCGCACTGGCTGCAATGAAAATGACGCCGGAACAGGGCCGTCAGTTCAAAGAAATCTGGAAGGGGATGCATGATGAAGAAGCTTCCTGGTCATCGTCCAGCCAACACATGCTTATTCCGGACGCCGGACATTACATCCAGTTTGATCGTCCGGCCATGGTAACCGCAGCGGTCAGTTCGGTCGTTGCCAGGGTGCGTGGGAAATTAAAATAGTCGCAGAACATAATTGCGACCCTTGCGTTGAGTCAAAGGGGGAAGAAATTCGGTGAAAATTAAAATCAACATGGTGCTTCTTTTTTGCCTGGTGTTTCTCGCATCGGGCTGTTCCACCTTTCAGGCGATCTCTCTGGTCCGCGGGGGTGAAGCGCTATCTCCAGGCCCGGAAGAAAAGGTCCTTCCTGCAGAATTCAGCGGCCATATGATTCTCGTAAAAGGCCACATCAATGGATCGGCCAAAGAGTATCGATTCATTCTCGATACCGCAGCGTTGACCATGATCGATAAAGAAACGGCGACCGAACTGCGACTGGCGAGGGATGTGGAGGTTAAGGCAAATGACAGTGCAGGGGGAACGAAAACAGGCCATCTGACAAAGCTGGGAAGCCTCACCATTGGCGGCATTACCGTTACCAATACTGCCGCTGTCATCATGGATATGACCAAGATCCGGGAAATGACAGGCATAGAAGTTGATGGCATCATCGGCTCCAACTTTCTTCGCTTTTTTACGGTCAAGTTCGACTATCAGCGGCAGCAGGTTTCCCTTTCCGGCGATCTGTCACCACTCAAGGCAGTTCCGGGAGCCACCCTGATCAGGTTCAAGCAATCCATGAAACAGGGATTTGCCCCTATGGTGGAAGCAGCAAGTGGAGATGCTTCGTTCAAGGCGCTCATAGACACCGGCCTTAACTATCCCCTGTCCCTTCCGCTTTCCATCGTTAAGAAGACGGATAAGGAAGCGATGATCGAAGGGAAAGGGGCGATGGGGGGCGGCTTTTTGGAGAACAACAAAAAGGAAGTACTGACCCGTCTCAACAGTTTCCGGATGGGGAGTACGGAATTCGGGAGAGTGGTGGCCAATGGGACGGAAGGAAAAGATGTGGCTCTCATTGGCAAGGAATTCCTTTCGCGCTTTGTAGTCACGCTCAATTACCCTGCCGGCGAGATGCTCCTGGTTCCGGTGAACGGCGTAAAAGAGGATGACAACATCTTTACCACAGGAATCGGCGTCATGCGGGATGCCAACGGCAAATTCCTGGTTTCTGGCGTCTGGAGCGGTTCGCCAGCCGATCAGGCGGGTGTCGCCGCCAATGACGAGATCGTAATGGTCAACGGCAAGGGGGCTGCCGATTATACGCTAGGGGAAATGCGCGCCATTTTGAAAACCAATGACGGTAAAGATGCAGTGGACCTGGCAATAAAAAATGCCGGTGGGGAGAGAAACCTCACTATCAAAAAGCAGTTCCTCTTTGCACAGTAGTAGTCACTGTTTCTGTTAAACCGGCGGAATACTGTTGAACAACTGTGTAAATGGATGATGACCTTGTTTGCCGGTAAGCAGGTTTGACTTGGCCTTTCGTCTTAGCTTTCCTTGATTAATGAAGTTGGCGGAGTATAATGCGGCGTCTATTACAAAAGAGTGAAGTTTTGATTGATGTGGATAAATGTTCCATTTGGGTGGATCACCGGTTCACGCGCGTGCGCGTGAACCGGTCAAAGGAAGTTATACGAGAAAAATATGAGAGAATTGCTGTCAGTAACAAATCCTGAATTGCGAGATGAATGGCACCCTTCTCGAAACATTATTGATTTTGAAAAGGTACGCTCTTCTTCAGGTAAAAAAGCGTGGTGGAGATGTAGCAAGAACCCTCAACACGAGTGGGAAGCTAGAATTTATCATCGAGCGGTACAGGGGATTGGTTGTCCATTTTGCTCGGGCAGATATATCTCTTTTGAACGCTCGCTTGCGGCACTTTTCCCGGACATTGCTGCAGAATGGCACCCAACAAAGAATGAAGCGTTGAAGCCAGATCAAGTTGGCCCGGTGAGTAGTAAGAAAATTTGGTGGATTTGTGGCAATGGGCATGAGTGGAATGCACAAGTCAGGAATAGAACCGCCTACGGCACTAAATGTAAAAAATGCTTTACTGATACTCATTCACTTCTGGTTACTCATCCAGACATTGCATCTCAATGGGATCATTCGAAGAACGGACAACTCAGCCCGTCAGACGTAACATATGGCTCCGATAGAGTTGTCTGGTGGACCTGTAGCCAAGGCCATGAATGGAAATCAAGGGTTCATGATCGTGTACGTGGCAAAGGTTGTCCGCACTGCCCGAAACCGAAGGGATTATTCAGTCAGAAATATGAATCGTTAGAGGCATCATTTCCAGAGCTTGCAAAAGAATGGCATCCATCTCTTAATGCCCCGTTGACACCATATCAAGTAAAACCAGGCAGCAATATCAAAGTATGGTGGCAGTGTACAAAGAACCATAGTCACGCTTGGCATTCATCTTTAAACACCCGGCTAAAGGGTCGCGGTTGTCCTCACTGCTTGAGAAGCCCATCCTTAGCTGATAAATTTCCTGAAATAGCAAAAGAATGGCATCCCATTAAGAATGGCGGACTAAAGCCATCTGATCTCTCATATGGAAGCGCAAAGCGTGTATGGTGGCAGTGCATTGAAAATCCATTACACGAGTGGGAATCATCAGTAACCAATAGGACAGCTCTTGGCGGTATTAAAAAATGCCCCCTTTGTGTTGGTGTTGGCCAAGCCAAGATCGCTGAAGAAAAAAGCCTTCAACAGAGACATCCTGAAATAGCCAAAGAATGGCATCCAACAAAAAACGGAAACCTTTTGCCATCGCTAGTGGCCCGTGCAAGCGGCAGAAAAGTTTGGTGGAAATGTGCCATAAATGGTGACCACGAGTGGGAGTCTACTGTAAAAAACAGGACAATTCTTCGGTCTGGATGTCCTCATTGTGAAGTAGACAGTCATTATACAAGATTTTATGACGAGCTGTATGAGTCGGCTCAAGCAAATGCAGACTTCTTTGTAACTTTCAGCAAATCACTAGAATTTCTTCAACAATTATCTCAGCAAAAACTCCCTCATCGTCTATACCTCCAGCAACCGTATTACCGAATGGTTTACGGATCAATCATTACTGCCATGGAAACCTATCTATGCGATGCGTTTTTCCACAAAGTCACAAATGACGAAACCCTTATAGAAAAGCTATTAACGTCAACACCAGAATTTAGAGAAAGAAAGTATGCGATTGCTGACATCATTGAATGGAAGAAACATACAAAGAAGAAGGTTTCTGATTATTTGCTAGACATTGTCTGGCACAATCTACCAAAAATAGAATTACTATACAAAAATGTTTTAAATGTAGCCTTTCCAAAGGATATTGAAGCGTTGCATAGATCAATTTCTATCCGTCATGACCTTGTTCATAGGAATGGAAGAAGCAAAACTGGAGCGTTCCACGTGATTCGACCAAAAGAGATAGATATCCTTTTACAGCGAGTTACGTCTTTTGTCACAGTAATTGACGACCAACTGAAAGAGTCATCAGGAATTGTATAACAAGGCGGCGGCACGCGGACGCCGCTTCGCTCCGCCGGTGCACCCCGGCCACGTTAAGCTACGCTATAGGAGGTATTACTGCATGGAAGTAGAGATAGTCACATTTCCTGAAATGAAAGTTGCTTTTGTAGAGCATCACGGATCACCAGCGTTCGAACACGAGACTGCGCGGAAGCTGATCGCCTGGAAGCTCGAAAACCATCTGCTGGATCAGTCGAAGTACCATAGCTATGGACTTCACTACACCGATTCACGTAACACGCCGGCTTCAATGCACCATGTCGACTTCTGCTCTCCGTGGAAGAAGACGTTGGCCCCAATCCCTACGGCATCATGACAAAGTTGATTCCGGCCCAACGATGCGTCCGCGCAAGACATGTAGGGTCTCGCTTGAACAACCAGGCCGCCGTCTATCTCTACGAGACGTGGTTGCCGCAAAGCGGTGAATCAGTCGGCGATTTCCCCATGATTTTTCACTATGTCAATGTGGGGCCAAAGGTGAGGGAAGAAGAGATGATCACGGATGTTTATCTGCCTTTAAAGTGATACCTCAATAATTACTTTAGCATGCACGGCTCAACCCGTCATTCCACCGGATCTGCACGAAAAGCCGCACTTACGGTGAATTCAGACACCGTTACCAATTGAGCATCATCGATTAGGAGAATTCGAATGAAACAACAGGATGTATATCTATTTGTCTTTGATAGTTTGTCCGATTGGGAAATGGGTTACGCCGTTGCTGGGATAAACAACCCTCAGTTCCAACTTAACCCAGGCAGCTTTCGTGTACGAACCGTTTCGTTACAACGCACTTCCGTTCTGACTATCGGTGGTATTCGCATTGAGCCTGATCTCACGCTCGATAGCATCTCTCCAAAAGACAGGGAGTGACAGAGGGGTCAGCCCTTGGGGAGTGACAGAGGGGTCAGCCCTTGAAAAAGGAAAATGTAGTGTCGATAGCCCAAAATTCTCTTTTCAAGGGCCGACCCCATATTCTTCCAAGGGCCGACCCCATATTCTTCATCAAGGGCCGACCCCATATTCTTCATTCTCTTTTCAAGGGCCGACCCCATATTCTTCATTAGTTCTTCATTCGGAGTATAACCCCATTATTTATGGAAAGGAGAGCGAGTCATGGCAAATCCGTTTGTGCATGTGGAACTCATGACCACTGATGTGGCTAAGGCAAAGGAATTTTATAACGGACTGTTCGATTGGCAATTGGAAGATATCCCGAAGATGGATTACACCTTGATCAAGGTCGGTGAAGGGACAGGTGGCGGCATGATGAAAACAGTCCAGCCAGATTTACCGTCCCACTGGATAGCCTACGTGCAGGTAGAGGATGCGGCAGCTGCCACCGAAAAAGCCCGGAAACTTGGGGCGACGATTTGCAAGGAAGTGACCCAAATTTCCGGTGGCTGGTTCAGTGTCATCACCGATCCGACTGGGGCAACACTGGGGATATGGCAGATGAACTGCTGCCTGTAAAAAGCCTGCGGCCTGAGCTGAGGTTTGTCTTTTTGAGATCACTTGCAAAAGAAGTTGAACATTCTCGAATTAGGACAAAGGTTAAATTGTCGAAGAATCAATGGGGCAAAAATGGGGCAAAAATGGGGTCAGGATTGCAAAGTTGCAAACTTAGAACCGGTCAGCCAACTTTGCAGGTATGCAATCCTGACCCGACTTGTTTCCCTGACCCGACTTGTTTCCCTGACCCGACTTGTTTCCGGCCACGTTAGGCAGTGACCAAATCTACTCACACCTCTAAGGAGATTTTCCAAAATGGATATTCCACGGATCTTCAACATCACCGAAAGTGCTCACCGTATCCATAACCCGTTCACCCCGGAAAAGTTCGCTACTCTCGGTGCGGCGTTGCGTCTGGAAATGGGGACCGCGTGCTTGATCTCGGCAGCGGTTCGGGGGAGATGCTGTGCACCTGGGCGCGCGATCACGGTTTCATCGGCACTGGCATCGACATGAGCCAGTTGTTTACCGAGCAAGCGAAACTCCGCGCTGAAGAACTTGGCGTTGCCGATCGAGTCGAGTTCATCCATGGCGATGCTGTCGGCTACGTGTCTGACGAGAAGGTCGGTGTGGCAGCCTGTGTCGGGGCTACTTGGATCGGCGGGGGAGTCGCCGGCACTATCGAGCTTCTGGCGCGGAGTCTGTGCACCGGAGGGATCATCCTAATCGGCGAGCCCTACTGGCGGCAATTACCGCCGACGGAAGATGTTGCAAAGGGGTGTCTTGCCAACTCGATCTCCGATTTTCTCATGCTTCCTGAACTTCTCGCGTCTTTCGGCCACCTTGGCTATGACGTCGTTGAAATGGTTCTGGCTGACCAAGACGGCTGGGACAGATACGAGGCGGCCAAATGGCTCACCATGCGCCGATGGCTTGAAGCCAATCCCGACGACGAGTTAGCGAAAGATGTTCGAGCCCAACTGACCTCAGAACCCGAGCGCCATGCCGCTTACACGCGTGAATACCTAGGCTGGGGTGTTTTCGCGCTGATGCCGCGTTGATGCGTTGGCGCATCCAGCGGATCGTCAACGGCTGGTGTCAACCCAAAGAGGTCACCTTGACACGAGACAAAAGTAAAAAGGCAGAAGGCTAAAAAGACGAAGTCCCAACAAGGCAGTTGGACACCGATCGGGCGGAAAGACTGCCCGATCGGGTCAACTGCACGGCCCGTCGGACAGCAACAGCACAAAGAGAACAAATGAAAATGAAACAGATTAGCGGAAAGCCTTTCATCATACCGATTACAAAAGCAAATACAGACAAGAAATCTGTCAATGGTTATTTTTATGGTTCTGGTGACATCGCGATTATTTTTTCCAATATGGACACCAACGATCAAAAGGAATGGAATCCAATTATCAATGACTTGATCTCAGACAAATATCTAGGACTTACATACACTTATACTGAACAAATGGATGACCAATCAGGGACACTTGAGGAGGTTATTTCATTTGCTTGCGATATGGGTGCAAAAAAAATAGTTCTTATTGGTGCAAGTAGGGGTGGGGTAGCTTCCATAAAAGTAGCGGCTCGTCATGTGAATAACGATAGTATAGTAGGAGTTGTTGCTATTTCAGCTCCAATTGAATATGAAGGGACTGTTTTCTATAGCAATGATGAATTAAACCGAATAAAAATTCCGAAGCTCTTGATAAATACTGAGAGAGATGATGGAGCTGATGATAATCGTAAAATGATAGAAATATTAAGAGAGCCAAAGGAATTATTACTTTATCCCGGGGATGCTCATGGCACAGAGCTTTTTGATAAAGAACGAGAACCAATAATAAAGAAGCTGGGTAGTTTTATAAAATGTGTCACCACAAAATCAAGAATCTAAAGCTTCAAAAAAAAAGTCCGGCAGACAAAGCCGCACCCGTTGGGCAAACACAGCAATAAAGAAATTGGCACGAGGTGAATAACCAATGGCAATTGAACTCAGCAAACAGGATGTCGATGACATCGTTAATTCTCTTCGCAAGTATTGCAAGGAGGAGCTGGAGCTGGAAATCAGCGGCATGCAGGCTAAGTTTTTTCTGGATTATATCATGAAGGAGATCGCTCCTTTCGCCTATAACAAAGGCATCAAAGATGCCGAAGCCTATTTCCAGGCGAAGGTTGAAGACCTGCCGGGCATCTGTTTTGAGGAGGGAATGACGTATTGGCACAAGAAGCGAAAATAACAATGCTGCAAGGTCTCAGGTCAAACATTGGCAAATATCGAACCTGTTAATGTTAGACATGACACTATGAATTCTTGGTAGTTATACACACATTGAGGAGGTTACATGAAACACGTTTTTGCTGTCTTTGCCATCTTTGCTCTTACAGGCTGTGCCTCGTTGCAGTCGGCCCCAACCGAAGCGATAACCAAATTGCCGGTTGTCCGAGTCGGTAGCCAACCACCGGAAACCACCGAATATGTCACGTTCTACCCGGCAGGCTTTGCGTTTCCGGTAAAACTCAACGCAACAGGCTCGCTGTTTGCGTCTGCGAACAGGGTTGAGTCCCAGGCAATCCTCGCCAAAGACTTGTACCTGTATAAGTATTGGGCGAGCCACGATGGGAAAACATGGGAAAACTCGCACAAATTGATCGGGGTTGAGTTCGGCGGCGGCTTTGATGTCAATGGCCTTCAGGCAAACATAAAGCTGGAAGCGAAGTAAAGGTAGTAATAACGTCAGGCGCAGAGGAGCATCATGGAGAATCAAGGGATTCCCTGGCAGTACGACGAATTCAAGCAAGTAGGCACCGACTATGGCCGCAAGGACGAGGTGGAAATCTACGATTCCAGCCATGCCGACTTCCGCGACATCAAGGCCGAAAGTCTTAGAGTCCTGGATCTCCTTGAAGTTACGGGCGACCATGTGCTGATCGATTTGGGGTCGGGAACAGGTACTTTTGCCATTGAAGCGGCACGACGCTGCGCCAGGGTGCATGCCGTCGATGTTTCGCGAGAAATGATCGACTGCGCGGCGACCAAGGCAATGAAGGCTGGAGTGACGAATGTCCGGTTTCATCATGGCGGTTTCCTGACCTACCGGCATGAAAGTACACCCGCTGACGCAGTGGTGACGACCTTCGCCTTCCATCATCTGCCCGATTTCTGGAAAGGGATTGCCCTGAAGCGGGTGAATGCCATGCTGAAGCCGGGGGGGAAGTTTTATATTCATGATGTCATCATTGAGGAAAACAATGCGCTGGAAAACATCGCCGCATTGATCGATAAGCTGGCGGCGGCAGGTGGGAAGCTGATGCGAGAGGATGCCGAGAGGCATTTCAAGGACGAATATTCGACCTACGACTGGGTTATGGATGGTCTCCTGGCTCGCGCAGGCTTTACCATCAGGGTCAAACGCATGGAAGACGGGGTGCTGGGAACCTATATCTGCACCAGGAAATAGCTTGAGGGAAACTGTAATTTTATTGCCGGAGGGATAGATGAAAAGATCTTGTAGATCCTTTGTGCTTTGCTCTGTTTTTGTCATGGTACTTGCCGTTGCCCATGGGCACGCTGCCGACAGTTCGGCCAATGAAACGGCAAAGGAACTGTTGGCTTCTCCTGAAGAGTCAGCAGCGCAGCATCCTTGGCAGGGATCGGTCAGTGCGGCCTGGCTGCCCGACAGCGACATACGCACCATCGGCGGAAAGCTCGGCATGCGGGAGGTGGAGGTGACGTTCGGCAGAAGTTATATGCTCTCCCCCCAGGCTAGTTTTTCCACCGATATAGCCTATTCACTGCGGGACCTTTCTGCCCCTGCGGGCGCACATCTCCCTGATGAGCTGCACACCCTCTCGGTAAAGTTGTCCGGCAATTATCATGTGAACAAGAGAACGGCGGTGACGGTGCTGGCTTCCCCCGGCCTGAACGGCGATTTTAAAGGGATCGACACAGACAACATCAGGACCCAGATCGGCGTCCTGGGATTCTATGACAAGACGGAAAAACTGACCTTGTTGGCGGGGGTGATCTATCAGCAGGGAAACGAAAGCATTCCGGTTCTGCCGGTTCTCGGGGTGATATACCGCCCCAATGAACAATGGACGCTCGGTCTCGCCGCTCCCCGACCGGGAATTACCTTCAGCCCGAACCGCACCTCAAGTTATTACATCGGCGGCGAGATCTCCGGTACTGAATATCAGCTGCATGACAAATCCATCGGGGCGGAGAAGGTTCTGTATCGTGACTTCAGAGCCTTTGCGGGGGCCGAATATCTTTTGTTCTCTGCCGTAAAAATCAATCTCTCGGGCGGCTACGCTTCAACCGAAAATTCCTCTTCTATGACGGGGCTCGGGATGATGTGGCGATCGCGAACGGTCCCTTTGCCAAGGTCGGGGTAAGTCTGAACTGGTAGCGGCGTGGAAGACGATTACCTTCGAAGAGAAGCTGCGCTATCAGTAAGGAATCTGTACAGGAACAAACACCGGTAGAAGGAGATGCAATGGCAACAGTTGCGGAACATTACGAAAATCTGTTGGCTGACTACTACTCATGGATGTTCGGAGACTTCGCCGGCAAAGTGGAAACTCACCACCGTTTTTTTTTCGTTAACCAGATTCAGCCGACGAAATCAGGACTTGCCGTGGATCTGGGCGCCGGTCCGGGATTCCAGTCCATTCCCCTGGCACAGCTCGGTTTCCGGGTGCTGGCCGTGGATCTCAGCCGCAGGCTGTTGGAAGAGCTGCATTGCAGGTGCGGCAGCCTCCCCATTACCCCCATCCATGGCGATTTGATGAACTTCACAGCCTGGGGCGAAGCACCCATGGAGTTGTGCGTCTGCATGGGAGATACGCTGCCGCACCTGCCCGACTTTGAGAGTGTAACGCTTCTCCTGGAGCAGGTTTACCTATCCCTCGAAGCGGGGGGGCGATTGGTGCTCTCCTTTCGCGACCTCAGCCTTGAGCTGCACGGCACCGACCGCTTCATACCGGTGCGCAGCGATGCGGACACGGTCTTTACCTGTTTTCTTGAATACGAATCCAATTATGTCACAGTCAACGATCTGCTCTATACACGCAAAGAAGCCTGGGAACTCAACAAAAGCTCCTACAGAAAACTGCGAATATCCATGGAATGGATCGTGGAACAGCTGGAAAAGGCAGGGTTCACCCTTCATCAGCGGGAGCTTACAAACGGTTTGGTCACCATAATTGCGGGAAAGCCTGAAGCCTGACTTCAGGTTTTCAGATGACGACAGAAATAATTCCGGAACTTTTCACTCACCTCCACGTACTTATGGAAGAAATCCAAATTACTGGAGGGAATATGATCAGGAGATTGTTGTACGTTGTCATGGTGCTGGCCTTGGCCGGTTCCGTTTCCGGCTGCGGCTTGGTACGCAGCAGCATCGCTTCACTGAAATCCACCGCCGATTTCGTTCCAATGGCTGCGGATGCCCGTGCCCTCGCCGAACCGGGATCGGAGGATGTGGCTGTCATAGCGGCGAAGGAACTGTCCGGGGCAATCGCCACGGTGGAACGGGAGCAGTACCGTCCCTTTGCCGGACCTGTCCGGGTCTATGTTACCCGTGACGAGGAAAGCTTTGCAGCCTTTACCGGTGTTGCCAAGGAGGTGCGGGGGGCGGTGATTCTCAAGCTGTTCCTCTCTGGCGGATTGAGGAAGGAGCCTGACAGGATCAAAAGAATACTGGCCCACGAACTGTCCCATCTCCATCTGGGGCAGCGGCTCGGCATCTATGGCTACAATGCCTCTCTTCCATCATGGTTCCAGGAAGGGCTGGCTGTCATCGTGTCCAGTGGGGGCGGGGCGGAGAAAATGAGCGAGGCCGGGGCCGCCAAAGCCATTCTCCAAGGGAAAAGCTTGATTCCGGAAGATACTGGCAGCTTCTTCTTCAAGAAATTTGCCGCTTCCTATGGATTGAAGCCCCCCATGTTCTACCGCCAGAGCGGGATGTTCGTCAGCTATCTGCGGCGCCACGATGAAGCCGGATTCAGGACATTGCTTCTTGCGGTGGAGGAGGGGCGTGGGCTCCGGGAATCATTCAAAAATGCCTATGGAATGGGCATCGAAGAGGCTTGGCAGCAATTCATCAAGCAATTGAAACAGGGGGGGCCGCGTCGTAACATGGCAAGAAACATAGAAACGCGAAACAGAAGCGGCAAAATTGCCCAAAAAGGAAGAAAGAGGTGAGTGCTTGTCGGAAAATTTTACGGAACTTTTTGACCAACTATATCGGGACAACTATGTCAAGGTATACAGGCTGGCTCTAGGACTGACTCACAATTTTAGCGATGCCGAAGATATTTCACAGGAAGCTTTTGTACGAGCTTTTCATTCATATCATACTTTTAGTGGACAAAGCTCATTTTTTACATGGATATATCGCATTACCGTCAATGTGGCCAATGATTACATGAGACAAAGAAGTAAGCTGCCTGTCTACGAAATTGCCGAAGAAGCAGGTTGTTCTGTTGATGATTTGGCTGATCCCCATCTTGCTTATGGCCCCGAAACCAGATTAATGGTCAATGAAGTGATGCGAGTCTGCATGGCTGCTTTCACCGAATGCCTGCCTGTCAATCAGAGAAAGGTTTTTTTCTTAACAGTAGATTAGCTTTGCCATACCAGACCGCGGCCGAAATCTTGGATTGTTCCGTCAGTTCTGTAAAAACAAAGCTGCACCGGGCCAAAAATAGATTAGTCGGGTACATGGAAAGCAGATGCCAGCTTATTAGGAAATCGAATCCGTGCCGTTGTGAGCAGTGGGTTAAACGTGGTATCTCAAGAGGTTGGATAACAAAGGAGGCCATAACCAACCCGCTGCCCAGGATTACCATTCCGGACAGTGTAAAGATCTACATGAAAGACCTGCGCGATATCTACAAAAATGTTTACCTGCCGATAACGACGAAGTATTGGCAAGATTTTTTAAAGAAGGATTTGCCAAAAAAAGTGGGCTACTTTTTCTTAAATTTTTTTTGAAACCTTTTGCTCTTTTATCAGTCTTACCAGCAAAATAAATTAACTGGGAGGCTGGTTTATGAGTACTACAAAAGAGAACATTTTAGTTCAACCATGTGGAGTCCGGGCTCGGGTCAGAGTGCTCGACAGCGATATGGCGTATGTGGATACCGGAAAGGGAGAACCGATCGTATTTCTTCATGGGAATCCCACTTCCTCTTACCTGTGGCGAAATGTGATTCCATATCTGGAACAGGTCGGCCGCTGTCTGGCCCCCGACTTGGTGGGAATGGGCGACTCCGGCAAAATGCCCGGCGGCAGTTATCGCTTCGTGGATCAGGCACGCTACCTGGATGCTTGGTTTGATGCACTGGGGCTGACGCATAACGTCACCCTGGTGGTTCACGATTGGGGATCGGCTCTGGGCTTTCATTGGGCTGCCCTCTACCCGGATCGGGTCAAGGCCATTGTCTATATGGAAGCCTTTGTCCAACCGCTCAAATGGGATATGTGGCCCGAACAGGCGAGGCCGGTCTTACAGGCGCTTCGGTCGCCTGCGGGGGAGCGCCTGGTCCTGGAAGAGAATATCTTTATTGAACGTCTCTTGCCGGGCAGTCTCCTGCGGGGTCTGACGGAGGAGGAATTGACGGCCTACCGTCGCCCCTACCTTGAGCGGGGTGAGGTACGCCGTCCCATGCTGATGTGGCCGCGCGAGATTCCATTCGATGGTGAACCGGGCGATGTGCATGACATCATGGCCCGTTATGCCGCCTGGCTTTCGACCGCTTCTGTTCCCAAGCTTTTCATCAACGCTGATCCCGGCGTTATGTTGACAGGGGCACAGCGCGAGTTTTGTCGCACCTGGCCTTGCCAGCAGGAAGTCACCGTCCGCGGACGACACTTTATTCAAGAGGACGCCCCTACGGAAGTTGGCCGGGCCATCGCTGCTTTCCTGCAGTCCCTCTCAGATTAGCGATTCAAGCCCCAACGGCATCATGCTTTATCTTTATTCCGATCGTGAGCCGAGCGAAGAATTCAAGCAATACTACAAAGCTGTTGAATAGCGTCGACTCCATCAATCTACAGGGGACTGCATGGCAAGAAACATTGAAATAAAAGCTTACATTGAGAGTGTAGATGCGCTGGTACCTAAAGCCGCGGCCATCGCCGACCAAGGGCCTATTGATATAATCCAGGACGATACATTCTTCCGTTGCGACTCGGGCAGATTGAAGCTGCGCGCCTTTTCCCCGGATGAAGGCGAGTTGATCTTCTACCGCCGGGCCGATCAACAGGGGCCGAAGGAGTCCTTCTATCTCCGTTCGTCGACACCGGCGCCTGAGACATTGCGCGAATCCTTGTCTCTGGCCTACGGGCAGGCGGGCCGGGTGCGGAAGCACCGCACCCTCTTCCTCGCCGGCAGAACGCGCATTCACCTGGACAAGGTGGAAGCTGGGGGAATTCCTGGAACTTGAAGTTGTCCTGGAAGAAGGGGAATCGGCAGAAAAGGGTGTCCGGGAGGCCCACGAGCTCATGGCCAAGCTGGGGGTTGATCCGTCGCAGCTAATAGAAGACGCTTACGTGGATCTGCTTCTTAAGGCACGGTAGGCCGCTTGATTGCGCCGGGCGGCCGAAGACATGACTGGAGCAGAAGTATGGGAGAAACTGGAGCCCTTCTTTCACGGTAGATGAGGTGCAGGGATGGTGGTTATAGGAAAACCGGCTCAGGATCTGGCGGGACAGGTGCAACTGTGGTGGTCTGCTCAGGGTGGAGGAGCGGGCGGCCGGGGCTTTTACGAGGTTCCACCGGATGGCAATATGAACCTGATCTTTCGGTTTTCGGCTTCCGGTTGGAGAATGTCCCTGCTGGGTCCGAGAACCGAGAAGGCGTGCGTCGAGATCGACGAAGCTTCCGATTATTTCTGCCTTAGCTTCAATCCGGGGCAGACGCCGCGTTTGGCTGACGTGCGCCCTTCGGAACTGGTCGATACCTTTGCCGACCTTCCCGGACTAGGGGGATGAGTAGCGCATCCCTGGCGGACCGCTGCATTCCTTGCGGGATCCGCTGTCGCGAAAACTCGTCATGGAGGAACTGGTGCGAGGCTCCCTGCCCCTTGTCCGTGATGAGCGCTGCCGCCATGCCGCCACACTTCTGAAAGCCCATGGGGGACAACTGCGGATCGATGAGCTCGCTGCCGGGCTCGGCCTCCATGTGCGCAGCCTGGAGCGTCTGTTTATCGGTCATTTGGGGGTATCTCCCAAGCAGCTTGCGCGCCTCATCCGTTTTAACCGGCTTGCCTGTGCACTTCGTGCCGGCAACTTCGCCAGCCTTGCGGATATAGCCTATGCCTGCGGCTACGCGGACCAGTCCCACATGATACGGGAATACAAGGAGTTCACCGGTTGCGTCCCCGGCGAAATCGGTTCCTGCGACATGCGTCCCGTGACAGGGGCGCCTGGGACGCGGATCGTGCACCGCTTTCGTTCATAGGCAGAGTTCATCATGTCGCATTTGTACAATATCGTGGAGTTATTTTCATGCTATCTGTTGGTTTATAATCCACACATTGTACGGAGTTGAACATGCCCAGTTTACGAAGCCGCATCTTTCTCACAGTACTCAGAAACCGCCACCTGTTGAAGTTCAAGCTGAAAAAGGAGACCGCCCGCGAGTGGGAGACTTCCCTTCCCGCTGTGCGCGCCTCGGCGGCAAAGACTTCCAGGATGTTCGGGAAGCTGCCGAAGGGTATCCAATCGGCGCCCATCGCCATAGGGGAACTGTCCGCCGAATGGATTGCACCCATTCAGGCTGATAACGACTCCGTCATCCTCTATTTCCACGGCGGAGGTACATACTCGGTTCCATCGAGGCCCACCGGGGGATTGTCGCCAAGTTCGTCAGCGGGAGCGGCGCCCGTGCCCTGCTGTTCGGTTATCGTCTGGCGCCGGAGCACCGTTTTCCTGCCGCCCTCGACGATGCGCTTGCGGCTTACCGTTGGCTGCTCGCGGAGGGAATTTCACCAGCGAAAATCGTCTTTGCGGGTGATTCCGCCGGAGCGGGTCTTTGTCTGGCGGCGCTGCTTGCCATCCGCGACCGGGGCATTCCGTTACCGGCAGCTGCAGTGGCGCTTTCTCCCTGGACCGATATGAAGCATACCGGGGAATCGTTGCGGACCAATGCGTCGAAATGCCTGGCGCCGACCGGTTCCTGGGTCGTCTGCGCCAATCATTACCTCGGAGGGCACGACCCTGGTGATCCGTATGCATCTCCTCTATACGGGGACCTGCGTGATCTCCCGCCGCTTTTGATATATGTGGGGGGGGACGAAACATTGCGGGACGATGCGGTCCGCTACGCACGGAAGGCGAAAGATGCGGGCGTGGATGTGACGCTAAGGGTCGGAGAGGGGATGTGCCATTGCTATCCGGCCTGCGCACCATTGTTTCCCGAGGCAACCGGGGCCATGGAGGAAATCTGTTCTTTCATCAAGAGGCATCAGGGGAGGCTCGACTGACATGAACATTACAGCAGATAATTACCTTGTGGAAGAAAGCGATACCAGGTTCATCAAGGGCTACTTCAGGGAAGGTCCCAACGGCCCCCTTGCCTTCTTTCCCACCAAGGAAAAGAGGCGACTCGCCATTTTGCGCAGGTTGATTACCAGGTTTGACACTGAACGCACTTATACGGAAAAAGAAGTGAACGGGATACTTGCCGAGACGTTCCATGATTACGCCATTCTGCGGCGAAACCTGGTCGAGTACGGCTTTCTGGACCGGTACGCCGACGGCAGCTGCTATTGGGTGAAATACTGAGGGTCTCCTGTGACTGCGGCGACGAATCCCTGGCACATCTCATGAACATCTCCCGCTCGGGCAATGCTGAAAATGGAGCGTTTCTGTGGGAGCCATATGGAGAAGTGAAACAGGCACACTTTTCCCCTTGACCCGTCTACCGGTTCACACTGTAGCGTTGTCTTTGTCACGGCCATGACAAATCCAAATGCAAGAAAGGAGAAAGGCTATGAAAGGGACAGTGACGGTAGATGAGTGGGTTGCCCGTTTCCGGGCCATCGGACTTGATGACGGGGCAATGAACAAGTGGCACAGCCTCTTTGAGCGGGAGAATCCGTCAGGGCATCAGAGCTTTCTGGAGTGGCTCGGGCTTTCCCAGGAGAAGATCGCGGAAATCCGGTCCAAGTCGGCATGATTTACCGCCCCCGGTAAGTGCCGGGGGCACTCCCTTTCCAGGAGGATGAATGTATAAAATTTCCCAGCTGGCACGCCAGTTCGGGCTCTCGCGCAGCACGCTCCTCTACTATGACCGGATCGGGCTTCTCATCCCCTCGGGGAGAACGGAATCGAGCTACCGCCTCTATTCCCCTTCGGACCGGGACAGGCTTGCCGCCATCTGCACCTTCCGGGAGGCAGGTCTCGGTATCGAAGACATCAGGAACATCCTGGCTTCGGAGAGCGACGACACGGTATCGGTCCTCCGCCGTCGCCTCCACGGGATCGGTGAGGAAATCCGTTCCCTGCAGACCAAGCAGCGGCTCCTGGCCGGGATGCTCAAGATAAAGGGTGAAGGTGGGCCGAAATCGGTGGTGGACAAAGGGATGTTCGTGGAGTTGCTTAGAGCCGCCGGAATGGATGACAACGCCATGAATCAGCTTCACAGCGAGTTCGAGCGCCGCGCTCCCGAAGCCCACCACCAGTTCCTGCTTTCCCTGGGCATATCGGAGAAAGAGGCGCTGTTGATCCGCGAGCTGTCGGCCGGAAATGGTCGGCAACCAAATATCCAGGAGGTTTAATGTCGGTAACTGAATCTGTTCCAGGTAGTTCCCCATCGGTAAAGGAGACCTTCGACAGCGTTGCAGCCGGGTATGACAACCGGTCGCTTCGGTTCTTTCAGGCCAGTGCTGCAGTCATGGCCGGATTTTTCAGTCCGGAGGAAGACATCCGACTGCTCGATGTGGCCACCGGCACTGGAAACATGGCCCTGACCCTTGCCGAACGCTTGCCCCGTGCACGTATAACAGGGGTGGATTTCTCCGCCGGCATGCTGGTCCAGGCCCGGGCGAGGCGAAAGCCTTGAAGCTCGACTGCGTGGAATTCCTGGGAATGGATATGCAGTCGCTGCAGTTTCCGGACAATAGCTTCGATGCTGCCGTCTGCGCTTTCGGAATCTTCTTCGTGGAAGATATGGAGCGGCAGCTGAGGCACATTGCCGACAAGGTCAAACCCGGCGGCAAGACGATCATTTCCTGTTTTTACGAAGGGACTTTTTCGCCGTGCGTCGATCTCTTTCTGGACCGGATCGAGTTGTTCGGCGTCGAACGGCCTCCCTTGAGATGGAAGCGCATTGCCCGGGAAGAGGCTTGCGATGCCCTCTTCCGGGCCGCCGGTTTCACCTGTGTGAGGGTAGAGAGGAAAGACCTGGCTATTACCTTGAAGATGCCGACGCATGGTGGGAGGTGATCCGGAACGGTGGATTCCGTGGTTTGATCGACCAGTTGCCCCAGGGGGAGATGGAACGGTTCAGGAGAGAGCACCTGGAGGAGATCGACAGGCTGCGAACCGATGCGGGAATCCGGCTGAACGTGGAAATCCTCTACACCATCGGCATCAAACCATGAAACTGTAGTTCCGAGAGACAGTACAACAATCTGGAGGAAGGCGAAAACTGCCAATGAAAATTTATGAAAAGGAGCCCTGCAGATGATCATCGGACCCGCCACCGCGGCGGATGCAACGGAAATACTGGCTCTGCAGCGGCTGGCTTACAGGAGCGAGGCTGAATTGTACGACGACTTCAGCATCCCGCCCCTGACCCAGACCCTGGATGAGCTGGTGGCCGAATTCCCTGGGCGCACCGTCCTCAAGGCCGTGGCCGGAGAAAGGATTGTCGGCTCGGTGCAGGGATTCCAGGTGGGGGATATCTGTTTCGTCGGCCGGCTCATGGTTCACCCGGAACGGCAGGGAAGGGGGCTCGGCACGCAACTCATGGCTGCCATCGAGAGCCGCTTTACTGCCGTCGATCGCTTTGAACTCTATACGGGCCACAAGAGCAGGGCCAACATCCGCCTGTATGAGCGGCTCGGCTATGGGCAGTTCAGAACCGAAAAAGTTAATTCCCGGCTTTCCCTTGTTTTCATGGAGAAGTACCGCTCCTGATCATTTCCTCCAGAGGCCAAGCATGATAATGAAGATACGGCGCATCATCGCCCTTACATTTGCGTCTTTTCTTCTGATCATTACCATCGGTCGGTATCGCTTCAATACCTCCGGTCTCCCTCTGTTCACGGAGAAGTCCCTGTTCAAAAGGATTGCCGTCACCCTGAAAATCGGCAGGAGGGAAAATGAAGAGCCGTAACGTCCGGAGACCGTTTTGACGCCTCCATTCATATCAGGCTTGCCAAACGTTTGGATACTGTGTGTTCCGGCAGTTTTGGGGATGGCTGTCTGCGGCCTCAAAAAGGGAGTCGCAAAGCGCATGTCCGACATGACTGGCTACAATGTCCGGGAAAGATTCTTCACCATCGGCGCATCGGTTGCCCCGTATCCCTTCATGGTTGTGGCCGTGTGGACACCGTTCACTTCCCTCAAGCCTGCTCTTTGTGCGGGAATGGTCCTTTATCTCATAGGTCTGGGGTTCCTTGTCGCCACATTGTATGTGCTTGCCGCAACACCTTTGGATCAGCCGTTTTCTGCCGGACCTTACAAAGTTTCGAGAAACCCGCTTTATTTGGCGGCGACGCTGTTATTTTTCAGTATCTGCGTTGTTTCGCTCAATGTTATCCTCTTTGCCATTACGGCGATCCTCGTAGTTCTACAGCATTTAATGATTCTGGCAGAGGAGCGGGTCTGCAGGCTCAGATATGGCAGGACCTATGAGGAGTATATGAAAAAGGTGCCCCGCTATTTATGGTGTAACTGAAGGTAGAAGGAGGGATTTTGATGGAACCGGTATTGGCGCTCATGGAAGTGCATGTGAAAGATAAGGAAAAATTTGCCCAGTACCTGAAAGGACATCTGCCGACGATCGATCAATACGGCGGCAAGGTGGTGCTGAGAAGCGAGGGGATCGAAAGTATCGAGGGGGACTGGCTGCCGAAGCTGTTTGTGATGCAGGAATGGCCCAGCGTGGACGCCTTCAGGAAGTGGTATGCATCCAAGGAATACCAACCATGGAAGGATCTCAGGAAAGAGGCGTGCGACCTGAAGCTTACCCTGGTAAGAAAACTTTAAAAGTTGTACGGAAATGCGGAGTCCTATGCCCTCCCATCTGGATGACCACAATCTGCCGGTCAAGCTCTTTGCCGCCTCCATAGTCATACTTATGGCGCTTGTTCCGGTTGTCCCGACTTCCGGCAAAATTGCAATCGAAGCGGCCATGGTAATCCTTTCTGCCTTGTCATGGCGAAAGCCCTCATTCCCCTTGGGGCTGTTCGGCGCCATATTCGGTGGTGTTGTCTTTTTGCATATCCCATACTCCCAGCTCTCATTTGCCCTGGTGATCGTCCTGTATCTGCTTGTCATAGCCATGTTCCCACACCTGCGGCGCGGCTCGGGCTGGTTTTGCCGGGGAGAATTCGGGAGCACCGTAGTTCTTTTGTGTCTCGGCACCGCTGCTGTCAGCGGGCTGGCGCTCATCGCCTGGTTCATGCTTACCAAGCCGGGTATCGCGGACCTGATCCGGAGCTTTGTCCCTCAGGCGCCTTTGCCTGTTCTGGTTGTCGGCGGCCTTGTATTCGCATGGTAAACGCTGCCGTGGAAGAGATGATGTATCGCGGCGCTGTGGTCGGGGGCCTTGTGGAGTCAAAGGTGCCGACCTGTATCCTTTTGCCCCTTCAGGCCATCGCCTTTGGCACCATCCACATCGGCGGCTTCCCTCGGGGGTGGGTCGGGGTTTCACTTGCGACCGTCTACGGGTTCCTTCTGGGAGTTATCAGGCTTCGCTCCCGGGGGCTGCTCGCTCCATGGGCCGGACATGTGCTCACAGACCTTGTGATCGTGGCTATTGTGTTTTCGGTTGCCAGGTGGGCTAGGAGTCTGTCGGACTTAGGGATCGAAGCGAGAGAATGGAAAATCGAAGACGGATATTCGGAAATTTGAGAGCGAATAGTGGACCTATTTGTCGAAAATTTCAGGAGATCCGGACCGATTTGCCATTTTCGCAGCCGATTCATTCTAAGCCCGACAGACTCCTAGGTATTTATGAAAGCAGGTGCAATGTCAAACGCTCGCCCGGAACATTTTGATCAACTCTATCGCGACAACGTGGAAATGGTCTTCAAGCTTGCCATTAGTCTTACCGGCAACGATCATGATGCGGAGGAGGTTACCCAGGAGGCTTTCTTGCGGGCCTTTCGCGCCTACGATGATTTTCGGGGCGATTGCGCCTTTTCCACCTGGATCTACCGCATTGCCATGAATGTTGCCAATGACCATCTGAAGCAGAGAGCGAAGTTTCCCTGCCAGTCCCTCACCGAAGATTACGGCTATGTGCTTGAGGAAATCCTTGATCCCGATCCTGCCGTGAATCCCGAGATGGAACTCCTTGCCGGGCAGGCAAAGGTAAAATGCCTGCATAGCCTGACGGAATGCTTCACTCCTGAGCAGCGCAGGATTTTCTGTCTGGCTGTTACGCTGGGCTTGCCCCACAAGATGGTTGCGGAAATCCTGGATTGCTCCCTTGCCTTGGTAAAGACAACGTTGCACCGGGCCAAGAAGAGATGGTTCGGCTACATGGAAGACCGGTGCGGGCTTATCAAAAAGAGCAACCCTTGCGCCTGCAACCAGTGGGTTCGCTTCGGCCTTTCCCAAGGATGGTTCAACGCGGAGACTCAGGTTAAAATGCCGGTAGTCAATGCGGCACGGGCCAGGGAAGAAATCGGGCAGATGAAGGCCTTGCGGGATATTTATTACGAATTGTATCCGGAGACGGCAGACAAAACCTATGCACAGAGAATCAGGGAGGGGATCGGGAAAAAGGAGTGGGGAATTTTTTTTGAATGAGCTGTAACCTTTTGTCTCCCGGCGAGTCCAATATTCAATAACGCTCGACAGGAGGCAGAAAAATGGAACCAACAGACTCAGAATACGCAACAAATCCCACGAATTTCAAAAGAACTTCCTTCCGGATCAAAGGGCGGACCGTCCACGCCATCGAAGCAGGAAACGGCCCCTTGGTCGTGGCGCTGCATGGATTTCCCGACCTCCCCATTTCCTTTCGCCATCAGATCTCACTTCTGGCCCAGTGTGGTTACCGGGTGGTGGCACCCTGCCTGCGGGGGTACTTTCCCGACGACGAGTGCCCGGACGGTCCGTTCGAGATCGCAACCCTCGTGCAGGACTTGCTGGACCTTATCGACCACCTGACGGACCAGCCTGTAACACTTATCGGCCACGACTGGGGAGCTATCGCTGTCCGCGGTGCTGCTATCATTGCACCGGGAAAGGTTGCCCGCATCATCTGCATGTCGGTGCCGACCCCCGGCAATTTTGCAAAGGCCCTGCTCCGCAACCCGGAACAGCAGCGCCGCTCCTGGTACGCGTATTTCTTTCAGCTCCCCTTTGCGGAATTGGCGGTGGCTGAGAACGATCTGCCTTCATCGAACGGCTCTGGCAGGAGTGGTCCCCCGGCTGGAAATGCCCGGAGGAGGTCATGGCGGAAATCAAAATGGCTTTTCGTAATCCGTCCGTACTGAAGGCCGCTTTGGGGTACTACCGGTCCCAGTTCAATCCGGCCCTTCAGCAACCGGGCCTGGCCGAGATCCGCACGCGGCTTTCCGAGCCGATACCGGTCCCGGCAATGTATGTCCACGGTGCAGATGACGGCTGTATCGGCGCTGAAACGACCGAGGGGATGGAAAGCAGTTTCGCTGCACATTTTGAAAGGCATATTATTCCGAAGGCTGGTCACTTCGTGCATCAGGAACAACCGGATGTTGTCAACGAACTGATGGTGCGGTTTCTGACTTAAACCTCTGCTGCCCAGGTTCAGCATGATATGCCACTGTAACTTTAGCAAGATTGGAATAGCGCGGAGCCATATGCCCGTGCTATTTCTCTTTGGGGCATAGCCGCCATCCTCTGGCCATGGATGAACTTCCGTCACCCACCGCGAAATTCCTTGCGGTACCGTGCCGGTGAGATCTTCAGGATTTTATTGAAATGCAGGCGCAGGGAAACTTCCGAGCCGAAGCCGGCCTGCTGTGCGATCTGGTCTACGGGTTTGCCGGTTGTTTCCAGCAAGCGTTGGGCCAGTGCCAGTCGCTGATTGAGAAGCCATTTGCCGACCGTGGCGCCGGTTGCCTGGCGGAAGCGCCTGGTAAAGGTGCGTCGGCTCATAAAGACGCGGGCGGCCAGGGCATCCAGGCTATGGGGCTGGTCCAGGTTCTGCTGTACCCATTCCAGGGCCTGGGCGAAGCGGTCGACGGTAGCCGTGCTCTGCAACGGCTGCTCGATGTATTGCGCCTGTCCCCCCTGGCGATGGGGCGGAACCACCAGGTGGCGTGCTACTCGGCTTGCCACTTCGGCGCCATGGATATTGCGCAGGATGTGCAGGCAACAGTCGATTCCTGCAGCCCCACCGGCAGAGGTAATTATCTTCCCTTCATCCACATAGAGGACATCCCGGTCCACATGGATCGACGGGTAACGGCTTGCCAGGTCGTCGGCCCAGGCCCAATGGGTGGTAGCGCGGCGACCATCCAACAGCCCTGCTGCGGCCAGAACGTAGCTGCCGAGGCATAATCCCACCAAAGTCGCACCCCGTTCGGCGGCCTTGCGCAATGCCCTCAATAGGTGTTGCGGCGGCAGCTCATTGGGGTCATGCCAGCTGGGAACGATGATGATCCCGGCCTTCTCCAGCTCGCCCAGGCCATGAAGCCCCGTCAGCGAGAATCCGGCGCTGGTGGCCAGCGTCCCCCTCTCCACTCCACAGACTACCACCTTGAATTGCGGCACTCCGGCACCCCGGCGGTCTTCCCCGAATACGGCACAGGGAACGGAGAGGTGCAGCGGGCTGATCCCGTTGAATGCTACCACTGCTATGTTGTCTTTTAACATCCCATTTCTCCCTAAAAAAATTTGGTTCTTCAGACATTTTCGGGGGAAGGCAGTCGTGGCGTCGGGAGTGAGCGACGAGCTACAGCGGCGGGCGTCCGCTCGCCGCCTTTTGACCGGATATGACCTGCCACTTCAAGCATCGTGCGCCATTACACGGGGGGTGCCGCAAGGTCCGCAGCTGTGGCGACAGAGCGAATGGACGAATCCCCGGATGATCCAAATATTTGGCCCGATTGTAACAGATATTGTCAATCAGGCCACTGTTATTCTTGCGCCTTCCGATGGATAATCTGAGCAACAACAAAGGGAAACGAACCGGAGGGAGAAACGCTCATGCCTGCATTGAGAGTGTTGAATGAGTGTGATGTTACGCAGATCAACGGATGGCCGTCCTATACCGGGGACATGGAGCAAATGGACTATGCTCTGCGTGAAAAGGGATGGCTGCATGAATGTCGGTTGAGGCCAGGAGTCTTCCTCTATGCCGTTGAAGATGGCGACGACCTGATCGGTTTTACGATTCTGGAGAAGACGGATACGGCAGAGGCCGAGTTCCGCATCGCGCTGCGGCCCGACAGGACCGGCCTGGGACTTGGTGAAAGCATTACCTCAAAGACGCTGCAGATCGGATTCGAGGAGCACCGGTTTTCCCGCATCCACCTGATCGTCCGGAAGAATAACACCAGGGGGATTAAACTGTACCTGCGAATCGGCTTTGTGGATCGTGGGGAATGCCGCAGGGAGATTCAGGGGGTGCTGGTAGATTTTCGGCTGATGGAGATGAGCCGAGAGGAGTTCACACGAATGCGTATCATGAGAAATGCAGGGGAATTTGATGAAATTAACAGCGCATCTCCGAGCTAAAGGCAGCAAAAATAAAAGATTGTTCTTGATGTTAGAAAAGGAGGGGAGGCACATGAGAAAGGCATTACTGGTCATCGACGTGCAGAACGAGTACTTCACGGGGAAGCTCCCGGTGACCCACCCGGCGGGAAGCCTGGAGAACATCGGAAGGGCGATGGATGCCGCCTCGGCAAGCGGTATCCCGGTCATTGTGGTGCAACATACCGTCACGGCGCCGGACCGTCCCGTCTTCCGGAAAGGGACTCCCGAATGGGATATTCACCCCGAGGTGGCGAAGCGCCCCCATGATCTCCTGATCGAGAAGACCCTGCCGGGAAGTTTTACAGGGACAAACCTGGAAGAGTGGCTCAAGGCGAAGGATATCGGTACGCTGGTGATCAGCGGGTACATGACCCAGATGTGCTGCGACACCACGGCCCGTCAAGCGTTTCATCTCGGCTTCGGGGTGGAGTTTCTCTCCGACGCCACCGGCACACTTTCCCTCGCCAACGATGCCGGCTCCGTCAGTGCAGAGGAACTGCACCGGGCGATCCTGGTCACCCAGGGGATGCTCTTCAGCAAGGTGATGACGACCGCGGAGTGGATAGGCGGTCTTGGGAAGGGATAGTGCAATGGCAGACAAAACCCGCGCCCCTTTCACCGGCTTTGCCCAGGAAAGCAGCTTCCCCCTGGAGGTGGAAACATAAGAAGGGCGCTCAGGCCCGATCTGCAGGAAGATTTGCAACGCTGGCGCCAGCAGTAAGTGACCCCGGTTAAGAAAAAGCCGGGGCTTTTCTTTGCTGTTGATAGACGCATTTTTCGAAAACAAATGTGTTGACACCGCAGGAGAAAACACGTATTTTCACATTTCGACAACTATCGAAGTGAAGGAATTCAATGGATACCCAAAAACTGGCCAAGATGCTGAAAGCCCTTTCCCATCCCAACAGACTTGAACTCTATCTGGAGATAGCCCGAAAACACGAAGCAAGTTTCAAAACCGGCTGTGACTGTTTCGTCAGCGACATCATCGGCTCCCTCAACATCGGCGCCCCGACCATTTCCCATCACCTTAAGGAACTGGCCAATGCCGGGCTGATCGTCACGGAACGGAAGGGGAAGTTCCTGGTGGCAAGGGTCAACGAGAAGGCCGTGGAAGAGGTGAGCAAGGTCCTGGCGTTTCCCCATTCTTCAGTATGAGGAGGCAGTCGCGACATCGTCCGTTCGCTCTGTCGCCACAGCTGCGGACCTTGCGGTGCCGCCCGAGTAATGGTGTACTATGCTTGAATTGGCTGGTTGCCTCTCCGTTCCACATGCGGCGGGTGTCCGCTCGCCACTGTAGCTCGTCGCCCACTCCCGATGCCGCGACTGCCTCCTCCGGCAATGTCAGAGGAACCATTTTTTTATTCGGTCATTTCGATGTTTGTTGAATTGTCAAAATATCAATAACAGAGGAGGAGTCTATGGGGGGAGAGAAACAGTGGGATGACCGGGAGACGGTGCTGGTCACCGGCGCGACCAGCGGCATCGGATATGAGTTGTGTCGTCGTTTTGCCGCCAATGGGCATAACCTGGTGGTCGTGGCGAGGGATGCCCGGCGGCTGGGGGAGATCGGCGCCGAGTTCGAGAAAAGCTTCGGCATCAGTGTCGTGGGGATGACCGTGGATCTTGCAGTGCCGGGTGCTTCACGACAAATCTTCGACGACCTGCAGAGGCTGAACATTCCGGTGCATATTCTGGTCAACAACGCCGGTTTCAACGAGTACGGCCCTTTTTCCGATACCAGTCTCCAGCGGGAACTGGAGATGATCCAGCTCCATATCGCTGCCATCACCTCCCTCACCAAGCTTTTTCTGCCGGCGATGCTGCAACGCGGGCACGGCGGCATTCTCAATGTGGGCTCGACCGGCTCGTTTGCCCCGGTGCCGCTCAATGCAGTCTACTGCGCCACCAAGGCCTACATCCTCAGCTTTACTGAAGCTCTGGCCGGGGAGCTGCGAGGATCGGGCATCAAGGTCACGGCGTTATGTCCCGGTGCAACGGCAACGGAATTTGCCGCCCGGGCCAATATGGAGGGAACCCGCATCTTTAAAGGGCCGCTGATGGATGCCGCTGCGGTCGCCGCTGCAGGGTACGAGGCGCTGCAGGGAAACATAGGCGTGGTTGTCCCTGGAATGATGAACCAGGCGACCATTGCATCCATCAGATTTGCCCCCAGGCGGCTAGTGGCAAGGATCGGCAGGTGGATGCTGGAACAAAAGCCGGCCCATTGACCGTTAACAGGTTGATGTTGTCGTACATCAGAAAAGGAGGAGACGATGAATCTTAAATTTTGTTGTAGCGGTTTTACCTGTTGCACCGGTGGGTCCCATATGGCCAAAGAGGGACTGGATGCGCGTGTTCCCCAGGAGGAGATCGCCCCTTTATATGACCGGGTGTCCGGCATCTACGATATCTGGGGGAGATTGGCCGAGTCCCATGCCAGAAGGCGCGCAATCGAGCTTGCTGGGATCAGGGACGGCGAGACAGTGCTGGAAGTGGCCGTTGGCACCGGTTTGGCCTTCCTGGAAATTGTGAAGAGAAATCCCCATGGGCGGAACATGGGGATCGATCTTTCTCCGGGGATGCTCGCCAGGGCCCGGAAGCGGCTTGCGCAGGTACGAGGGGCGGATTATGAACTCTCCATCGGTAGCGCCTTCCATCTTCAGGCAGAAAATGACTCGGTCGATCTGTTGGTGAACAATTACATGTTCGACCTTATACCCTTTGAAGCCATGGACCAGGTGCTGCTCGAATTCAGGAGGGTCCTGAAGAAAGATGGCAGGCTGGTTCTGGTGAACATGACCCGGGGCGAACGGTTCGGCAGCCGGCTGTATGAAACCCTTTACAGACTGTCACCCAAGGCAATGGGAGGCTGTCGTGGTGTGTGCCTCTCCGACAAATTGCGAGAGCATGGCTTTTCCGTAGCGGTGAGAGAGTATCATCAACAGATGCTCTTTCCTTCCGAGGTGATACTGGCTCGTTGATAGTGGTAATTCTGCTGGATCACTTTTTGTTGCAGCAACCAATAAATTAGGTTAAGGAAGAGATATGAAAATTGTTTGCCTGTTGGGAGTCCACGTGCCAATGGAAATAGTGCCGCCATTGCCCGCCGTTTTCTGGCTAAAGCGGAAGGACTCAATGCGGAAACCCGCACCTTTGAACTGAATCGCCTTACCTATCGCGGCTGCCAGGGGTGCTACGGCTGCAAATCGGCCGCCGATCACTGTGTCCTTGCCGATGACCTGACCCAGGTGCTGGAGGTGGTGAAGGAAGCTGATGTGGTTGTCTATGCCTCTCCCGTTTACTACGGCGACATAACCGCCCAATTAAAGGGATTCATGGACCGCACTTTCTCTTACCTGGTTCCGGACTATGAAACCAATACGCAACCGACTCGGTTGCCGCCGGGGAAAAATCTCCTCTTTATCCTCACCCAGGGCGATCCGGATCCGGAACATTTTGCCGACATCTTCCCCCGCTACGAGTATTTCCTCAAGTGGGGCGCCTTTGCCCAAATCCGTCTGGTCCGTGCCTGCGGCGTCGGTGGGGAAGGGGCCGCAGATGTGCCGCCGGATGTTCTGTTTCAGGCCGAAGAAGTGGCATCGAGGTTTTGTGAGCGGTAATGGAATGGTCGGCAGGATTTCCCGAGAGAAAGGCAGAAAAGTCATGTTGTGCGAATCCGAAAATCTCGATGATTATCTGGTTTCAGACCCGGTGGTGGATTGGAAGACACCCGTCGTGCAGCAGGCCGCCTTCCATCTGACCAGGTCGCTTTCGGATGACGTTGAAAAGGCCCGCTGCCTGTACGAATGGGTGCGGGACACCATCCCCCATTCCAACGATGCGGGGATAGATCTGGTCACCTGTACCGCCAGTGAGGTGCTTCAGCATGCCACAGGGATCTGCTTCGCCAAGAGTCATCTTCTGGCCGCCCTGCTCAGGGCGGTCAACATCCCGGCTGGGTTCTGCTACCAGGTTTTGCGCCTGGACCCGCCGGTCAATAACCAGCTGGTGTTGCATGGGTTCAACGGTATCCATCTGCCAAGCCTCGGCAGATGGATCCGAATCGATCCCCGGGGCAACACCGGCGGGATCGATGCCCAGTTCAGCCTGGAGGCGGAGCAGCTGGCCTTTTCAATGGACCCGGCGGCTGGTGAATTTATCTATGACACGATCTTTGCCGCCCCGGCACCTTCGGTGGTCGACCGGCTGCGGAAGTACAACAGCAGAACCGCGCTCTGGCGGGATTTGCCAGGGCCATTCTGATTGACGGCAGCTACCGGTCCTTTCTTTCCCAGCTGTAATTCCTTCCTCTTTTTTCTTTTGGCGAACCGTTAAAAAAATCGGGAACCTTTGCCCTCCCACCGCGTATATACCGTTAACACAAACGAAAGCAGGCGAGATGGAAGACCTCCAGGTCATACAACGTGTGCAGGGTGGCGATACAGAGGCTTTTGCCATTCTGGTGTCCCACTATCAACGCAATCTGCTGAATTTTATCCACAGGCTGGTGCGTGACGAGGCGCTTGTGGAGGACTTGGGGCAGGAGATTTTCCTGGATGCTTTCCGGGGGCTGTCTCGTTTTAATCCGGAGCGGGGCGTTCCCTTTGCAGCGTGGCTGTTCATCCTGGCCCGCAACAGATGCATTTCCGAACTGCGGGCTCGATCTTTACGCAGCTTTGTGGATATGGACGGCATTCCAGAACTTCCGGGGTCCCTTCCCGATGCGGAGGAGCTGTTCCTGGAGGGAGAGCGCCGGGAGGCATTACGCAGGTCTCTGGAGCAGTTGCCGGAGCCGTACCGGGAGACAATACTGCAGAGTCTGGCAGGAAAGGCCCTGGATGAAATTGCCGCCAAAGATGGAGTGTCCCTGGGCACAGTGAAATCGCGCCTGTTTCGGGCGAAAGAGGGTTTGAAATCGTTGATTGGTCAGATGTACGGGAGAGAGAGCAATGGAAGAGTTTGAACCCTCACCTCATTTTGTTCACCGCGTTATGGTCGCTGTTCGTGCCGAAGCTGAGCAATTGGTACCGGAGCGGTTGCCGGCAGTGCTGTTGTCTGCGCCGCTACGCTGGTCCCTGGCGGCTGGGGGATCGGTCCTGACGCTGGTGAACCTGTTCCGGATGATCGGTTCTTTCTTCGCACCTTCGTTTTGCGGCTAGGGGATAAACATGATTGGCGGCGAGAGGACGATTGCCGTGACTTCGTCCGATCGTTCGGTTGCCACAGCTGCGGACCTTGCGGTGGCGTCTCTTCCGCATGGCACCCCGTTGACTGCCAATGGGGCAGCTTCGTTGATTCTACGGCGGGTGTCCGCTCGTCGCTGCGGCTCGGTCACTCACTCCCGAAGCCACGGCAATCTTGGGACATATGAAAAACTCAGGGAGGTAACTCATGTCACAAATCAGGCCACCGCGTGTTAACTGGCCGGCTCTTCTTCTTGGCATGACCATGCCCGGCCTGGGACAGATGGTGAATGGCGAGATCGTCAAAGGGATCTCTTTTTTCGCCATCTATGAAATGCTCGCCGTTATTGGGCTGCGCTGCGCCGTGCGCCTTCCGGACCGGCTGCTCATGGTCGGCACCGGTCTCACGCTGCTGTCGGTCATCCTCTTTTATCTCTGGACCATACGGGATGCCGCGGTGACACGAAGGGAAGGGGAGCCAAGGCCGTACAACCGCTGGTATTTCTACCTGGCTGCCTGGCTGGTGGGGATGGTGGCGGTGAACGGTGCGGTGATCGCCCATATAAAATCCTCCACCATCGAGGCGTTCCGGATCGTTGCCGAAAGCATGGCGCCGACGGTTCTGCGGGGGGACTTCGTGCTGACGGACAAAACGCCTACCGGCGGGGGGCGCCGCAGGTGGGAGACGTGGTGATGTTCATCGATCCTGACGACCGGAGCAAGATCTTCATCCGCAAGATCGCGGCGCTCCCGGGGCAGAAGTCCTCGGACGGGGAAACCGTGCCCCACGGCATGGTATATGTTCTCGGCGAAAAGCTTTCGGCGCCCGGCAGTGCTACCACCGGTTATATTCCGCTACGGGACCTGGCGGGGAAGGCGCGGCAGATCTACTGGTCTAGAGGTGATGCCGGAGTTAGACGGGAACGGATCGGGATGGTCGTGACGTCGGGCAGGTAAGATAAAAAAATGCCTCCAGCGCTTGCAGGCTGAAGGCATTTTTGTCTTTTGTGCCGGCGGCTATTCCGCCTTTTCGAAGTTCCCCTTCTCCTGGTACTGGGGGCATTTCTGAGGCTTGCACCGCCCCTCCTTGGTGTATCCGCAACTACTGCATTTCCATACTGCCATGTGTTTCTCCTTTTGTGTTAATCCCCCCTATTCCATAGGGGGGAAGCGAACGTACATGAGCAGGGGGGTTATTTTCCATTCTCCAATTTCAGCTCCCTCACCTGCCCAAAGGCAGAAAGTGGCCCATCCAGTTTCTTCTCATCCCCGACAACCACCAGCACCATGCGCTCCGGGTGCAGATATTTTTTAGCCACGCGCAGCACATCCTCTTTCGTCACCTTGGCCAGGTTATCCCGGTAGTTTTCCAGGTAACCTGCCGGGTAGTCGAAATATTCGAGCCGAACCCGCTGATTGACGATGGTATCCGGTCTGGTGAAGCCGAAGATGAAGGAGTTGATCATGAAATCCTTGGCCAGCTTTAGTTCTTCGTCGGTGACCGGTGCCTTGGTCATGCCGGCGATTATATCACGCATCAGGTTGGTCGCCTTGATGGTGGACTGGCTTTTTGTTTCGGTTTCTGCCACAAAGGTGCCGATAAACTGACGGCCGATATCGAAGTGGCTGTCCACATTATAGGCGAGCCCTTGATTGGAGCGGATTTCCTGTGTGAGGCGCGAGGTGAAACCGCCGCCAAGTACGTAGTCCATGATTCTTACCGCGTAAAGGTCCGGGTTGTTCTTATCGATGCCCAGATCTCCCATGCGGATCACCGACTGGCCAATATCCTTCCTCGCCAGCAACACCTCGCTTTATCTCCTTTTGCACCGGGGGGACGGAGGGTACTCGACCGCCAACTTTTCCCAGCCGGCGAAGGTTTTTTCCAGCTTTTCGATCAGCTCCTTCTTGTCGAAATCGCCGGCCACGGCGAGCATCATGGTATTGGGATGGTAATATCGCTGATGGAATTTGATCAGGTCATCCCTGCTGATGCTCTTCACCGTTTCGATGGTGGGAATTCTCCCCAATGGGTGATTGGGATAGATGGCCTTTTGCAGTTCCCGGTCCGCCACTTCCTTGGGGTTGTCATTCTGGCGGCGCAGCCTTCGATGGTGCGGTTTTTTGCCAGGGCCACCCGGTCCTCGCGGAAAGCCGGATTCATGGCCAGATCGGCGAAGAGGAAAAGGGTCGCATCCAGGTTCTTTTTCAGGCAGCTAAGTGAAATATTGCCCACGTCGGCGCCGATGCTTGATTCAATGGATGAAGCCATGAATTCAAGTTCCGCATCCAGCTTCTCCGGTGTTCTGGACATGGTTCCGCCACTGCGCATTACCGCCCCGGTAAGCCCGGCCAGCCCGGCTTTGTCTGCCGGCTCATAAATGCTGCCGGTTTTTATGTAGGCGGTGATGCTGACGATGGGGAGTTCGTGATCTTCCAGCATATGAACGATCATGCCGTTTTTAAGCTGTACCCGCTCAGTTTTGGGAATCTCGAACTTGAGGGGCGAAAAGGTCATGGTTCGCGGGTTTGCCACCTGTGCGCCGGTGGTGCATCCTGAGATGACCAGCACCGTGGAAAGGATGAGGCACATGCTGATGCAAAGGTTTCGTATGTTTTTCATGGTATTGACCTCGGGAATTTGATCTGAAGCTTTATAGCTACCCCCCTGCACCACATTCGCTTCCCCTATGTAATAGGGATGAAGGGGGGTCCAGTTCACTTCGCCTGGCGCTTGGCGATGGCTCCCACGATCCGGTTCGTCTTCACCAGGTATTTCTGCGCCACGCGTATGACGTCGTCGGGTGTCACCCTGGCGACATGCTGCCGGTGCTCGATCAGATAACGCCAGCTGCCGGTGGTCGCCTCGTATTCGGTGAGGTTTCTCGCCAGGCCGCCGTTGGAAATCATCTGTCGTGATTCTTCGTATTCCAGCTTGTTGAGTATCTGCTGCAGCTCGGGAGGGGTAACCGGTTCCTTTTTCAGCCGTTCCAGCTCCTCATAAACAGCCTCTTCCACCTCTTTTGCCGTATGGGGGTCTCGCGGGGTTGCAGCCAGGACATACAGATTCGGGTAGCGGGTTCCCGGTGCTGGAAATGAGGAAATATCGGTGGCCAGCTGTTTTTCCACCACCAGCTTCTTGTGCAGTCTGGATGTGCGGCCATCGGCCAGCAGCATATCTATGACATCGAAGACATAGTCATCGGGAGAGGGAAAGGTGGGCTTGTGAAAGGCGATGATCAGCTGCGACTCAGCGTCGGCCTCCACTTCGATCCGCTTTTCACCAAGCTGCTGTGGCTCTTCCACTGCAACCGGCTGCACCGGTGTTCCCGGCGCTATGTCACCGAAAAATTTTCCACCAGGGCAATGGTCTCGGCAATTTTTATATCGCCGACGATGGCTATAATGGCGTTGTTGGGGGCATAATATTTATGGAGGAAGGCCTCCGCCTTGGTCCGCGACAGGTTTTCCAGGTCAGACATCCAGCCGATGATCGGCTGCCCGTAAGGATGGGCAACGAAGGCGGTGGCAACGAAATTCTCCCACAGTTGACCTTCCGGTTCCGTCTCATAGGAGCGGCGACGTTCTTCCATGACCACATCACGCTCCGTGTAAAACTCCCGCAGCACGGCGTTCTTCATCCGGTCCGATTCAATGGCCGCCCACAGCTCCATCTTGTTGGCCGGCATGTTGATGAGGTAGGTGGTGCCGTCCTTGCTGGTGAAGGCGTTGTAGCCGGAGCCCCCATTTCTGGCATAGATCTGGGAAAATTCTTCCTTGACCACATATTTCTCCGCCGCTCTTTCCAGAGCGTAGAGCTCTTTTTTCAACTTGTCGATGGTTTCCTGACTGGCATTTTCCCGCCGTGATTTTTCAAGCATCAGGGCCTGGGCAGTCTGCTCGATCTTGTCCAGGAGAGGCTTTTCTTCGGCATAATTGGTGGTGCCAAGGGTCTTGGTGCCCTTGAAGAGCATGTGCTCCAGCAGGTGGGCCAGCCCTCGCTCGTCGCTGCGCTCATCGACGCTGCCGACCCGGTACCTGATCCAGGCGGCGACGGTGGGGGAGGTATGGCGCTCGACCAAGAGGAGCTTCATGCCATTTTTCATGGTATATTCCTGCACCTTGTCCTCAAGACCCTGGCAAAAGGCAAATGGGGCGATAAAGACGACGCACAGAACGGTAAACAGGACGATTCGCTGCAAGGCATTCATGATGGTAGGACCTTTCGCTGTGATGGATTTTTTGCAGAGAGCCGTATAAATACCATTAAGAAGATGGTAAGGCAATGGCTAAAAATGCATTGTTTGATGTGATGCGGCTATAGGATGGGGTTTTGTCTTTAAGGTTTCTAATTTTACTATTGAGCTCACTCCTGGGGGTAGAGGCTGGAGATGTGCCGTATGGTGTCCAGGGAATCAAAAAATGCCTCAACCACTTCCGGATCGAACTGCCGTCCCGATTCGCTGCGCAGCTTTTCCAGCACCTCTGCTTCGCTCCACGCCTCCTTGTAGCATCTCTGGGAGCAGAGGGCGTCATAGACATCGGCTATGGCCACTATCCTGCCGAAAAGAGGTATCTCCTCCCCCTTCTTGCCGAGCGGAGCCCCATCTGAATTCAGCTGCCCCGGCAGAGGTTCCCCGCTCTGGCGGTTCACATGGCCCGGATAACCTTGCCCATCCCAACGCTCGTGATGGTTCAGTGCCACCACGTAAGCAGCCTCGTCAACATCGGAGTAGAGCTCGGCAAAGAGGCGGGCGCCGAGTACCGTGTGCTGCTTCATGATATGGAATTCTTCCGGGGTAAAGCGGTCCGGTTTCTTCATGATGACATCGGAAATGGCCACCTTGCCCACATCATGGAGCATGGCCGCCATGGTCAGGATATCCTTGTTCCGCTCGATTTCGGCAGGGGGATGTTTTTTTTCATGGCCCATGTCTCATAGATGGCCGAAGAATACGCGCCGACCCTTTTTACATGGGGGCCGGTCTCCTTGGGGTCCCGCAGTTCCGCCATCATGTTCATGCGCATGATGATCCCCCTGGTCAGTTTCGCCCGCTCCACTGCATTTGCTGCATTATTGGCAAAGTGCACAAGGAGGGGTTCATCTTCAGCAGCAAATGGGACCGGTGCACCGCCTCCATCCTTGGCATTTATCAGCTGCAGTACTCCGGTAATTTCGCCGCGGACCGTCTTGAGCGGAAAGGTAAGCATGGATCTGGTCCGGTAGCCGGCGATGTCGTCATAACTTCTGTCAAAAGAAAAAGGGTCATTATCCGTGAGCTGATATACATCGGCGATGTTTATCGCTTCCCCTGAGGCAGCAACGTGCCCGGCAATGGAATGGTGGTCGATGGGGATGGAAAATGTGGAATAGATGAGTTTTTTACCAGGAGGCAGTTTTTTCTGCAGGGTATCATTCTGGGTGTAGCTGAAGAGCAGCCTCTCTTCTTCCCTGATGTAGATGGACCCGGCGTCTGCCCTGGTAAACTTCTGGCCTCCAGGAGGATCTTTTCCAGCAACAGATCGATGTCATTGATGCGGGAAATCACCAGCCCAAGATCGATGATCCTTTGCAGTTTGCCGCTCATTTTCGTCATGGCTTCACCATCCGCCGGTCAATTATCATTAAGGAGTGGAGTGTCTTCATTATAGAAAGTTTTGCGTATCTTGCCATACATTTATTGCAGGTAACGATGGAAACTAATTCGAAACTCCTTTTGTTTGGCGACAGGTTGTTGTGGTAGAGTTAAACCACATGCCAATTGAACCTGCGGGGGTAACATGAGTCTGTTTCTGTTGTCGTTCTTTCTTCTCTACGGCAGTCTGCACGCATATGTCTTTTTCAAGGCTAAAGGGGCTGTGGCATTCGGTAATGCCATCTCTGCCGTGATGGTTATTTTTTTTGTCATCATGGTCATATCCCCGGTACTGGTGCGGGTAGCCGAAAGGCATGGCATGCATCCCACAGCCAGCGTCATTGCCCATATCAGCTATACCTGGATGGGTTTTCTCTTTCTCTTTTTTTCCGCTTCAATCGCCATCGACCTATACAATTTGCTGCTGATAGTTGCCGGAAAGCTGTCCGATCGGGAATTTTCAGATTTTGCTTTGCAAGCAGTCCCTGGTTTTTATCTCCCGCTGCTCATTGCTGCCGTTATTTCCACGTATGGATTTTTTGAAGCCCGCCACATAAAAGCAGAGCGGATCACCATTACTTCGCCCAAAATGCCCGTAGCGGTGAAAAAACTGGTGGTGGTGCAGATCTCCGACCTGCATCTGGGAGTTATGGTCGGGAAGGAACGTCTGGCAAAGGTTCTTGAGCTGGTAAAGGCTGAGGATCCCGACATGGTGGTCTCCACAGGGGACCTGCTCGACAGTCAGCTGGACGGACTGGGAGTGATGGTGCCGCTTCTGCAGGAGCTGAAACCTCCTCTGGGCAAATTTGCCGTCACCGGCAATCATGAGGTCTATGCCGGCTTGCCACAGGCCCTTTCCTTTATGGAAAAGGCGGATTTCAAAATACTTCGCCACGAGACTGCTGCCGTTGCCGGTCTGCTTGATCTAGTCGGAGTAGATGATCCGGCTTCCCAGCGGGACTCCAGGAAAAAGGCGCCGGCAGAAACCGATCTGCTTGCCGGACTTTCGAGAGATCGTTTCACCTTGCTCCTCAAGCATCGTCCGGTAATCGAACCTGCATCCCTCGGGCTGTTCGACCTGCAGCTGTCGGGTCACGTCCACAAGGGACAGATATTTCCATTCAACCTGCTGACCCACCTTTTTTACCCGGTGAAGATGGGCCTCTCCCGCCATCTTAACAATTCCTCCTGTATGTGAGCCGCGGTACCGGCACTTGGGGGCCGCCGATTCGCTTTCTTGCCCCGCCCGAGATTACCGTCATCACCATCATCCCTGCTCGTTAACCATGTGAGCCTGGTTGGTTGACGACGGCGTCGCTCTATGCTAAAACATCCGGGCGTATTTAACCCGAAAGAGGGAGTGTTTGTGCAGACCTTTGGCGAAGAACTTGAATCATTGCGTGCAGCCGGGCTTTTCCGTTCCATGCGCCTGGTGGAGGGGGAACAGTCCAGCCGGATCATTCTTGATGGCCGGGAGGTCTTGCTTCTCTGTTCCAACAACTACCTGGGGCTGGCGGATCATCCCCTGCTCAAGGAAGCTGCCATCAGAGCCGTCGAACGCTTTGGCGTGGGGAGCGGCGCCGCACGTCTCGTTTCCGGCAATATGGAGCTGCATCTCCGCCTGGAAGAGCGGATTGCCGCCTTCAAGGGGACCGAAGCGGCCCTGGTCTTCAATTCCGGCTATGCTGCCAATACCGGTATCATCTCCGCCATCGCCGGACGGGGAGACCTCATATTCTCCGACCGGCTGAACCACGCCAGCATTGTCGACGGTGCCCTCCTTTCCCGGGCCAAGGTTATCCGCTATTCCCACAACGACATGGTGGCATTGCGCCGCCTGCTGGAGGAGAACCGCTCCACATCCGGTCGCCGGATCATTGTCACCGACGGCGTATTCAGCATGGACGGCGATCTGGCCAAGCTGGCCGAACTGGTGGCCCTGAAAGGGGAGTTCGGCGCGCTGCTGATGGTGGATGATGCCCACGGCACCGGCGTCCTGGGGGAGCATGGGCGAGGGAGCGCCGAGCTGTGCGGGGTCATGGACCGTATCGACATCCACATGGGAACCCTGGGCAAGGCCCTGGGGAGTTTCGGCGCCTATGCCGCTGCATCTGAGGAAATCATCGATTACCTGGTAAACAGGGCCCGCAGCTTCATCTTTTCCACCTCACTGCCACCGGCGGTGCTGGCCGCCTCCATTGCCGCCTTCGATCTGGTCGATTCACCGGCAGGAGCCGATCTGCGAAAAGGGTTGGCGGCGAACAGCACCCAGTTCAAAGATGGGCTGGAAAATGCCGGCTTCAATACCATGGGGAGCGAAACGCAGATTGTCCCGGTCTTTGTCGGCGGTGCGGAAGAGACCATGGAGTTTTCCAGAAAACTGCTGGATCAGGGCATTTTTGTCCAGGGGATCAGGCCGCCGACGGTGCCGGTTGGCAGCTGCCGCCTGCGCTGTACGCTGATGGCGACCCATTCTCAGGCCGATGTGGACCGGGCAGTGGCGGCCATTGCCCAGGTGGGCAGGCAGCTGGGCGTAATCCGGGGGACCTGAGAAGATGGCTGTTTTCGAAACCAGCGATGACGTGACAATTCATTATGGGGATATGGGCCAGGGAGTACCGCTGGTCTTCGTCCATGGCTGGGCCATGTCCAGTGTGGTCTGGAGCTTTCAGCGGGAGCTGGCCGACCGCCGGCGGCTGATCACCATGGACCTGCGCGGTCACGGCCAGTCTGCACCCTCGGAAACCGTCACCCTCGAAGCGTTTGCCAACGACCTGATCGAGCTTTTTACCCGGCTGGATCTGCACGATGCCATCCTCGTCGGCTGGTCCATGGGGGTGCAGGTTGTATTACAGGCTTTCAAGGGTCTGCGACCACGCCTTGCCGGCCTGGTACTGGTCGGGGGAACCCCCCGTTTCAGCGCTGCTGCCGATTATCCCCATCTTGCCGCCGGTAGAGGTGAAGGGGATGGGTGTTCGCCTGAAACGGGACTATCAGAAAACCATGGGCGATTTTTTTCGGGGCATGTTCGCCGAAGGGGAGCCGGACCGGGAGCAGTACCAGCGCATCGTCCACGAGATTGTCATGAAAGGTCGATCCCCGGAGCCCATGATGGCGCGAAAGGCACTGCAGGTGCTGGCAGATGCGGACCTGCGCCCCCTTCTCTCGGGGATAGACCGGTCGGTACTGCTCATTCACGGCGAGAAAGATACCATCTGCATGCCGGAAGCTTCCCGTTACATGGCTGAAATACTTCCCCTGGCGCGTCTGCAGATTGTTGATGGCGGCCATGCGCCGTTCATGGCCCGTCCGGCAGAATTTAACGCCTGATCAGGGCCTTTATGGAGGAAATCATTGGGCGGCATTGATCGAGAGAAGGTAAAAGGCTCTTTCCATCGCCAGGCGGCAACCTACGACCAGCATGCCAGGGTGCAGAAGCGGGTGGTGGCAAATCTCCTGGACGCGGTGCGGAAAGAGGCGGGCAATCCGGGCAGGATCCTGGATGTGGGGTCCGGCACCGGCCGGCTCTTGGCCGAGCTGCATCGTCTCCATCCGGAGGCCCAAATCTTCGGCGCAGACTGGCACTGGGCATGTGCATCACTGCCAGCGCCCATCTGGCCGCAGCAACCTTTGTCACCGCCGATGCGGAGTCGCTCCCGTTCATGGACGGCGCCTTCAACCTGGTCACTTCCACCTCCACCTATCAATGGCTTCCCAACCTGGGTCATGCCTTCGCCGAGGCGCGTCGGGTCCTGGCTCCGGGGGGTACCTTTCTCTTTGCCCTTTTCGGTGAACGAACTCTTTTCGAGCTGAAGGATGCGCATTTTCTGGCGCTGAAGCGGGAAGGGGAGGTGGAGGATATCACCCACCGCTTTTTTTCCCCGGCACGGGTTGAGGAGGCATTGGCTGGTGCCGGATTTAGCCTGTGCCGGGTGGAGTCGATGCTGGAGGTGGAACTTCATGCCGACGTCACGGCTCTGCTTAAATCGCTGAAAAAAATCGGTGCCGGCAATGCTTCCCCCAGGGCCTCTGCCGGCCTTTTCGGTCGCCAACGCATGCTGGCGATGATGGATATCTATCGGGAGAAATATGGAACTGCCGACGCATTCCTGCCACCTACGAGGTCATTTATGGTGCAGGACGGTGCCCATGAGCTGCTTAATTGGTTGACACGGGGCGTGCCACCGGTGTATTAGAGAGTACTTTTTCAAGTAAGACCAAGGAAGGATGTATTGTCATGATCAAGATCGATTTCGAGAAGATGGGGGGGCTGATTCCGGCGGTAATCCAGGATTACCAGTCGGGCGAGGTGTTGATGGTGGCCTTCATGGATCAGAAAACCCTGGATTTGACCCTGAAGGACGGCAAGACCTGGTTCTTCAGCCGCACCCGCAACAAGTACTGGATGAAGGGTGAGGAGTCGGGCAACACCCAGGAGGTGATGGAAGTGCTCACCGATTGCGACGCAGACACCGTCGTCATCAAGGTGAAGCAGAACGGCCCTGCCGCCTGCCATACCGGCAACAGGAGCTGCTTTTATGTGAAGTGGGAAAAAGGAAAGTGGGTGGAGCATTCCAATCCGCTCTTCGATCCGTCGCAGGTATATAAGAAATGACCGTAGGGGCGCTGCTTGCCGCGCCCCGGTTCAGGTGGCAAGATCACATGGGCGCAGCAAGCAGCGCCCCTACATTTCATTCAAAGGACCAAGCCATGTCCAATATATTGAAATTCGGTATCCCGAAGGGAAGTTTGGAAGACGCCACCGTCGATCTTTTTGCCAAGGCGGGGTGGAAGATTTCCATTTCTTCCCGCAGTTATTTCCCCGGTGTTGATGATGCCGAGCTCAACTGCAAGCTGATCCGTCCCCAGGAGATGGGCAAGTATGTGGAGCGCGGCACCATAGACGTGGGTATTGCCGGCCGCGACTGGGTGCGGGAGAATGACTCGGACGTGGTGGAAGTGTGCGAGATGGTCTATTCCAAGGTATCTCGCCGCCCGGTGCGCTGGGTGCTGGTAGTGGCCCAGGATTCCAAGGTGCAGAAGCCGGAAGATCTGGCGGGGGCCACCATCTCCACTGAGCTGGTTGGCTTTACCAAACGCTACTTTGCCGAAAGGAACATTCCGGTAACAGTGGAATTTTCCTGGGGGGCAACCGAGGCCAAGGTGGTGGACGGCCTCTGCGACGCCATCGTCGAGGTGACCGAAACCGGCTCCACCATCCGCGCCAACAACCTGCGCATCGTCTGCGACCTCATGGAATCGGTGCCGGTGATGATCGCCAACCGCAAATCCTGGGAAGATCCCTGGAAACGGGAGAAGATCGAGACCATCGCCACCCTGCTGAAATCGGCCCTGGCCGCCGAGGGGATGGTGGGCCTGAAAATGAACGCCCCCGGCGACAAGGTGGAGGCAATCACCAAGGTTCTCCCCAGCCAGAAGGCTGCCACCGTTTCCCACCTCTACAACTCCGACTGGGTCTCAATCGAGAGCATCCTCAACGAAAAGGAAGTGCGCTCCATCGTGCCGGCCTGCTCAAGCTGGGTGCCGAGGGGATTGTGGAATATCCTTTGAACAAGATTATCTGAGGGATGAATGACGGACAAAGCCCGCAAACCTGATACAGGTTCAGCGGGCTTTTTTTGTGACCAGGCTTGCAGGGTGGGAGCGGCGTCCTTAGTCAACGGGACTGGAAGCAGTCAGTAAGCATACAACACTGATAGTGCCGCCTTCTCCTTGGGATTGACCTCCGCTTCGCCCTGTACCTCAAACGAGTATAAATTGGGCGTTCTTGGCGTTTGGGTAGTGGCGCTTGTTCCGGCCACTCCCGCTCCGGCATCCAGGTAGTCGATGCCGCTGGTATCGATGAGCCCGACACCGGGAACGGTATCAACAATCTTTGTATAGACCTTGAAATTGTTGCCGGTGGTTGCCCCCTGCAGGACGAAGGTCAGATCCGGTGCCTCTTTGGCATTGACCGTTTTGGACACAGTCGTTGGCCACGAAGAGGTGGCTGTCGTCAATTTGGTTTCCAGTCCATTGCCGGAAGGGAACATGAGGCTGAGTGAGGTACCGAAATCATCGAAGTGTTTTTTGTCCCGTCCGAATAGTTGCCGAAACGGACGGGGTATGACGGTTCTCGTCACCAGCTCGGTTCCACCATAGGAAGCTTCCAGTGCATTGCGGTAGCGTTTCTGGGCGCCGACATCTTTGTTCCTGACAAAACGTAGTACATCATCATCATGATTATGATGAGACATATCAGGGTGAACATCACGGCAGTTATCAAAGCTATACCTTGCTGGTTCTTAAGTATCTTCATAGAATCACCGCCATTTATTGAAGCAGATTTTTCGGCCGCACCACGATTGTATATACCTTCCACCTGTAATTTTTGTATTGGGACGTGATAGGAAAAGATCGACCCCTCTGTACCCCATCAAGGACCTCGCCCACTTGAATTGAATTGCCTGGATAAGTGTAGAAGCGGTCCTTCTTTCCTTCCTGTGCCAGGACATAGACCTTATTTCCCGTAACTGCGTCCGAATGTCTTCCGCTGTAGGTGAAGATGTGTTGGCTGGTGCATTCAAGTACTGGTTGATGCGTCCTGCCCCGTCCGTGTCCAGCCCATATACCACCTGCATGTCGGCCACGCAGTCAAGAAGCGGCATGCCCGTGGCAAGTTTTCCTGCATTGGCGCCCGTTCCCTGAATAACGGTGGACTTGTAAAGAATTCCGGTATTGTCGGCGCAGGTCGAAGGCATGCTTGCGGGGGGGGCGGGGCGCGCTATGTAGTAATCAGCTGTTGAAGGGAAAGCGGACATCTGTGTCGGCGCTGATGCCATACATTTCAAAGGTGTCGCCGCTCTGATGACTAGCTGGAGATGAGAAATTGGCGAAGGTGCCGGAAAAAACCGTGCTGCTGGAGGCTATCAACTGCCTGGTCACCGGGGTGGTATTGAGGGCATTCCTGACTATGATGACACGATCGGTAGAGGCAAAATCACGATCGGACAATCCCCAGACTTTTCTTGTTCTTATGCCGTCTTTGTCATAGGACACGGTGGTCCATCTCTTTGAGGCGGCATCAGTACCGATAGAGGTAGACTTTATGACCAGATAATTGGAGCCGGCATTGAAGGTCGTGGTGTCGGACTGAACGGCGCGTGGTGCATTGCCCGTGCTCTCGTTGTAGGTGCTGACGCTCTTCCCGGAAGGCCTGATGTCATCAGTTTCGGTGTTCTCAGTACTTGCTTCGCTGTAGGTAACCGCAGGAGAGAAATCCCATGGTAAACCGAAACCGGTTTTTTCAAGGTCGGCCCTCAGTATTTCCAGACCGACGATTCCGGCTATCTGGGTTTCGGCAGACTTCGTCTGCTGCGCCGATTGGTCCACCGTCTTCTCGAAGGCGGTTGCCGTAACGATAATAATCGTGATGAATATGGCCATGACTACAATCAGTTCCGTTAGAGTGAATCCTTTTTCGTTCCGGACATGCATGTTTTTCTCTCTTCTGCCGTACCAGGCTAGGGCATTCTTGAAATAGGTGCCGACACCCTGTTGGTGTAGGTGGCCCCCTTGTAGGTCCATGTGACCGTGACGTGCAATTGCAGGGTGGTCGGATTATTCAACGCATCATGGGAGAGGACATCCGAACTGGTATTTACCATGAGTTTTTTGCCGGTGCCTCGTATCTTGCCGGCGGTCGATATCAAGGGAAAAGTCACGGATGTGGCAGGATGAACCGGAGCGACTGTGTCAAAGGTCTTCCCTCTCATTTCGTTCAGATATTTTTCGCCCACATAGACCGCCTCGTCACGGAGATGGTTTTTCAGGTTATAATCCTGTGCCACATTCAGCGATTGAAGGAGACCGACTGCCCCTATCATCATAATGACTATGGCAATCATAACCTCCGTCAAGGTGAAGCCGTTATTATTGCTGTTTAATATTGGCACCTGCACAGCCTCCTCCCGTCCTTTTACCAAGATTCACCCGAACCTGTGAAATTGCCATGCTGTCAACCGCCGCTGCATTTACGACTGCCGTGTCATTTGTGGGTAAAATGCAGAGGTATCTTTTTGTGTCGGGCGTCAGGCCTCTGGTCAGTCCCTGGGCGTCGAAGATCACGGGACTGCTGTCGTCATCGTTCCACACCACGCTGTACGGGAGATCCTTGGTCGTTATGGGAGTAGCGGTGGTGTCATCGGATGCATATATCTTGAATTGCTTTCCAGTGATAACCACACTGCGTGGGTTTTTACTGTAAAGTGCCTGGAGCCGGACCTCCATCAGGTCTGCCTGCATTTTTTTGATCTGACTTTCGACCCCGGACTTCAGAGTCATCTGGTTCCAGTTATGGGTTGCGATGGCCAGAAGAGTTGCCATTATGGCCATAACAACTAGCAACTCCACCAATGAAAATCCACGTTCGCGCTGCATATTAGTGTTCCTGTATATGAAGAATCTTCTTCACCGGTCGGTTGGTGCTGCTGCTGATTACCGGTGGCGCGTCAGAAGGCGGCTTACCTCCACCGACAGGTACCGGTGGCGGCGGAGTAGTGGGAGGATCGACACCTGGAGTCCCACCTGGCGTATAGTTTGACGGCGGGTAGAGGATTCCCTTCGGGGGCGTTCCTGGGCAGCCATAGGCTTCAGCCAGGCTGATTTCTTTGAATTCCCCTGTGGAAAGCTGAACGAGTACTTTGCCCTGCAGGGAGTTGCAGCTTGGAGCCCCTCCACTGCTGTAGTTCAAGATGCGTAGGAACGAATTTCCGCCATAGCCGCATTTATCCATGGTGGGTTTGAAGGTGGTGAACAGTACGGAGCCGTTGGTTAGTGCAACCGGATCGGTAACCACACGTTCTGCGCCAACATCAGTCGTGGATGCGTTGAGATCGATGCGCCAGCCAGGATTTGCACCCACTGCCGAAACCGAACTGGTTTGATTGACCAGCGTGCCGGAAACAGCAGCGGTACAGCTTCCGTCAAGGAAGTTCCCAGGCTTGGCGGCGGTATTGTAGCAGGGCTCTTTGATGCCGAACAGCGCTCGCCGGTTGGAGTAGTCGTCGAGACTGGTCCCGTCCCGATAAAAATAGCGCCCGGTTCCAAAAAAGAGCCAGAGATTCTTGTTGAGGGACCTGGTATCCTGGAGACGGGCGATTGACGTGGTGACAGGCCCGATACCGTCGATGACTTTACTGTAGGTCCAGGGATTGGTTGCATCGTCTGGAGTCATACTCTCTTTGGTCATGATCCTGACGACGCCGCCGTCTGTCCATGCACCATCGGTAGTTGAATACTTCACATATCCTGCATAGATTGCATCGTCCTGATAATTGCCCGCGACCCCTGGGCCTGCCCTGCGGTCGGCATCTATGGACCCTCCGATCATGGAGCCGGCAAAGGCATTGTCGATATCGGTGGTGATCGTCTTCGCCACTCCAGTTTTCAGGTCAACGATGAAAAACCTAAGATGGTGGTCGGAGCCTGCTCTAAGTTGATGGGTGTCGGTATCGATGGGGCCGAATGGGCCGTTGCCGAAGACTGCATACCAGCGGCCGTTCTTATTCCGGTCTCCCACCCTGACAATGGCCGGCCCGGTTGTGGCGAAGCCGAGCTGGTTGCTGCTGAATTCCCAGAGGAGCTGTGGATTGTTCTGATCAGTGACGTCCAGGGCGAAATAGGATGAATAACCGAGGCTTTTTAAGGCATTATCCGGATCCACAATCGGTGTCTGTATGCATGCTACGTCTCCGGTGCAGGAACTGCGGGTGGCACCACCGATGCCCATGGAACCGATGACGATTGTTCGCCAGGTGTTGACTGTTTTTGTCTGATCCCAGTAATCGGCTACCGTTCCATCCCCTATGCTTGCATCCAGAAGCAGAGTCCTGCCGTCGACGGCATAGAGATGTTCGTAGTGGGGATCGCTAAGGTATTTGAGGTAGGGAAGGAAGTTTCTCGGTATGTAAGCCCATTCCTCTCTACCCAGATTGGATCCGGTCAGCGATGCTTTTTCCGTGTCGTTGGATCTTACCGAAAGCAGGCCCAGTTTGAATGCGTGGAGCATGCCGTCGTTTGCACCAACGTAAACCATGCCGCGGCTTTTATAGTTACTGGTATTGATGAAGCTTTCATAGGTCTTGTCGCTGTAACCTGCAGAAGGGGATAGATTGTAGGAATTCAGGCGGACCGTCGACTGGACCGCGGTGTTGAGGATATGATGTCTCCCAGGCGCCAGATACCGGAACTGACCGTTGTTGCCGGGGATGGATCTTTGATGTCGACCCGCCGTCTCCGCAGGGTCGAGTCATTGGGATAATCTTCTCCGTGTACCCAATTGATCAATGTGGGCGCCTGGGCTGCGGTTACATTCAGATAGGGTGCCAGGGCCGTTGAATTGTCAGTGACAGAACCTCCGGGATAGGTGGAGGAGGAGAAATCGATCAAAGATGTTCCGTTGAGCGTGGTCTTGATCTTACGCGGATCAGGATTGGTTCCTGTCGTAGTGATGTTCCTGCTCCAGAGGAGTTTGCCTGCGCGCCAAATGCTCTTGACAAAATCCGGGTCAATGGGGGAGCCGATTGCCGTGTCGCCAGCTCCATCGCCATTGGTATCCTGATAGCGCTGCACCATTGTCTTATCTGCGCTATTGTCGAAGTAGAAGCTGGTGACGTAATCTTGAGTCAGCTTCAGCTTCAGGTCTCCATCAGTGTCCTCCCTGATGGTGCTGTTGTTAATATAAGGGTCCACGTAGTACCAGAGGTTCTGCATTTCACCGATCCAATTTACAGAGGTGTCGTTGGCAAATATTTTCTGAGGATAGAACACAGCCTGAAGAATATTGGCGCCACTCCCCTCGCTGTTGGAGAGGATGGAGGCCGCCGTACCCGAGGCAGCTTTGGCTGCAACCGACGAAAATGCGGCATCTATCTGGTTATACAGGCTTTGTGGGTCGGCAGCAGAAAAAAGTGTCGTCCCACCGTTTTTAGCTGTGTTTTGCATAAGTGTTTTCGGGTCGCAAAGCCCTGTCTGGCTGCTTGTCTCTTGCCCTGAATAGACGACATACGTCGTTATGGACTCGCTAGAATTCTGGGGTGCTGCAGTGCTGGCCGTACCGGATGTTACCAGAGTTTTTATGTTGCGATTCTTTGCCACCCACGCCAGATCGCTGATGCTCCTGCTTCCCGAATAAGTGGGGCACGTGGACCCGCCATAGACATTAGTAGCGTCATAGCCGACATCACCAGGTCTGTAGGTTGTGGTGCCGATAGTATAAGGAACTGCTGAAGCATACTGCGTGGCCAAGCCCTCGGAAACGGTATGTCTGTCTGCAGTGGACATACCGTCGGTAATGAGCAGGATATTGTTGGACTGGCACCTGAACTGGGAGGGGTTTTTGCTCGTGTTATAGCTGGTGGCCGTGTTGGGGCCGAGAACGCTGAAATTGAAATCCCTGCTGGTGGGCGGGTTGGTGCCGTAATTGTTGGTCCTGGCAAAATAACCCATGGCATTGTAAAAGGCTTCGGCGAAAGGGGTCCATGAGGTGGCAGGGATTGCATCGATACTGTTGATTAAACCGGAACTGTGATTGCCCACCGAGGGCTGGCAGTACTCGCCGCTTGGACAATCGGAATCGACGTCGCAGGATGTGGTGGTCGTAACGGAGCATTTGCCTGCGCCCACATAGGATATGAGCTGCCCTCCGTCCGTTTTGGGCAGGGGCTCACAGGTTTGTCCGGACCCGGTCGGACAGTCGGTGGAAGCAATACACATGCGGGTGGTAAAACCTGTCCCGGCGGAGTAGCAGGCCTTGGTGCAGGGCAAGGACGTACTGCCGCACTCCGAGCCGCTGCCGTTGTTCTGGAAAGAAATTGCGCCGAGGCGGATACGGCTGCCGTACTTGTCCACGAGCCCCGATGGAGGGGCGGCAAGTGCAACATTCGCCTTAAAACTCCCCACCCTGGTAAGATTGTTCAACCCCTGCTGCATGACAAAGCCGGGGATACTGGCAGTAGCCGTACTTGTGGTGACCGCCGTTGAGGACGGATCGGCAATGGGGTTGGTTTTGACGTTGACCTGACAATAATTCTCCATCTGCGCCAGTACATTCGGACTACATGGACCGTTGAAATCGGTGCCGTTCCAGCAAGCACCAAGATAGCCCGTGTAAGAGGTGCCGTTAATTGTATAGGTGAGGACGCTGGAACAAATTGAATAGCCTGAATTGGGATCGGTAATCTGATCGGGTCTGATGGTGGCGTAGATATTCTTGCAATCGCCTTGAAGGGTGTTCAGGTTGGTGCTGTACCCCTGGGCGCCCCCGGTCATCCCCTGGTAACAGTTGTGGAGGGCGTGGTTCCATATGTCCGTGGCATTGATGGATGAGGAACCCGCCCCGACGCAGCCTTTGGTGTCTCCGGAGAAAGTGCCCAGGTTTACATTGACACCACTGGCCACTTTGCTCCAGTCGTTCGTTGCTTTGAGGCAGTCAGTCGCATTGTATGTGCCGGCATAGATTTCGATGTATGTCTGCCCATATTCGGTGGATAGGTTTTGAGTAGTACCGACACCCGCTGGTGTCCCCCCATGGATGGCGAAGGTCAGGTTGACTCCCGATACGGATTTGAGGAACTCCCGCCCGCCGCACCCACGCGTCTCCGAAACCAGAACATTTGCTGACGTATCGAATTTGCCACCGGTGAGGATCTTTTTCTCCTGGTCGAATTTGGAAGCGGTGAGCCAGTTAAGGAAGTTGCCGCTGACGACGAATCCCGTGGAGTCGCCGACCACTGCCTCGGCAGCTCCTGTTCCCGTCGTGTTGACGCAGAAGTAGGCAGGGGTGCCGGCAGAATAGGTGCAGCTTCCCGGCATACTTGCACCGCTGGTGAATTTGTTGTTAGTGAAATCATAGCTGTAGGTGGCAGCGGCATCGAAATAGCCGTAATAGTTGCTGGTAGTGGTATAAGGCGTGTAGGTGGTATCGTAGCACTGGCGGCTGGCGCTGCATGTGTTGTTACAGATATCGTCTGCAGCCCATGTACAAGTGCTACCTGCCGGACAGGTTCCCCCACTGGAAGTGCATCCACTATTCGCGGAACACGCTATTGGACTTAGTGTTATTGCCGTGGTCACAGTGGCTGTTGTGCAGAGGTTCCTGCTGGACTTGGGACCTGTAAGAACGCAGGTATCTCCGGGTACGATCCTCTGACAATCCGCATCGGTAGTGCACGCCGCTTTGGAAGCGGTCCCTCCCGACGAGGCATAACTTCCCACACAAAAGGCTTGGCCTGCTGAAGCGCATTGGGAGTCGGCAGTACATTGAGTGGTGGGGTTATTGGCGCAATATTTATTGGAGGTGTCCTGGTAAGCCAGGTCATACATACTGGCGGAGTTATCGATCATCAACAAAAGGTTCGGTTTTATCCCTGCAGTGATGAAAGGCGGGGTGATGCAGTACTGGTTTCCGGGGTCGGCCTGTGAAAAGGCAGGAAGCAGGGTGAGGAAAAAAGCTATTTTCCAGGACTTGTTTTTCAGCAGGTAGCTGATCGATTTCATCTGTACACCTCGTATTTTCAGCAGCTTACGTTAATGAATTTAATAAATGCTTGATTTGCCGACGATCTACTTCTGCATCAGCTATGCCACCGGGACAATTTGCGTTTGGCATTAGTATTGAGGGGATTACACGGAAAGATCCTCTTTCCCTATGTCATGGTATGCATTTTTTTTACAGTGAAAGGTCAAAAAGGTGACATTTTTGCGTCGTCAATGAATTGTGCTATAAAGAGGCAGGCAAGAAAGACCCTGTCGGATGGCGCGTTGCAGGTGGAAGGATGCTGAAGCGCGTGCTGGAATAGATCCGCAACCAATTGATGTGACACTAATATTCTAAAAATTTCAGGAGGATAAACTATGAAGAGACTTGTACTGGGGATACTGCTCTCTTTCTCTGTCAGCACCGGAGCTTCTGCCGAGTCATCGGTCTGGAAGGCGCAAAGGGATAATTCCACCATCTATCTGGGTGGAACCTGCCATGTCCTGCGCGAGTCCGATTATCCGCTGCCGCCGGAATTTGAAAAGGCTTACAAGGCATCGGAAACTGTGGTCTTCGAGACAGACATCGCTAAACTCCAGGATCCATCAATGCAACAGCAGTTGCTGGTAAAGGCCATGTATACCGACGGCAGCACCGTTGATAAACACCTGTCACCCAAGGTATATGGCCAGCTCAGCTCCTTTTGTGAAACTAACGGCATTCCCATCAAGGCCTTCAGCCAGTTCAAGCCGGCGATGATAATGTTGACGCTGACGGTCATTGAGCTTAAGAAATTGGGAGCTACCGAAGAGGGGGTGGACCAGTTTTTCCACAGCCTGGCCAATAGGGACAAGAAACCCGTGGAGGGACTTGAGACGGTTGAGGAGCAAATTGAGTACATCACCACCATGGCCGATGGCAGCGAAGATGATTTCGTACTCCACTCCCTGAAGGATATGAAGACCATGGAAGAGCAGTTCGGTAATCTTGCAGCTGCATGGCGCAAGGGGGATGGCCGGAAACTGGACGAGTTGATGGTCAATGATCTCAAATCACGGCAGCCGCAGCTCTACAAGAGATTAATCACCGATCGCAACAGAAACTGGCTTCCCATGATCGACGCCTATCTAAAAACGCCCCGGACTGAATTCATCCTGGTCGGTGTAGGCCACCTGGTGGGGCCGGAGGGGATCATAGAGGCGTTGAAGAAAAAGGGGTATAAGGTGGAAAAGCTCTAAAATAAATATTCCGACATGCCAATAAAAAGGCCACCGTTTCCGGCGGCCTTTTTTATTTATGCCCTGGTCAGCTGGCGGTACTTGATGCGGTGGGGCTGATCGGCGGCGGTGCCCAGGCGGGCGTGGCGGTCTTCCTCATACTCGGAGTAGTTTCCCTCGAACCAGACCACCTTGCTTTCTCCCTCGAAAGCGAGGATATGGGTGGCAATGCGGTCCAGGAACCAGCGGTCATGGCTGATGACCACGGCACAGCCGGCGAAATTCTCCAGTGCTTCTTCCAGCGCCCGCATGGTGTTCACGTCCAGGTCGTTGGTCGGTTCGTCAAGAAGGATGACGTTGCCCCCATCCTTGAGCATCTTTGCCAGGTGGACCCGGTTCCGCTCGCCGCCGGAAAGCAGGCCGACTTTTTTCTGCTGGTCGGCTCCGGAGAAGTTGAAGCGGGAGACGTAGGCGCGGGAATTGACCGTCTGCTTGCCCAGCTGGATCTGGTCCTGGCCGTCGGAAATGGCTTCCCAGATGGTCTGTTCAGGGTTGAGGTTGTCGCGGCTCTGGTCCACGTAGGCAAGCTTGACCGTCTCGCCGATGCGGATGGTGCCGCTGTCCGGTTGCTCCTGATTGGTGATCATGCGGAAGAGGGTGGTCTTACCGGCGCCGTTGGGACCGATGATGCCGACGATGCCGCCGGGGGGGAGGCGGAAGGTCATTCCCTCCACCAGGAGCCGGTCCCCGTAAGCCTTGTTGACATTGTCTGCTTCCACTACGATGTCGCCAAGTCTCGGCCCGGGCGGAATGTAAATTTCCAGATCCTTGGCCCGCTTTTCGCTCTCCTGGGTGAGGAGCTGCTCGTAGGATGAAATACGTGCCTTGCCCTTGGCATGGCGGCCCTTGGGGGACATCTTGATCCATTCCAGCTCCCGCTGCAGGGTTTTCTGGCGTTCGGTCTCGGCCTTTTCCTCCTGGGCCAGGCGCTGCTGCTTCTGCTCCAGCCAGGAAGAATAGTTCCCCTGCCATGGTATTCCCTGGCCCCGGTCCAGCTCAAGGATCCAGCCGGCAACATTGTCCAGGAAGTAGCGGTCATGGGTGACGGCGATAATGGTGCCGGCATAGCGCTGCAGGTGATGCTCAAGCCAGGCGACCGATTCCGCATCCAGGTGGTTGGTCGGCTCGTCAAGGAGGAGGATGTCCGGTTTCTGCAACAGAAGCCGGCACAGAGCCACGCGGCGCTTCTCCCCACCGGACAGTACTTTAACCGGGGTGTCGCCGGCCGGGCAGCGCAGGGCATCCATGGCCATTTCCAGCCGTGCATCCAGGTCCCAGGCATCCAGATGGTCCAGCTTTTCCTGCACCTCGGCCTGTCGTTCTACAAGTTTGTCGAAATCGGCATCGGGCTCGCCGAACTTGGCGGTGATTTCGTTAAACTCGTTGAGGAGGTCAACAGTCTCCTGCACCCCCTGCTCGACGATCTCCCTGACCGTCTTTCCTTCGTCCAGCCGGGGCTCCTGCTCCAGAAAGCCGACGGTGTACCCGGCGGAGAGTACGGCTTTGCCGTTGAAATCCTTATCGACACCGGCCAGGATGCGGAGCAACGAACTTTTTCCCGAGCCGTTCAGACCGAGAACGCCGATCTTGGCGCCGTAGAAATAGGAAAGGTAGATGTCCTTCAGTACCGGTTTTTTATCGTAGAATTTGCTGACGCCGATCATCGAGTAAATGACCTTGTTGGGTTCGATAGCCATATAGGTTTTCTTTATTCCTCCTCACAATTGAATGGCCTCATTTTTACACGTGCTTCAATGTGCCTGTCAACATCTCTTTGCCCATGCATCGCACAGCTCTCCCACCGGCTTTTTCCTTGACTAAAGTAGAGCAAATACGTTAATTTGTCGGTTTGGAAAACCGTCAAGAAGGCTTTTTTCATGAAAGGCGAGAACCGTGGCAACTGAAGAACTGAGTGAATTGTTGTTGCAGAGAAGACGCAAGGTTGACAGCATGTGGGAAGCAGGGATCAATCCCTATCCCAACGATTTCAGACCCGAACACACTTCGGCCGATCTTGTTGCCGCTTATGGCAATGTGCAGGAGATTGAGGCCGATCCGCAGCATTTTATCGTTGCCGGGAGGATCATAGCCCGTCGTTCCTTCGGCAAGGCTGCCTTCGTGCAGCTGCAGGACCGCAAGGGGCGTTTCCAGCTTTATGTGAAGAAAGATGCGGTTGGAGCGGAAGTCTTCGAGCAGTTCGAATCTTTCGATATAGGCGATATCGTCGGCGCGACCGGTTATCCCTTTCGCACCAAGACCGGGGAGCTTTCCCTCCATGTTGAGCAGATCAGGCTCCTTACCAAGTCACTCTTGCCGTTACCCGAGAAGTTCCACGGCCTTACCGATGTGGAGACCCGCTATCGCCAGCGGTATGTGGACCTGATCGTCAATCCCGAGGTCCGGGAACTGTTCGTCAAACGCTCCAGGGTCATTAACCTGATCCGCGAGTTCATGGTGAAGAATGACTTTCTGGAAGTGGAAACGCCGATGATGCAGCAGATCCCCGGTGGAGCCACGGCGCGTCCCTTTGTCACCCATCACAATGCCCTGGATATGGAGCTCTTTCTCCGCATCGCCCCTGAGCTCTACCTGAAAAGGCTGGTGTAGGTGGCCTTGACCGGGTTTTCGAGATCAACCGCAACTTCCGCAACGAGGGAATCTCCGTTCGCCACAATCCGGAATTCACCATGATGGAGTTCTACCAGGCCTATGCCACCTTTGAAGACCTGATGAACTACACCGAGGAGTTGCTCTGCCATGTGGCGCAGAATGTCCTCGGCACCCTTGATTTCAGCTACCAGGGGACGCCGATCAGCTTTCAGCGGCCGTGGAAACGCTTCACCGTCAAGGAGGCAATCCTGGAGTACGGCGACATCGATGCCAAATCCCTGGAGGATCGGGACATGGCCTATGCCTACGCCAAAAAGATCGGCCTAGATCTGCCCGAAGATATTGGTTACGGCAAGCTCATTACCGAAATATTCGAGGAAGTGGCGGAAACGAAACTGATCCAGCCTACCTTCATCACCGCGTACCCCACCGAGGTTTCCCCCCTGTCGCGGAAAAGCGACCACGACCCGGAGATCGTCGACCGCTTCGAGTTTTTCTGTGCCGGTCGCGAAATGGCCAATGCCTTTTCCGAGCTTAACGATCCAGTGGACCAGAAGGAGCGCTTTCTTGCCCAGGTTGCTGCCAAGGCCAAGGGGGATGAAGAGGCCCATTACATGGATGAGGATTACATCAGGGCGCTGGAATACGGCATGCCTCCCACTGCAGGGGAGGGTATCGGTATTGACCGGCTGGTGATGCTTCTTTGCGATGCTCCCTCCATCCGCGATGTAATTCTCTTTCCCCAACTGCGAAAAGAAGTAAAATAATGATGAATTGCCCGGCAATTCATTTTTTGAGGATATAAAATAAACATGCCTTTTGAACTCTTCATCGGTCTCCGTTATCTGAAGGCGAAACGCAAGGCGACCTTCATCTCGCTGATCACGCTTATTTCCGTTGCCGGCGTGGCACTGGGGGTAATGGCGCTGATCATAGTCCTTGCCGTCATGACCGGTTTTGAAGAAGACCTCAAAGAGAAGATTCTCGGCACCAACGCCATATAGTAGTGCTGAAAAGCGGCGAGGGAATAGAAGACCATCAGCAGCTGATGGACCGGTTGAAAAAATTCAGGGGCGTAGTTGCAACCACACCGTTCATTTACAGCCAGGTGATGCTGACCACCGGCAAAAATGTATCGGGGGTGGTGCTGCGTGGGGTGGATACCAAGACCGATGCCCAGGTAACCAATCTGCACAAGGCGGTGGTTGAGGGCAACCTGGTTGACTTGGATCGCCGGGCACCGTTGCCGTTGAAGGGTGACGAATCACCATTGCCGGGAATTGTAATCGGCAAGGAGTTGGCCAAGAACCTCAACCTTTTTCTCGGCGACAGCGTCAATGTAGTCTCTCCCATGGGTAATATCACACCGCTGGGCATGATGCCGAAGATGAAGCGTTTTCGCCTGGTGGGTATCTTCAACACCGGTATGTTCGAATATGATTCTACCCTGGCCTATGTGGGGCTTGGTGAAGCGCAGGATTTCCTCGGCCTGGGCTCGGCCGTTACCGGCATCCAACTTAAGGTTGCCGATGTGTACAAGACCGGTGAAATTACACGCAGGATCAATCAGGAACTGGGCTTTCCTTATTTTGCCAGGGACTGGATGCAGATGAACAAAAACATTCTCTTCGCCCTCCGGACGGAAAAAGTGGTCATGTTCATCATTCTTACCCTGATCGTCCTGGTGGCCGCCTTCGGCATTGCTTCAACCCTGTTCATGGTGGTCATGGAGAAGACACGGGACATCGCCATTCTCAAATCCATGGGGGCTACCAGCAGAAGCGTCATGCGCATTTTCGTCTTCGAGGGACTTATCATCGGTTTTTTCGGTACGGCCATCGGCGTTCTCGGGGGGCTGCTTGTGGCCCTTAACCTGGAGCCGATCGTCAATACGGTGCAAAAGCTGACCGGCTTCCAGTTTTTCAGCAAGGATATTTATTATCTGGACCATTTCCCTTCGCTGGTCATCCCATCGGATGTGATACTCATTTCAGTCACAGCCATCGTCATATCTTTCGTTGCAACCCTTTACCCGTCATGGCAGGCATCGAGACTTTCTCCGGCGGAGGCGCTCCGCTATGAGTAATCTGCTGGAGGTCAGTGACCTGTATAAATCTTACGGCAGTGGTGCGGGCAAGGTGGAGGTGCTGAAGGGAATCAGCCTGAATGTAACTGCCGGTGAAACCATCGCCCTGGTAGGGGCTTCGGGGGCAGGCAAGAGCACGCTGATGCATGTGCTCGGCACCATCGATACCCCCACCTCCGGTGTGGTAAAATTCGATGGCGAGGAGATATTCAAGCTGGGGGGCGCTGCCCTCGCGTCATTCAGAAATCTCTCCATAGGATTCGTCTTCCAGTTTCACCATCTCTTGCCGGAATTCACCGCCCTGGAGAATGCGATGATGCCGCTTCTGATCGGCGGCACTAAGCGGAGCGAAGCGGAACCCATCGCTGCCGGCCTTTTACGCGATGTGGGGCTGTCCCACCGCCTGACCCATAAGCCGGGGGAGCTTTCCGGCGGCGAGCAGCAGCGGGTGGCAATCGCCCGTGCCCTGGTCCGTTCACCAAAGCTGCTTCTGGCCGACGAACCGACGGGTAATCTTGATATGAAAACCAGTGACGAGGTCCATGATCTCTTGATGGACATTCATGTCAAAAGGGGACTTACCCTGATCATTGTTACCCACAATGAAAAGCTGGCGGCCAAGATGGCCAGGACCATCCGCATGGTTGATGGCAGGATCAGCTGATCAGAACATCTGTTGTTCAATTTAACGACTGACCGACTTTTTCGGGGGATGCTTGTTACGGATAGCCAATAGACTTCTTTTTCTGATGACAATGATTGCCATCTTCTGTGGTTCAGCTTTTGCCGATGGGGAAAAAATCTCCCAGCTGCAGATCAAGGGAAACCGCAGGATCGAATCCGCTGCCATACAGAAGGTAATCAAGGTGAAGGAGGGTGATACCCTCTTTGCCGACAAGGTGGACAGTGATGTCCGTGCCATCTATAAGCTGGGCTATTTCGAAGACGTGAAGGCATCCCTGGACAAGACCGATGCAGGGGCCACTCTAACCTACCAGGTGACGGAAAAACCGGTGGTGCGAGAGGTAAGGATCGAAGGCAACAAGGAACTTTCCGTCGACAAGATCAAGGAAGCCCTTGAGATCAAGCAGAACACGATTTTTACCCCGAAGGATCTGACGAAGAGCATCAGTAAGGTAAAAAGCTCTATGCAGACGAAGGGTATTATCTTGCTGAAATAGGCAGCAGCGTTGAGAAGCGTTCGGCTACTGAAATCAGGATTGTGCTGAAAATAAATGAGGGTAAAAAGGTCCTGATAAAGACCATCCGCTTTGAGGGCAACAAGGCTTTCTCCGACAGAAGACTGAAAAAGGCCATGGAGACCTCGGAACGTTGGATTTTCTCCTGGCTCACCGGCGCAGGCACCTATAAGGAAGAGGTGCTGAAGAACGATGCCAATCTCATTTCGGACCTTTATTTCAATGATGGCTATATAAACGTCAAGGTCGGGGAACCTGCGGTCCGCGTTCTGGATGACAAAAGCGGCCTGGAGGTGCTGATCGGCATCACCGAAGGGGACCAGTACAAGGTGGGAACGCTGGGATTCAAGGGGGACATGCTGGACTCCCAGGAGAGTTTCTCCAAGATGCTGAAAATCAAAAGCGGAGAGGTCTTCAACCGCAGTACCTTGAGAACGGATGTTTTCACCCTGACCGATTTCTATGCCGACAAGGGCTATGCCTTTGCCAATATAACTCCTCTGACCAAGGTCAATCCTGAAGCAAAGATCATCGACATCACCTTTGATATGGAAAAAGGTGAAAAGGTATATATCGACCGCATCAATATCAGCGGCAACACCAAGACCCGCGACAAGGTCATCCGCCGGGAATTGAAATTTGCCGAAGGTGATCTCTACGGATCTACCCCCTTGAAGCGGAGCAAGCAGAACCTGATGAACCTTGGTTTTTTCGAAGAAGCCAACCTGGTCACGGCTAAGGGAAGTGCCGATAACAAGCTTGATCTGAATGTGGATGTGAAGGAAAAAGCTACCGGCACCTTCAGTATCGGTGCAGGCTACAGTTCCCTTGACGGGATTATCGGTCAGGGCTCCGTTCAGGAGGCGAACTTTCTCGGCTTGGGCTTAAGGCTACGCTTTCGGCTTCCCTTGGCGCCAAAACCCAGACCTACAATGTGGGACTGACCGATCCATATTTCCTTGACACCAGATGGACTGTCGGTGCTGATATTTATCGCACCGAACGGGACTATACGGATTTTTCCCGGCGGGTTACCGGTGGCGACATCAAGGGGGGCTATCCCCTGAGCGACACCCTGAGCACTTTCTGGATCTACAAGTATGAGCAGAAGGAGATCTTCGACGAATCCGTATCCCTGCTGGAAAGTATCAAAAACGGTACCGTCACCTCCGAAACAACCGGCACCACCAGTTCCATAACCGCCAGTCTGACCAGCAACACCACCGATTACCGTCTCGATCCTTCCCGTGGGATGATGAATACCATTTCCGCTGAATTCGCCGGACTTGGCGGCACCAACCGGTTTGCCCGCTATATTACCGAGAATGCCCTCTATCTCCCTGCCGGTTGGGGTGGTGTATTTTCCCTGCGTGGCACCTTCGGCTACATCCAGAGTGTGGGGAAAGAGGTCCCCATCGACGAAAAATTCTATCTTGGGGGGATCAACACCCTGCGCGGCTATAGCAGCAGAACCGTCAGCCCTTACAAATTGGTGTCCACCACCAACAGCGATGGAACGATCAGTTTCGACAATTTGTACCTGGGGGGGGATACTGAACTCATTTTCAATGCCGAGTATCAGTTTCCTCTTTTGAAGGATGTGGGGCTTAAGGGGGTAGTATTCTTCGATGCCGGGAATTCATACGGCAGTATCGGAGATATATTTACCCGCTTCCAGACCAGTTATGGCGCCGGCATCCGCTGGTTTTCACCCATCGGACCCTTGCGTCTCGAATACGGAATACCCGTTAATCCCCGTACTGGTGTAGACAGTGCCGGCGGTAAACTGGAATTTTCAATAGGAAGCTTTTTCTAACCATGTTCATAAGGAGAAACGGATGAAAAGAATTATTATTCTTGCGGCAGTATCTATCTTTTCGCTGGGCATCACCTCGGCTGTTTTTGCTGCTGACGGGGCCAAAATCGGTTCGGTCGATGTGCAGAAGGTGCTCCTCCTGTCCAATTCGGGCAAAGAAGCAAAGGAACAACTTGCCCAGAAGGCCAACAAGTACGAAGCAGAGAAGAACGCCAAGGATGAGGAGCTGAAAAAACTGAAGACCGACCTGGAAAAACAGAGCGTTCTGCTTTCAGAGTCGGCCCGGAGCAGCAAAGAACGTGACTATCAGCAGCGGCTCAAGGAATATCAGCGTTTTCTCAAGGATGCCCAGGATGACCTGCAGGCCAAGAATGACGAACTGACCAATCGCATAGTCGACGAGGTCGTCAGGGTTACCCAGGACTTTGCCCGCAAGAACGGCTACACGGTCATCTTCGTCAGGAACGAGACCATGATTTACCTGGATGACAAGGCTGACCTTACCGACCAGATCCTGAAACTCTTCAATGACAGCAAGAAAAAATAATGCCGTGAGGGTGAAGAGTGAAGAGTGAAGAGTGAAGAGTGAAGAGTGAAGAGTGAAGAGTGAAGAGTGAAGAGTGAAGAGGGGCAACTGCTTTTTTTCTCCTCACCCCTAACTCCTTACCCCTCTCTGTTTACCGAAAGGTGATGACGTGGGAAAAACACTGAAGGAAGTGGCTGAATACCTGGGTGGACGGGTAATCGGCGACGAAAATGCCGTGGTAGGAGGTCTGGGCACCCTTGACGATGCCGGGGAGGGGCAGATAACCTTCCTTGCCAATCCCAAATATGCGCAGAAGGTTGCCACTACCAGGCTACTGCTGTCATACTGCCCCCCGGCGCGCCGGGGCACGGCAGGAATGTGATCGAAGTTGCAATCCCTATTTGGCCTTCGCCAAACTGCTGACCCTGTTCTACATGCTCCGCCAAAGGCCCTGGGTGTAATGGATGGCGCTGTCATCGGCCAGGGGGTCGTCATGGGCAAGGATATTTCCATCTATCCCGGAGCCCATGTGGCCGACGGGGTCAAAATGGGAGACCGGGTTACCCTTCATCGGCGTTGTGCTTTATCCCGGGGTCGAACTGGGAAGCGATGTCACTCTCCATGCCAATGTGGTCATTCGTGAGCGCTGCCGGATCGGCAACCGGGTCACCGTTCACAGCGGCACAGTGATCGGCACCGACGGTTTCGGCTATGCCCCCGACGGACAGGAATGGTACAAGATTCCGCAGATCGGCATTGTCATCCTTGAGGATGATGTGGAGATCGGTTCAAATACGGTGATCGACCGGGCAGCACTTGAAGCGACCATAGTCAGGCGCGGGACCAAGATCGACAACCTGGTGCAGATCGCCCACAACTGCGTCATCGGCGAGAACTGCATGATCGTGTCCCAGGTGGGGATTTCCGGCAGCACCAAGGTCGGCAATCACGTGACCATGGGAGGACAGGTGGGGGTCGCAGGGCATATCCAGATCGGCGACAATGTCATGGTCGGAGCCAAATCCGGGGTGCCGGGCAACATTCCGGCCAACCAGATAGTCAGCGGCATACCGGCTTTTGCCCACAGGGACTGGCTCAAGGCATCGAGCGTCTTTCCCCGGCTGCCGGAACACCGGAAAACTTTGACCTCTCTGGAAAAACGGGTTCAGGAGCTGGAAGAAAAGCTCAAGGCGGATGGAAAAGTTAAATGATAGTACTGTTTTAATTGCCTCTTAAGGAGCCTGTTATGATGGATATCAATGAAATTATGAAGATATTGCCCCATCGCTACCCCTTTCTCCTGGTGGACAGGATAGTGGAGATGGAACCGGCCAAGCGCATCGTCGGACTGAAAAACGTGACAATCAATGAGCCCTTTTTCCAGGGCCACTTCCCCGGTCACCCGGTTATGCCGGGTGTGCTCATAGTTGAAGCCATGGCCCAGGTTGCCGGAATCATGGCTTACCTGGCTTCCGATGAGGAAACGCGGAAAAAGGTCAGCTATTTCATGTCCATCGACAGCGCCAAGTTCAGAAAGCCGGTGTTCCCCGGGGACCAGTTGCGGATCGAGATTGAAACCATCTTCCATCGCCGTGGCATCTGGAGTGTTGCCGGAAAGGCTTTTGTTGGCGACGTTCTCGCCACGGAAGCTGAACTGAAAGCAACCTTTGCCGAAAAATCAAACTGAAGGCCGGAGAAAAAAATGATACATTCGACTGCAGTGATACACTCCGGGGCAGAGCTTGCCGCTGATGTTGAAATAGGACCCTATGCCATTATCGGCGAGCACGTGAAGATAGGCCGGGGAACAAAGGTAGGCGCCCATGCAGTTATCGACGGCTGGACCACTATCGGCGAATACAACCAGATTTTTCACCTGGCGTCCGTCGGTGCTGTGCCCCAGGATCTCAAGTACAAGGGTGAGGAGACCCATCTGAAGATCGGCGACCGCAATATAATACGCGAATTCGCCACCTTGCATCTGGGGACGGTAACCGGAGACGGTGAGACAACGGTAGGCAACGGCAACCTCTTCATGGCCTATTCCCATGTGGCCCATGACTGCCATGTGAGAAACGGTGTAGTCATGGCCAATGCGGCAACCCTGGCTGGTCACGTGACGGTGGAAGATTACGCCATTCTGGGAGGGTTGTGCGCCATACATCAGTTTACCCGGATCGGCGCCCATGCCATGATCGGTGGCGGCACCTTGGTCGGTATGGACATCCCTCCGTACACGATTGCCACCGGTGATCGCCGGGATGCAAGATTGCGGGGGCTTAACCTGGTGGGACTGAAGCGACACAACGTCAGCGAAGAGGTTGTCTCGTCCCTGAAAAAGGCATACAAGATCCTTGCTTTGTCAGACATGAAACTGAAAGACGCCATTGAAAAGATCAAGACAGAGATTCCTTCCTCCCCCGAAATGGAGCATTTCATCACCTTCATCGAATCGGCAGAGGGGTATCTGCCGCTGATTTTAACCATTGTATCCACGTTTATCCGAAGGTGACGGTTGTTATCGTCGCCTTCGCCAATTTTTGACGTGATTTTTTCCCAGGAATTATCTTTGGTTCAAGGCGCAAGAAAAATAATGATATCTGCCGGCGAGGCATCCGGCGACATGTACGGAGCCGTGCTCGCAAGAGAAATCTCCGCTCTTGATTTGAAAACCGCGTTTATCGGCATGGGTGGACCGGGAATGCGCGCTGCCGGTGTCAAGACAGTGGTCGACGCCAACGAAATGGCTGTGGTCGGATTGGTAGAGGTGGTTGCCCATTTTCCGGTTATCGTCAAGGCCTTCAACACGCTCAAAAACATCCTGCATTCGGACCCGCCGGACCTCCTCATCCTTATCGATTACCCCGATTTTAACCTGCGCCTGGCCAAGGTTGCCAAAAAGGCCGGTGTGAAGGTTCTTTACTTCATCAGTCCACAGGTCTGGGCATGGCGGGCCGGGCGGGTGAAGAAAATAGGCCGCGTGATAGATCAAATGGCGGTGCTGTTTCCCTTTGAGGTGCCATACTACGAAAGGGAGCAGGTGCCGGTTACCTTTGTCGGGCACCCACTGCTGGATATGGTCCGTCCCGCCATGACGAAGGCTGAGGCAACGACCAAATTCGGTCTGGCCGATGGGCGGAGGGTGATCGGCCTCTTTCCGGGCAGCCGGCGCGGTGAAATAAAGAGCCTGCTTCCGGTGATCCTTCAGTCAGCGCGCCTGCTCAAGGATCGTCACCCCGACATTGAATTCGTCCTGCCTCTGGCATCAAGCCTGAAGAGGGAAGAGCTCCAGCCGTCACTGGATGCCTGTGGGCTTGAGATAAAGGTGGTGGAAAATGCCACCCATGACGTGATACAGATCTGTGATGCCATCATCACCGTTTCGGGAACGGTTACCATGGAGATAGCCATTCTCGGCGTGCCCATGGTGATCATATACAAGGTGTCGCCCTTCACCTATGCGGTGGGCAAGCGCCTGATCAAGGTTGATCATATCGGCATCTGCAACATAGTTGCTGGGGAGCGTGCGGTCAAGGAGCTGATTCAGCACGACGCCGAGCCGGAGAAAATTGCAGCCGAAATTACTGCCATACTGGAAGATACAGAATACGCAAATAAAATCCGCAAGAGCCTGGCAGCGGTTCCGGCAAAACTCGGCAACGGCGGGGCTCTGCACCGGGTGGCGCAGCTGGCGCTGAGCCTGATGAGAGAGAATGAAAAGACATGAGTTTATTCAGCCGCATTGTTTCCTATAGCCGCCGTCACTGGTGGCGGATTCTGATAGCCGCAGTGGCTTCCATAGGTGTCGGGGCCATGGACGGCGCCTTTGCCTACCTGGTCGAACCGACCTTGAAAAAGATATTTGCCGGCAAGGACATGTTCATTTTCACCCTGTTGCCCGTTGCTATTATTTTCCTCTTTGCCTTGCGCGGCGCCTGCCGTTTTACCAATGACTACTTCATGCGCACTGCAGGCCAACTGGCAGTCCAGGATGTGCGCAATCAGATTTACCAGCGTAACATGGGACTTGGCCTTGGATTCTTCAACCGCAACCCGACCGGAGTTTTGATGTCGCGGGTCCTCAATGACGTGAGCATGATGCAGGAAGCAGTCGGCAATATCATCACCGGCCTCTTCCGCGACGGGTTTTCCGCAATCTCGCTCCTGACGGTCATTTTTTACCGCAACTGGAAGCTGGCCCTCATTACCTTCATCGTCATTCCTCTTACGGTGTTGCCGGCGCAAAAGATTGGCCGGCGCATCAAGAATCTGCCAAGCATGGTCAGGAAAAGATGGGTGAGATAGCCAGCGTTCTGCAGGAGACCTTCTCCGGCATCAAAGTGATCAAGCGTTTGGCCTGGAAGAACGTGAAATCCGGAAATTTTTCGCCATAAACCGCCAATACTACTTTTTTACACGCAAGAATATTAAATACGAGGCGCTCTCGCGCCGATCATGGAGATTATCACCTCTTTGGGCATTGCCGCCGTCATCTGGATCGGCGGCAACGACGTCATGCAGGGGAGGATGAGCGCCCCCGAGTTCTTCTCGTTCATCACGGCGATGGTTCTGGTATATACGCCGATCAAGAGATTGATCAATGCGTACAATGCAATGCAGCGCTCACTTGGGGCTGCTGAACGGGTCTTCGAAATCATCGATGAGAAGCCTGAAATAGTGGATCGTCCGGATGCGGTTGAATTGGAGCGGGTTAGCGGAAATGTGGCGTTACAAGAAGTTTCCTTTCGGTATAACGACGATTACGTGTTGAAAAATGTCAACCTTGAGGCGCGCAAGGGGGAAGTGGTAGCCTTTGTCGGCCCGTCCGGCGGGGGGAAGACGACCCTGGTCTCCCTGATCTCCCGTTTTTACGATCCGACCGAGGGGGCTGTCCTCATGGACGGCAAAGACATCCGGCAATTCAAGCTGAAGAGTGTGCTCAGGCAGATCGCCCTGGTCGACCAGGAGACGATCCTGTTCAATGACACCCTGGCCAACAACATCCGTTACGGGATGACCGACGCCACCGACGCCAGGTGGAGGCCGCTGCCAGAGCTGCCTTCGCCCATGATTTCATCATGGATATGCCCATGGGATATGAAACCGGCATCGGCGACCGGGGGGTCAGGCTGTCCGGAGGGCAGCGCCAACGGATTTGTATTGCCAGGGCTATTCTCAAGGATGCGCCGATCCTCATCCTGGACGAGGCGACCAGTGCCCTCGATACCGAGAGCGAGCAGATGGTGCAGAATGCCCTCAATAACCTGATGGCCAACCGCACCACCTTCGTCATCGCCCATCGTCTTTCCACCATTCTCCATGCCGGCAAAATCGTCGTTCTGGACAAGGGTGAAATCGTCGAATCCGGCAACCATGAAGCCCTCCTGGCCCATGGCGGCCTCTACTCGAAGCTTTATGAGATGCAGTTTCAGGACTGAGAAACGGTGATTGGTGATTGGTGATTGGTGAAGGGTGAGGAGTGAGGAGTGAGGAGTGAGGAGTGAGGAGTGAGGCGGGGTCAATGAGAAAGCTGCGGTGGCGTTTGGAAACAGCGATCTTTATCCTGTTTTCTTTTGTCATTTCCCTCATCCCGAATAGGATTGCCCTTTTCCTGGGGAACATGCTGGGGCGCCTGCTTTTCAATCTGCTGAAGCGTCGCCGGAAAATTGCCATTGACAATATCACCGCTACGCTTCCTTTTCTTCAGGGATGTGAAGGGTGGAACCCTGCCCACGGTACAGCTCAGGCAATTGCCAGGAGAACCTTCGAAAATCTTGGCAGGTCCCTGGTGGAGGATTGCAAAATTTACCACGGCCGGGGCAGCCACATCATAGATAACGTCCAGTTCAGAGGGCTTGAGCATTACGAGAATGCTCTGGCGAAGAATAAGGGAGTTGCCTTTATAACCGCCCATTGCGGCAACTGGGAGGTCATGGCGTTATCATTCGGTGTTCGAATCAAAGAGCTGTCGGTGGTGGCCAGACGTCAGGACAATGCTTACCTGAACAATGTGCTGGAAAAAATCCGCAGCGGTTACGGGAACAGGATCATCTACAAGCACGGGGCACTGAAACCGATGATCGCCGAGTTCAGGAAGAACAATATTGTCGGTGTCCTCGTCGACCAGGCTGTTATGCCCGATGAAGGGGTGCTTGTGGAATTCCTGGGTCGCAACTGCTGGACAACGAAGCTACCTACTGTTATTTCCCGCAAGACCGGGGTACCTTTGATTCCGGCATTTGTCCACCGGGAAGGGGACAGCCACGTGGTACAGTTCTATCCGGAGATTGAGCCTGACCTGGAGAAGGAAGGTGATGACGGGGTCCGAACAGATACGGCGGCTCTTTTGTCAGTGCTCGAGGATTACATCGTCAGGTATCCCGATCAATGGTACTGGATACATAACCGCTGGAAGAGAGTTCCCTAACCCTCACCCTTGCCCTCTGGGGGAGAGATAGAGAGAGGGCTGCCTGAGATATCCATGATCATTTTCCTTTATAACCTGCTGGCCGTCATTTCCATCCCCTTTGTCGTATCCTACCACCTCTACCGCTCCATTTCCCGTGGCAGAAAAACGGCTTTCATAGAACGTTTCGGTTTTATCCCGGCCTCCGAACTTAAGACACTTGCCGGTAGCGAGGTGATCTGGCTGCATGCGGTTTCGGTCGGGGAAACAATCGCCGCGGTGCCGCTGGTGAAGGCGCTGCGTCAGCGCTATCCCCGGAAGAAGATTGTCGTTTCCAACGTTACCGAAACGGGGCGGGAAGTGGCGGAGAAAATAGCCGGCGTCGATCTTTGCATCTATTTTCCCTTCGATTATCCTTTGCCGTGGCCGGGGCGCTGAACAGGGTCAGGCCCTCACTGGTGCTCATCATGGAGACGGAGATCTGGCCCAATTTCATCCGCAAGGCCCGGGCTCTCCATATCCCGGTAGTGCTGGTCAACGGGCGCATTTCCGATCGCTCCTTCAGACGCTATTTGAAGCTTTCCTGGTTCTTCGGCCCGGTTTTGAGGCTGCTGAGCGCCATCTGCATGCAAAGCGGCGAGGATGCCCGCCGCATCCAAGCCGTCGGTGCGCTGCCCGCCCAGGTGCAGGTGACCCGGAACCTGAAGTACGATATTGCCGTACCGACCCGTTCAGTGACCGAGCGTGAGCAAATAAAAGCAAGCTACTGTCTGCCCGGTGATGTCCTTATTTTTACCGCCGGCAGCACCCATGAAGGGGAGGAAATGCCTGTGATCGCCGCTTACCAGGCTGCACAGACAGGGGATAAGGGGTTAGTTATGGTGCTGGTGCCCCGCCATCCGGAGCGCGCCAGGCAAGTGGCCGGACTCCTGGCTGCAGCAGGGATTTCTTACCGCTTCCGTTCAGCTCTCCATGAGAATGAAGGTGCCCTTGCTGCGGGCGAGGTCCTGCTGGTGGACACGGTCGGCGAGCTGCTGAACCTCTATGCCGTATCGGATCTGGTCTTTGTCGGGGGAAGCCTGGTGCCGACGGGGGGGCATAACGTCCTTGAACCCGCAGCCTTGAGCGTACCGGTCATCTTCGGTCCCCATATGGACAACTTCAGGGAAATATCGGCACTGGTGCTGGCCGGCGGCGCCGGCATACGGGTGGCTGACGGAGATGAACTGGCCGCGCAGCTGCAGGCCCTGCTGAAGGACAGTGGCAGACGGCGCAGATGGGGGCATGTGGAGCCATGCTCATTGCGGAAAACAGCGGGTCTGCAGACCTGCATTGTACGGTCATTGAACGGTTTATTCGGTGATTGGTGATTGGTGATTGGTGACGAGTGACGAGTGACGAGTGACGAGTGACGAGTGACGAGTGACGATTCCACCGTCTTTTTACCGTCACCTGTTACTTGTCACCTGTTACTTGTGGACCCTTTTTACAACCACGAATAACACGAATGGACACGAATAAAGGCAAAAATAGTGAGGGGTAAAGGGTAAAGGGTAAAAACCTCGAACCTCTAACTTCGAACATAGAACATAGAACATAGAACATAGAACATTTTTTATGGCTGATCTGGAAAAATATTATAAGGAACTGGTGGAGGGGAAAAAACGCAGCTTGACAGGCCGGCTGCTCTTGTCCTTTCTTATCTGCTGCTCCGTCGTCTATGCCTTTGTCATGCGCATCAGGGCAGTTGCCTACGGCGTTGGGCTTTTCAAGGTGCGGCGACTTGACAGGCCGGTCATTGCCGTGGGGAACATCGTTGCCGGAGGAACCGGCAAAACCCCAACGGTGGCCTGGCTGGCCCGCCGGCTCATGACGCGGGGCAAACGGGTAGCGGTGCTTTCCCGCGGCTACGGCGGCACCTTTGCCGGAGCCGTTCATGTTGTCTCGGACGGCAGCTCAATCTGTGCCACTCCCGAAGAGGCCGGCGATGAGCCGCTGCTTCTGGCGCACTCCATACCGGGGCTGATCGTTGTCGTTGGTGCAGACCGGCATCAGGCCGGACTTGTCGCTCAGGAATGTTGCAATCCGGACATCTTCATCCTCGATGACGGCTTCCAGCACATGGGGCTGTACCGGGATTTAAATGTTCTTCTTCTTGATTGCCAGCGACCGCTGGCCAACGGCAGAACCTTTCCCGCCGGACTGCTGCGTGAACCGAAGGCGGCCCACAGACGTGCCGACTTGATTCTCCTTACCCGTTGCAAAGATGATCAGAGTGCGTCGTTACCCTTCACCACAGACAGCCCTGTTTGTTGTTCCAGTCATGAACTTTCAGGCTATGTCCCGCTGAATGGAGGTGAAATGCGCCCATTCAGCGATCTTGAGGGGAAGCGTGGGCTTGCCTTTGCCGGTATCGCCGATCCGGATGCCTTTTTCAGCTCCCTGGAAACTGTCGGTGTTCATCCGGTAGCCACCCTCGCTTTTTCGGACCACATCTGTTACGATGATCCGGAAATCGCTGCTCTTTGCCGGCTTGTGGCTGCTTCCCGCTCCGAATATCTCATAACGACCGAAAAAGATGCCGTCAAACTCCATTCCCATATCTCCAGGCTGGGAAACGTTTATATGGCTCCGCTGGAGCTGCGCTTTTCCGACCCCCAAATTATGGAAGCTCAGCTGGATACCCTCTTCAGGAGGTAAATTTTGATGACAATTTCCCAAGAGCTGCTCAGTATTCTCGCCTGTCCGAACTGCAAGGGAGAACTTGTTCTTTTGCCCGACGGTTCCGGCCTGGTCTGCGAAGCTTGCCGCCTCAGGTATCCCGTTCGTGACGGTATACCGGTGATGCTGGTGGACGAGGCGGAGAAGCTGGATTAACGGCTGAACCACATGAATTTATTGAGGAAGTACATGAAAACAAAGATTGTTGCGGTGGTGATTGTCTTAGCCCTTGCGGTTCTGGCAGCTGTCTTCATACCCAGAAAACCTCCCGCATCCGACTATCGTCTGGCAAAGGTTGAGAAAGGATCGATCGTCTCCAATGTATCGGCAACCGGCACCCTTGCCGCAGTTGTTACGGTACAGGTGGGTACCCAGGTTTCAGGTACCATCAGCAGACTTTTTGTCGATTTCAATTCGCCGGTGAAGAAGGGTCAGGCCATCGCCCAGATCGATCCTGCCCTCTTTAACGCCAGAGTCGAAGAATCGAGGGGCAACTACATCAGCGCCCAGGCTAATCTTGACAGGGCAAAGGCCGACCTGGTGGATGCCAGGAGGACTCTGGAGCGTAGCCGCCAGTTGGTCAAGGACGGCATCCTGGCCCAGAGTGAATTCGACACGGCCGATACCAGATACAAGCAGGCCCTGGCAGCAGTAAAGGCTGCCGAGGGAAGCATTTCCCAGACCCGCGGATCTTACAGCCAAGCCCAAACGAACCTGAAATATGCCACCATTACCTCGCCTGTGGATGGAATCGTCGTTTCCCGCAACGTGGATGTGGGCCAGACTGTCGCCGCCTCGTTCCAGACACCCACCCTGTTCACCATCGCCCAGGATCTTACAAACATGAAGATTGACACCAGTGTCGACGAGGCCGATATCAGCAGGGTCACGGTCGGTCAGCCGGTAACCTTCACCGTTGATTCCTACCCCGAGAACAATTTTTCCGGCAAGGTGACCCAGATACGGAATGCGCCGATCATCAACCAGAACGTCGTCACCTACACGGTGGTGATCGGTGTGGACAACAAGGAACTCAAGCTGAAACCGGGGATGACTGCCAATGTTACCATTGAGACGGCACGCAAGGATGATGTATTGAAAATTCCTTCTGCCGCCCTTCGTTTCAAGCCTAAACCTGCAAAAGAGGCCAAGGAGAAGCCGACCGGAAAGGGTGCAGGCAAAAAGAAAAGAGAAGGCGGCCCGGTGGTGTATGTCCTTGGCCCTGGAAAAGAGCCGGTGCCGGTTCCTATCGTGACCGGTATCGGTAATTCCGGCCATGTGGAGCTGGTGCAAGGCAATCTCAAGGAGAACGATGAGGTGATAATCGAGCAGGCTTCGGCAAAGAAGAAAACGAACGGTGGCGCCGGCTCGATGCCCAGAGGGCCAAGGGGGCCCATGTGATGGCAACCGTTATCCACAGGTTCCCAAAGGTTCTTTCCAAGATATGAACGATGTGGTCAAGGTCAGCAATGTGACCAAGGTATACAGTGTCGGCGAACAGCGGGTAGAGGCGCTCAAAGGGGTTTCCCTGACGGTCGCCCAGGGTGAATTCGTCGCCATCATGGGGGCTTCCGGCAGCGGGAAATCAACCTGCATGAATATCCTCGGCTGCTTGATGTCCCTACCTCCGGCGAATACCTTCTGGATGGAATAAGCGTCGGCAAGCTCTCCGGAAACGATCTGGCGGAGATCAGGAACAGGAAGCTGGGTTTCGTTTTCCAGGGATTCAACCTGCTGTCGCGTACCACTGCCCTGGAAAATGTTGAGCTGCCGCTGGTTTATGCCAAGTGTCCCGCAGCAGCCAGAAGGGAAAGAGCCCTGGCGGCGCTTGACCAGGTAGGTTTGGCGGAACGGTCGAACCATTTCAGCAACCAGATGTCCGGCGGACAGCAGCAGCGGGTTGCCATCGCCCGGGCACTGGTAACCGACCCGGCAATCATCCTGGCCGATGAGCCGACCGGCAACCTGGACAGCAGGACCAGTGAAGAGATCATGGGGCTTTTTCAGGAACTGAACCGGCAGGGGATAACTATCATCATGGTAACCCACGAGCCCGATATCGCCGCCCATGCCAAGAGGCAGCTAACGTTCCGCGACGCTGATCATCGATGACCGGCCGAATCGACAGCTCAAGGTATAAATATGGAATTCTGGCAGTCGTTCAAAATAGCCCTGAGGGCGCTACGGGTCAACAAGATGCGCTCCTTTCTCACCATGCTCGGCATCATCATCGGCATTGCCTCGGTGATAGCATGGTGGCCATCGGTACCGGAGCCCAGAAGAAAATCTCCGAACAGATCGCCAGCATGGGCAGCAACCTTATTCTGATCATACCCGGATCCACAACCACTGCCGGGGTACGCGTCGGCTCAGGAGCCTCTCCAACCCTGACCTATGACGACGCCAGGGCCATAAAAGCTGAATGTCCCTCGGTGGAGGAAGCTGCACCAACCACCCGCGGCGGCGGCAGGTGGTATATGCCAATCAGAACTGGTCAACGGTCATCATGGGGATAACCGCCGACTTTCTGACGGTCAGGGAATGGCCAATTGCCGAAGGTCGCAATTTCACCCAATCGGATGTGGACGGCATGACCAAGAACTGCATTATCGGCCAGACCATCGCCGATAATCTGTTCGGTTCCGTCGATCCCATCGGCAAGGTCATTCGCATCAAGAAGGTCCCCTTCCTGGTGGTCGGCGTGCTGGAAAAGAAGGGACAGTCCCCCCAGGGAACGGACCAGGATGATGTGGTCAATATTCCCATCCGCACCGCCCAGCGCAAATTATTCGGCAGCCCGTTTCCCAATGCCGTAAACTCGATCCTGATCCGGGCCACCAGCAGCGAAGATCTTTCACGGGCAGAAGAGGAGGTGACTGCACTTCTCAAGCAGCGCCATCACATCGGCCCCAACAAGGAAAACGACTTTACCGTCCGTAACCTGACAGAGCTCCTTTCCGTGGCGTCATCATCATCCCAGACCATGTCCATTCTCCTGGGAGCCGTAGCTTCAATTTCCCTGATCGTCGGCGGCATCGGCATCATGAACATCATGCTGGTGTCGGTGACGGAGCGGACCCGGGAAATCGGCATCAGGATGGCCATCGGCGCCAAGCAGCGGGACATCCTGCTCCAGTTCCTCACCGAGGCTGTCCTGCTGACCTTTTTTGGCGGCGTTATCGGCATTGCCCTCGGTATCGGCGGAGCAACGGCTGTGTCCAGCCTGGTGGGTTGGCCCACTCTCGTTTCCTTCCAGGCGATTGCCCTGGCTGTCTTCTTTTCTGCTGCAGTGGGTATTTTCTTCGGTTTTTACCCGGCAAAAAAAGCAGCTGCCCTCAATCCCATCGACGCATTGCGTTATGAGTAAAGCTTCCGCAGGTCTGGCTGAAGTTCACGCGCACATTGCACCTTCGTCTTGCAATTGCTTGTAGAATATGGAAAAATGCAGCGTTTGAGCCGATGGGTTCACTGATTAACTTGAACCCGAAGTTGCTCCAAATGATTTTAGGTGATGCTTATAAAAAACGAACAGAAAAAAATACTGGTGATGCGCTACAGGTTCATCGGCGATACCATTCTCACCGTCCCTTTCCTGCGCAACCTGCGCCGTGCCGAGCCCGACGCTTTTATCGCCTGGATGGTGGCCCCCGGTTCCTCGGAAGTGGTCAAGGGCATCCCTTATGTGGATGAGCTTATTTATTGGGACCCGGTGACGATTCATGCCGACAGCAGGGGGACGCACCGGACCCTGGCGTCGAAAATTGCCTTTTTCAAGGAGCTTCGCTCCAGACATTTTGACAAAGTCTATGTGTTGAAACGTTCCTTTTCCAGTGCACTCATTGCATGGCTGAGCGGAGCAAAGGAGCGGATCGGTTTCAACACCGAAGGTCGAAGCTTTTTACTCACGAAACAGATACGTTATCGCCATGACCGGCATGAGGTGCAGAACTTCCTGGATGTGCTGCGGGCCGATGGGGTGCCGGTTGGCGACGAATATCTGGAAGCGTGGATCTCGCCCGAGGAGCAGCGTTTTGCCGACCAGTACTTGACAGAGCGTGGCATCCGTGCCGACGACCTGTTGATGGCAATTCACCCCTTCGCTGCCAACCCAGACCGTGGCTGGCATCAGGATAACTTCATCAAGGCAGCCAACCGGCTGCAGCAGCTGTATGATGCACGAATCGTCCTCTTCGGCGGCGGACGGGATGTGGAACAGGCACAATTTCTGATGGAACGCATCTCTCCTGAGCCGGTCATGGTCGTCGGCAGCACCACTCTGCGCCAGACCTTGGCCATCCTTGCCCGCTGCCGCCTTCTGGTTTGCAACGACAGCGGCATCATGCACCTGGGGGCGGCCCTTGGCGTACCGCTGGTGGCCGTCTTCGGGCCGCAATCGCCGGTGAAATTCGGCCCATGGGGAAAAGATTGCCGGGTCCTTTACAGCCGGTTTGACTGCAGTCCATGCAAACAGAAATTTTTCACGGAATGTGCTCCGTCCGAGCGTGGCAGGCCGCCGTGTGTCGAGGCAATTACAACTGACATGGTCATCGACGCTGCTACTGATCTCATGGCTGAAAGGCATTCGTTCGGATACGAAAAGGTGGAACAGTGAAAATTGCATTTATCTTTAATGCCCGTCTAGTGGGCGGTGCCGAAGAGCACTTGTTCGATCTTGCAGAAGAGATGCTCTCCCATGGGATCGAGCCGGTGTTTTTCATACGCAAAAATGACCAGGTTGAAGAACGGCTGAAGAAGCTGCCGATCAGGTACCATGCTGTGTATGACCCTGAAAACAAACTTTCATTCCCGCTGAAGATTGCACAGGCGCTCATACAGGAGCAGCCCGATGTGATATCGGTCAATCGCGAACATAATATTTATGCTTCTCTTGCCGGCTTCTACATGGCATTGCCGTTCCTCAGGAAGCGACCGAAACTGGTCAACGTTTTCCATACACCCACTTCCCGGCGTTATCCTCTTCTTACGACTTGCTTCGATGGTGTCATCGCCACCTCTGAGTATACCGGCGCCTCCTTCGGCTCTAAGAACCCCGGGCTCGACAAGATGACGACCATCATTCACTATGGCATCAAGCTCTCCCAACCCGATCCGACCAGCAGATAGCTTGCGGGAGCGACGGGTGCTGAAGGGGAGAGGGTTTCCCGTTATCGGCATGGTCGGCGAGCTGTGGAAAAATCAGGAAGAGCTTATCGATGCAGCAGATGCTCTGCGGCGCGTTTTCCCGGACATCACCGTTGCCATTGTCGGTGGTGGGGGAACCCAGCATCTGGAAGAAAAAATTGCCCGCTACGGTCTCCAACGGAACGTGGTTTTGACGGGGCGGATTCCCCGCCAGCAGATACCCGACCTCTTTTACGACCTAGATCTGTCGGTTTCGACCCATCGCAACGAAGGGTTCGGCATCGTTCATCTCGAGTCCCTTGCTGCCGGAACGCCAGTAGTTGCCTACAACAGCGGTGGCCTGGTCGAGATTCTTCGTCGGGGGGGCGGAGTCCTTGTTGATGGAGTAACCACAGATTTTGTCAGGGAAGTAACGGCGCTGCTCAGGATGATGCGCGAAGATCGGCACTGGGAACTGAAGGGCAAAAGGTTGTCGAGAATTTCTTTTCGGTCGAGGCGATGACCCAAAAGCACGTGGATTATTATCGTCAAGTGGCTGCAGGAAATTGGAACAAGCCTGCATGAGCGGCGTTATGAAGATTGCCATGCTCAACACCGGCCGCGGCTGGGGAGGCGCGGAAGAGCAGATGCTCTCCATGTCCCTGGAACTGGAGAATCGCGGGTACAGCATTACGGTTATTTGTCGGCGCGGTAGCCCCGTGGAAAAGCGATTTACCGAGTGCGGCCTTCAGGTGCTGCCGGTGGCGCGCAAAGGGCTTCGGGCAGTGGTCGATCCGTTCCTTACCGCGTTGCAGGCAAGGAGAGAAAAATTCCATATAATCCACAGCCACCGTGACCATGATCTGCCGCTGGGCAAGTTGCTGGCTTTGGCAAGTGGGGGGGCGCTCCTCCTCACTCAGCATTGCCTTCCCGGCAAGCCGAGTGCCCTTACCTACAGGACTGCCGATCGCATCATCACCGTCTCCGAGTACATTGCCTCCGGTATTCGGGGCAAGGTTCCCGGTGTGAGAGATTGCCTTGGCGTTATCGTCAATGGTATTGATCCCGCCCTTTTTACCAACCCTGACCGAGAATTCTGGCGGCGCAATCCTTACCTCACCGGGCGTGGTCCATTGCTTGGGGTCGTCGGTGGGTTCTACAAGGGGCAGGAAGAGCTCATCGAGCTCCTGCCGGACCTGCGCAAGGAATTTCCTGCGATAACTCTGATTTTGATCGGCGAGGATGAAGGGCGAAAACCGCAATTGCAGGGATTGGCCGAAAGGCTGGGGGTAACTGAAGCGGTCTTCTTTGCCGGCCGTATCCCCCGCGATCAGATGAAACATGCCCTCGCCGGTCTCGACCTGAATGTGAGTGCTTTCCGCAATGAGGGCTTCGGGCTTACGGTCATCGAGGGATTTGCCGTCGGGACACCTTTTGTCGGTTATGCCGCTGGTGGGTATCAGGAGGTTGTTGAATCTGGTGTGAACGGAATGTTGGTTACAGACAAAAATGCTTTGATGTGGCAGATCAAAGATCTGCTTGGGGATAGTCAGGGACTTTTATCCCTTCGCATAAACTGTCACCAAAGTGTAGTGGGCGGTGAGTTTTTACTTGAGCAGATGGTTAATCGATATGTGCAGGAATATAACAGCATAAGGTTTGCCGACTCACCCAGTGGGAACAGGAGATAATAGGATGTCACCTCTCACAGTATTTATACCGACATTTAATATATGCAATCTTTGGCGGAAACTCTCAAAAGTTGCCTTCCAGAGGCCCAACAACTTGACATTAAAATTTTTTCCGTAGTGAAGATGTTGAAATCCTTGTCGATGGCGGACCATCTGAATTTGCCGATGCCGTTGTCGGGCTTCTGAAAGATGATGCGCGTCGCTTTCAGCTCGACACAAACGGCTATGAGCTTGTGAAGCGAAAATATTCCCTGGAAGCGATGGGCCAGACTTACCTGGAGTTTTACAGCAATCTCCTTGCCCGACAATAACCAGTCAGAGAAGAGGAAATCCGTGAAGACATCCGTAATCGTTCCAACATACAACCGTCCCCGCGAGTTGTGGCTTTGTCTGTTGAGCCTGGCGCACCAGTCGGTTCGCCCCGATGAGGTGCTGATTGCCGATGATGGCAGCGGCGAAGCAACACGAGAGACTATCGAGCTTTTTAGAAGGTCGTCACATTGCCCATTCGTCCTCAAGCATATCTGGCAAGAGGATCTCGGCTTCCGAAAACCGAAGATTCTCAATGAAACCGTAAGAAACACCGTCGGTAGCTACCTTGCCTTTATCGACGGCGATTGTATGGCACATCGCCACTGGCTTCGGAACCACCTGCGCAACGCTGAGCCTGATGCTATTCTGGGGGGCAAACGGGTCGACCTGGGGCCACGGCTGTCAGAGAGATTGCTGCTCATTCAGGGGTGGGGAACCGGACTCGGGCTCCGGGTGCTTTGGGATTCAGTTGTCGGCAATACACGCAAGGCAGAAGAGTTATTGATTATTGAGGCCACATTGATCAGGAGATGGGGGAAACTCGACCGGATCACCGATGATGGAATATGGGGATGCAATTTCAGCCTGTCGAAGGATCTGTTTTATGCAATTAATGGCTGTGACGAAGACTTCCTTGACGGATCCATTGAAGACAATGATCTCGGGATTCGTGTCCTAAACAGCGGCGGCAAGGTCAAATCGGTCCGTTTCATGGCTAACGTCACGCATCTTTGGCACTCTTCGTCATGGAGTTTCACCAGTCCCAAGTACCAGCACAATAAAAAGATCATGGAGCGCAGAATTGCTTTGAAAGAACCATGCTGCCTCAACGGCATTGTAAAGGTGGAGCCGCTGCAGCCTGTTTCGCAGAAAGCTTTTCAGACGCCGTTGAGATCAGTATCCAACGATCTCTGAGGATATAAATGGATCAGAAAAATGCAGATGGCGCAGGCCGAAGAAACGTACATTTTGTCGGTAGCTCGCCCAGTACCGGTACATGAATATGGATGAAATTGTGGCCAAAAGTCTGGAAGTGTTTGGGCTGATAGCCCGGAAACAGCAGGGATGATGGTGGAAGATGTATGGGTAACAGTGGAGCAATGGCTGAAAGCAGCATAACTAACATTCTTATCATTAAACCGGGCGCAATCGGCGATCTCCTGCAGATGACCCCGGTCATCAGGGCTCTGCACAAAAAGCTGCCTCAGGCCAGAATTTCCATCATGGTTGGGAACGCTGCATCCATAGACTTGTTCCGGCACCATCCTCTTGTTCACGAGGTGATCGTCTTCGACAAGCGGGGTGAACATCGCTCCTTTCCGGCTTTGTTCAAGCTGTGGCGGCGTCTACGTGATCAGAAATACGACCTGGTGCTCAATTACCAGCGCAGCAACCTGATGGCCTGGTTTCTTGCTTCCGCGGCTTTTCCCTGCCGGGTGCTAGTCTACAACAAGGCCAGGGGCAGGACAGTCCATGCGGTGGTAAACCACCTGGAAACCTTGGCCCCCCTTGACATCGATCTTACTCATGTGGAACAACGGCTGGAGTTTTTTCTCGGGGAGGAGGAATCCTGCATGCCGGTGAACTCTTCGGAGTCCAAGGCCTTGATGGGAAAAAAGTCATTGCGCTGAACCCCGGTGCCAGCAACCTGATAAAATGTTGGAGTACCGGCCGGTTTGCCGCCCTCGGCGACCGTTTGGCTATGGAACTGGGGGCGAAGGTTATTTTGGTCGGCGGCGGTGCCGAACGGGAACTGGCCAGGGATATTTGCAGTCAAATGAGGTCTGAGCCTCTGAACCTGGTGGAGAAGACTTCCCTGCTGCAACTTGGGGCCGTGCTTGCCCGGTGCAACCTCCTCGTCAGCGGCGACACCGGACCGATGCACATGGCAACTGCGGTGGGGACGCCGGTGGTGGCCCTTTTCGGCGCCATAGAGCCGTTACGGACCGGACCCGTGGGCAACGGACACACCGTGATCCGTCATGGGGAGATCGACTGCGTACCTGTAATGGGAAGAGATGCAAGAATCGCCATTACCTGGAATGCATGGAAAAAATAACTGTGGAAGAAGTCTTTGATGCGGTGGCTTCCATGCTGGCAAAAGGTCACTGACCGTGCGGGTCCTGATTGTAAAAATGAGCGCCATGGGGGATATCATCCACGCCCTGCCGGTATTGGATTACCTGCACAATGTTTCCCCGGGCATCGAGATCGACTGGCTGGTGGAGGAGCCTTTCCTGGATGTGGTGGACGGGAATCCTCAGATTGCCATGATCCATACGGCTCGCAGCAGAGCCTGGCGCAAGAGCCCCTTTTCCTCCAGGACTTTTTCCGAGACGGCGGCATTGAAGCGCGCCTGCGGGCGAGAAACTATGATATCGTTTTCGATATCCAGGGGAACATCAAGAGCGGTATTTACGGATGGCTGACCGGCGTGGAGAACCGCATCGGCTTTGATGCAGATGTCCTCCAGGAACGGCTGAACATGTTGTTTACCACCCGCCGGATACCCCTTCGTCCCCAGGACTCCCACATTACCGAACAATACCTGCGCCTGGTCAGCGTTCCCTTTGGGCGCGATTATCGGGAGATGCAGCTCGTTTCCGATATCTACACGACTTCCGAAGATGATGATGCTGCCGAGGTCCTGCTTTCCACCCTGGCCGATGCTGGTGTTTCTCTTCCATTATGGTACTACCTGGCAGACCAAGTTTTGGCGTGAAGAGAGCTGGGTTGCCCTGGGCAGAGATCTGCTCGGCCGCTTTCCCGAATCGTCCGTTCTCCTTTCATGGGGCAATGACAGCGAACATCAGGTGGTGATGAGGATTGCTGCAGCCATAGGTACCGGTGCCCGGGTCATCGATCGCTACCCCCTGAAAGGCTGACGGCCCTGCTGAAAAAGGTGGATCTGGTGATAGGAGGGGATACGGGTCCGGTGCATTTGGCGGCGGCCGTGGGCACGGCAACGGTATCCTTCTATCGCGCCTCGGACGGCAAGCGGAGCGGGCCGCGGGGAGACAATCATGTGGTCATTCAATCCCCCATGCCCTGTTCCCGGTGTTTCCGGACCAGGTGCGACCAGGATGAGGAGTGCCGCCGGAGCATTACCGTCGATGCCGTGGTGCATGGCGTCGAAAAACTTTTGGTGTAGGCAGATGACTTCCAATTAAACGCGAGGTGACCATGTTAAAGGTCCTTACTGTGTTCGGTACCCGTCCGGAGGCCATAAAAATGGCCCCGGTGGTAAAGGAACTGGAGAAGCACCCGGAATCCTTTAAAAGCGTCGTCTGTGTGACGGCCCAGCACCGGCAGATGCTGGACCAGGTGCTGGAGCTGTTTGCCATCAGGCCAGACCATGACCTGAACATCATGAAGCCGGGGCAGGATCTTTTCGACATTACCTGCAATGTGATGCAAGGGCTGAAACCGGTTCTGGAAAAAGAGCGCCCCGACGTGGTCCTGGTCCATGGGGACACCACGACGACCATGGCTGCGTCGATCGCTTCCTTTTACTGCCGGACAAAGGTGGGTCACGTGGAAGCGGGGCTCAGAACCCACAACAAATTTGCCCCATTTCCCGAGGAGATCAATCGCCGCCTTGCCGGTGCCGTTGCCGATCTGCATTTTGCACCGACCGAGGCCTCACGGCAGAACCTGCTCAATGAAGGTGTTTCCGAGGAAGATATATATGTGACAGGAAACACCGTTGTCGATGCATTGCTCACCGTCTCCAGGCGTATTGAAAGCGATCCGGCACTGGCGGAACGGTTCAGGGGGGAGTTTTCCTTCCTTGATCCCGTCAAACGCCTGCTACTGGTTACCGGGCACCGGCGGGAAAATTTCGGCGCCGGGTTCGAACACATCTGTGAGGCGCTGGCAGAAATTGCCCAGTCCTGCCCAGATGTGGAGATCCTTTATCCGGTCCACCTCAACCCCAATGTCCAGGAGCCGGTCAAACGCATCCTGGGGGGCAACAAGCTCACAAACGTTCACCTCATCGAGCCGGTGGACTATCTCCCCTTCGTTTACCTGATGAACCGCTCCCATCTGATCATCACCGACTCGGGCGGCGTCCAGGAGGAAGCGCCTTCCCTGGGCAAGCCGGTGCTGGTCATGCGGGAAACCACCGAGCGGCCCGAGGCAGTCACTGCCGGCACGGTCAAGCTGGTGGGAACCGATAAGGAAAGAATCATCATCGAGACTAAATTGCTCCTCAATGATGCCGCTGCTTACCGTACCATGAGCATGGCCCACAATCCTTACGGAGATGGCCTGGCGGCGGAACGGATCATTGAAGTGCTGAAAACGGTGAGGAGTGAGGAGTAAGGTGTGAGGTTTTGCCCCTTACTCCTTTCACCTCACCCCTTACGGTAACTTACCCCTCACCGTACTATAGGAAGGTACAAAATGAAATACAGCCCCATCGATCTTTCCGGCGTTAGAACCTACCCCATTGCTGAGCGGCAGAACAAGGTGAGCATCAAAAACGATTTTGCCTCGCCCATCACTGCCGGCATGTCCGTATCCGAGTTCTTGTCGGCGTTGCCGCCGCAGCTGGGCTCCCAGGCACTCCTGGGGGTGATCGATGCTGTTGTTGCCGCCCGTGCCAAGGGAAAACCGGTGGTGATGGCCATGGGAGCCCATGTGATCAAATGCGGTCTGCAGCCGGTGCTGAAGAGCCTCATCGAGGCCGATGCCGTTACCGCCTTTGCCCTGAACGGCGCCGGCTCCATCCATGATTACGAAATATCCCTGATCGGCGAGACCAGCGAAGATGTGGGCGCAGTGCTCCACTGTGGCACCTTCGGCATGGCTGAGGAGACCGGGCGTGACATCAACCGGGCGCTGAAGGATGGTGTGGCCAAAGGTATGGGGTACGGCGAAGCAGTTGCCAGCTTCATCATCGGCAACAAAAACCCCCATCGTGAACACAGCCTGCTGGCAGCTTGTGCCGAGCGCCACATTCCGGTGACGGTCCATGTGGCCTTGGGTACCGACATCATCCATCAGCACCCAACCGCCGACGGGGCCGTTATAGGCCAGGCATCCTTCACCGATTTCAAGATTTTCACCTCCATTGTTTCGGAACTCGGCGATGGCGGCGTCTATATTAACCTCGGTAGCGCGGTGCTGCTCCCCGAGGTTTTCCTCAAGGCCCTCTCAATAGCCAGAATCTCGGGCATCATGTGGATCATTTCACCACTGCAAACTTTGACATGCAGCAGCACTACCGTCCCCTGCAGAACGTGGTCAAACGCCCCACTTCAGGCAGAAGCCGTGGCTACACCATCACCGGCCACCATGAGATAATGATTCCGCTGTTGGCGGCAGGAATACTCGATAGAATCCGTTCTACGTTCTAGGTTCTATGTTCTGGGTTATGAAGCGAGGCCTTGGTGAAAATTGAGAGATTTGAGGATATTGAGTCGTGGAAGGAAGCTCGAATTCTGGTGAGAGAGGTTTATAGATGCCTCTCTGTTTGCAATGACTTTGGCTTTAAAGATCAGATGCAGCGAGCCGCGATCTCGGTAATGTCCAACATCGCCGAGGGATTCGACAGAGCCAGTAACCGAGAGTTCATTCAGTTTCTTGTTGTTGCAAGAGGCTCGGCTTCCGAGGTAAAAAGCCAAGCCTACGCAGCTTTGGATATAGGCTATCTTGACGGGGATGCCTTCAAGGCAATAATTTTCCGATGTACTGCAATTACTAATTTGATCAATGGATTCATCCGCTTCCTGAAAACCTCCGAGAGAAAAGGCTGAAGGGCTACCCAGAACCCATACCCCAGAACCTAGAACGTAGAACATAGAACATAGAACATAGAACATAGAACATAGAACATAGAACCGAGGTAGACATGGAAAGAAAAGACCTGGAATCACTCTTCACCCGTGCCAGGGAGATAAAAGCCCTGGTGATCGGTGACCTTATGCTGGACGAGTATCTGTGGGGGAAGGCGGAGCGGATTTCACCGGAGGCGCCGGTGCAGGTGGTGGATATAACCCGGGAGGATCTAAGGCTCGGCGGCGCCGGTAACGTGGTCAACAACCTGGTGGCTCTGGGCTGTCAGGTGGCGGTATGCAGCGTCATCGGCGGCGATGAAAACGGCACCCACCTGCGCCATGCCTTTACCGGCAAGGGAGTTGATCTGGCAGGCGTCTTCGAGGACCCCTTGCGCCGGACCAGCAAGAAAACCAGGGTCATCGCCGCCAACCAGCAGATCGTCCGCATCGACCGGGAATCCAAGGATGAAATATCACCGGAATTCCAGGAGAAGCTGATCGGCTTTATTACTGCCGAGCGTCTCGCTTCAATGTTATCCTTATCTCCGATTACCTGAAAGGGGTCCTGACCGGTAAGGTCCTTGCCGCAGTGACTGCTAGCGGCAGGCGTCTGGGCATTCCGGTCGTCGTGGATCCCAAGGGAATCGATTACTCCAAATACCGTGGCGCCACTATCCTGACCCCAAACCGCAAGGAGGCCGAAGCTGCTTCACATATTGTAATCAAGGATGAAGCAGGATTGCTCAAGGCGGGGGAGGCTCTGCTTCGGGGGCTCGATCTGGATGGGCTGCTCATTACCCGCAGCGAAGAGGGCATGTCGCTCTTCCAGCAGGATGTGGCGACGACGCATATTCCCACGGTGGCACGCGAGGTCTACGACGTTACCGGTGCCGGCGACACGGTGCTGTCGGTTCTGAGCCTGGGGCTTGCCTGCGGCCTTTCAATGGCTGAGGCGGCAGGAATCGCCAACGTGGCTGCCGGCATTGCCGTGGGTAAGCTGGGTACTTCCACCGTTTCTCCTGGCGAGATCATTGCTGAAATTGGCCACGGCCATCCGGACAGCGATGCCAAGATCAAAAACCTGGACGTGCTTGCTTCACTTGTGACAGAGGAGAAGGTAAAGGGGAAGCGGGTGGTTTTCACCAACGGCTGTTTCGACCTGCTCCATGTGGGGCATGTGAAATATCTGCAGAAGGCGCGCACCTTTGGCGACCTGCTCATTGTCGGCCTCAACAGCGATGCCTCCGTACGTGCTCTGAAAGGGGAAACAAGGCCTTTGATAGTGGAAACGGAACGTGCTCACATTCTGGCGGCCCTCGATTGTGTCGATTACGTGGTGATTTTCGGTGAAGATACTCCCTTAAGGCTTATTGAGGCCTTACGGCCCCTGGTGCTGGTAAAGGGTGGGGATTATACGCCGGAACGGGTGGTGGGAAAGGATGTGGTCGAATCCTATGGCGGCAGGGTAGAACTGGTAACTTTCGTCGACGGCAAATCGACGACAGGAATCATAGAAAAAATTCGAAAAGAGCATTAATAATTAACAATGAAGCCTGTATTGAGTTGCCTTTGCAGCCATATTATGGTAACAAACTAGCACTTTATAGTTGATGCAATTTTATGGAACGAGAGGACTGATGAAAAAGGCGCTGATTACAGGAATTACCGGCCAGGATGGCTCATATTTAGCTGAATTGCTGTTGAAAAAAGGTTACGAGGTGCATGGCCTTATTCGACGTTCTTCTTCATTTAATACCGGCAGGATCAACCACATCTATCAGGATCCCCATGAAAGCGCTGCCCGGCTGTTTCTCCACTACGGCGATTTGAACGATGCCAGCTCTCTCAACAAGGTGCTACGAGACATCCGTCCCGACGAGATCTACAACCTGGGCGCAGAGCCATGTCAGGGTCTCCTTTGACGTGCCCGAATACACAGGAGAGGTGGATGCCCTGGGGGCGGTGCGTATCCTGGAGGCAATCCGCGAAACTGAACTGAATACCAAGTTTTACCAGGCATCATCGTCCGAACTCTACGGCAAGGTCATGGAAACTCCCCAGAAGGAAACGACCCCTTTCTATCCGCGCTCTCCCTATGCCTGTGCCAAGGCTTACGCCTATTACATCACCGTCAATTACCGGGAGAGCTACAACCTCTTCGCCTGTAACGGCATCCTCTTTAACCACGAATCACCCCGCCGCGGTGAGACATTCGTTACTAGAAAGATCACCCGTGCCGCCGCCCGGATCAAGCTTGGGCAGCAGAATTGCCTCTATCTGGCAACCTGGATGCCAAGAGAGACTGGGGGTTTGCAGGCGATTATGTGGAAGCCATGTGGCTGATGCTCCAGCAGCCGGAGCCTGACGATTATGTGGTTGCCACCGGCGAAACCCACGCCGTGCGGGAATTCGCAGAGAAGGTTTTCTCCCGGTTGGATATGCCCCTCATCTGGCAGGGGAGCGGCGTCCACGAAAAAGGGATCGACAGCAAGACCGGCAAGATCGTCATAGAAATCGACCCCAAATATTTCCGCCCCGCCGAGGTTGATCTCCTCCTCGGCGATCCGACCAAGGCCAAGACCAAGCTCAACTGGGAACTGAAAACCGATTTTGAAGGACTGGTCAATATGATGGTGGATGCCGACCTGCAGGAAGCCGAGCGGGAGAAGCGAGCCAATGGGTGAGGAGTGAGGAGTGAGGGGGCAGAACCCGGAAGTGAAGCGTAAGCATCACGACCTACTGGTCTGGCAGGAAGCCATGGCTTTGGTTAAAGAGATTTATCAAGTGACAGCCGGTTTTCCCAAGGAAGAGATCTATGCCCTAACCAGCCAGATGCGTCGTGCAGCTGTCTCAATACCAAGTAATATTGCCGAAGGTGCAGCAAGGACTGGCGACAAGGAATTTCTGCAATTTTTGTCCATTACCCGTGGCTCGCTCAGTGAACTTGAGACCCAGGTTATGATAGCTGCCGATCTTGGGTACATGGATGGTTCTCAAGTTGGCGCAAAGATCGATCAACTATTCGCCCTCTTAGGAGGGCTTATGAAATCAATCAACAGCAGGATTGAAAAATGATGTTTAACTCTTCACCCTCACCCCTCACGAGATGCCGCGCGAGGCGCGCATCTATGTGGCCGGACATCGGGGACTTGTTGGTTCTGCCATAGTCAGAAAGCTTGAAGCGGAAGGTTACGAAAACCTGGTTGTCAGGACAAGTGCTGAGCTGGATTTACGCGATCAGCAGGCCGTAGCCGATTTTTTCCGGCAGGAAAAGCCCGAATACGTCTTTCTTGCCGCTGCCAAGGTCGGGGGCATTGTTGCCAACAATACCTATCCCGCCGAATTCATCCATGACAACCTGATGATCCAGACCAATGTCATTCATCAGTCATGGCTGAACGGCGTCAAAAGGCTTCTCTTTTTGGGCAGTACCTGCATTTATCCGAAAATGGCTCCTCAACCGATCAAGGAAGAGTACCTCCTCACCGGCCCCCTGGAACCGACAAATGAACCTATGCCATAGCCAAGATTGCCGGTATCAAGATGTGCCAGGCCTACAATCGCCAGTATGGTACCAGGTTTCTCGCGGCCATGCCGACAAATCTCTATGGCCCCAATGACAATTTCGATCTGGAATCCTCCCACGTCTTGCCAGCACTAATGCGGAAGTTCTATGATGCGAAGGTGAAAGGTGAGGACAAGGTAGTTATCTGGGGAACCGGGAGCCGTTAAGGGAATTTCTCCATGTGGACGATCTGGCTGACGCCTCTATATTCCTCCTGAATTTACCTGAAGATGTCTTTTCGTCACTCCTCACCGATCACTCCTCACAAGCCTTGATAAATGTGGGCAGTGGAGAGGAGATAAGCATAAAGGAACTGGCGCTTGCCATAAAGGGTGTGGTGGGATTTGCTGGGGACTTAGCCTTTGATGCCAGCAAACCGGATGGGACGCCGCGCAAGCTTTCCGATGTCTCACGGCTGCATGGCCTCGGGTGGAAGCATGAGGTACGCCTGATAGAGGGGCTGAGGGAAACATACCAGTGGTACCTCGTGAAATAGAATTGCTTCTTGCCGTCAGGGAAAATTAACTGAAAATTGTTACTCCTGCACAAGATAACAGTCATTATCCATTTTAAAGCCTGATAGTCGCTTGAAAGAAAGATAATTATGAACCTTAGAGGGAAGAAGATACTAGTAACTGGTGCTGACGGCTTTATCGGGTCACACCTCGTTGAAGAGCTTGTTAAGCGTGGATGCGATGTTCGTGCCTTCGTGTACTATAATTCATTCAATTCGTGGGGGTGGCTTGACCAAGCAGCTGTCGAGCTGAAGAATAACCTGGATGTTTTTTCAGGCGATATTCGCGACCCGCATGGTGTGAGAACTGCCATGAGTGGCTGCGACATTGTTCTTCATCTTGCCGCATTGATTGCTATTCCCTATTCCTATCATTCACCTGACACGTATGTTGATACCAACATTAAAGGAACCCTTAACATAGTTCAGGCTGCCAGGGAACTCGGCCTATCAAAAGTTGTACACACCTCTACCAGCGAAGTATACGGAACAGCGCGCTTCGTACCCATTACTGAAGAACACCCGCTACAGGGGCAGTCTCCCTACTCTGCGTCAAAGATTGGTGCTGACCAGATTGCCATGTCCTTTTATTCTTCCTTTGGTATACCGGTGTCAGTGATACGTCCTTTTAACACCTATGGCCCACGCCAATCTGCCCGTGCCGTGATTCCCACCATCATCACACAGATTGCCAACGGAGCTCGCAGGATCAAGCTCGGTTCGTTGCATCCAACTAGAGATTTTAATTATGTGGCGGATACAGTGGCTGGCTTCATTGCCGTGGCGGAGTCCGAGCAATCAATTGGTGAGGTCATCAACATCGGCAGCAACTATGAAATCTCAATTGGTGAGACTGTTGAACTGATCGCTGAAATTATGGGCGTAAAAGTGGAGATAGAAACTGACGATATCAGATTGCGTCCCGATAAAAGCGAGGTGGAACGTCTCTGGGCAGACAACGGAAAGGCCCTGTCGATCGCTTCGTGGAAGCCTCTTTATGGTGGCAAAGATGGGTTGCGACGTGGCCTGGCCGAAACAATCAGGTGGTTCTCCGAACCAGCAAATCTAGCGTGCTACAAGGCAGATCGTTACAATATATGAACAGTTTAAACTCTGAATTTAGTGTGCAGTCTGTACTCAATGTCCTGCAATCCGTCTTACCCCAATCCACCTCATTCCTACCCCTTCACGAGCCCAGTTTTGGCGGCAATGAATGGCTATACGTCAAGGAATGTCTTGATACCGGATGGGTATCATCTGTAGGGAAGTTCGTAGATCGTTTCGAAGCTGATTTGGCCGCCTACACAGGTGTTAAGCGTGCAGTTGCGGTGGTGAATGGCACTGCTGCCCTGCATATTTGTTTTTTGCTTGCGGGTGTCAAGGCGGGTGACGAAGTCTCATGCCGTCTCTTACTTTTATAGCCACTGCCAATGCGGTCTCTTACTGCGGGGCTGTGCCACATTTCGTTGACAGTGAAGAGAAAACCCTCGGGGTAGACCCACATAAACTAGCAAAATATCTTGAGGAAATCACAGAGCAAAGGCTTGACGGCTGTTTCAATCGTCATTCCGGGAGACGTATCAAAGCCGTTGTGCCGATGCATACCTTCGGTCATCCAGTCGATTTGGACCCACTTACTGAGACCTGCAACAGATATGGCATTGAATTAATCGAAGATGCTGCAGAGTCACTGGGTTCATTTTACAAAGGGCGACATACCGGCAACTGGGGGCGTTTCGCTGCGCTTAGCTTTAATGGCAACAAGACTATCACCACCGGTGGCGGTGGCACAATCCTGACAAATGATGAAGATTTGGGTCGAATGGCAAAACATCTTACAACCACAGCGAAAGTTCCTCACCGATGGGAATTCAATCATGACATGATTGGATATAACTACCGAATGCCAAATATCAACGCGGCCCTCGGTTGTGCCCAACTGGAACAACTTCCGGGCTTTCTTTCTGCCAAGCGTGACCTTGCTGGTCGCTACAGACAAGCATTCGCCGGTATTCCCGGCATCAGCTTTTTTTCAGAGCCATCTGGCAGCCAGAGTAACTACTGGCTTAACACATTGATCCTTGACGAGGCACACGCCCACAGTCGGGACACCCTCCTCCAATTGACAAACGATGCAGGCATCATGACAAGACCCGCTTGGACTTTGATGCACAGGCTGCCCATGTTTGCAAACTGCCCGAAAATGGATACGTCAGTTGCAGAAAGCTTGGAGCGGCGGATGGTAAATATACCCAGCAGTGCCATGTTAGGTTCAGGACGGACAGATGCGTAAAATATGCGTTGTCACCGGTACCAGGGCGGAATATGGGTTGTTGTACTGGCTGATGAAAGAGATTCAGGCTGACGATGAACTACAGCTACAGCTTGTAGTGACCGGAATGCATCTTTCGCCAGAGTTTGGTCTTACCTACAGAACAATTGAAGAGGATGGATTCAACATTGATGCAAAAGTCGAAATGTTGCTTTCCAGCGATACTCCGGTCGGCATTGCCAAGTCAATTGGCCTTGGGATCATAGGTTTCGCAGATGCTTTGGACCTTTTGAAGCCTGATGCAATTGTTCTTTTAGGGGACCGTTACGAAGTTCTGGCGGCGGCACAGGCAGCACTGGTTGCACGTATTCCCGTGGCACATATCCATGGCGGTGAGACGACGGAAGGTGCCATTGATGAAGCTATACGCCATGCTATAACAAAGATGTCTCATCTTCATTTTGTAGCTGCCGAACCTTATCGTACCAGGGTCATACAGTTAGGTGAGCAACCGGATAGGATATTCAATGTCGGTGCACCAGGTTTAGACAATGCCAAACGACTTAACCTGCTTGACCATGACCAGTTTGAACAGTCAATCGGACTCAAATTGGGTGAGGTCAACTTCCTGGTTACTTATCATCCTGCAACACTTGGGACGATGTCATCACGTGATTCAATTCTGGAACTATTCAAGGGTTTGGACCAGTTTCCTGGAGCCAGGATAATCTTTACAAAACCAAATTCTGATACGGACGGACGTATTATCGGGCAGATGATCGATGAGTACGCTAAATCCCACAATGAGCGCGTTGTTGTATTTACGTCCATGGGCCAGGTTCGTTATCTCAGTGCCCTGAGGCATTGCGATGTAGTAATTGGCAACTCATCCAGTGGTATCATTGAAGCGCCAGCTTTCAAAATTCCGACCGTCAATATTGGTGAACGTCAAGCAGGTCGTTTAAAAGCGGCTTCAATAGTAGACTGTGATGAGAAAGCGGATTCAATCGCAACATGTATAAGCAGGGTTCTTGCACCTGAATTCTGCAACACTTTGCAAAACGTTCAATCATTGTATGGTTCCGGAGAAACATCACAAAGAATAGTGAAAATTTTAAAAACAGTATCTCTTGATGAACTAACAAGAAAGCGGTTCCATGACTTATGAGTAAAGCATGCTACATAATAGCCGAAGCGGGTGTTAACCATAATGGTTCGCTGGATATGGCAAAAAAATTGATCGAGGTTGCCGCGGAGGCTGGTGCCGATGCAGTGAAGTTTCAGACGTTCAAAGCTGAAAATTGGTAAGTAACTGTGCACCAAAAGCGGAATATCAGATACAAACGACCGATGCCACTGAGTCTCAGTTTGAAATGATTCGCAAGTTAGAGCTTGATGAAGCTGCCCATGATGTTTTGATTGAACATTGCAGGACATGTAGTATCGAATTCCTTTCGACTCCTTTTGACGAGGAAAGTGTTGATCTGTTGGCTGGGAAATTAGGGCTGCCACGGCTTAAAATTCCTTCCGGGGAAATCACTAATGGGCCATTGCTACTGAAGATTGCTCAAACAGGGAAGCCTGTTATTCTGTCTACCGGAATGTCCACCTTGGGTGAAATTGAGGATGCCTTGGGTGTTTTAGCTTTTGCCTATCTTGGTTTCAACATCCCCTCAATAGAGGCCTTTCGTGCTGCCTACTGCTGTGCTGAAGGGCAGGCGATCCTGCAAGACAAAGTTACTCTGTTGCACTGTACTACTGAATACCCGGCTCCAGTGGAAGACGTGAACCTGAAGGTGATGGACACATTGAACAGTGCATTTGGTTTACCTATCGGCTATTCTGACCATACGGATGGTATTGCAGTGCCGATTGCTGCGGTTGCCCGTGGTGCTGTGACCATTGAAAAGCATTTTACCCTCGACAAGCGTCTGCCTGGTCCCGATCATAGAGCGTCCCTGGAACCGGGTGAATTAACACAGATGGTGGCTGCAATTCGACTCGTTGAAAAGGCGGTTGGTTGTGGTCGAAAATTCCCTTCACAATGTGAAAAAAAGAACATATCTGTAGCTAGGAAAAGTTTAGTGGCGGCATGTTCGATCAAACAAGGCGAACAATTTACTGCCCACAATCTTACCACTAAGCGCCCTGGTAACGGGTTGTCACCTATTCAGTATTGGGATCTTCTTAGCAGGAGGGCCTGCCGTAATTTTGATCCTGATGAGTTGGTTTGCTTATGACTATGCCAGTTATTGTGCTTGGGGCAGGGGGCCATGCCAAGGTATTGATTGATGCCCTGCTGGCCACATCTGCGTTATAGTCGGTATTGTGGATCCCGATCCGAAAATGGCAGGTGCCTGCCTGCTTGGAGTTCCTGTACTTGGAGGAGATGAAGTTGTTGATGAATTTCCACCTTCGGAAATCCAGCTCATTAATGGCCTTGGCTCAGTAGGCCCTCCGATCAAACGCCAACAGCTCTTTGATAGATACAAAGAACGGGGCTATGAATTTGCTCCGGTTATTCATCCGTCTGCGGTGGTTGCTGCGGATGTTGTTCTTGGTGAAGGATCTCAGGTTATGGCCGGAGTGATTCTACAAGCAGGTAGTTCTATTGGTGTCAATGCTATTATTAACACCAGAGCATCAGTGGATCACGATTGCACCATCCAGAAACATGTTCATATAGCCCCTGGCGTGACGATTTCTGGCGGAGTAATTGTTGGCGAATCGAGCCACATCGGCACGGGGGCTACAGTGATTCAAGGGATTACTATCGGTAAGAGAGCTATTGTTGCCGCCGGCGCTGTTGTTACCAAGGAAGTGCCTGATTACGCAAAAGTTCGTGGTGTACCGGCAAGGGAGTTTTAATGGGTTGGAAAGATGTATTAATTAGCTCAGTTACGACCATCATGAAAGCCATAGAAATCATTGATGCGGGCTCTCTCCAAATTGCTCTTGTGGTCGATGACTCTAATAGACTTATCGGAACTGTTAGCGATGGTGACGTCCGGCGTGCCATTTTGAAAGGTATAGACCTCGGTGGCCCTGTGAGCAGTATCATGTCCACCACCCCGACAGTTGCAAGTTGTCACGAAAGCAGAGAAGCTATTTTGGCAAAGATGAAAAACAAGCAACTGCGGCAAATACCTCTTGTAGACCAGAATGGATGTGTAGTTGGCTTAGATGCTTGGGATGAGCTGATTAGCATACAAGAACGTGATAATATAGTCGTTCTTATGGCGGGAGGGCTCGGAAGTCGATTGGGGGAGTTGACGAAGGATTGCCCTAAACCGCTGCTGAGAGTTGGTAACAAACCGGTGCTAGAAACGGTCTTGGAGAATTGTAAGGAGTATGCTTTCAAGCGTTTTTACATTTCGGTTAACTACAAGGCAGACATGGTTAAGGAATATTTTGGAGATGGCTCCCGCTGGGGGGTTGAAATCAAATATATAGAAGAGAAGAAACGTCTTGGTACAGCAGGTGCATTAGGCCTTCTGCCTGAAGCTTTGACCCTGCCGGCGCTGGTTATGAATGCAGATGTGCTTACAAAGGTTAATTTGAAGCACCTCATGGAATTTCATGCAGAGCATAAATCAATTGCCACCATGTGTGTTCGTGAGTATGAATTTCAAGTGCCGTTTGGGGTCGTCCAGCTCGATAGTCATCGTCTGAAGAACATCCTGGAAAAACCGGTTCACCAGTTCTTTGTCAACGCCGGGATATATGTTCTCAACCCGGAAGCAGTCTCAATTGTGCCGAACGATGATTATTATGACATGCCCAGCCTCTTTGATGAATTACTCCGAAGAGGGATGGAAACAGCAGCTTTCCCTATTCACGAATATTGGTTGGATATAGGGCGCAAAGATGATCTGGAGCGGGCAAACGGGGAGTATGCAGGTGTTTTCTCGTGATTGACGGCAAGACTGTACTTGCAATAATTCCAGCCCGTGGCGGTTCCAAGGGTGTACCTCGTAAGAATATCCGAGACGTTGCAGGTAAGCCGCTTATAGCGTGGACCATAGAAGCAGCCAATCAATCGCTGCTTGTAGACAGGGTAGTTGTCTCGACAGATGATCAGGAAATTGCTGACACTGCTGTCCGATGGGGGGCTGAGGTCCCTTTCCTGCGGCCAATTGAACTGGCGCAGGACTCAACTCCGGGAATTTTGCCTGTAATACACATGCTGACCGAGATTTTGCCACATTATGACCTTGTTGTTTTGTTGCAGCCGACATCACCACTACGATCCGTTGAAGACATTGATGGGGCTATTGCCCTCATGGTGAGGCACCAAGCCCGTGCCTGTGTATCAGTTGTGGAACCTGATAAAAGCCCCTATTGGATGTACTCCTTGAGCAGTTCAATGGAGATGATTCCTTTGCTCAAAGGAGATTATGCTTGCCGACAGGACATTCCGCCGGTTTATGCATTGAATGGTGCTGTATATGTTGCAGAAAGTGAATGGCTGCAAAAAACGCAGGCTTTTGTAACACAGGAAACTATTGGTTATATCATGCCTAAAGAGCGCTCAATTGACATTGATACCGAAACAGATCTAGCTCTTTCAAATTTTGTTTTAAGTGGAGGTTTGAAGTGAAAAAACACCCGGTTCCCCCCCCTGTTGACATTGCCCGTTTTCATGTTGCGGAAGACTCTTTGGAGGCCAAATACGGCCTGCCCAATGAGGTAAAATTCTGTAAAAAATGTGTGATATCAAATCAACGTCCTAATTCGGCTGTTGAATATGAGCATACCAAAGCAAGTAAAAAACAAACCATCAACTTTGACGAAAATGGCGTGTGCGATGCCTGTAAAGTAACAGAACAGAAAAAAGGCACCATTGATTGGAATGAACGAGAGCGGGAGCTCAAAGAGTTATGTGACCGCTATCGCAGCAAAGATGGTTCATATGATTGTCTGGTCCCTGGCTCAGGTGGGAAAGATAGCTTTTACCAGGCACACGTGCTCAAGTACAAGTATGGCATGCATCCCCTGACTGTCACCTGGGCGCCACACGTCTATACCGAATGGGGATGGAAAAACTTTCAGGCTTGGATTCATGCAGGATTTGACAATTTTCTTTGTACCCCCAACGGAAGAGTTCATCGCCTGGTGACACGGCTGGCGGTTGAGAACCTGTTCCACCCATTCCAGCCATTCATGTTCGGCCAAAAGTCGCTTGCTCCAAAAATGGCCATACTTCATAAAATACCACTTGTTTTTTATGGCGAAAATGAAGCCGAATACGGTAATCCGATCGCCGATACATCCACTGCCAAGCGTGACTGGTCATATTTCACCGCGGAAGACAAGAGCAAGGTGTTTCTGGGGGGAACATCGGTTACTGATCTCAAATCTGATTTCGGGCTTGATGACAACGATCTGCAGCCATATTATCCGGCAGATCCTGAAATGATCGAAAAAAATAGGATAGAAGTCCATTACCTTGGCTATTACCTAAAATGGCATCCCCAGGAGTGCTATTATTATGCGGTGGAGAACGGCGGATTCCAGGCCTCACCCGAAAGAACTCCAGGTACTTACAGCAAATATAACAGTATTGATGATCGCATCGACGACTTTCACTATCACACAACCTTCATAAAATTCGGAATAGGGCGTGCGACATATGATGCCGCTCAGGAAATCCGCAATGATGAGATAACCCGGGATGAAGGCGTTGCACTGGTAAAGAAATTCGATGGCGAATTTCCTGAACGTTTTGCGGATGAGATTTTCAAATACCTGAGCATCCCGGAGAAGGAATATCCCGTGGCATCCAGGATGTTTGAACAGCCCATCATGAACAGGGATTACTACATGGCTCTTGCCGATCAGTTCCGTTCCCCTCATCTTTGGAAGTTGGAGAACGGTACGTGGAAATTAAGATATACGGTTTTTGGGGAATAATGTATACATGGCTAGTAATATCAGAATAATATCAAGATTGGACATTAAAGGGCCAAACCTGATCAAAGGCATTAACCTGGAAGGTTTACGCAAACTCGGCGATCCCAATCTGTTTGCCAAGGGTTATTATGAACAGGGAATCGACGAAATCATTTACATTGACATCGTTGCCAGCCTTTACGAGCGAAGCAGTCTGCTTAACATTGTCCGCCGTACAACCCAAGACGTATTTATACCGATAACCGTTGGCGGCGGCGTCCGTTCTGTAGACGATGCCCGCGAAATGTTGCGCGCCGGGGCCGATAAGGTTGCTGTGAATACGGCTGCTGTTAAAAGACCTGAACTCATTCATGAGATCTCGCAGAAGTTCGGTGCACAGTGCATGGTCCTTTCAATTGAAGCAAAGCGGACTGCACCGAGTAAATGGGAAGTGTACTACGATAATGGTAGGGAAAAAAGCGGGATTGATGTTCTGGAGTGGGCACAGAAGGGTTGCGAACTCGGAGCGGGGGAGATACTGCTCACCTCTGTTGACATGGAAGGGACCGGTAGGGGATTCGATTGTGAGTTGACTGCTGCAGTTTCGCGAAACGTTCCGATCCCGGTCATCGCCAGCGGGGGGTTAGGAACCGTCGATGATTTTGAGCAAGTTGTTAAAGCAGGCCAGGCCGATGCGGTGGCGGTTGCGGGTGCATTACACTATAAAAAACTCACGGTGGGTGATATCCGCGAAGGGGCTCTTCAACGTGGTATACATGTAAGGAGAGATGTTTTATGTCACGGGTAACGGTTATCGACTATGGAATAGGCAATCTCCTAAGTGTTGCCCGTGCCTTTGAGCATTGCGGCGCCAATGTAGAGTTGACCGATGACGCCAGAAAAATTGCAGATGCCGATTATCTTGTATTGCCTGGTGTAGGTGCCTTTGCCGATGGCATGTCCGGGCTGGTTGAACGTGGACTGATTGAGCCAATAAAGAAATTTGCCGCTAAAGAACGACCTTTCCTTGGCATCTGTCTCGGTATGCAGATGATGCTTGACCAGAGTGAAGAGTATGGGGCGAACGAAGGTCTGGGACTGATTCCTGGTAAAGTTGTTGCTATCCCCGCAGTGGGTGTTGACGGTTCTCCCCATAAAATTCCGCATATCGGGTGGAATGAAATCTATATCTTCGGGTATTTCTTGGGATGGCACGGCGTTGGGCGAAACCGGTAATCAATCATCATTTTATTTTGTCCACTCTTTCACGGCCGTTCCCGATCACAAAGAGCACAGGCTGGCCGACTGCTATTACAATGGTCAACTCATTTCGGCTGCCATTAAAAGAGAAAACCTGTATGGCTGCCAATTCCATCCCGAAAAAAGTGGAACAGAAGGATTGATGATACTGCGTACTTTTCTGAAGGCAAAAAATTGATATCTAGAATACTGTCTTCGTCATTATTCCGTGCTTCAGGTATCTATACTATTTCAGCTGTTATTAATTCTTCTATTCCTTTTCTGATGATGCCTATACTGACACGCTTTCTTACTCCGACAGATTATGGCATCGTCTCTATGTTTACTGTTTTGGTCGGTATTGTTAGCCCATTTGTTGGCTTAAACATTCACGCGCCATTAGTGTAAAATATTTCGATAAACCCAATTCAGGATTATCCAGATATATTGGTAACGCTTTTCTGCTGCTAGTAATAAGCACTATCATCGTATCGCTTGGGATTTGGATATCTGCTGGATTTATAAGCCGTCATACCATGTTTCCTTGCGGCTCACTTTGGGCGATAGTTGTCTTCAGCATGTGTCAATTTATTATCCTCGTGATGATGACGTTGTGGCAGGTTGAAAGCAATGCATTAAAATACAGCCTCTTCCAGAACTTGCAAACAATTGTCAATATCAGTCTTTCGCTTCTCTTTGTTGTCACTCTCGGAATGAACTGGAAAGGAAGGATTTATGCCCAGATCATAACAGTCATCGTTTTTGCTTTCATAGGAGCATATATTCTTTTACGTAGTAAAAGAATTGTTTTTAAATACGACAAAACTGACATCGCTCACGCACTGAAGTTCGGGGTGCCCTTGATACCACATGCTCTAGGGGGAATGTTGATAGCGCAAACAGATAGAATCTTTATTACCAATATGATTGGCGTATCAGAAACGGGTATTTACACTGTTGGTTTTCAAATTGGAATGATACTACAACTGTTGGCGTCATCATTTAACAATGCCTATGTCCCATGGCTTTATAATAAACTTTCTGAAAATAAAATGATTACAAAGATCAAAATTGTAAAATTTACATATGTATATTTTATAGTCACATTGTTGATTGCTGCGTTCATTGCATTAGTATCACCTTGGTTCCTGAGTTATTTTGTTGGCTCAAAATTTAGCGGAGCTTACCAATATACGACCTGGATAGTGTTTGGCTTTGCCTTTTGTGCAATGTACTACATGGTTACTAACTATATTTTTTATGCGAATAAAACGCATGTCTTGTCGTTAGTAACTTTTTTTACAGCCCTGTTAAATGTGGCTTTAAACTATGTACTTATAAAAAGAAATGGGGCGATTGGAGCGGCCCAAGCCTCTGCTCTTGCTTTTTTTGTGAGTTTTATTCTTACTTGGGTAATTAGCGCGAGAGTCTATAAAATGCCATGGAACATTTTTGATGTAAGCCTAAGTAATACATAATTATATGATACTTCTGTCTTCAAATATTGTAAAGTCATTGAGATGTAGATGCACGCTTCATCCCAGAAATCATCAAATATAGGTATGAAAATGAAAAAAATAATAATTAATGTTGCCAAAACTTTGTATTCAGTTATCCGCGCAGTGAAGAATTGTGGTAACGATAAATTTCTACAACTTGATAACCTGACTAAGAAAGACCTTTGTGTTTTAGGTAATGGGCCTTCTTTAAATCATAACTTGATTAATAATATTGATTTTATTACGTCTCGGGTATCTATATGTGTAAATGATTTTATAAGCTCTGATTTTTTCTACACTATCAAACCTAGCTACTATCTTTTGCTCGATCCAGCCTACTGGAGGCATGACAGTATTTCAGAGTATATTGAAATTAGAAACTCCATATTCAATAGGCTCAATCAAAATGTGGATTGGTGTTTAACAATAATCATACCGTCCATAGGCAAGAAGGAACTGGATTGGGAATCTATATTTGACCAAAATAAAAATCTTAAAGTAGCCTTTATAAACACAACTCCTATATCAGGATATGAATGTGTAAGGCATTTTCTCTATAAATATCAATTTGGAATGCCTCATGCACAAAATGTATTGGTTGCAGCGCTTTTTATTGGAATTAATTTGGGGTTCAAAAACATTTTCCTTCTTGGGGCAGACCATTCATGGCATGAGGAATTATTTGTTAATAATGACAATGTAGCTTGCATGAAAGACAGGCATTTTTATGACAATGGTGAGGTTAAAGGCGTACCTTTCCCAATGTACCATGATTCTTCAGAGATACCTAAACTTCACATAATTTTCGATGCATTTGCTAAGATGTTTGAAGGTTACCATTACATAGAAAATTACGCAAACTACAGAGGAGTTCAAATATACAACGCAAGCAATAAAAGTTATATTGATGCATTTAAAAGATGCGCCATATAAGGAAATTCATAATGCTAGGTTCAATTTTCAAAAACCCGTTGACGCTCTATGTGAAGTACGCACTCAACAGCTATAGATTGCAAATCAAAAACAAACATTGTCGATTAAGAATTGGATACATGTGCTTGATTGTTAAGTGTAAATTTGGCTACAGTAACACTATTAATGACTTTGTCGCATTGAAAAATGTCGATTTAGGAGATTTTACTTACATTGCGTCCGGCACTAAAATTAATAACGCTATCCTGGGAAAGTTCTGCTCGATTGGACCGGACATACTTATCGGATTGGGGAAGCATCCAGCAAACACTTTTGTCTCAACACACCCAATTTTCTTTTCAACACTCGGACAGGCCCAGGAGGTGCTGTGTGATCGTGACTATTTTGACGAATTCGCACCTGTCGCCATAGGTAATGATGTGTGGATTGGAGCGAGAGCTATCATCTTAGATGGAGTGACAATTGGCGACGGAGCTATTATAGCCGCTGGCTCTCTAGTAACTAAAGATGTGCCGCCATATGCAATCGTCGGCGGTGTTCCTGCAAAAGTAATAAAGTTTAGATTTGAGGTGGAAGAAATAGAGTTTCTTATGGATTTCAAATGGTGGGACAAAAGCATAAACTGGCTTAACGATAATTATAAGTCCCTGCACAATATAAATGTCTTTAAAGCGAATAGTGCTATATAGTTTTCAATAACGGCAGAAATTGTAAAATGACAACAACCAAGATCACTCTTCCTACCTCAAACCATCCTCCTTTCATCCCTGACGATTCATTGGGTGTCTTTTGCCTGGATGCATCTTACGCCACCACCCGCTTGGTCACGCGAGAGATGCCAGTTGTAGAAGACTCGCCCGATGCCACGTTTAAAAGCGCGCTGTACTTGTCGCCAAATCCTGAGCGCAAAGGAGAAGGTGGACTACGAACACAAGGATATTTCAAACGATCTTTTCCAGACAGGCCGTTAATAACTGTCATTACAGTAGTTTTTAATGGAGAGAAGTGTCTTGAAGAGACCATTAGAAGTGTTATAAACCAGACATACGATAATGTTGAGTACATCATTATTGATGGCGCCTCTACTGATGGAACTATTGATATTGTCAAACAGTATGATGGTCAAATTGATTATTGGCTTAGCGAGAAGGACGAGGGAATTTATGATGCGATGAATAAAGGAATCAACAAAGCCACAGGTGAATGGGTCAATTTTATGAATTCTGGCGACTCATTTTATGGAAATAACGTCGTAGAATTAATTTTTAACAAACAGATTATAGCGAGTGTTATCTATGGAAATACACTTTATCAGTATGATTCTGTGTACAAAAAAATACGGAAAGCTGAAAAATTAACGTTCAAGTATGGACTCCCTTTTTGTCATCAATCTTCTTTCACGAAAACAGAAATTCTTAAAGCAGAAATGTTCTGTAGACTTTATAAAATATTTGCAGATTTTGATTTATTCGCAAAACTAAAAAAAAATGGTTTCTATATTTGTGTATGCAGATCTTACTGTATCAATATTTAACTGTGACGGAGTCTCCACAGTAAAAAGTACTGAGCACTTAAAGGAACTATATGCAATAAATAAAAAATACAATGTTTTCTACGCTGCATTTCTAGTCTTAGATATAATATTTAGGGAGACAATGAAAAGAATATTGCCGAAAAAATTTGTTAGACAAATTCAGGTTTCAAAATAGGTCGAACAGTGAAAATGATATTAAACCCTGCTTTACTTTATGCTTCGTTGTGGACCCTACTTTTATTTCTCTATAGTCTTAGGTTTAGCGACTTGTTGCTTCCACTTTCTACAGATGCCTTCCTTTTCTTCTCAGCATCAATTAGTATGTTTCTTCTTGGCTATATACTATTTATTATCATTTCAAAGAAATGTCTGATTTATATCAAATTAAATCATGAAATATACAAGGAATGGATATTTTCAAGGCATACGACCAAGGTATTATCAATTTTAACAAAAGTTTTGATTGTCGGGTTGATTACTGAACTAATTTATTTTCAAAACGTACCATTAGTTTCTTTGTTAGGTATCGGGAAAATAATACGTTATACCGAATTTGGCTTTCCAGGAATACATGGCTTATTAAATGCCACCCTATTGGTCATTATTACTATTTTGTTTGTAAGACATTTGTATAAGCCGAGTAAACTAAATTTTACATTGATTCTATTGGCATTTTCCTGGCCGATATTGCTTGTAACCAGACAACTTTTTCTAACGATTGCGGTACAGCTTATATTTCTCTATATTCTTATAAAAGGGGCTAGCTTCAAAGGTTTTGTTAAAATAATTTTGATGATATTCGGGCTAATATTTATATTTGGTTACATAGGAGATTTGAGGTCTGGAAGAGATGGTATTATTGCACTTGCAAGACCCACAATAGAGTATCCAGATTATTTACCTTCTGGACTACTTTGGGCTTACATATATATTGTATCTCCGCTGAATAATGTAGTAAACAATGTGAACATAACACCTTACTATGCACCTATTGGAACAATTAGTGGTCTTATACCATCATTTGCAAGAAACTATTTAATAGAACTTCTGGGTATTTCACCCCCAGCATGGGAACTGGTAAATGAAACACTGAATGTCTCCTCAATGCACGAGAAATTTTTTAATAGACTATGGCCCTTTCTTTAGTAATTTTATTTATTTTATAATATCATTTTTTTCCTATTTTATAGTAAAGCGATCCTTTAACGATCCAAGATATGGGTTTGCTCTTGTTGTTATTCTGCATGCAATAGTATTTTCCTTTTTTACAGATTTTATGTTTCACTTAGTGTTTGTTGCTCAGTTTATTTATTATATTACAATATTCAAAAGGCCAATATTAGATGCCTAGGTTCTCTATTTTAATACCCTGCTACAATTGCTCTAAAACACTACCAAATACTTTATCATCATGTTTACAACAAAAATTTGATGATTTTGAAGTTATTCTTATAGATGACTACAGCAAAGACAATGTTGTAAGCATTTATAAACATTATTTACCAGCATTTGTACTGAAAAATATTCCCTTAACATATCATAGAAACAGTGTTAACTCAGGTGTATCATTCAGTAGGAATACAGCATGGGATCTGGCAATTGGAGAATATATCTGTTTTCTTGATTCAGATGATATTTGGCATGAATCAAAATTGCAAATCATCAATCGATTTTTGAGCACAAACAATTGTTACTGCTTATGCCATTCGTACACAGATAATAAGGATATTTTTTTCACCGAACGCGATACCTCAAATTATGAAATTTTTAAGCTTAATCTATTAAAACTGCTTTTAAAAAACCCATCTCAGACATCTTGCTTTGTTCTTAAAAGATCTATTACAGACAGATTCGATAACACGATGAGCTATTGCGAAGATTATGATCTTTGGCTGAAAGTATCAAAATCTCATCCAGTCTATCAATTGTGCGGGAAACCTTTGACTCTACTATCAAGACCTCAGAAAACACCTGGTGGGCTTAGCTCAAATCGTGTGAAGATGCGGTTAGGTGAACTAACTGCGTATTTTAATTTTACACAAAGAAATAATATATTTATTATATTACTCCCGCTGTTTCTTGCATACTCGATGTTAAAGCATATTCGATCCGAATTTGGATACATAATTCGATTACTGAAACAAAAATTAAATAATAGACAAGTGACACCATGAAATCCTTAGACTCCACCGCTTCAATAGTAATTTATGACAACCCTCGTAATATGGTTAGGAACGCTGCCGCCAGTTTTTTGGGCACAGATTGTGCTGTGCAACTCACTATCGTTGACAATTCACCTACTCCTGCCCTGCGTTCTGTATTTGAAGACCTTCCTGTTGAGTACCATTTTAATGATGAAAATGTAGGCTATGGAAGAGGGCATAATTGGGCAATTCAGCGCGTACAAAACTCTAAATATCACCTGATTCTGAACCCAGACATCGTCGTTTCTCCTTTTACCATTAAAACTCTGACGGAATTTATGGATAATAATCCGGATATAGGGATGGTCTGTCCCAAGGTATTGAATCGAGATGGTTCTATCCAGCACCTTAATAAACGTTATCCCACGGTATTCGATCTTTTTGCGCGCCGTTTTTTGCCCAAAAGATTTCATGTTGTTCTTGAAAAACGGCTCGCTATGTATGAGACCCGCGATATCGGCTACGAAACTGTTCATGACGTTGAATTCATGACGGGGTGTTTCATGTTTTGCAGGACTAGTGTTTTAAAATCTGTTGGTGGTTTTGATGAACGCTACTTTATGTATTTTGAAGACTGCGATTTAGGGCAAAAATTTCAAAATGTCGGATATCGTACAGTATACTACCCGCATGCAACTGTTACACATCTGTGGGAGCGTGCTTCACATAAAAGCATCAAGATGATGTGGGTGCTTATTGTTAATATGGTACGATATTTCAACAAATGGGGATGGAGATTCTTTTGATTAGGAATATTTTGGTGACAGGCGCAACAGGTTTCGTCGGTACTGCCCTTATCAAACATCTTGTACGAGAGAATTTTCGGCTTACTGCCGCTGTATTGGCCGGAGATGACACTGAGCATTTGCCAGCAGTCGTAGAGCAAGCCATTGTAGAACCTCTCTCCGAATCCAGCGACTACACTGCAGCCCTGCATGATGTGGACATTATCATCCATTTGGCTGCCCGCGTACATGTCATGCAAGAAACTGCCATTGACCCATTGCAGGAATTTCGCAAAGTGAACCTTCATGGAACTGAACGTTTAGCGCTGCAGGCTGCACAAGCTGGTGTGAAGCGATTTGTGTTTATGAGTACTATTGGCGTAAATGGTAACAGCACTAATTCAATTCCATTTACTGAAAATGATGCTCCACATCCACACAACATTTATTCTTTGTCCAAGTATGAAGCGGAATTAGCATTGCGTAAAATTTCAACAGAATCCAAAATGGAAGTAGTTATTATTAGGGCGCCTATTGTCTACGGTCCATGTAACCCAGGTAATTTTTTATCACTTCTAAAAATAGTGTCACAAGGAATCCCGCTCCCTCTTGCTTCAATCCAAAACAGGCGCAGCCTAATATATGTTGGCAACCTTGTTGATGCACTTGCCATTTCTGCTGTTCATCCTTCAGCCGATGGTAAAACCTATCTTGTCAGCGATGGAGATGATATTTCCACGCCCGAACTTATTTACCGAACTGCTTCAGCACTCGGCGTCCCTGCTAGGCTCTTTCCCGCTCCAGTAGGCATCATTCGTCTAGCAGGTAAAGTTACAGGCAAAAGCTCTTCTATCAATGGGCTATTAAGCTCATTGGTGGTAGACAGTTCAGCCATAAGAACTGAGCTTGGATGGAGGCCGCCCTTTACATTGGATGAGGGGTTGAGGCAAACGGCGCTATGGTTTAGTAAATTCTCCTGAGTAATCCCCCGGCTATGGCGGGGGACCCATAAAGTTTGACAGTTCGTGCGAAATGTAGAAGCCTCCTTAGACGTGAACCGCTCAAAGATCACGAATAAGGAGGCCTCTTGGACGACAGCCAGAGTTTATGCCACTCAAAGTGGGAATGCAAGTATCATGTAGTTTGGGTGCCCAAAGGGCGCCGCAAGGCGCTATACGGGCGCATCCGTCAGTATTTAGGCGAGCTGTTTCACAGTCTTGCAAGGCAGAAAGAATGCAAGGTAGTGGAAGGCCATCTGTGTAACGACCATGTCCATATACTGATATCGATACCACCAAAGTACTCTGTAGCGCAGGTAATCGGTTTCATCAAAGGAAAGAGTGCCATACACATAGCCATAATGTACCTTGGGCAGAAAAAGAACTTCACTGGGATGCACTTCTGGGCACGTGGCTATTTTGTGACAACAGTAGGAGCGGACGAGGAGACAGTCCGCAACTATATAAAGCAACAAGAGATCGAAGATAAACGGCTCGATCAAATGATGTTAGCGGCAATGTAAAAATGCCCCACCTTGGAAATTGAATTTTGACCCACTCTTCCATAACCTAGCCGACCTGGAGGGTCGGCATGATTGGAAAGGAAGAGAGTATGGAAATCAGAATTCTCAAGAGGCAGGACAAGAGCATCCGGGAGATCTCGCGGATCACCGGGCTGTGCCGAAACACTGTCAGAAAGTTTCTCAGATCGGCTGCAGATCCGAGGTACAAAGAACGGGCGAAGCGACCGGGAAAGCTTGATCCATTCAAAGCATTTATCGAAGAACGGGTGAAGGCGGCGCTGCCACATCGTCTTCCTGCTCCGGTACTTGCTCGGGAGATCAAAAGCCTTGGCTACGAGGGCGGCGAGCGCACCCTCAGAACGTTCCTGGCAACGCTTTATTCCCGTGTCACGCCGGAACCGGTTGTACGGTTCGAAACCGCCCCTGGCCAGCAGATGCAAGCCGACTGGTGTGAACTGCGCAAGGGCAAACACCCGCTGTACGCATTCGTGGGAACGCTCGGCTTCAGCAGAGATTCCTTCGTTGTCTTCACCAACAGCCAGGCGTTCGATGTCCTTCGAGAATGCCATGAGATGGCATTCTCCTTCTTCGGCTGCGTCCCGCGTGAAGTGCTCTATGACAACATGAAGACCGTAGTGCTGGAGCGAAATGCCTTCGGCGAGGGCAAGCACCGCTTCCATTCCGGCCTGTGGGACACAGCCAAGCATTTCGGTTCATGCCCCGGTTGTGCAAGCCGTACCGGGCCAAGACCAAGGGAAAGGTCGAGCGGTTCAACCGTTACCTTCGGTACAGCTTCTATTATCCGCTGGTATCGCGCCTGAAGCAGGCGGGATTAACTCTTGATGTCGCGACCGCGAATATCGAGGTCTTAAAGTGGCTCAATGAAGTAGCCAACTGCCGCATCCATGGAGAGACCGGCGAGCGCCCCTGTGATCGGCTGAAGATAGAGCGAGCAGCGATGCTGCCGCTGCCGCCAAGAGTTGCTGTCGCGCCGGGCAAACCAGAGGTCATTGCTCCCATACCGTGGCCGGTGATTCCACTTCAGCGTCCCGCCTCATTCTATGATCAAATCCTTCAGGAGGGGCGGCTATGAGTGACATCCAGCACCAGCGCATCGTAACGCTGTGCGATGATCTGAAGTTTCTGGCGGTGACCGATGTATACGCCGACCTTGCAGATGCCGCGGCAAAACAGGAATCCTCGTACACCGACTACCTCGAAAAGGTACTCAAGGCAGAAAACGACGTCCGGCAGGGCCGCTCGCGCCACACAATGGCAAAGCTCGCAGGGTTTCCCGCGATGAAGACGCTTGAGGATTATGACTTTGAGTTCGCCACCGGCGCCCCAAAGCAGCGAATACTCGACCTGTCGGCAATGGCGTTTTTAGAGCGCCGAGAGAATGTAATCCTGCTGGGTCCCAGCGGCACCGGAAAGACTCACCTCGCCATCGCGCTCGGCTACCGAGCAACCCAGTGCGGCGTCAAGGTGCGCTTCATTTCCGCAGCTGACCTGATGCTACAACTCGAAAGCGCGCAGCGGCAGGGGCGATACAAGGAAGTAATGCGGCGCAGTGTCCTGGGACCGAGACTTCTCATCATCGATGAGATCGGGTACCTCCCGTTCAGCGAAACCCAGGCAAACCTGTTCTTCCAGGTGATAGCCAAAAGGTATGAGGCCGGTTCTGTGATCCTCACCTCGAACTTGAGCTTCGGCGAATGGGAACAGGCTTTCGGCGGCAACACAGCCCTCACATCAGCGATGCTCGACCGACTGCTGCACCACGCCCATGTCATCCAGATCAGGGGTGACAGCTATCGGCTGAAAGAAAAACGACGCGCAGGCATTGTCGGGCAGCAACTACCCACACCTCAGATTGATGATTAACGCAGGGAGGTGGGTCATTTTTCAATTTCCGATCATCTGGTAAAGTGGGTCACATTTCGATTGCCGTTGACAAATGACGATGTTTAACGAAGGATGACCACCGTCAGGTGGTCGGATAATCTTTTGAAATAACCGCTTTGAGCGGTCCACGGTTTTCAAAGCCCCCACCTTAGGTGGGGGATGTCTTACTTAAGATTGATGTCGGTTTATTCTGGCTAGCCCTTCAAGAAGCAAGAGAAGCCAGACGGAAGAAACGCCAAGTAGCTAGTTCCCTCAGTTCAACCGTTCAGAGACAGCTGGCTTTCCCTTACTCAAGCGGCCTGAAAGCCTAGTTCCGACTTAGGCAAAACATAAACGGGTTGAACAACAGCTAAGACTGAATTTTATTCATCTACCCAAGAACCCTTTAGTGTGGAGGAAATAATGAAATTATTTACATACAGCTACGTGTTATTTGTAATTAGTGTATATTTAATTTTTTGTAATTATGCTTATGCGTATCTTGACCCTGGTGCTGGAAGCTATGTTTTTCAAGTAGTGGTTGCAGCCATTGTTGGCGGGGTATTTACCATTAAAATGTTCTGGCAGAAGATAAAAAATCACTTGGTCAAATTTTTTCACAAAAACGGCGGCCATGATTTATGAATGCCGAAATCAGCTATCTTTCGAGCTCTTTCAGGGATCCGAGTGGTTTTCTCTTCCTTGAGAACGGCACTCTCTTCCGATCTATAACCCGCCTATATCAACAAAACTACGATCATCTGATGCAGTCAGGGCTGTACAACAAGCTCGTTGAAAGCAACCTGCTGCTTCCACACATGGAGGTAAGCCTATCCGGCAAAGACTTTGACCATAATTACAAAGTAATTCAACCTGAATTGCTTTCGTTTGTTTCCTACCCTTATGAATGGTGCTTCAATCAAATAAAGGATGCGGCGCTCGCGCTGATAGAAATCCAGAAGCAGTCGCTTGCATTCAATATGATTTTGAAAGATGCGAGCGCCTATAATATGCAATTTCACAAAGGAAAGCCTATCTTGATCGACACGCTTTCCTTTGAAATCTACAAAGAAGATCAACCTTGGGTTGCCTATCGTCAGTTTTGCCAACATTTTCTGGCTCCTCTTTCGCTAATGGCATTCCGGGATGTCAGGCTCAGCCAACTTATGAGGATATACATAGACGGTTTGCCACTTGACCTTACTAGTAAACTGCTTCCGATGTCAACTTGGTTCAATTTTTCATTTTTATCACACATCCATCTGCATGCAAAAACGCAAAAAAGATACGAGTCGAAGGCATTACCACGATACTCCCACAAAGTTAGAAAAGATTCTCTTATCGCCCTGATCCATCACCTTGAATCGGCGATTACTGGGTTAAAGTGGCTTCCAGCTGGATCAGAATGGAGCGAATATTATAATGATACTAATTACTCACAAAAAGCAATGCAGCACAAGCAGCAGTTGGTGGACTATTATCTTGTCGAAAGCAAACCACGCACAGTCTGGGACCTTGGTGCCAATACCGGAGCATTCAGTCGTATCGCAATGCATAAAGATATTCACACCATAGCTTTTGATCTTGATCCCGCGGCAGTTGAAAAAAATTACTTGCAGATGCGAGAAAATAAGGAAACAAAAATATTGCCGCTATGTCTTGATCTCGCTAATCCCACCCCTGCAATGGCTGGGCACACAAAGAACGACTTTCATTGGTTGAAAGGGGGCCGTCTGATACTGTTCTTGCTTTGGCATTGATTCATCACCTTGCAATCTCCAACAATTTACCTTTCAGCCACATCGCCTTCTTTTTGAGCCAGTTGTGCCACTATTTGATTATTGAATTTATTCCCAAGAATGATTCTCAGGTACAAAGACTTCTTTGCACTCGAAAGGACATCTTCACACATTATTCTCAGGATCATTTTGAAGCTTCTTTTCAAACATATTTTTTAATTCTTAAACGTGAAAAGATAACAGACACGGAACGAACGTTGTATTTAATGGAAAAACTAAATGTTTGCTAGGTACAAAATTCTTTTCAATAGCTGGCTTGCCCTGACACTGAGCGTTCTTTTTTTCCACCCGCTGATTGCAACGCTTCACGATAATATTATTATTCTTCAGTGGAGAGTCCAAAATAGTCTTGAACTAATTTCTGTAATAGTCCTGTTCACTGTGATCCTCACTGTAGCGCTATTGCTTATTGACAAGATTCCCGGTGTCAGGCTTCGCTTTGCCCTTCTCTTTTGCATATTTATCGTTCCTTTTATTTCTTTCTTCATTCATTTTTTACAGCAAGTTGACTATAAAAACGCACTTGTAATTTTGGGAGAATATGCACACAAGAATCAATTGCTAGTAGAGATAATAGTTACTTTTTGCGGCGCTGTTTTTTTGGTGTTGGCAGCTCGGTACACGAGCAAAATGACGCATGTCATCATCATACTAATACTTATTCTTTCTCCACTGAATTTGCTTGCTGGTTGGACTCTGTGGAGCATATGGGATGTTAACACAAAAATTGATATTAACACTCCTAATCTTTGTGATAAAAAAACACACACACCAGACCATAATCTTATAATTATACTTTTCGATTCATTATCTTACGAGTATCTCTATAAAAATGCTTCAGTATCTTCCAGATATACAAACTTTCACCGCTTATCCTCAATTTCCGATAATTACCATAATGCGCTATCACCGGGTAAACAAACTTTGACAGCAATCCCTGGCTTATTAACAGGTAAGAGTTTCGATAACGTGCTAATGGGATATAGGCAAATTTACAAAATCTCAAAAGAAAATAAGAAAGAATATTTAGATATCCTTTCTGAAAATTTATTTTCTATTGCGAAAAAGAGCGGCTATAAAACATTCTTATTTGGCTCCTATCTTCCCTATTGCGAAATGTTTGATAGATACCTTAATAGGGGGCACTCATTTAGTATCTATAATTACGCAGGTGTAGAAACACATTTTTCTTTATTAAGTCCGATCATGACAAATCTGATTATTTGGCCACGCCAGTCACCTCAGGGTTTCATAAAAAATATAGTAGTTTCTCAATGGCAAAAAGAACAAACCATCAAAGTATTTAAATTTTCGATGGCAGCCCTTGATGAAAAAAATCCCTTTTTTCTGTTCACACATATTTACAGTACGCATGTACCGCTTGTCTTTGATCGTAATGGTTACTTTGACAATAAAGAACCCTTCCTTCAAAGTGCTGAAAATTATACGAAAGCAGTTGAATTTGCTGATTATACACTTGGTGAGCTAATAAGAAAAATGGAAAAAAACACTATTTTTGAATCTTCTGAAGTCATAGTTCTCTCAGATCACAATAATCGCAGTATGTTTCCTGGTAAGGAAAATCATATACCTTTAATAATCAAGAAACCTTTTCAACAGATAAAAAATGATCTTTTTGGTCCCGTACATACTGAGGGAATCCTGAATGAAATTATGAAGAAAAATTCCACTATCAAAATCAATGCCAACCCAGGAAAATGAATAAAAATGGGAGTAGCTTCAGGCCCGAGAGGTGGCACTGTCAACGTTATTGCTATTGGCAAAAATACGGATATATTTATGAAGAGAGTATTTGATTTTATGTTTTCTTTCGTAGTGTTGCTTTTTTTTATCATGCCCATGCTGCTTGTTGCTTTGCTGGTGAAGTGTAGCTCTCCCGGCCCTATCCTTTACTGGTCAGATCGGGTCGGTAAGAATAATGCCATATTCAAGATGCCCAAGTTCCGCACCATGCGCACTGACACCCCAGCAATTGCTACACATTTGCTAAGTGACCCCGACCGCTACCTGACTTCTATCGGCAAGTTTCTTCGTAAATCAAGCTTGGATGAGTTGCCGCAACTATGGAGCATTGTTAGGGGTGACATGAGTTTCGTCGGACCCAGACCTGCATTGTATAACCAGCAGGACCTGATTCAGTTACGCACTGAAAAGGGAATCCACATATTGAAACCAGGTTTGACTGGCTGGGCTCAAATAAACGGTCGTGATGAACTGCCAATCCCAGTTAAGGTCCAATATGACGAGTATTATCTGAGGCATCGGTCTTTCTTGCTGGACTTAGAAATTATGCTCATGACTTTCTTCAAAGTATTGCGCAGTGATGGTGTTCAGCACTGATGTCGAGTGTTTCTTGCATTTTGCTCGGTTAATGCTATTATGTTAACCCTTGACTAGCCTTGTTTATGCAATTGTTATTAGCTCCAGGAGGAGATAATGTTTTCTGCTAGAAGGATCCTGGTCTTTCTTTTGGACGTTTGCCTGATTCTGGCGGCATTTGTCATTTCATTTCTCTTGCGCTTCGACTTCCAGATTCCTGCTTCAGAGCGAGACATTATCCTGAACGGTCTCTGCGTCATCATGATCGTTAAGCCTCTAGTGTTTGTGGCTTCAGGCATGTATCGGAATATCTGGCGGTATGCTCCCTGCAGGACGCCATCCAAATCTTCAAAGTGGTTACCTTTTCCACTGTTATTTCAGCGTTTGTCCTCATGCTCATCAAGAACGCTTCTGGTTTACCACGGTCTGTCTATGTTCTCGACTGGTTTGTGCTCTTCTCGTTGGTAGCTGCCAGCCGCCTTGTCTGGAGGGTGTACCGGGAGGTACATATAATGCCCAAGATCAAGAACGGGCATAGGACATTGATAATAGGTGCAGGCGAGGCAGGAAGCCTTCTCTCGAAGGAGATTTGGAAACAAGAGAACTCCCCGTATCAAGTAATCGGTTTCATAGATGATGATGCTGGAAAGCAGGGACTGAAACTCAATGGAGTCCCTGTGCTGGGCAGGATCGAACGGCTCAGGGCATTGGTGAGAAAACACCAGATCGAAGAGGTGATTTTTGCTATACCTTCAGCAAGTCGCGATACCATGCGCACTGTCATTGGCTGCTGTGAAAAATCATGCATAAAATTCAAGACATTGCCTAGCATTACCGACATAGTGGACGGCAACATATCCGTGCATCAAATTAAAGATGTTGAGATCGAGGACCTGCTGGGTCGTGAATCAGTGGTACTTGATCAGGCGGCAATCCGTGGTTATTTGACTGACAAGAGGGTCATCGTTACTGGCGCTGCGGGCAGTATCGGTAGTGAAATCTGTCGGCAGGTGGCGAAATTCAAGCCATCAAAAATACTATTGTTTGATAATGCAGAAACGCCTCTCTATTACATCGAAAAGGAGCTGACGGAGACATTTCCCGAGCTCAGAGTGGTGCCGGTAATCGGCGACGTGAAAAATGTGGAACGGGTGGAAAGCATCTTCGACGAATTCGAGCCGGAGGTAGTATTCCATGCGGCAGCATACAAGCACGTGCCGATGATGGAATATAATCCTGTCGAAGCAGTGAATAACAACATCCGCGGCACCAAAGTGCTTGCCGATGCGGCACGCAAACACAGCGTCAAGAACTTCGTCATGATTTCCACCGATAAGGCTGTCAATCCCACCAATATCATGGGGGCAAGCAAAAGGGCTGCTGAAATTTATGTCCAGGCGTTGGCTGTCAAAAGCAAAACCAAATTCACCACGGTACGCTTCGGCAACGTCCTCGGCAGCAATGGCAGCGTAATCCCCCTGTTCAAAGAGCAGATCAAAAAAGGCGGACCGGTTACCGTTACCGATAGGGAAGTTATCAGATATTTCATGACCATCCCCGAGGCGAGCCAACTGGTTCTGCAGGCTGGCTGTATCGGCAATGGCGGTGATATCTTTGTGCTGGACATGGGAGAGCCGGTGCGTATTCTTGATCTGGCTGAAGAATTGATCAAGCTCTCCGGTTTGGTTCCCTATCAGGATATCGATATTGTCTTTACGGCTTACGCCCCGGGGAAAAACTCTTCGAAGAGCTATTGATAGAAGGTGAAGGGGTCAAGCCGACCAAGCATAAAAAGATACGAGTACTGTCTGCTGTTGAATCAGACATGAATATCATTACCCAAGAAATGGAAACGTTATTTAAAGCAGCTGAACATGGAGATTTAACCACCCTTATGTTTTCTCTGAAACAATTGGTCCCTGAATTCACCCCCCGCTACGTGTTTGATGGGCCTGCTCCCGCGGTTTTCCAGCGCCTTCGTCACGACCTTTTTGTTACTCAGCAATCAGCGATAAATGAGAATTAACAGTCTCTGCGGCAGTAGCTGAATTCATGGTATTTAGATGATACAAACCTTTAGAAAACCTTTTCCAACGATTGTTCTCACATTCTTTTTACTCATAAACTCCACTAGCTGCTGGGCTCTTTCATCCTCGAACATTCCTCTCGACAGTCCCGTTTATTCCTATCTGGAAAAGCTTGCCGGCTTTGGTCTGATTAAAAGTGATGTCAAAGGTATCCGCCCCTTCTCAAAGGCAGAGGCGGCAAGACTTCTGCTGGAAGCAGAAAAGAACCTGGCCGATGCCGATGCCGATGCCGAAAAGCAGCCTTTTGCCAGGGAACTGATTGCGCGGATCAATGAACTAATCCCCCGTGAAGTATCGCTTCGAAGGAGTCCGGATCAAAAACCAGCTCTTGTGGATTACAATCTGGTCTCCTCCCTTCGTTTCCGTTACGTCTACCTGAACGGCATCCCGCGCAGCTATGAGCGACCGGTCCATGATCCCGGCGATGATGGCGTCTTCGGCCTGGGATCAGGTCTGCGTCCCGTTAACCCGTATCCTTCGCTAGTGCAGCAGCATGGGGCCGAGGGGACGCCGCTTCTTGAAAACAACAACGGCGTTATTTACCGTGACGGCAACAATGCCGAACTTCGTTGGGCTGCCGAAGCCTATCTGAGTGATAAGGTGACCGGTCTCATTGAACCGTCCATTCTCATCGGGGATGATAATCGGATCAGGATGAATCGCGGTTACGTCAAGCTTGGAGGCGGCGGCATTGAGCTCGAGCTGGGTAAGGACGAAAACTGGCTCGGCCAGGGCTACCGCGGCGCTATTACCCTCACCAACAATGCAGAAAATTTACCTTGGTAACTTTCCAGCCCAGAGCCGGTCCGGATCAGCTGGCTTTCGTGGCTTGGTGATCTCAAGTACGCCTTGATCGCATCACGATTCAACAAAACCTATACAGGCGGTGTCGAGCGCCAGCCTGGTTCTATGCTTTAAAGCTGATCTCAAAGCCGACGAACAATGTGGAGATCGGCTTCAATCTTGGCCGGCAAGTGGGGGGGGCTGGCGTTAAGAGCGGAACCGGCGATATGTTACGTGGGTTGATTGGTGGCACCAGTGCCGACAATTCCAATGGGCTGGCTGGTTTCGAGCTTCGCTATCGCATGCCATGGCTGCGCAACACGGAATTATACGGGGAGTTTTCAGGCGAGGATACCGCTTCATTCTGGCCTATAGTTGAGAGCTATGTGGCCGGACTCTATATTCCCCGCCTGACGGATGATGGCAGGAATGATTTCCGCTTCGAGTTTTTCCAGGGCAACCAGATTCTCTATACCAACGGCACCTTTCCCGCGGGTTACATTTACAGAGGAATGCCTATAGGACATTCTCAGGGAGGCGCCACACAGGATTTCTTTGCCCGCTACAGCCACTGGTTTTCTGTACGCAATAATCTGGCCCTGGAGTATATTTTTACACAGCGTGGAAATCTGGGGAGAGTGAAGGTCGATAGCTCAGGTAATTTTGATGTCAACGGCACATTGCAAGCAGTTGAGCGAAAAAATGCCGGCCGGATTCACTGGCGATTGCCGGTTTACGGGGAGCTAGATGCAGAGCTGACCTATGGGTATGAGCGGATAAGCAACTTCGATCTTATGGCAGGGGCGAAAAGAACCAATCAGCTGTTTATTGCGGAAATGACCTATCGGTACTGAACAAACTGGTTATTGGTGATTGGTGAATACTAACGCCTTTAAACCCGTCAACCGCCACCCGTTTCCTGTCACTTATCACTTGTCACCGGCTGGTTGACAGACCGTATCATCAATAGTATTGTTTATCATGCGATAGATAGTGTTGATGTTAGAGGTGCGGGGATGAAAAACATTGCGGCAAACGAACTGAAAACCAGGGGGGTGACCTCCATTGAGAAGGCCCTTGAAAACAGTGCTGAGGCAATTATTTCGGTACGTGGACAGGAACGTTATGTGGTCATGGAGATGGAGGAATACAACCGGCTGCGGGTCTGCGAACTGGAAGCCGCTCTTTATGAAACACGTCAGCAACTCGCTGCAGGGGAATTTGTCGAGGAGAGTGTGGATGAGCATATGGAGCGCATCAGGAATGCTGCAAAATGAGCTTCCGCATCATCTATACCCACAGCTATCTCAAACGAGCCGCAAAGTTCATCAAGCGTCACCCTGAAATCCTATCCCAGTATGAAAAGACCCTGAAGCTGCTGGAGCTCAACCCGTTTCATCCGTCACTGCGCCTGCATCGCCTTGGCGGACCACTGCAGGAACTGCATTCGGTATCAATCAACATCAGCTATCGTATAACCATCGAATTCATAATGGAAGATGGGAAGATCGTTCCGGTGAGCATCGGCAGCCATGATGAGGTTTACTGATAGTGAAAGGTGAGGGGTGAAGGGTTTTTAACCTCGAACATAGAACATAGAACCAGTTTCACACGGAGATACAATGATCAAAAGCATGACCGGCTACGGCAAAGCTGAGGCAGATTCACAAACGGGAAAGCTGACGGTGGAAATACGGTCGGTCAATCACCGCTACGGGGAGATATTCGTCAAGTTGCCCCGTCTGTACGTGCCCTTCGAGAATGAGGTGAAAAAGGCGGTTGCCCAAAAGCTGAAGCGGGGAAAGATCGAAGTCTTCATTCAGCGTGAGGAGACTGCTGCCGGCGGCGCCATGCCCGTTGTCAACCTGGAGCTGGCCAAGGGGTATTATCAGGCTTTTTCCAGTATCAGGGATGCCATCGGCTTGAAGGAAGAGGTGCCGCTCGCTCTTATTACCGGCCAAAGAGATGTAATTGGCGCGGGTGAAATTGCTGCTGTTCCTGAGTCTGTTCCGACCGAACTTCTAGCCGCTGTCGAGTCTGCTGCAAGTAATCTGGATGCAATGCGCAGCCGGGAAGGTGAGGCCCTGCTGGATGATCTGCAAAAAAGGCGGACTTTCCTCTCTGCTCTTATTGCGCGTATTGCCGGGCGTTCGCCTCAGATGGTTGCCGATTATGCCGTCAGGCTCAAAGAGCGTGTGGCCCAGCTTTCCGGCGACAGTACCGTGACTGAGGAGCGTCTGGCCCAGGAAATAGCCATCATGGCTGACCGTTGCGACATTACCGAAGAATTGGTTCGCTTCAACAGCCATCTGCAGCAATTTGACGAAACCATTGCCCTCAATGAACCGGTGGGTCGCAAGCTGGACTTTCTACTGCAGGAGATCAACCGGGAGGTGAACACTATCGCTCAAAGGCCAACGATGGGGAAATCGCCGCCTGTGTGGTCGAGCTCAAGGCCGAACTTGAAAAAATCCGCGAACAGGTGCAGAACATCGAGTGAAACGGTGAATGGTGAATGGTGAATGGTGAATGGTGAATGGTGAATGGTGAATGGTGAATGGTGAATGGTGAATGGTGAGGGAAGCGACCATGAAACGTGAAGGTATTTTGTTTGTTATTTCGGCTCCCTCGGGGGCGGGGAAGACCACGCTGTGCAAGGAAGTAATTGACATTTTCCCGAACTTGCGGCATTCTGTCAGCTACACTACGCGTCCTGCAAGGCCCGGCGAGGTACATGGCCGGGATTATTTTTTTATATCCCTTGATGAATTCAAACGAATGGTGGCAGCGGACGAATTTGCCGAATGGGCCGAGGTTCATGGCAATTTTTACGGTACCGCCCTCAAAACCCTTGAAGAGTATAAGACCAAGGGGATAGATGTCATACTGGATATAGACTGCCAGGGTGCACATCAGCTGAAAAAAAGATATAATGGTGCAGTATATCTGTTTGTTCTGCCCCCCAGTTACCAGGAGCTGCGCCGCCGGCTTGACTGCCGCAGTTCTGATGCCCCTGAGGTCATTGATCGCCGTATCGAGGCTGCTGCAGGCGAAATTAAAGAATCGCGCTGGTATGATTACATCATCATCAACGATGTTTTTCCCAAGGCGGTCGAAGAGCTGAAGTCAGTGCTGATTGCCGAGCAGTGTAAGACGAACCGCGTACTAACAGGGGTTTCTGAGTTGTTTGAAATATAGAGGCGGTGATTGGTGGTTAGTGATTGGTGATTGGTGAGGTTTTAACTTCGAACTTCGAACTTCGAACCTCGCACCTCGCACCTCGCACCTCGCACCTAGAACCTAGAACCTAGAACCTAGAACATAGAACATAGAACATCTGTTAAAGGAGTAAATAAATGGCACGAGTTACCGTTGAGGATTGTCTGGAAAAGGTCGATAATCGCTTCCTGTTGGTGATGCTGGCGTCGAAAAGGGTGAAGCAGCTTTTCAAGGGTGCAAAGCCCCTTATAGACAACCGGGCCGGCAACAAAAATGTGGTGGTTTCACTCCGTGAGATTGCCGCCGGCAAGGTGAATTTCGAGATTACCAGCCGCAAAAGCCGCTAATTTCGAAAGGCTGGAAAAGGGGGGAACATTAAGCTTCCGCCCTTTTTTGTCTTTAAAAGACGGTAACGATAAATCTGGTGACTGGTGACGGTGTCACATATTACACGTCACATCTTCTTTGTCACGCTTCACCCCTCACCCCTCACTGCACTTGCGGGTTTTACATGATCAGGCTGAACGACATACTGGAAAAGGTTTCCTCCTACAACCCTTCCTGCGATCTGGAGCTGGTGCGAAAGGCTTATGTCTTCTGTGCCAAGGTTCACCAGGGCCAGACCAGGCTTTCGGGTGAGCCTTATCTTGTGCATCCCATGGAAGTAGCGGGGATCCTGGCCGAGTTGAAGCTTGACGTGCCGACCGTGGTTACCGGTCTTCTCCATGACACGGTCGAGGATACCCTTACCACTCTGGAGGAGCTGGAGGAGATGTTCGGCGCCGAAGTCGCCCGACTGGTTGACGGTGTTACGAAGATCGGCAAGATTCATTTCAAGACCAAGGAGGAGAGCCAGGCTGAAAACTTCCGCAAGATGCTCTTGGCCATGGCCAACGATATCAGGGTTATCCTGGTCAAGCTGGCCGACCGCTTGCACAACATGCGGACTCTTCAGTACCAGCCGGAACCGAAACAGCGGAGCATTGCCAAGGAGACGCTGGATATCTATGCGCCCATAGCCAATCGATTGGGGATCTCCTGGGTGAAAAGCGAGCTGGAGGACCTTTCCTTCCGTTACCTTGACCCGCAGATCTATTACGATCTTGCATCCAAGGTGACCAAGAAGAAGAAAGAGCGCGAGACCTACGTGGATGAGGTGATGCAGATCATCAAGGCCAAGCTTGCTGACCATGGGATAAAGGGAGAGGTATCCGGCAGGAGCAAACACCTGTACTCCATCTACCGGAAGATGCAGAGCCGCAGTGTGGATATAGACGAGATTTATGACCTTATTGCCATCCGCGTCATGGTCGAGGATATCAGGGAATGCTATGAAGTCCTCGGCATCATTCATTCCACCTGGAAGCCTATTCCTGGTCGCTTTAAAGATTACATCGCCATGCCGAAGGGGAACATGTACCAATCCCTTCATACAACGGTGATAGGCCCCTTTGGCGAGAGGATGGAGGTGCAGATCCGCACTTCGGAGATGCATCGGGTAGCAGAAGCGGGCATTGCCGCGCACTGGAAATACAAAGAAGGCAAAGGTTATGATGAAAAAGAGGTAAAGCGCTTCACTTGGTTGCGTCAGTTGTTGGAATGGCAGCAGGAACTGGATGATTCACGGGAATTCATGGACACCGTGAAGGTCGAACTTTTTCCCGAAGAGGTCTATGTCTTCACGCCCAAGGGGGACGTGAAAGGTTACCCCAAGGGATCCACGCCCATAGACTTTGCCTATAGCGTCCATACGGACGTCGGTCATCGCTGTGTGGGCGCCAAGGTTAACGGCAAGCTCGTGCCGTTGAAATATGAGCTGAAGAATGGCGACATAGTTGAGGTCATCACTTCACCCCACCATACACCCAGCAAGGACTGGCTGAAAATAGTGAGAAGTTCCCGGGCAAGGAACAAGATCCGTGCCTGGATCAAGACCGAAGAGCGGTTGCGCAGCATAACCCTTGGCCGGGAAATCTGTGAAAAGGAGTTCCGCCGCTATTCCCAGAACTTTTCAAAGGTGCAGAAAACAGGCGAGCTGAAACGGGTGGTTGGCGAATTCGGTTTCGTCGGCGAAGACGACCTGATGGCAGCGGTTGGCTATGGCAAGCTGTCATGCCAGCAGATCCTGGGCAAGCTTTTTCCGGCCGAGAAATTCGAAGAGGCCCAGGACCGCAAGGAAACCCGCGTCGGCAAGGTCATCCAGAAACTCAAGGGTAAATCTTCCAGTGCCATACAGATCAGCGGTGTGGACGATGTCCTGGTTCGTTTCGGCAAATGCTGCAATCCCCTGCCTGGCGACGATATTGTCGGCTTCATTACCAGGGGGCGTGGAGTCACGGTGCATACCGCCGACTGTCCATTTGCCCTGGATAGCGATCCCCAGCGACGTATCGACGTGGCTTGGAACAAGGGCAAGAAAACGGCCTTGCCGGTCAAGATGCGGATTGCCTGTCACGACGAAAAAGGAATCCTGGCCAACATCACCACCGCCATCACCAACTGCGAAGCAAACATCGTTAGTGCATCCATCCAGAGCACCGTCGATAAGAGGGGCATCAATACGTTCGAAGTGGATGTAACCGATCTGGATCATCTGAACAGGGTCTTCAACAGCGTCATGAAGGTGAAGGGCGTGATCAAGGTGGACCGGCTCAAGTCTTAGAGACGGTGATTGGTGAAGGGTGAAGGGTGAAGGGTGAAGGGTGAAGGGTGAAGGGTGAAGGGTGACTAGGTCCACTGTCTTTTGTCACTTGTCACCTGTCACTGTTTTTAACTGTCTTCAAGGGGGATATATGAAAAAACAAATAATCGCGACAGAAAAGGCGCCAAAAGCTATCGGACCTACTCCCAAGGTGTCAAAGCTGGTGGCTTTATCTTTTTTTCCGGGCAGATTCCTCTTGATCCTGTGACGGGAGAGATACGGGGCGCCACTTGTGCCGAGCAGGCGGAGCAGGTCATGGAGAACATCGGCGCCATGCTGGCAGCGGTCGGTGTCGATTTTACCGCCGTGGTGAAAACAACCATCTTTCTTACGGACTTGGCAGATTTTGCGGCTGTCAATGAGATTTACGGCAGGAGATTCCCAGTGGACCCGCCGGCCCGTTCCACTGTGGAGGTGAAAGGGTTGCCCCGGGGGGTAAAGGTTGAGATAGAAGTTGTTGCTTTCGGTGATTAGTGACTGGTGACTTGAGGCGGTGACTGGTGACTTGAGGCGGTGATGGGTGACTTGAGGCGGTGATGGGTGACTTGAGGCGGTGACGGGTGACGAGGTCCGGTGTCTTTTGTCACAAGTCACTTGTCACTGCTTTAATGTCACCTGTCACTTGTTTCACCGCTTTAAACCTACGAAAAAAAGCCGCCAGCGAATACTCGCGGCGGCTTAGCTTAAGATTGTAACCTCGAACCTAGAACCTCGAACAGTTTTTAGAGCGCCTTCGTTACGTGGCCTGAGCGGATGCAGCGGGTGCAGACCTTAATGCTGCGAACGGTACCGTTTTTAACGGTTTTTATCTTCTGCAGGTTGGGGTACCAGGTTCTGCTGGTTTTGTTATTGGCGTGGCTGACGTTGTTACCGAAGCTCGGACCTTTACCGCATATTTCACATACTTTGGACATATCTCTGTACCCTCCGAATTTACTGAAGCTGCTACTTATAGCAAAAACACGGTCGTGATGCAAGTTAATTTTGCGTAGTTACTTTAAAGGATTATGAAAATGGCCTTTTTGCGTGGCATATTCTCTTTATTTGTCATAGTTATGCTGGTAATTGTCGTGCTGTTTGTTGATTTTACCTATAAAACTTTTTCCCAACGGCAGCGGGATCTGAACTGCGATGCCATTGTCGTTCTTGCCGGGGGAAGGGGACGTATCGAAGAAGGCAGCCGCTTATACCGGGAAAACCATGCCCGCTGGCTTTTTCTGATCGGTGTCGATCCTTCGGTGCGCAAAAGCGATCTTTTCCGGGAGCGGAAGGGGGAGCGAAGCGGGGAAGGGGTTTATCTGGAGAAAGTATCCCGCAACACCCTCGAAAATGCACTCTATGCCAGGGAAATGATAGTACGGCGAAATATCGATTCCATCGAACTCATCACATCGCGCTATCACATGAAGCGGGCCACTCTCATTTTCCGCCACGTCCTGCCGAAAGACATCGCCATCTATCCCCATCCGGTGGATACGAAAAACCTGAAGGAGGAATGGTGGAATCACAGCGGCAGTTTCCGGCTGCTCTTCAGCGAGTTCTACAAGTATTGCCTTTTTAGGGTTTTCTTCCTCTTTGCCCCGACCGAGCTGCAGTCTGCCGTCAAATAGGGCCGACTATGGGGTTGTTCCCTAAGTTTACCCTATTCTGATTTTTCTTCTATCCTGGGGAATAATGCTTCGGCTTTGGTAACCTGTGTTCCCGATTCCAGTCCGCCCCACTGCAGGCCATTTTCATTCGGTGCATCGGTAACGCCCAGGTAGGAGAGGGCTTTGACCGCTGTCTGGGGCATGAATGCGGAGATAAGTTGATAGACGATGCGCTGGGACTCCAGCAGGCAGTACATGACCGTTGCCAGCCTTTCCTTCTGGGCCGGATCCTTGGCCAGGGTCCATGGGGCGGTCTCGTCAATATACTTGTTGCCGGCTGAGACAACTTCCCATATGGCTTGCAATGCCTTGCTGAAAGCCAGTTCTTCCAGGTGCATATCCACCTGACGCACCATTTCCCTTGTTTTCTCCTGGTACGCCAGATCCATATCGGTGAGATCGGCCGGTGCCTGTACGATTCCGCCGAAATACTTGTTGAGCATGGCCGTAGAGCGATTGAGCAGATTGCCAAGATCGTTGGCCAGGTCGGAATTGATGCGGTGCACCAGTGCCGAATGGGAGAAGTCGCCGTCCAGGCCGAAGGGGACCTCGCGCAGCAGGAAGTACCTGACGGCATCCACACCGTATTTTTCCACCAACATGTTGGGCTCAACCACATTTTGCAGGCTTTTGCTCATCTTCTGCCCTTCGATGGTCCACCAGCCGTGGGCAAAGACCTTTTTCGGCAGAGGAAGCCCGGCCGCCATGAGAAATGTGGGCCAGTAGACGGCATGGAAGCGAAGGATGTCCTTGCCGATAAGATGGGCGTCCACCGGCCAGAATTTATCGAAGTTGCCCGATTCTTCAGGATAACCCAATGCCGTGATGTAGTTGGCCAGGGCATCGAACCAGACGTAGATGATGTGCTTGTCGTTGCCGGGGACGGGAATGCCCCAGCTGAAGGTGGTGCGGGAGACGGAAAGGTCTCTCAACCCTTCCTTGACGAAGGAGATGATCTCGTTGCGCCGCGATTTGGGTTGGATGAATTCGGGATTGGCCTCTATGTGGGCCAGGAGCTGCTCCTGATACTTGCTCATCCTGAAGAAGTAGGATTCTTCCTTGAGTTTTTCCGTGGGGCGATTGCAATCGGGGCACTTGTAGTCGATAAGCTGGGTCTCGGTCCAGAATGTCTCACACGGCGTGCAGTACCAGTCTTCGTACTCCCCCAGGTAAATGTCCCCCTTCTCCATGACATCTTTGAATATCTTCGAAACCCCTTTTTTGTGGCGCTCCTGGGTGGTGCGGATGAAGTCGGTGTATGAGATATCCAGCTTTTCCCATAGTGCCTGGAAGCGCTTCATAACCCGGTCTGCCAGTTCCTGGGGCGTCTCGCCTGCTGCGTTGGCTGCCTTTTCCACCTTTTGGCCATGTTCATCGGTGCCGGTGAGGAAGAAGACTCATAGCCCTTCAGGCGCCTGTAGCGAGCAAGGACATCCGCTGCCAGTGTCGTATAGGCGTGCCCGATGTGGGGAACGTCATTAACATAATAAATGGGCGTGGTAACATAAAAGGCGCGGCTCATTGTCTCTCCTTCTTGGGCTTATCGGTATTTCTGGTCCGGCGGTCCTTGCGGCTTTTGTTTCCTTGGCTTCCGGTTGACGCAGGCCTTGCATCCGCCTTGACCTGCTCTTCCGCTTCGGGTTTCTGCGGCTTCTTCTGCCGGTCCGATATGTGCTCCGGTTTTATGTCATCCCCTTTGATGGTTACCAGTCCGTCGCTTTCCGACTTCACCGTAACCGTACCCTGCAGCACATTCAATTTTACCACTTCCCCTTCCACTGAACCGCACTTGATCTGCTTGCCGCACTTTGGCAGGCATTTTCTCAGGGAACAGTAGGTGTCGAATTCGTATGAGAGGCAGCAGAGAAGCCTTCCGCACTGGCCGGAGATCTTGGTGGGATTAAGGGCCAGGTTCTGCTCCTTGGCCATTTTCACCGAGACCGGCTCGAATTCACGAAGGTATGAAGAACAGCAGAGCTCTCTGCCGCAGATGCCGATTCCCCCAACCATTTTCGATTCGTCGCGCACCCCTATCTGGCGCATTTCAATGCGGGTGTGAAAAGCGTGGGCAAGATCCTTCACCAGTTCCCGGAAATCTACCCTGCCGTCGGCTGTGAAATAGAAGATGGCCTTGCTGCCGTCGAAGAGATATTCGACGCGCACCAGCTTCATTTCCATGCCGCGTTCCTTGATTTTTTCCAGACAGAAGCGGTGGGCTTCCTTTTCCTTGGCTGCATTTGTCGCTATTGTTGCCAGATCGGCCGCGTCGGCTTTCCTGAGGATGTTTTTCAGCCCCTCATGCAGGTGTTCTTCAGGAAATTCACGGGGGGCAACAACCACCGAGCCGATGCTTTTGCCCCGTTCCGTTTCGACTATTACCTTGTCGCCGGCCTTCAGTTCAATGTTATTGGCATTGAAGTCGTAAAGCTTGCCGGCGGGGTTGAACTGTATCTTCACAATCTTGATCAATATATATTCCTCCGGGGATGGATGTCCCCTTTTCTGATAAATTGGGGTAGTCTACCGTCTTACTAGCGCTCTGCCAGCCCCATGAACAGAACTTCCAGGGCCAGGCGTGTATTGACATTGCGCAGCAAGGCAGTTCTTGTTGAAGCAACCTGCTCGATTTTTTCCATGATCCTGACTCTGGAAAGCGTTCTTCCCTGCTCTTCCAGAAGCGGTAAAAGATCGGTGTTGACCATATCTGTGTCGCCTGCGCTATGCAGAAGCATGTCTCGCAGGAATGACGTCAGCACTTCAAGGACCTCGATGGCTTTTTCTTTCTCTGCAGCAAGCTCTTCGGCAGCCAGGAAAAGTGGGGCGATATCTGTCAGAGATAGCCCGAAGAGCCTTGTCAGGAGCTGCTTCCTTTCCGAAAGAATTTCTCCTTTACTTATTTCCAAGGCATTGTTGATGCTGCCCCCGGCCAATGACGCAGAAAGATGTGCCGACTCGTTTTCGATACCCTTACTGACCAGGTATGACGTTATCGTTTCCTCCGGAAGTCCGTGAAAAACGAGCCGCTGGCAGCGGGACAGAATGGTCGGCAGCACTACGGACGGCCGGGATGTCACCAGGATGATCAGGGCATTGCCTGACGGTTCCTCCAAGGTCTTGAGCAGAGCGTTGCCTGCCGCCTGATTGAGATGCTCTGCGCCGTCGATAATGCATGCTTTTTTCGGTGCTTCAAACGGCCGGTATGCAAGCTCTTTCTGCAAGCTTCTGATCTGGTCGATCTTGATGAAGGCCCCCTCCGGCTCAATCAGGTGCATATCCGGGTGTTGCATCGAACGAATTTTCCGGCAGGAGGGGCAATGGCCGCAGCCATCATCCTTGCCGCAGAAAACGGCTTCTATGAGGGCAAGGGCGGTTGCCTTTTTTCCGCATCCTTCCACACCTTCGAAAAGATAAGCATGGGCAAGCCTGCCAGTTGCCAGGGAACGCTTGAGAACACTGATCGGGGTGTCCTGACCCAGGATATCGGCAAAAGACATCTGCTAGTTCCCGTTTAGCCTGCCGATAACGGCAGTGGTGACGGCAACTCGTGTTTCATCCACATTGGTGCCGCCGTCAACGATGCAAAAACGTTCCTTTTCGTTCTCGGCCAGTTTCAGGTATCCATCCCGCACCTTTTGGTGGAATAGTGCCGACTCAAGTTCAAAACGTTCCTCGCGAGCGCTGTGGTGATGCCGCTGATCCTGGCCAGTGCCCGTTTCAGACCCACTTCGACCGGGCAGTCCAGCAGTATGGTCAGCTGGGGCTTGAGTCCTGATGTGGCCAGCTGGTTCAGATACCCTATGGAATCAAGATCGAGGCCTCGGCCGTATCCCTGGTAGGCGACGGTGGCATCGGTGAACCTGTCGCAGAGGACTATGCAGTCGTCGGCCAGTGCCGGCTTGATGACCTCTTCCACATGTTGGGATCGTGCCGCCGCGTAAAGCAGGAGCTCGGCTGAGGGTGTCATGGCACTGTTCGCAGCATCAAGGAGAATCGCCCTGATCTGATCGGCGATGGGGCAGCCGCCGGGTTCCCGTGTCAGAAGGACTTTGAAGCCCTTTTCTGTCAGGTGCTGTTCAAGAAGTTTGATCTGGGTGGTCTTGCCGCACCCTTCAATGCCTTCAAATGTGATAAAACAGCCCATGACAAGCACTCCATATGGTCAAAAATCGTTAAATTATATGGGACGAGGTGGAATTAATCAAGACAAAATCACGTTAAAATGGCATATCTATTGAAAGAGAAAGGTCATTTGTTTATAGTGAACCTTCCCTTTTAATTCTGGTGAAACTGAAGGTAAATATGTCTGAAGAAACAACCAAGTCAATTGCCGGTCTTGAAAAGCTAATCAACTATGATTTTACAGATAAATCCCTGCTGGTCGAGGCTTTGACCCATCCATCCTTTGTCAACGAAAGCGGCGGCAAGGTGAGACAGGATAATCAGCGTCTTGAGTTTTTAGGTGATGCAGTAGTCGGTCTGGTCCTGAGCCACGAGCTTTTCAGCCGCTTTCAGGACAGCAGGGAAGGGGAGTTGACTAAACTAAGGGCTTCACTGGTTGACGAAGCCTCTTTGGCCATACTTGCCAGGGCAATCGACTTGGGTGCCCATTTAAAACTTGGTCGCGGCGAAGAGCGAAGTGGCGGACGCTCTAAACCGTCTCTTTTGGCCGATGCCTATGAAGCTCTCTTGGCGGCAGTCTATCTTGATGGCGGCATTGAACCTGCGGCGGCAATAATTAAAAGCCATTTTGCCTCCTTTATGGAAAAGGGGAATATAAGAACCTCGGGCAGGGATTTCAAAACGGAATTCCAGGAACTGGCCCATCGGTTGCGCAGTCTTGCTCCCCGTTATTTGTTGCAGGGAGTATCCGGACCCGACCATCAGCGGATTTTTTCGGTAGCGGTTTTTATCGGCGAAGACTCATGGGAGAGGGGTTAGCGAAGAGCAAGAAGGAGGCTGAACAAGCCGCTGCAGAGCAAGGGATTGCCTCTCTGAAAAAAGGCTCACGACCTTAAATGACCGTAACCGTACCTTTTTTCATTTCCCACCTTGGCTGCCCCCATCAATGTGTTTTCTGCAACCAGATGGAAATTGCCGGGACGAAAGGCCAAATGCCTGGCCAAACGGAGATTTTGGCCAAGGTTGCCGCTTACAGACTTTCAGGTGGATGTCGTCCTGTGCAGGTTGCATACTTTGGCGGGACATTTACCGCCTTGCCCCGTGCTGTCCAGGAAGGGCTTCTCCAGCCCCTTCAGCCGCTTTTAGTCTCCGGAGAGGTTGAATCCATACGCATATCGACGCGACCGGACTGCGTGGATGTGGAAACTGCCCAATTTCTTCGCGGGATGGGGGTCCGGGTCGTGGAGCTGGGAATCCAGTCCATGGCGGATGAGGTTCTGGAGATGTCTGGCCGAGGCCATGCCGCTGCCCATGTGGAGCGGGCGGCCAGTGTTCTGCGGCAAGCAGGCCTTCTATGGGGAGCCCAGCTGATGCCGGGGCTTCCTGGGGATTCACCGGCAAAGGCCATGGCTTCCCTGGAACGGGTGATCGCTTTGGAGCCATCCTGTCTCCGTATCTATCCGACTCTCGTCATCAAAGATACTCCTTTGGCGTCCCTGTTTGAACAGGGACTTTACGAGCCGCTGACCATGGAGACTGGGATTTGTCTCTGCATGGCAATGCTCCACCGTGCCTTGCAAGCCCGTCTGCCGGTAATTCGCATGGGGCTGCAGCCCACTGTCGAGCTTGATGCCGCGGGCACCGTACTTGCCGGCCCCTATCACCCGGCATTCCGTTACCTGGTCGAGTCAGAGCTTTGTTTCCAGCTTCTTTCCGGGCTGGTGAAAGGTTTCGGAATTGGTACTCCTGTGCGGATAGCCTGTGCATCAGGCTGGATATCCAACGTTATCGGCCATAAAAGGTCGAATGTGGAACGCTTGGAGCAAAAGCACGGGATCAAGGTATTGTCAATCCAGGGCGAATCCGCTCTTTCGGTGTTCGAAGTTATTGTCGAGGCCGACGGGAAGAAGCTGCGGGGGCATCTGCTTGATGATCTGGATCCAGGGCAATTTCTTACTTTCATTAGGTCCTGAAATCCCGTATACCCATATAGGTAAAAAAATTTTCAAAAAGACACCCAGGAGGTCCGTTTGACCGAACAGCAGTTCCATTCAGGCTTTGTATCCATTATCGGCAGGCCGAATGTGGGAAAATCAACGCTTCTCAACAAAATTCTCGGTGACAAGATCGTCATAACCTCCGATAAGCCGCAGACAACGAGGAATCGAATCCAGGGCATTCACAACTTGCCCGGTTGCCAGATAGTGTTCATCGATACTCCTGGCATCCATCGCGCCAAGTCCAGGTTGAACAAATACATGGTAGATGTGGCCCTTTCCTCCATCAAGGAGGTGGATGTGATCCTTTTCCTGGTGGAGGCGGACACAAAACCGGCCAACCAGGAGGAGACGATCCTTGGTGCGTTGGCCAGCGCCGAAGCTCCTGTCGTGCTTGTCATCAACAAGGTTGACCTGGTGGCAAAGGAGTCCCTGCTGGAGAAGATGGCAGCCTATTCAGGACTCTACCCGTTTCGCGAGGTGATCCCAGTCTCAGCCCTGACTGGAGACAACACGGGCCGGCTGGTTCAGGTTGTTCGCGACCTGCTTCCGGAGGGGCCGCCTTACTTTCCCGATGACATACTGACCGACGTGCCGGAGCGTTTTGTCGTTGCGGAAATAGTCAGGGAGAAGGTTTTTCGTCTGACCCACGATGAGGTTCCCTATTCGGTGGCGGTGGTTGTCGAGAGCTTCAAGGAGCGTGATGACGGTCTGATATTGATTTCTGCAGTCATCAACGTCGAGAGGGACTCGCAAAAGGGCATCATCATAGGCAGGAAGGGTGAAATGTTGAAGAAGATCGGCATGCAGGCCCGACGGGAGATAGAGGAGTTGCTCGATACCCGGATATTTCTGGAGCTGTTCGTCAGGGTAAGCCGGGAATGGAGCGAAAACAAGCAGATGCTGAAGGAGTTTGGTTACGAATGAAACCTTTGATAGCTATAGTAGGGCGGCCCAATGTGGGTAAATCGACCCTCTTCAACCGTCTTGTCGGGCGCCGCAAGGCGATGGTCGACGACATGCCGGGAGTTACCCGTGACCGAAATTATGCAGACGTGAACCGCTTTGATGTGCCGTTCATTCTCATCGATACCGGCGGATTCGAGCCGGAAACCAGCGACAGGCTGTTGCAGCAGATGCGCGAGCAGTCGCAGTTGGCCATGGACGAGGCTGACCTGATCCTTTTTGTCATGGATGGCAGGGACGGCTTGACGCCGGCCGATGTGGAAGTAGTCGAAATGCTTCGCCGCGTCAACAAGCCGGTTTTCTACGTCGTCAACAAGATCGACGGCGACCGTCAGGAAAATGCGGCGGGAGATTTCTACAGCCTGGGCATCGAGCAGATATTTACCATATCCGCTGAGCACAATCGTGGCGTCAATGATCTGATGGAAGAAGTGATTGCCGCCCTGCCGAACAAAACTGCCCCGCAGTCGACGAGGAGGTGACCAGGATCGCCGTCATCGGTCGGCCGAATGTGGGGAAATCCACATTGGTCAACCGCCTGCTGGGGGTTGAGCGGGTGGTGGCAAATCCAACCCCGGGCACCACCAGGGATTCCATCGACACCTACTTCAACTGCAACAAAAAACGCTATCTGTTGATAGACACAGCAGGTATTAGACGCAAGGGGAAAACCACCGAAAAGATCGAGAAATACAGCGTGGTCGACTCCCTGCGCAGCATAGAACGGGCGGACGTGGTCTTGATCGTCATAGATGCCGAGGAAGGGGTTACCGAGCAGGACACGAAGATCGCCGGCTATGCCTTTGAAGCAGGACGAGGCTGCATCTTCGTCGTCAATAAATGGGATGCCATCTCCAAAGACAATGCCTCCATGGGTATATTTGTCGAAAAAATACGCATGGAATTCAAGTACCTCCCCTTTGCCCCCATTGTTTTTGTTTCGGCAAAAACCGGACAGCGGCTGGGCAAGATCATGACAGAAGTGGATTCGGTCATGGAGCAGTTTGCCAAACGTATCAGCACTTCCGACCTGAACAGAGTTTTCAGCAAGGCCGTTGAGGAACACCATGCGCCGCTGTATCAGGGGCGCATGGTGAAATTCTATTTTGCCACCCAGGTGGGAACCAAGCCTCCTTCCATTGTCATTTTTACCAATCGCCCCGATGGTGTGCACTTTTCCTATGAGCGATACATTATAAACCGGTTCAGGGACGCCTTCGGTTTTACCGGCACCCCGATGCGCCTGCTTTTCAAGGGGAGGGAAGGGCGGAAAAGGGGGTAAATCGTGCTTTACTTTAGATACATGTATGGTTTAATATGAACCCCTGTTACTGAACCCTATAACTGAGTTATATTTCTATGAGTCTTGTCGGAAACTTGGAAGATCTCGGTCTTGGCGAGATACTGCAGATAGTCAGCCTGAGTCGGAAATCCGGAGTTCTCGCTCTTCACAGTCGAGGGAGAGAGGCAAGGATCATTTTCCGTAGCGGACAGGTCATCCGTGCAAACTCAAGTTCAAATCAGCAAAATCTTGGCGAGGTATTGATCCAGAAGGGGATCATCGATCTCGCTATCCTAAAGCAGGCCCTCAATATCCAGAAGGATGAGGGGGGGGGCGAGCTTCTCGGAACAATCCTGGTCAAACAATTCAATGTCAATCCGGATGCCATCGAAGATGTGGTCCGTGAACAAATTGAGTCCGTCATTTACTCTCTCTTTGCCTGGGCGGAAGGTAACTTTGATTTTGAGCTTCAGGACACTGCTGAAGCCGTCGATAAAACAAAGATGGATCCCTTGCAGTTTATGCTGGAACAGGGGCTGAATCCCCAATTCCTTGCAATGGAAGGATCCAGGATCATCGATGAAAAACGGCATCGTGGTGAATCACTGGATGATCATGTGGCCGAAGAGGCCTCGGTCCATGCCGAAGATAATGTGGATATGGCTTTCGATCTCCTGCATTCGCCTGGGAGAGAGCCGGAACAGGCCTCTGTGCCGGAACCTTCGCCCGGTCTGTCTACTCAGGTTAAAAAGCGGCTGGTCTTGATCGTCGACGATGACGGGGATACACGGAATGCCATATCTTCCATCCTCGAAAGCGATGGTTATGAGGTTTTCTCCTGTGAAAAGAGCGAGGATGCGCTGATAAAACTTGACAGCTTCTGCCGGGAGGGTCGGGATCCTGCTGTTGTTGTTGACCTGATCATGCCCAGGATGGACGGTTCCGGCATCCTCGGGGGGCTTGAGCTTCTTGAGTTGATCGGCAACAATTTTGCTTCGCTTCCAGTGCTGGTATTGACTGACTATCATAACAGCGATGCGGAGCGAAAGGTTAAAGGAATGGGCTTTCCCGTGATGCTGAAGCCTAGAAAGACTGAGATCGGCGATGCTGCCATGGTTCAGTCCTTCGGTGATACGTTCCTTTGCGAACTGATGAGGGTTGAATCCTGTGGAGGTCAAGCCGTTCCCACAGACAAGATCAATATCGGCGATGAACTGCGGCTCGAGATGGGGGATGACACCCCGGTTCGGACACAGCCGGTTGAACAGAGCACGGGTATAACTTTACTGAGGGGCATGCTGGATGAACTCAATAACCCATCACTTGGGGGGGGGATAATCCTGCTGGTGCTCCGCTTTGCCTCGGAATTCATGAACCGCGCCGTCATACTTATCGTCAAAAAAGACGAGGTTGCCGGACTCGGGCAATTCGGCATAAGCGACAGCGAAGGAAATGCCGATGCGAAAATAAGGAACATGCGTATTCCCAGAGGGGAACATTCACTGTTCAGTGAAGTTATCGATGGGCAGTTGCCGGTAAAGGTTCAGCGACTCGGGAAAATGGACCAGATATTTTGTCGGGCAGTTGGGGGGAGGGGCGCCGACGGAATTCTTCATGGGTCCTATAGTCAGTGAAGGTAAAGTGGTAGCCGTTCTCTATGGTGACAATATCCCTGATGCCAAGCCGATAGGGGATACGGATTCTCTGGAAATCTTCCTTTCCCAGGCAGGTCTGGCGATGGAAAAGGCCCTTTTGCAGCGCAGATTAAAGGATAAAAGCCGGGAGGAGCTGTGAAAAAGATATTGATAGCAGAAGACTCTAATACCATGCGCTCATTGCTGATCTCAACAATAGATTCCATGGACAGATACGAAATCGTCGAAGCAGCCAGCGGGTTCGAAGCTCTTCGTCTGTTGCCCCGCGAACAGGTTCACCTCATCATAACCGATATAAACATGCCTGATATTAATGGTCTTGAATTGATAAGCTATGTGAGGAACAACCCCAACTATCAGGATATCCCTCTTTTCATCATATCGACGGAGAGCAGTGACAAGGATCTTGAGAAGGGACTCGCCCTTGGTGCCAATGAATACCTTGTAAAACCCTTCGATCCTGTCAAGCTGCAGGAACTCATCGGCAGATATCTTGGTTAATTTTCGGTCAGACAGGGAGTCAAAATCAATAGGGTGAGAGTTTATGGCCGCAGATACTAGTATAGACAAAGCTGCCAAGGATTTTCTTGCAGAAGCAGAAGAAATTATCGACCAGTTAAGCCTCGATCTGGTCTCTCTCAGCGACTGCGCAGACAGTGGCGACTTCAATCCGGACGTGGTCAATTCCATCTTCCGTGGCGCCCATTCACTTAAAGGGCTTGCCGGCATGTTCGGCTTTACCGACATCGCTGACCTTTCCCACAACATGGAGAACCTCCTTGACTCCCTTCGACTTGGGAAGATCCCCTTGAACCAGAATACCATCAGCGTTCTTTTCGATTCCATGGAAATCCTGGGTTCGCTGGTGAGAGGTGCGGGATCTGCCGATTCGGGGAAGACGGACATATCTCAGACCATATCCCGTATCAATGCCTGTGTCGCTTTGGTGCAGAAGGATGAGGGTGCATCTCCTCTGGCCAAGCTGGGACTTTCAGAGCGAGTACTCAGCTCCCTGACTGAATATGAAGAACATCGTCTGCTGGAGAACGTGAAAAAGAACAAGAATATCTTCTCCATCCAGCGTCATTCAGTCTCTCCACATTTGATCAGGATCTGGGAGAACTTACCGAAATCCTCAAGGGTGCCGGAGAAGTGATCAGCACCCTGCCGAGCGCCGGTGGTGGTCTTGATTCCTCCATAAACTTCGAGATCCTCTTCGGATCGGAAAAGGGTACTGCAGAAATTAGCCTGCTTATTGACCGGGACAATATCACCGTAAATCAATTGGGAAGTAAGCAGCCTGCGGTTACAGCAGCAAAAGCAAAAGCAAAAGTAGTAGAAGAAGCTGAAGCCGAAAAAGAGTCATCTGTCCTGCCTCAGGAAGCTTCTTTGACGGCTAAGAGTATGAGTCGTACCGTCAGGGTGGATATCAGCAAACTCGATGAATTGATGAACATCGTTGGAGAGCTGGTGCTTTCCCACTCCACGATCAGTCAGATAGCTGACCGCATGCGACTGGAAGGCTATTCGGCCCCTGCCATAAATCTGACCAAGGCTGCCAAGGGATTGGAGAGAAAGCTGACCGAACTGCAGAAGGGAGTCATGGAAATCCGCATGATTCCTGTGGGTCAGCTTTTTGAGAAGATGGCACGCATTGTGCGGAAAATTTCCCGTGAACAGGGCAAAAAGGTGGAACTGAGGTTGTTCGGCGCCGATACGGAGCTGGATAAACTTATCATAGAAGATATTTCCGACCCGATGATGCACATTATCCGCAATGCCATCGACCACGGTATTGAGACCCCAAGTGAACGGATCAGGGCAGGGAAGGACGAAAAAGGCATCATCAAGCTTTCCTCCTACCAGAAAGGGAACCATGTCGTTATCGAGGTTGAGGACGACGGTGGCGGGATAGATGTCGATAAAGTAAGGCGCAAGGCTTTCGACAAGGGGTTGATACCGAGCATGGAGTCGGTCCATGACAGAGAGGCGCTGGATCTGATATTCCTTCCCGGCTTCTCCACAAGTGACGAGGTGAGTGAGATTTCAGGGCGCGGCGTCGGCATGGATGTGGTCAGGACAAACATCGCCGCCCTATCCGGCATGGTGGATGTTGAAAGCGTTCCCGGCAAAGGTAGCAGTATCATCATAACCCTGCCCATCACACTTGCCATTATCAAGCACTCATAATCTCTTCCGTCGGCCGAATCTATGCTCTTCCCATTACATCAGTCCTGGAAACCATAATGGTGGAAAGGAAGGATGTGCGGACTGTGGAAAAGAAGGAAGTCATCCAGTTGCGGGAAACAACCCTGCCCCTGCTTCGTCTGGGCAGGTTCTTCGAAACCCAGTCACAAATCGACCAGGGGGAAAATTTCTATGTGGTGGTGGTCGCGCCGCCGAGAAGCGACTGGGCATAGTGGTCGATGATCTGATGGGGCAGCAGGATATTGTCATTAAGTCTATCGGTGAAACATTTAAAAATTTCAAGGGTATTTCCGGTGCTGCCGACCTTGGGGACCAGCGAACCATCCTGGTACTCGATGTGGGAGGTATAATCAACGAGGCGGTCAGGAGCGGGGCTTAATGTACAAGACATTTTACGGATTCCGTGAAAAGCCTTTCAGCAAAACGCCTGATCCACGGTTTCTTTATATGAGCGTTGGTCATCGTGAGGCGCTGGCCCGGCTCCAATATGTTCTTGAAGAGCGTGAGATTGCCATTCTGACCGGAGAGATCGGGTGTGGGAAGACCACCATTTCCCGTGCCCTCATGGACACAATGGGGGATGTATACCACTTCTGCTTCATTTTTAATCCAAGGTTGGCTGCTATTGAATTTTTGCGGGTCATTGCAGCGAACCTGGGGGTGGAGAAACCCTCTACGGCCAAAGATTTTCTTCTTGGGGAAATCACCCAGGCACTTTACGATCTCCACGAGAACGGCCGCTGCCTGGTTGTCGTTGTCGATGAGGCGCAACTGATCCCAGATAGGGAAATATTCGACGAGATACGGCTTTTGACCAATTTCCAATTGGATGACCAGAATCTTCTCAGCATCATCATCATGGGACAACCGGAGCTCCGCAGGATTGTCTCGGTGCCGCTTTTTGAACCATTCCGGCAGCGGGTTGCCATGACCTATCATCTGCTGCCTTTGACCCTGGAGGAAACCCAGGAATATCTCGATTTCAGAATGACGGTGGCTGGCGGAGGCGTCGGACTTTTCGCTCCGGATGCGGTACAGCGGATTTATGAGCTGACAGGTGGCGTACCAAGAAAAATAAATACGTTGGCAACCAACGCCCTTCTTACCGGTTTCGCCAAGGATCTGGCATGGATCGATGCATCTGTCATCGAAGATATAAAGAATGAAATAATTATCTGATCAGCAGGGCCAACTATGAACTTAGCCGATATAAGAAAAAAAGCGCAGCAGGAAAAGGAAGCCCTACAGGCGGCATTGGCCGAATTGACACATGAAACTGCTGATTCCCTTGATGGAGAAGATGATTATCCTGAAGCATACAACGACCCGCTTTATGATGCCGAAGCATACTTTGAAGACGGTGAGTCTTTTGAGACTGACGGGCCTATTGCCGCAGCAGACCAAGTTTCAGGCAAAGGCGACCGGTCTGCTGTAATGGACGCAGGCCCCCTTTCTCCTGAGGATATCTTTCCTGAGCAGATGGAGGTGATGCTTGACGCCCCGGGCATTCCGGGTAAGGATATGTCGCCACCTTCGCCACAGGCGCCGAAGACTGTTTCGGCGCCGGTTATAGAAGAAAAAGCGGCCTCTTCCGGCTTCGATCCCATAAGGGTCATGCTTGAAGGACGTTCCAGCGCCGGCCATGATGAGGATGCATTTATCGGCCCCGCAACAAATCAGGAGAGCGATGCCGCAAATTCCCAGGAGTTACTGTGTTTCAAAGTTGCTTCCGAGGAGTATGCACTGAACATCATGGAAATCAAGGAGATCATCAAGCCGCGCGAGGTCACCGAAGTTCCGCGTGTACCAGCTTTCGTCTCGGGGGTACTTTCTGCGGGGAATCATTATCCCCATTTTTGATATGAACGCCAGGCTGGGCCTTTCCAGAGATGGTTCTACCGGTAAGGAGCGGATAATTGTCGTCAAAAACGGCGACGACGGTTATTGCGGGATACTTGTGGATGAGGTCGTTCAGGTCGTACGTATTGAAGACAGGTTGCTGGAGCCTCCACCAACGGTTCTTGAGGGAATAGATCGTGATTTCGTCAGCGGTATAGGTCGTTATCATGGCAGAATGCTGATTTTGCTCAACATGGACAAGATCCTGGATATTACCCTTTACTGACAGACGGGGGAAGAACATGTACAGTAAAAAGATTCTTATTGTTGAAGACGAAGAGAGTCTGCTGAAATTGGAGAGCATCCTTCTTTCATCCAAAGGCTATTCAGTCGTCGGCGTAATGGACGGTAAAGCAGCTCTCGAAGAGGTTAAGGTCAATCGCCCTGATCTGGTGGTGCTGGATGTCATGCTCCCGGAGATGGACGGTTTCGAAGTCTGCCGGCATATCAAGGAAAACCCTGAAACCAGCAGCATCCCAGTCGTCATGCTCACAGCGAAGAAAAGCAATAATGACGTGGAGCGGGGAAAACAGGCCGGAGCTGAAGCATATATAACCAAACCCTTCAAGTCGGCAAAAGTCATAGAGGTAATTGAAGGCCTCATCAGCGGCCATTAAAGCCTCGCACGACTCAAAACCAACTGGATTGAAGAAGGAACAGCGATGCACTCCGATAATAGTGATATTCAAGTCGCCTGCTTTACCCTTGATGACAACATTTACGCAGTGGATATCATGCGTATCAGGGAAATCATCAAACCTCAGAAGCTGACCAGCCTGCCCAAGGCCCCCCCCTATGTGGAAGGGATCATAAATCTGCGTGGTTCCGTTATTCCGGTCATTGACCTGCGTAAAAGGTTCGATCTGCCGGTCCGCGAAATCGACAGCGCGGTAAGGCTGCTGATTGTGAGAGTGGCAAAGCAACTACTTGGTTTTGTCGTTGATAACGTTACCGAAGTCATCACCGTGCCTGCCAGAGACATAAAACCTCCGCCACAGATAGCAGGGGGTATTGGCGCCCAGTACCTCCTTGGAGTCTGCCTGTTCCAGGAGGCACTGATCATGCTGTTGAACATCGACACAATATTTACTGCCAGAGAGGCTTCCGAGCTAGGCTGATTGGCTCTATGCATGGTGAAGGTTGAGATTTACCGGTGAGGGAAAGGCTGACATGCTTATCATTTGTCCCAGTTGCAAGACAAAATTCAGTTTCGACGACTCGAAGATCGGCCACAGGGAATAAAGCTTAGATGCAGCAAATGCCGGACGATCTTCAGTGTGACCAGGAAGGTCGAGACTCCAGTGCCTGCTCCAGCGCCACCAGCGGCAGCGACTCCGGCTGCCCGAAATATAAAGATCATCATTGCGAACGAAAGCGCCTCTTTCTGTGGGGCAGTGGCAAAAATTCTGGAACCTGAGCCGTTTACGGTCTTAACCTTCAATGACGGCAAGGAAGCTTTCGAGGCTGTGCAGCGTGTGCGCCCCGATGTGATATTGCTGGATGTGGCGCTTCCCTCCATGTACGGGTTCGAGGTGTGTGAGAGGATCAGAAAGGATCCTGCTCTTTCTGCAGTGAAAATCATTCTTATTGCCGCTATTTACGATAAAACACGCTATAAAAGATCACCGATTTCCCTGTATGGTGCAGATGATTACATCGAGAAGCATCATATACCCGATTCTCTTGTCTCCATGATCTACCGCTATGTGACGGATCAAAAGCCTTTGGAAAAGCCCCGAGGAGATGAATCCGTCACAGTCAGCGAAAGCATGGTTACGCCGCAGCATTTGGACCAGAAGGAAATAGACGCACAGCTGGATGCACGCAGGCAAATGCAGGCTGCTGAAGAACAGGAGACTGTACCGCCTACTGCGCCGCCTGCTGCCGCAGTATCTTCAGAAGCCCATGAGAAGGCCAAGCGACTGGCCCGGATAATTGTCTCCGACATCATTCTCTATAATCAGGCAAAGGTAGAAGAAGGGGTCAAAAACGGCTCCTTTTACTCCTTGTTGGAAGATGACATCCGTGAAGGCCGGGCTCTTTATGAGCGTCGGGTTCCCGAAGAGATCAGGAAAAATACTTCATTTCTTGACACCGCCTTTGAGGAACTGATTGCAAAGAAGAAGCAGGAACTGAAACTGTGAAGCATGCTTTATCGTCACAATGGAGAGCGTAGTGGATAGACTGCAGATTCTGATCGAGGCGCTTCATTCGGCCGACGAAGAGAAAAGGAGGCTGGCAGTGGTCGGATTTAGGGATTATCCCCTCGATCAGACACTGGATAGCCTTTTTCTAGCCCTGGGGGATACCAGCTGGCGGGTCCGCAAAGAGGCTGTAGACATAATTGTGGTGGCCGCAGAAGGAGAAAACGCCGGCAATCTTCAGGAAGAACTTGTCAACATGCTCAGGTCCCAGGATAATGCCGGGTTACGCAATTCAGCCGTGGAATCACTGGAAAAACTGGGTAAAAAGGCTTCCAAGGTCCTGTGTCTTCATATTGCCGACGAAGACCATGATGTGCGTAAATTCATCATCGACATCATGGGCAATATCGGTGATCCTGCTTTCGTCCCTGCACTGATCAATGCTTTGGACGATCCGGATGCCAATGCCCGTGCTGCCGCTGCCGAAAATCTTGGGAAAATCCAGGATGTGCGCGCCTTGCCTGAGCTTCTTGAGGCCTTGGCAAAGAGTGATGTGCTGCTCAAATTCACGATTCTCGAAGCTGTGGGCAAGATCGGTCAGCCGGTCCCTGTGTCTGCCATTGCTCCCCTTGCCAACGACAACCTCCTCAAAAAAGCTGTCTATGACTGTCTTGGTGCCATAGGCGATCTGGATGCAATTCCGCTTCTGGTTGAAGGATTGAAGGACAGGCAGAAAAAGGCTCGCGAAGCTGCCGCAACTGGTCTTGTCGCCCTGAGGAAGCGCCTCTCTTCTTCGTCTGGTGAAGAGATAATGGATAATAAACTGGAGCAGCTGAAGGGGACATCCCATGTGGATGATCTGATCGACTCCTTCAATAATGCAGAAAACAGCTTGAAAGAGGCTTTTGCCATTCTTCTCGGTGTCATCGGCGATGCAAGGGCGGCCAAACCTCTTCTTTTAGGTTGCAATGATGACAGGCTCAGAAGGCTGTGTCTGCAAGCATTGAGAAAGATTGGGAACGCAGCAGCAGCTTCGCTGCTTGAAGTTTTTCCCTCTGCAGAAGACGATCAGCGTTGTTTCATTGTCTATCTCTGTGGTGAACTTGGCTGCAAGGAATCGGTATCGCTTCTGACGGAAGGGATGCTGGACCTGAATCCTCAGCTGCGGCTTGCTTCGGTCAAAGCTGCCGGAAAGACCGGTCTCACTGTTTTTGTTAATGAGGTGGCCCATCTTCTTGAAGATAACGAAACGGAAGTCAGAAACGGGGCCATAGAAGCTCTCTACAGGCTAGCCGAAACAGACAGAATCTCAGTGGCAAGGATTGCCGGCAAGCTGGCTTCTTCGGACCTGGCTGAAAAGAGACGCAATGCGGCCGTGCTCTGCACAGCCCTGGCTGATACGGAGAGGCTTTCGCTTCTGGTTAAGGATGAGGATGCAACGGTGCGGAAGGCTGCAGTAAGTTCACTGGCCAGCCTTAAATCAGTTGCCAGTGCCGGTCATCTGGTCATGGCTCTGGTCGATGAGGATCCTGATGTCCGTATAGCTGCAGCCGGAGCTTTGGGGGATGTGGGAAGTGAGGAAGTCGTCGGACCATTGCTGCTGGCTTTGCAGGATGATGATCCTGGGTTCAGTGTGCGGTGTTGAAAAGCCTGGGCAATCTGAAAAACGAGGCAACGTTGCCTGCCATAGTCCAGCTGTTCGAGCGCGCCGATGGGCTTGTGCTTATAACTGCACTGGATGCTGTAGCAAAGATCGGAGGGGAGACGGCAAGGGCGCTTGTTGAGAAAGCTCTGGACAATTCCGATGAAGAGGTGGTTAAGGCTGCAATCGGCATATTAACCCGGGAAAACGATGCATGGGTGCATACGCACCGCGATAAGCTTTTAAACCACTCCCACTGGGATGTGAGAAGCACCTTCATAAAAGCCATGGTTTCACGGTTGGGAGAAAAGTCGTTTCCTTATCTGCGACAGGCTCTTCAAACGGAGACCGATGAATTGGTCAAGGGACAGATCATTGAGTTGATGGATCGGGTTCTTTAATGTTCTATTCAGACCCTGAAGTACAAATGACCGATGAAGAGTTCCGCCTGATACGGGACCTTATCTATACCCACTGTGGTCTCTATTTTGATAACGATTCCAAGTATCTTCTTGAAAAACGGCTGGGCCGCAGATTGTCACAGCATCAGATCAAAGAGTTCAGGGATTACTATCATCTATTGAAATACGACAGGAACAGGGATCAGGAATTGTCAGATATCATGGATGTTCTGACTACCAATGAAACCTACTTTTTCCGCGAGGCTTTTCAGCTCAAGGCCTTTACCAGTGAAATTGTCCCTGAACTGATGGCCGCGAAAGAGAAAAAAGGGGATCGCTCCTTGCGGATCTGGAGTGCCGGCTGTTCCACGGGGGAAGAACCATACACCATTGCCATGCTTTTGCTTGAACTGGGGGTTCTCAAGGACTGGCGTGTGGAGATTGTTGGTACCGATATCAGCCAGAGAGTCTTGCATCAGGCGAGAAAAGCTACCTACGGCAAAACCTCTTTCCGTTCAACCGATGAAACATATATCAACCGCTTTTTCCAGGAACAGGATGGTCTTTGCAAGATCAACGACGAAGTCAGGGAACTGGTTACCATCAGCCACCTCAATCTCTTTGACCAAAATCGTCTGGCTCTCCTGGGCAAAATGGATGTCATCTTCTGCCGTAACGTCATCATTTATTTTGACCAGATTGCCAAGAAAAAGGTTGTCGAATCTTTTTATAAGGTCCTCCGGGACGGAGGCTACCTGCTTTTAGGTCATTCCGAATCCTTGATGAACATTTCCACTGCCTTTGCCCTGAAGCACCTGAAAAACGATATGGTGTACCAGAAGCCACCAACTGCCGGAACTGGAGTTTTTGCATGAAGAAAGTTAGAATCGTTGTCATAGATGATTCTGCATACAATAGACGCACCATAACAAAGATGCTTGAGGAAATTCCCGAGGTCGAGGTGGTAGGCTATGCAGTCAACGGCGAGGAGGGAATCAGGCGGGTGATAGACCTCACCCCCGATCTGGTTACCCTGGACCTTGAGATGCCGAAGATGGACGGCTTCACCACGTTGCGAATCATCATGAACAGCTGCCCGACTCCGGTGATCGTCATCAGTGCCGGAAGTGACGATGAAAAGGTTTTCAAGGCGCTGGAATTGGGAGCTGTCGATTTCATAGCTAAACCGACCCGAACCATTTCCGATGAGCTCCTCAAGATACAGGATGACCTGCAGAAGAAGGTTCGAAGCGTCTTCAACCTCAACATGGCCGGCATCAAGCGGAGGGAAGCTCTTTTCAGTCAGGATGCAGCGAAGAGACCCCTATCCATAGCTCCGACTAAAAAATCACAGATAGACATCGTCGCTATCGGAGCTTCTACCGGCGGTCCGCCAGCACTGCAGAGTATATTTTCCGCTTTTGACACGCCTCTGCCTGTGGCCATAGTGGTTTCGCAGCACATGCCACCCGGTTTTACCAAGGCTTTTGCGGAAAGATTGAACAGAACATCCGGCTTTGAGATCAAAGAAGCCAAAGACGGTGACACCGTAAGCCCAGGTCGCGTCCTTATCGCTCCGGGTGGCCGGAACCTGATATTCAACAGGTTGGATGGAGTGGTCATTGCACGGGTGGTCGACCCGTTGCCTGAAGACAAATATGTACCTTCTGTGGATGCCATGTTTGCTTCCTGTGCCAAGATCTATGGTTCAAGGATGCTTGCAGTGGTGCTGACGGGGATGGGCAATGACGGGAGCCGCGGCGTCAGGGCGGCCAAAGCTGCTGGGGGCGGTGTTTTTGCGGAATCCGACGAATCGGCGGTGGTTTTCGGGATGCCCAGAGAGGCCATAGCAACAGGTCTTGTGGACAGGATCACCACCATCGATAAAATGTCATGCGAAATTTTATCCTATTGCGGAATTCAGCGTAGATAGAAACAACCAAAAAGTCAGAGGTGACATATGTCAAGGGAAGATGATAAGGGCATGCACGGCAGAGCGGAAGAATTCCTGCAGGTCTTCAAAAAGGGGGCAGAATTCACCCAGGACTTGATGCGTGAGAATGAAAGGCTTCGCTACCGGATCCTTGAGCTGGAGGAGTCATTGCCCAACAAGGATGGGGTATCCTCGACCGATGATCATAGCAAGTTATCACAGCGGATTGATGAGCTGGAACGTGAAAAAGAAGAAATACTCAACCGTATTAAACAGGTAGAAGCGGAAAATCAGAACTTCGCTGCAAGATATATTGAAATAGAAGAGGAGAACAACAACCTGGCGAATCTTTATATTGCCAGCTATCAACTCCATTCCACCCTGGATTTCAAAGAGGTTCTGCAGATAATTACCGAGATAATCATCAACCTCATCGGCGCCGAAGAATTTTCAATCATGCTCCTTGATGAAAAGACCAATGAAATACAAGCCGTGGCCTGTGAAGGTATCCAGCGAGAAAATATACCCCATGTGAAATTGGGCCGGGGTGTTATTGGCGAGGTGGCCAAGACCGGGGAGAATCATTTTGTCGAGGATGTAAACGGTTATGTGCAGGATCTGGAAAATCCGATGGTGTGTATCCCGCTTAAAATAAAGGAACACGTAATCGGTGTTCTGGTCATTTACAAGCTGCTCATGCAGAAGTCCAGCTTCGCAGCAGTGGATTACGAGCTCTTTACCCTGCTTGCCGGACATGCTGCGACAGCGATATTCAGTTCGAGACTTTATAGCGATTCCGAAAGAAAGCTTTCGACAATCCAGGGATTTATAGATCTTCTGACCAAATGACAGCAATAAATTTCAACCTTCCAGCAGGTACAGTCGGACTTGATGATGCTGCCAGTTCAGATCATCCAGTGACAAATGGAATAAGCAGGAGGAGAGTGCTATGCCGCCATATAATATTTTGATCGTTGAAGACTCCCCAACCATGAGGCAACTTATATCTTTTGCTCTCAAAAGATTGAGAGTCGTGAGAATAGTTGAGGCCAACGATGGGGTCGATGGTTTGAAAAAGCTCTCTGCGGAGAAATTCGACCTGATCTTCACGGATATTAACATGCCGATAATGGACGGTCTCAAGCTGGTGAGTCTGGTACGGACCGATTCCAATTACAAGGCAACGCCCATTGTCGTCATCACTACGGAGGGAGCGCAAGAGGACCGGGAACGGGCACTGGCCCTTGGCGCCAATGCCTACATTACCAAGCCGATACAACCCAACAACATACTGGATGTTGCCAAAAGGCTGCTGAAAATAGTATAGAGCCAGCGGTTGAACTTCCTCCGATGTCAAATAAGCAACCCAGAGGTCAATTAGTGAAACGCTTTCTGCTGCCGTTGCCATTCCTGCTTTTTATTCCCGTGCTTCTCTTTGCCATGGATTTTCAGATGGTTACTTTCAAGACTGAGAATGCCGGCAAGGTAATTTTTGATCACGATCTTCACTTGAAAAAGCTGGGCAGCAACTGCACCGTTTGTCATAAATCCATATTTCCCATAACAACAGATGCGCCGCCGGTGACAATGGCCGAGATGGAGCAGGGGAAATCCTGCGGTGTCTGTCACAACAAAACCAAGGCATTCGGTCTTAATGAGTGCGTCAAATGCCATTTGGTCAAGGAAGTACCGATTCAGATCCCCCAGTTCGGCACCATCGTTTTCAGTCACAACTTCCATCTCGGCATGTATGGTTGTGGCGATTGCCACAACAAGCTTTTCAAGCCGGCGCCAGGCAACCCGCATATTTCCATGCGCCAGATGGAGCAAGGGGCGTCGTGCGGTGCCTGCCACGATGGGAATACTGCCTTCACCGTCAAGGAGAATTGCACCAAATGCCATGCAGTTAAGGATATTGCCTTTACTGCCGATGCCCTTTTCAGCCACAAATTCCATCTGGAAATGTACAAATGCGCCGATTGCCACAGCAAACTTTTTGTTGCCGGTCCTGAAAGCAAGCGCCATTCCATGCGTGACATGGAACAGGGAAACTCCTGCGGCGGCTGTCATGAAGCAGTACCGCTTTCAGCGTCAAAGGGGATTGCGGCAAATGCCATACGGCCACAAAGGACATCCCGTTCAAGGCGACTGACGCACTTTTCAGCCACAAGTTCCATCTGGGTATCTATCGCTGCAACGACTGTCATAGCGGTTTATTTGTCGGCGGCGCCGGCAGCAAGCGGTATACCATGGCGGACATGGCCAAGCTGAAATCATGCGGCGCCTGCCATGAGGGAGATGTGGCATTTACCGTCAACGCCAACTGCGGCAGGTGTCATAAAAGCACAAAAGATATAACCTTCGACATACCGGACATAGGTTCAGTTGCTTTCAGTCATGAAATACATCTGGGCATGTATAAATGCGACGACTGCCATAACCAGGTTTTTGCCACCGGGGTGTCACGTAAAAGCTTCACCATGGCAGAGATGGAAAAAGGCAAATCATGCGGGGCTTGCCATGACGGGAAGAGTGCTTTTACTGCCTCGGCCAACTGCGGGAAATGCCATCCGGTCAAAGACATTACCTTTACCGACGATGCCCGTTTCAGCCACACAAAGCATCTGGATATGTACAAATGCGCCGACTGCCATAGCAAATTGTTTGTTGCCGGACCTGACAACAAGCGGCGGTCCATGGCGGATATGGAAAAGGGGCAATCTTGCGGGGCCTGCCATGAAGGGAATACCGGTTTCTCCGTCAAGGGAGATTGCGATAAGTGCCATAAATCCACCATGGAAATCGCTTTCAATGTGCCGGCAACCGGGGTAACCTACTTCAGCCACGCATTCCATATCGGCATGTACAAGTGTGCCGATTGCCATAACGGCATTTTTACTACCGGTGCTTCTGCCAAGCGATATACCATGGGCGATATGGAGCAGGGTAAGTCCTGCGGCAGCTGCCATGACTCGAAAACGGCCTTTTCGGTCAAGGACGCTTGCCAGAAGTGCCACCCGGTAAAGGAGATCCAGTTCAAGGAATCAGGCGCATCGTTCAGTCACAAGTTCCATCTGGGCCTGTATCCGTGTAATGACTGCCACACCAAGCTCTTTATTCCGGGCAAGGGCAACAGGCGAGTCAGCATGCCTGAAATGGAAAAAGGGAAATCATGCGGCGCCTGTCACGATTCCAGCACGGCCTTTACCGTTACCGGCAGTTGCAATAAATGTCATAATGTTACCAAGGCAGTTAAATACGAGCTGCCGGAAAAGACCGGCAGCGTCTTGTTCAGTCATAAACTGCATCTTTCCAAAGGGTACAATTGCGGCGATTGCCACAATGGGATTATTCTGGCAGGTGTCGGACGCAAGCCTTTGAAGATGAAGGATATGGAAGAGGGGAAATCTTGCGGCGCTTGTCATGGTGCAGCCATGGCCTTCAGCGTCAAGGATGCTGCCAGTTGCGGCAGATGCCACGGCGGGAGAACCGGCGATATCCCTTCATTCCAGGAGGGTAGTGCCCCTCAATTTTAAGTCAAGAACCAATAATCAAAACTGGCCATGGAGGCAGGCGCCTGTCTTATTTTCCGTGAGAGCAGGGTTGCGGGAAAAGATGATGGGTGCTGCGTTTCCGTGGCAAAATTTTGTCCCGGGTACGGGCAGGAGGTTGTAGTGGAAGAGAAATACGTTCCCGCAAGGGTTGAAGAGAAGTGGCAGAAGCTTTGGAACGATAATAAAAGCTTCAAGGCTGAAAAGGTTGACGGGAAGGCTAAATATTACCTGTTGGAGATGTTTCCTTATCCGTCAGGCCGTATTCATATGGGACATGTGCGCAACTATTCCATTGGTGATGTCATTGCCCGCTTCAAGAGGATGAAAGGATTCAATGTTCTTCATCCCATGGGATGGGATGCCTTCGGCATGCCGGCCGAAAATGCGGCCATTCAGCATAAAAGTCACCCTGCCAAGTGGACCTATGAAAACATCGACTACATGCGTGGCCAGCTGAAAAAAATGGGGTTTTCCTACGACTGGGACAGGGAACTGGCTACCTGCAATGTGGAATACTATAAATGGGAGCAGCTGATCTTCCTGCAGATGCTTGAGAAGGGACTTGCCTACAAGAAGATATCCTCAGTCAATTGGTGCCCCAAATGCGAGACTGTGCTTGCCAATGAGCAGGTTGAGGACGGCAGCTGCTGGCGATGCGACAGCTTGGTGGAGCAAAAGGAGCTGGAGCAGTGGTCATTCAGGATCACAGACTACGCAGAGGAGCTCCTAGAAGATACCTACAAGCTGCCGGGCTGGCCGGAGCGGGTGTTGACCATGCAGCGCAACTGGATCGGCAGGAGCACCGGCTGCGAGATTGACTTTTCCATAGAAGGCAGAAATGATGCCATCAAGGTTTTTACTACCCGCCAGGATACTCTTTTCGGCGCCACCTTCATGTCGCTGGCGCCTGAGCATCCACTGGCCCTTCAGCTGACAACGGCTGAAAATATGGCTGCTGTCAATGCCTTTTTGGACAAAGTGAAAAAAACCGACAAAATCAAGCGCACGGCCGAAGACTTCGAAAAGGAAGGTGTCTTTACCGGTTCCTACTGTATCAATCCGGTCACCAACCGGCGCATGCCGATCTACCTGGCAAACTTTGTCCTGACCGATTACGGCACCGGCGCGGTTATGGCTGTGCGACCCATGATCAACGCGACTTGAATTTGCCCGCAAATATGCTATCGCCATGGAAGTGGTGATCCAGCCTGAGGGTGGATCACTTGATGCCGCCACCATGACCGAGGCCTATACCGCCGAAGGGATCATGGTCAATTCGGGCCGCTTCGACGGCCTGAACAGCACCGTGGCCAAGGAGCAGATCGCCGATTTTCTGGAACAGGAAGGACTGGGTAAAAAGACCGTCAACTTCCGCCTGCGAGATTGGGGCATTTCCAGGCAGCGCTACTGGGGAAACCCGATTCCAGTTATTTACTGCGATGATTGTGGCGCAGTACCCGTGCCCGCAAAGGACTTGCCGGTTGTACTTCCCATGGATGCAACATTCACCGGAGAAGGTGGCAACCCGCTGGCCAAGATCGACTCCTTCATCAAAACCACTTGCCCCATGTGCGGCAAGGATGCGCGTCGCGAGACCGATACCATGGATACCTTTGTGGAATCTTCATGGTATTTCCTCCGCTACTGCTGTCCGGATTTTGCCTCTGGTCCTCTCAACAAGGGAAAGACCGAATACTGGATGTCCGTTGACCAGTATATCGGCGGCATTGAACATGCGGTCATGCATCTGCTCTATGCCCGCTTTTACCAAGGTCCTGCGCGACCTGGGATACTGCGACATCAACGAGCCGTTCACCAACCTGTTGACCCAGGGCATGGTCATCAAGGATGGCTCGAAGATGAGCAAATCCAAAGGCAATGTTGTCGATCCCAATGCTCATAGAAAAATACGGGCTGATACGGCACGGCTTTTCTCGTTATTTGCCGCCCCCCCCGAAAAAGATCTCGACTGGAGCGATCAGGGAGTCGACGGCAGTTATCGGTTCCTGAACCGGGTATGGAAACTTGTCTACGAATGCCTGCCATTGATACGCGCCACAGGTCCTCTCGATGCTGCAGCCCTTACAGACGAGGGTAAAACCTTGCGCCGTCTGGTGCATAAGACCATCCGCAAGGTTTCCGATGATATCGAGGACCGATTCCATTTCAACACGGCCATCGCTGCCGTAATGGAGATGGTCAACGCCATTCAGGCATTTGAGCCCAAAAACCAGCCCCGCAACGTGCCGGTGCTGAAAGAGGCCGTTGAATCGGTGGTATTGCTGTTGGCGCCATTTGTACCTCATTTTGCCGAGGAACTGTGGAGAGCCTCGGCCATGAAGATAATCTCAATGAGGCCGCCTGGCCTGCCTTTGATGCTGCCGCTGCAGTTGATGAAGAGCTGCTGGTGGTGGTTCAGGTCAACGGCAAGCTCCGCGGCAAGGTAACCGTAGCCGCAAGCGCGACCGATGAAGAAATAAAAGGAGCTGCCCTTGCCGACGAAAAAATCAGACAGCTCATTGATGGCATGAATATCAAAAAGGTTGTCTACGTTCCCGGCAAGCTGGTTAACATCGTTGTCGGATAAAGGCGGACTTTTGCGAAAATCAGCATTTTTCATTCTGCTGTATGTGACAGGAATTCTTTCCGGATGCGGGTACCACCATCTTGGGGGGATCGGTAGTTCTAATGATGGGCTGGACGGAGTTCATATCAGGATCTTTGCCAACAAGAGCTATCGGGCCGGTCTTGAAACGGTGGCGACCCGGAGTATCATTGACGAGTTTGCCCGGCACAGCGGCGGCAACTCCGTGAATGAGGCAACTGCCCGTCTTGTACTGAGCGGTGCCGTGCTTTCCTACGCTGTTGCTCCGGTTTCCTACACGGCAGCCGACCGCATTGCAGGGTATCGGGCGACGGTAAAACTTGCTGCGAGCCTTGTCGAGCGACAGACGGGCAAAATCGTCTGGAGAGGTGAGGTTGCCGAAAGTCAGGATTATCCCGCCCAAGCTGACATTTCCTTGCAGCAAAATAGTGAGACTGCTGCCATGGCCGAAATATGCATTCGCCTGGCGGAACAGCTGCATGAAAAGATGCAGGAAGATTTCTAGGTCCAAAGTATGAAACCTGATGAATTTACCCGGTCGGTGGATAAAGGGAGCATCGCTCCCTTTTACTATCTTTACGGCGACGAGCCTATCTGATAGAAAAGGGTGTAAAACGACTGCTTGACAGGATCGTTTCCGCCGATTTCCGCGATTTCAATTTCAATATTTTTTACGGCAACGAGTGCAAGGGGGAGGAGATCTTCAGTGCTGCCCAGACCCTGCCAATGTTCGCCAACCGGCGCGCCATTCTGGTCAAGAAAAGTCAGGACCTTTCAGCCGCCGCCCTTGATGTGCTACTGACCTACCTGCAGAATCCTTCCCCCACCACCTGTCTGATTTTTCAGGGAGAAAAAATAGATCAGCGCAAAAAATTCTTTGTGGAAATAAAGAAGTCTGACGGTCTGGTGGAATTCAAGCGCCCCTACGAAAATCAGCTGGGGGCATTTATCCGTGAAGAGATAAAGGCTTGTGGCAAGCGCATCGATCCGGCAGCAGCCGATCTTTTGGCTTATATGGTGGGGAACAACCTCCAGGAACTGGCGTCGCAGATTGAGAAAGTGGTTACCTATTGTGGCGGCAGAGACAGCATTCTCATGGATGACATAAAAGCTGTGGTCTCGGACACCAAGGTGGACACGGTGTTCGAACTGGCAGATGCGGTCGGCGAAAAAGATCCGACCAAAGCCATGCGTACCCTTTACACTATCCTGCGTGATGGGGAGGCACCCCTGATGCTTCTGGCCATGCTGGCACGTCATTTCAGGCAGCTCTGGCGAGTGCGTGAGCTGATGGATCGCAGAGTGTCCAGCGCCGAAATCGGCAAGTCTGCCGGCATAAACCCTTATTTTCTGAAAAAGGTCATGGATCAGGCGCGAAACTACCGGACCGCTGAACTGAAGGTTATTTTTGAACGTCTGCTTGAACTGGATTCGGCGTTGAAAACAAGTGGCGGGAAACCGGCAGCTTTGCTGGAGCGGTTCACCATGGAGGTGTGCGGAAAGTAACCGGGTAGGGCAGGTGCTGATATTAAAAAAGGGATCCCTGCTTGGGATCCCTTTTAACAGCTGTCTATGATTCGTTTAGCTCAGGGTATTAACCAGTTTGGTAAGGCGTGAGACGCTGCGTGAGGCATTGGAGGAGTGTATGACCCCTTTGGATGCGGCTCCGTCGATCACGGGGATTGCTGCAGCCAGCGCTTCTTTGGCAAGGTTGGCGTCTTTTGCTGCTACTGCTTCACGAACACGCTTTATGAAAGTCCGCAGGGTTGAACGGATATGACGATTTCTTTCTGTTCTTTTTTCTGTTTGCTTGATTCTCTTAAGGGCTGACTTGTGATTTGCCAAACTGCACCTCCATTTATTTAAAAAAGCCGTTTAAATTTTCGAAAGTTAGATTTATAGCACTTGCTCCAGGATTGTGTCAAGAAGAATATCTTAGTATAAGGCGTAAAAAAAGAGGCGGCCTTACGACCGCCCCCGAAATTTAAGAGCCTTCCTCTACCAGTCTTCCTTCTGCTTTTTCAGTACGTTTTCCAGGTAAATTTCAGGACTGGTCAGTCTTAAAATTTCCTTGTCCGTGTAGCCCAGGTCCTTGAAATTCAGGACTCCATTGGGCGCGTGGCAGTTGGCACAGAAAAGGGCCTTGCCTTTTGTCACCAGATGATTGCTGCCGAAGTAAATGGTCTGCCAGCCAGGAACTGGGGTGTAGTTCTTGATGCCGAGAGTCTTTGCTGCCGAGGCTACTCCTGCCAGAGTATCACCAGTTGCCATCGGGGGGGCGAAATCCATGGAAAGCAGCTGCCCTGTCTTCTTATCGAAGAATGCCTTGCCCTGGAATATTTTGAAAGGATAAATCTTGCTGTTCTTGTCTTTTCGGCTGCCCTTCGGCCCGATAAAGGTCGGGGTATTCTTCACGGTTTTGTTGTACCAGGCATAAACCGGTACCGTCTCATTGGCCTCCTTCCTCAGGGTAGTCGGCTCGTAAAATTTGTCCGATCCCTGTTCCCACTTGGTGAAATCCTTGGCGAAAGCACCCCCTGTTCTGGAATATGGCAGGTCTGGCAGGCGATGCGGGCCGTGTGTCTATTCAGAGCTGCATCCTTGTGTGGGCTGTTACCATGGCAGGCAGTGTCCGCGCAGGATACGCGCACACCGTCGTTGGCCCAATTGTTTGGATCGTAGCCGGTGGGGATTTTGTGGTTTTTTGTTTTATGGCAGTCGACGCAGACCATTCCCTTTGCCGCATGGGCATCTGTTTCCTTGTTAAATGCAAAGCCTCTTTTTACCAGGACTCCACCGCCTGCAGCTTCATGACAAACCATGCAGTTCTTCACCGTCGGCTTGCCGATGGCGAGGGCTGCCTTGGTGCTCCTGTCCTGCCCCATGACGACTTCGCCTTTTTCATTCTTGAAGGGCTTTCTCTGGCGGAAATCGTAATCGGTCGAATGGCATACCAGGCAGTCTATGGCGCCTTCAGCATCTGCGCCGGTGCTTCCCACGTCACTCAGATGATTGCCAGGATGGCAGGTATTACAGCCGGTGAATTTTGTTTTTCCCGTTTCAGGACTTTTGGGAATTTCCTTGAGGTTGTTGACGATATCGTTGCCGTTGCACATGGTGTAGATGCGGTTTTTCATGCCGTACTCTTTTTTCGGGTCAAGCCCTTCAACATTGTTTACCTTTGAAGCATGTTTCCAATGTACCGATTGAAGGAAGCCTTTGGTTGTACCGGGATGGCATTCTTCGCAGGTTTCAGGACCCTTATAGCCGTTTTTCTCAATACTTTCTTTGCCTGGATGATCCGCGGCCATGACTTGAACCACGCCGAGCAACAGGCATAGAACCGTCGCAAAAATTTTTTCATGACTGACTCCTTATAAACATATGTTGATATATATATCATATATATTGATATTACAATTTCTGTTATAAAGAAAAACGCTGCAATCTGGTAACTACAGCGATTTCAAGAGAAAATCAGTTGTTGATCAAGTCAGCATCCTGCAGTTTTCCTGAAAAGCTTGCTGACATTTTTGCCGTTGACAACCTCATATTTGCAGCGGATCTCATCACCATCCACAATGCGGTGATCTTTGAATTTATCCAGGGTAAGGTCATCATTTACTGTGATTTCAATCAGGTCGCCACTCTTGTTGTCCTTTAACGTGGCAGTGGCTGTTTTGGCGTCCTTGCCCGCTATGTCGATCTTTGTGATGACACCGACCATCTTGATTTCTTCGGCGCTGGCTGTAGAGGTGAAAGACAGGCAGGTAATGCCGAAGATGGCGAACAAGATCATTAGTGAAACCAGCTTTTTCATTTTGTTGCTCCTTTTTACGTTGAACTTTCGTTCTGTTTTATATCCGGCGCCAGGCCGAAAAACTTTACTTCGTGAGAAAGCGAGGGGGCAACCCCTCGCTCTTTTCCACATGACAAGATTTAAAATTTAACCTCAAAGGTAGCATAGATATTCTGAGCAGACTTCAGAGGTGCAAACATCTGCGCATTCATGGGGCTGGCGGTCAGATCTGCAATTTTAACCGGAGCACCCACAGTTGTTGCTGCCGGTGTATTCGAAATCATAGTACTGATAGCCGAGCCGGAAGAAGACCTTGCTCAGGTATGAAGATATTGGTTGCAGCTTCAGTTCCTGAATTATATAGGCTTCATAGACATTGCCGCGGGTACCCAACTTGCTGGTCCACATATCATCAGCTGCCGGATCGAAAGGCATCCAGTACTTGGAACCATAGTTGTATTCAGCGCCGAGCTTGGTGCCGGTAGGCAGATCATAGCGGAGACCGACGTAGGCGGAGTAGCCGGTGTTATCCTTCACATCGGCGCCGTTTATAAGCAGTCCTGCGCCGGAATCGGGTGAGCCTGCACCTGCAAGCAATGCGTGATTGCCGTTGGGATGGGTGATGCTCATGCCGGTGCTGGCGAACAGGGTAAGGCTGCCTGGGCCGACGCTCTTGAGAGTGCTGAGGGCGCCAAGGCCGTACCAGTCGATATCACCCAGCTCATTACCGACATTGTTGGGATTATCGAAGATGTTGAAACCGCGGTTCCACTGGAAATCAAGCCGAAGTGGGTCGGTGTCAATCGGCACGATCTGAATGCCCATCATGTCCGTGTCGCGGAGGTTGTTCTGGCTGCTGTACCCGGCTTCGAAGCCGCGGCCGTAGCATAGCTTTGCGTAAGCACCAGAGAGGCCATCAATGTCGGGAGCATAACCCAGGGTCATGCCGTCAAAGGCATAATCGACAAGCAGCCCCGGAACGCCGCCATTACCCGGTCTTTCGCTGTTTTGCCGAACATGGGTAGGGGACCCGGCGGTTGAGGGCCGACGTCCGACGGAGAACCATATCGGCTGGTCGGCAATATTGCTCCAGGTGGCGAAGACCTGGTCGACGCGCAGGGTGTTGTCGCTGGGGACATGACCGATGGTGCCGTCGAGAATCTGGCTACGATCGGCGAAAAAACCGGCATTGGTTGCATCGGCGGTCTGGTTGCCTGATGTCTTGTACATGAGCAGACGGGTGGTGACGGTAACATCTTTGGTGGCCTTTGCCTTCAGATTGAGTCCGAAACGGTTGGTCATAAGCGCATCGTTCTTGGGTTTGTATTCAGGCATCAGTACCGGCATGGCAGCAGGGCCCATGAACTGGTAGTAGCTGGGAACTTCTCCCCGTAACGAATCGATCCGAAAGCGGTAATCCCCCCCGATGGTAAGCCAGCGGCCAATGGATTTCTCATCGGTTTTCTTCGTCTGCTGCTTCAGTGCTTCGACTTCCTTGGACAGGGCGTCCAACTTCTGCTGCAGGTCCTGGTCTGCCCCCATTGCAGGCATCGGCAGGGTAAATGCCAACAGCAACGAGCTTAGCAAGGTTTTCTTCAAAATGGGTTTCATGTTTTCTCCTTTACTTTTTTTTATCCGGCGAGACCTTATATGACCTCATCGGCAGACTTTCGATTAACTTTAGCTTAAAATTCATTTAACCATATATGTAATTTCACAGATGCAATTCCCAAGCCCAACCATAGATACTTCTTTATATTCAAAATGTTATATGTTTGTGGTACGGCAATGCCTATTTTGCAAGTGGTTTAATGCTACGCCATCCTGTTGAAAGACATGTACGGGAAAATAGATTGACGACTTAGCGGATAGTTGCGTAATATCAACGGCAAATCAGGCGCTAAAGGATTAACGTGATTAAAGAAAAACTGCTTTACCTGCAAACATTCGGCTGCCAGATGAATGTCAGTGATTCGGAAAAAATTGCAGGCTTGCTGAAAGATATAGGTTATCGCCCCACCAATGATTCTTCCCTGGCTGATCTGATTATCCTCAATACCTGCAGTGTAAGGGCACGGGCGGAAGAGAAGGTTTATAACCACCTTGTCCAGTACAAGGGGCTAAAGCGGAAGAGGCCAAAAATACTGATTGGCGTCGGCGGTTGTGTCGCCCAGCAGGAAGGGGAACGGCTGCTGTTGAATATTCCTCATCTGGATTTTGTCTTCGGTACCCACAACCTGCATCTGCTGCCGGAGCTGGTCCTTTCCGCCGAAAAGGGGGAGCGTCAGTCAGAGACGGATTTCATCGACAATGACTCACGCCTTGATCTCTTTCCTGTAGATAACAGCACCAATGGCGTTTCACGTTTTGTCACCGTGATGCAGGGATGTGATAATTTTTGTTCCTACTGCATCGTCCCCTATGTGCGAGGCCGGGAAATAAGCCGCCGATCAGCCGATATTCTCGAAGAAATCTCCCAGTTGGCCGCTAAAGGGGTCAAGGAAGTAACCCTTCTGGGTCAGAACGTCAATTCCTATGGTCTGAAAAGCAATGGGGAGCTGGATTTCGTCACCCTGCTGCGTCAAGTCTCCGAAATTCCAGGCATTGAACGGCTACGCTTCACCACATCACATCCCAAGGATTTCTCACGGCAGCTCATTGACTGCTTTGGCGAAATGCCCAAATTATGTAAACACGTTCATCTCCCTGCCCAGGCAGGCAGTAATGCCGTCCTTTCGGCCATGAACAGGGGCTATAGCCGCGAAGAATATCTGTCGCTGATCGGACAGCTCAAAGCCGTATCTCCGGGCATCCAGATTACCGGTGACATTATCGTCGGATTCCCCGGTGAAACAGAGACCGACTTCCAGGAAACCCTGTCTCTTTTGGAGGAGGTTCGCTATACCGATGTTTTTTCCTTTATCTATTCGAAAAGACCGGAAACCAAGGCGGCAGGATATTCCGACCATATCAGCCAGAAGGAAAAACAGATGCGGCTCGACCGGCTGCTGGCAATGCAGCGAAAGATTACCCTGGAGAACAACAGAAGTTTTGAGGGAAGTGTGCAGGAGGTGCTCGTGGAGGGAGAAAGCCGGCGGGGAGGGCAAATCTACGGGCGGATCTCGGGCAACCGGATTGTCAATATTACGGCAAATCCTGCCCTTGTAGGACAAATGGTAAAGGTAACGATTACCAGGGGAGAGCAGAACTCGCTGCAGGGTGAATTGTGCAACTGAATTTAATGGGCCGAAATCGGTCAAAGATGTGCCAAGGAGACGCATGTACTATAAAATGAAAATATACGGATTTGCATTGGACGCCATTGCCCAGATGCCGGTAATAATTCTCAAGGACGATGCAGGGGAAAATTCCCTTCCGATCTGGATAGGCCAGCAGGAATCGGTCCCCGTTGCCCTTGAACTGATCAACCGGGACCTGATCCGTGCCGGGAGTGGAGATCTGTTGACCGCGCTGATGCAGCAGCTTGAACTGAAAATAGAATCGATCGCCGTCGAAAGCCTTCGTGACGGTGTTTTCAACGCATGTGTCAAGTTCAGCGGCAAAAGAAAGAAAATCCGGGTTGAAGTCAGGGTGACGGAAGCGTTGCTGACTGCACTGAAATATAAGATTCCGGTTATGGTCCACGAAGATGTGGTCAGGGAAGCGCCGCTGCTTGATCTGAAGGAAGGGAAGTTCTCAGGGGGAAATGACGCCCGACGCTTCGTCGATTTCCTGGAAAAGCTTGACCCCGCCACATTGGGAAAATATCCCATGTAGGGAGAAGCGGTCGGTGGTCGGCGGTCGGCGGTCGGCGGTCGG